>NZ_CVTP01000005.1:0-80260 GCF_900005865.1 Pseudomonas sp. 58 R 12
AACTCAGGCTGAAACCGGATCACTGACCAACAGGCCATATACAGTGAGCGCCTCGCGGCGAACCTGCCGCCGCTGATATGACGCTTGCCTTTGTGCTTGCCGCTATCGTCGTTGTAGGGCGCAGTGCCGCTCAATGCTGCAATCTGATGTCTACCCACCTCGCCTAGCTCCGGAAGATAGGACATCAAGCTGGCCGCTGTAACAAGTCCTATGCCTTTGACTGAGCACAGAAGGGCTACTTTTTTACGATCCAGACGTTCTGTACTTTGGCGGATCAGGCTTTCCAGCTCCTTCAGCACTTTTTGCAAATAGTCGATATGACTCTGCAGCGCAGGCTTGACCACGTCAGAGGAGGCCGTTTTAAGCCGCCGTTTGTCGTCATCTCTTTGCTGAACAAAGTGCTCTCGCTGTTGGACTAGGGCGCGCAAATCATCCTGCTCGGCGCTGGTAACCCGGCTATCGGGCGATTTGATGACCGCTGCGAACTGCGCAAGAAGGCGTGCATCTATCGGATCGGTTTTGGCTTGTTGCCCCATAGCCCGGGCAAAGCTTTTGGCTCGGCAAGGGTTGATCCGTATGACTTCAAAGCCCGCAGCTTGAAGCGCTTTCATGACTTTGCGCTCGTAACCGCCAGTGGCCTCCAGCAACACTCGACCCACGCGATGCAGGGTTAGCCATCCAATTAACCCAGGAAAATCACTCTGCGAATTGGAACAACTCATCGCTACATCCAGTTGATCAACCCGAATCTCGAGGCTACCGCTGGAGACATCAATACCTGCTGGATAGGAAAACATAGCCAAATCCTCTTACACTCAAGGTGAGAGCGCTCTGGCTTGGCCCACGCTTGTAACTGTTCGAGGTGGGCTCGTTCAACTGTTCGGGCTCAATGACCAGAGTGGAGAGGTGAGTGACAGCATGGGCTCCCACACGTGCTTTAAGCACTTCGGGCATTCAGCTTGTCACTCACCGCTCTCACCTTCAGTTTAAGCCTGGTTCAAGACACAAGCGGGCTTGCTCGCGAAGGCGGTGTTTCAGTCGATACCTACCTCACTGACACACCGCCTTCGCGAGCAAGTCGAATCGTCGCACCGCCGCTCCCACATTTTTGATCCAGTACCCATTCAAGAATGGGTCTACCGGGGGCGTTTCTTCACCAACTTCATGACCACCACAAAAAACACCGGCACAAACACCACCGCCAACGTCGCGGTGATCATCCCGCCGATCACCCCCGTACCAATCGCCTGCTGGCTGGCCGAGCTGGCACCTGTCGCAATCGCCAGCGGCACCACGCCGAGGATAAACGCCAGCGACGTCATGATGATCGGGCGCAAGCGCAACCGCGCGGCTTTCAAGGTGGCGGTGATCAGGTCTTCGCCCTGGTCATACAGGTCCTTGGCGAACTCGATGATCAGGATCGCGTTCTTCGCCGACAGGCCAATGATGGTGATCAAGCCGACCTTGAAGAACACATCGTTGGGCATGCCGCGCAAGCTCACCGCCAACACGGCACCGAGTACGCCCAACGGCACCACCAGCAATACCGAGGTCGGGATCGACCAGCTTTCATACAGCGCCGCCAGGCACAGGAACACGATCAGCAGCGACAGGCCCAACAGTATCGGCGCCTGGGAACCGGACAGGCGTTCCTGCAACGACAAACCGGTCCATTCCTGGCCCAGGCCGGCCGGCAATTGGCTGACCAGGCGCTGGATTTCATCCATCGCCTCACCGGTACTGTGGCCCGGTGCCGCTTCGCCGGAAATCGCAATGGCCGGGTAGCCGTTGTAGCGCGTCAATTGCGCCGGGCCCTGGGTCCACTTGGCTTCGACAAAGGCCGACAGCGGCACCATCTTGCCGGCGTTGTTGCGCACGTGGATCTTCATCAGGTCCGCCACCTGGCTGCGCTGGTCGCCTTCGGCCTGCACCACCACCCGTTGCATGCGGCCCTGGTTGGGGAAGTCATTGATATAAGCCGAGCCGATGGCCGAGGACAGCACATTGCCCACGTCTGCAAAGGCCACGCCCAGCGCGTTGGCTTGCTTGCGGTCGACTTCCAGCTGCACTTGCGGTGCTTCGGCCAGGGCGCTTTCGCGCACGTTGGCCAGGATCGGGCTTTTCTCGGCGGCGGCCAGCAATTCCGTGCGCGCGGCCATCAACGCGGCATGGCCGACACCGCCCCGGTCCTGCAAGCGGAACTCGAAGCCGCTGGACGTGCCGAGGCCATCCACCGGCGGTGGCAGGACCGCGTAGGCAATCGCATCTTTCAGTTCGGTAAAGGCCATGTTGGCGCGGTCGGCAATCGACGCGGCGGAGTCATCGCTGCTGCGCTCCGACCAATCCTTGAGCGTGGTAAACGCCAGCGCGGCATTCTGCCCCGAACCGGAGAAACTGAAGCCCATGATCATGGTGGTGTCGCCCACCCCAGGCTCTTTGGCGTTATGCGCTTCGATCTGTTCGGCCACCTGCACCGTGCGGTTCTTGCTCGCGCCCGGTGGCAACTGGATGTCAGTGATGGTGTAACCCTGGTCTTCCACCGGGAGGAACGAGGAGGGCAGGCGGCTGAACATCCACCCCAGGCCCACCAGCAGCACCAGGTAAATCAGCAGGTAACGGCCGCTGCGCTTGAGGGCATAGGCCACCCAGCCTTCGTAGCGGTCGGTGAGGCGTTCAAAACGCTGGTTGAACCAGCCAAAGAAACCGCCTTTGGCATGGTGCTCATCCTTGGCGATCGGCTTGAGCAAAGTGGCGCACAGGGCCGGGGTCAAGGTCAGGGCGAGGAACGCCGAGAACAGGATCGACACCGCCATCGACAACGAGAACTGTTGGTAGATCACCCCCACCGAACCCGCCATAAAGGCCATCGGCAGGAACACCGCCACCAGCACCAGGGTGATGCCGATGATCGCGCCGGTGATCTGGCCCATGGCCTTGCGCGTCGCTTCCTTGGGCGACAGCCCCTCGGCGACCATGATCCGCTCGACGTTTTCCACCACCACAATCGCGTCGTCCACCAGGATACCGATGGCCAACACCATGCCGAACATGGTCAGCACGTTGATCGAGAACCCCAGCAACAACATGGTGGCGAAGGTGCCCATCAACGCAATCGGCACCACCAGTGTCGGGATCAGGGTGTAGCGCACGTTCTGCAGGAACAAAAACATCACCGCAAACACCAGCGCCATGGCCTCGAGCAGGGTGTAGACCACCTTGGTGATCGAGACTTTGACGAACGGCGAGGTGTCGTACGGGATTTTGTATTCCACATTGGCCGGGAAGTAGCGCGACAGCTCGTCCATCTTCGCCCGCACCAGGGTGGCGGTGTTCAGCGCATTGGCGCCAGGTGCCAGCTGCACGCTGACTGCGGTGGACGGTTTGCCATTCAGGCGCGTGGAGAACTGGTATTCCTGGCTGCCGACTTCCACCCGTGCCACATCGCCGATGCGCACAGTGGAGCCGTCGGGATTCGCCTTGAGCATGATGTCGGCGAACTCGGCCGGCGTGGACAGCTGGCCCTTGACCAGGATCGCGGCGGTGATTTCCTGAGTCTTGGTACCCGGCAAATCACCGATGCTGCCCGCCGATACCTGGGCGTTTTGCGCGCTGATCGCGGCGTTTACATCGGCCGGGGTCAGGTTGAAACCGATCAGTTTCTGCGGGTCGATCCAGATCCGCATGGCACGTTCGGCGCCATACAGCTGGGCCTTTCCCACACCGTCGAGGCGCTTGAGTTCGTTCATCACGTTGCGCGCCAGGTAATCGCTGAGCGCTACATCATCGAGCTTGCCGTCGCTGGACGTGAGGGTCACCAGCAACAGGAAGCCGGCGGAGACTTTCTCCACCTGCAAGCCTTGCTGGGTCACCGCTTGCGGCAGGCGCGGCTCGACCGCTTTCAGGCGGTTCTGCACATCCACCTGCGCCATTTCCGGGTTGGTGCCCGGCTGGAACGTCGCGGTGATGGTTGCCGAACCCAGGCTGCTCTGGGACTCGAAATACAGCAGGTGATCGGCGCCGTTGAGCTCTTGCTCGATCAGGCTGACCACGCTCTCATCCAGGGTCTGCGCCGAAGCGCCGGGGTAGACCGCGTAGATTTCGACTTTTGGCGGCGCGACGTTGGGGTACTGCGCCACCGGTAGCTGCGGGATTGCCAGCAAACCGGCGAGCAGAATAAACAGGGCAACCACCCAGGCGAAGATCGGGCGGTCAATAAAGAACTGCGGCATGGTCAATGATCCTTATTGGCCGGAGGCCTGGGCGAGCGGCGTCGGGCTGTCATCTACGTCGACTTTTTCACCGGGGCGCGCGTGCTGGAGGCCTTCGACGACGATGCGGTCACCGGCCTTGAGGCCGCTGCTGACAATCCAGCGATCATTGATCACCGCGCCCAGCTCCACCGGCTGCTGGCTGACGGTTTGTTCGGCGTCCAGCAGCAAGACCATCGGGATACCGGCGCTGTCACGGGTAATGGCGCGTTGCGGCACGCTGATGCCTTGCTTGTCGACGGCTTGCTCCAGGCGCACCCGCACAAAGCTGCCGGGCAGCAGGTCGAGGTCCGGGTTGGGGAATTCGCTGCGCAGGATGATCTGGCCGGTACCGGGGTCGACGCTGATCTCGGCAAACAGCAATTTGCCCGGCAACGGGTAGAGGCTGCCGTCGTCCTCGATCAAGGTGGCCTTGGCCTGGTCCTGGCCGACCTGCTTCAAGCTGCCGGCACGGAAGGCACGGCGCAGGTCATTCAGCTCGCGATTGGACTGGGTCAGGTCGGCGTGGATCGGGTCCAGTTGCTGGATGATCGCCAGCGGCGTGGCCTCATTCTGGCCGACCAGGGCGCCCTCGGTCACCAGCGCACGGCCAATACGCCCGGAAATCGGTGCGGTCACGGTGGCGTAGCCCAGGTTCAACTTGGCTCGCTCGACGGCAGCCTTGTTGGCGGCGACCTCGGCGTTGGTCTGGCGCACGGCGGCGCGGGCGTTGTCGTAGTCCTGGCCGCTGATGGCGTTGCCTTCCACCAACTGGCTGTAGCGCTGCTCTTGCAGGCGCGCCTGGAAGGCATTCGCCTCGGCCTTGCTCAGATTGGCCTGGGCGCTGTCGAGGTCGGCCTTGAAGGGCGCCGGATCAATGCGAAACAGCACGTCGCCCTGTTTCACGTCACGACCTTCCTTGAACACCCGCTGCATCACCACACCCGCGACCCGTGCGCGCACTTCAGCGATACGCGGCGCAGCAATACGCCCGCTCAGTTCGCTGGTGATCGACAGGGGCTTGGCCTCAAGGGTTTCGATGCGCACTTTGGCCAGCGGCATTTGCGGCGCTTCGCCCGCGGAGTTGTCACACGCGCTCAGGGCAAGGGTGAGGGCCAGCAGGCAAAACGGCGCAAACAGATTCTTCGACATGCTCTTATCCCAATATTGACTGGCGCATCCTAAAGTCACCTGCGCCGTGGTGCTGTGAAGCTGTGTAGCGGGTCTGTGAAGAAATGTAAGGTGCAACGCGTTGTGAGCGTTGGGCGTATATCCTTGCACAATCCTGCAAGCGCCAACGATTCAACATGTGGCAACCGGCTTGTGTGGGAGCTGGCTTGCCTGCGATAGCATCACCTCGGTCTACCTGATAGACCGCAGTGCCTGTATCGCAGGCAAGCCAGCTCCCACACAAGCAGCGCCCACATTGGATTTGTGTACCGCCCATCACTGCTTATTTGGAAACACCATGCCCAACATTCTCCTGGTGGAAGACGACGCCGCACTCTCCGAGCTGATTGCCAGCTACCTGGAGCGCAATGGCTACCACGTCAGCGTGCTCAGCCGTGGCGACCACGTGCGTGAACGCGCGCGCTTGAATCCGCCGGACCTGGTGATCCTCGATCTGATGCTGCCCGGACTCGACGGCCTGCAAGTATGCCGATTGCTGCGGGCCGACTCGGCGGGCTTGCCGATCCTGATGCTCACGGCGCGGGACGACAGCCACGATCAGGTGCTGGGCCTGGAAATGGGCGCCGACGACTACGTGACCAAACCTTGTGAACCGCGCGTGCTACTGGCCCGTGTCCGCACGTTATTACGGCGCAGCAGCTTGTCCGAACCCCAGGCGGCCAACGACCAGATCATCATGGGCAACCTGTGCATCGACCTGTCGGAGCGCACCGTGACCTGGCGTGAACAACCGGTGGAGTTGTCCAGCGGCGAATACAACCTGTTGGTGGTGCTCGCACGGCATGCCGGCGAAGTACTCAGCCGTGACCAGATCCTGCAACGCCTGCGCGGTATCGAGTTCAACGGCACCGACCGTTCGGTGGACGTGGCGATTTCCAAGCTGCGCCGCAAGTTCGACGACAACGCCGGTGAAGCGCGCAAGATCAAGACGGTGTGGGGCAAAGGCTACCTGTTCAGCCGTTCCGAGTGGGAATGCTGATCGATGGTTCGCGTACTGTTTCGCCTCTATCTGATCACCATCGTCACCTACAGTGCGGCGATCTACCTGGTGCCCACGCTGGTGATCCAGCTGTTCGAACACCGCTACGTGAATTACAACATCGAGCAGACCCGCGGCCAGCAAAAGCTGATTGTCAAACAATACCTGCGCGCACCTGTGGAGCGCTGGTCACAGGTCACCGACCAACTGGGCCGCGAATTCGCGCCGCTCAGGGTTCAATTGCTGCTGCGCCAGGACGCCAGCTACACCCCGGCTGAGGAAAAGCTACTGGAGCAGGGCAGGTCGGTAGTGCGCCTGGGCGAATGGGGCTGGATGGAGCAAATCAGCACTCCGATCAATGAGCAATTCGTGGTCAAGCTGACGATACCGCCTGACCCGATGGACATGAACGTGCTGTATTGGGCGATCAACGTGTTGATTGTTGCCGCGCTGCTGGCCTGCCTGTTGGTGTGGCTACGCCCGCACTGGCGCGACCTGGAACGCCTGAAAAGCACCGCCGGGCAATTGGGCCAGGGCAATATGGCGGAACGCACGCGCATTCCGGCCAGCTCCAGCATCGGCAGCCTGGCTTCGGTGTTCGACACCATGGCCGACGACATCGAATACCTGCTCAATCAGCAACGCGACCTGCTTAACGCGGTCTCCCACGAGCTGCGCACGCCGCTCACGCGCCTGGATTTCGGCCTGGCCCTGGCGCTCTCCGAAGACTTGCCCGAGGCCAGCCGTGAACGCTTGCAAAGCCTGGTGGCGCATATCCGCGAGCTGGACGAACTGGTGCTGGAGCTGCTGTCCTACAGCCGCCTGCAGAACCCGGCGCAATTGCCGGAGCGGGTGGAAGTGGTGCTCGATGAGTTTATCGACAGTGTGCTGGGAAGCGTCGATGACGAACTGGAAAACCCCGAGATCGTCATTGATGTGGCGCTCGACTGCGCCGTGGAGCGCTTCAATCTCGACCCGCGCCTTACTGCCCGCGCGTTGCAGAACCTGCTGCGCAATGCCACGCGTTACTGCGACAAGCGCATTCAGGTCGGCGTGAAGGTCTGCCCCAAAGGCTGTGAAATCTGCGTGGACGACGACGGCATCGGCATCCCGCTGGACCAGCGAGAGCGCATCTTCGAGCCGTTCTACCGCCTTGATCGCAGCCGTGACCGCGCCACCGGCGGTTTTGGCCTGGGCCTGGCCATCAGCCGACGCGCCCTGGAAGCCCAGGGCGGCACCTTGACGGCATTGGCTTCGCCGCTGGGCGGTGCACGCTTTCGCGTGTGGTTGCCCAGCGTCGCCTGATCAGAGCACCTTGACCGCGCGGCCAATTGCCTGGATCGGCCCGGTGGGTTTGCCGGTCGGCGAGCCGCGCGGGTCTTCCAGGGTCAACTCGAACAGCTGGTTCTGCGTGAGCGGCGGCAGCTTGTCCAGCGGTACCGACAGCGTTTGCCCGGGTTTGACCAGGCCCAGGGATACCGGCCCCTGCCAACCGTCACCCTTGGTCCAGAACTGCAGGGCTTTGTCCGCCGGCACTTCCATCACGCCCAGCGGGATCAACTGAATCTGCTGATTGTCACTGGCCTGGATCACCCAGCCCGGGGCCTGGCTTTGCGGCGCCACCAGCACCACGACAAAGGTCGGGTCGGCGGTGGGCGGGCGGGTCAGCAGCAGCGTGGCCAGTACCAGGGTTGTCACCAGCCCGGCACCGGCCAGGCCGCGCCACACGGCCAGCAGATCCCACCAATGCGTGCGGGCGCTGGCGATGTTGCGTTCGATACGCCGCCACAGCTCAGAGGAGGGTGGCACCGGCTCCGCGAGTGCGGTCAGCGGCAACAGGCGATGCTCCCAGGCGTCCACTGCGGCGCGTAATTCGGCGTCGTGCTTGAGCCGTTGTTCCACCTCGGCGCGTTGTTCGCCGGGCAGGGTGCCCAGCACGTATTCGCTGGCCAGTTCGTCCAGTGGGTTGCTCATGCCATGCACTCCCGCAGCGCGGCGAGGCTACGTTTGATCCAGGCTTTGACGGTCCCCAGTGGGGTGTCCAGTTTCTGGGCGATTTCGCTGTGGGAATAACCGTCGACGTAGGCATGCAGGATGCAGGTACGACGGGCCGGGTCGAGTTGCTCCAGGCAGATGTGGACCTGCCCGGCGCGTGCGCTGAATTCAAAGGTGTCGATTGCAGCGACTTGCTCGTGTTCTTCGCCTAACGGTACTTCGCGGTAATGGTTACGCACACTGTTGAGCGCCAGGTGCCGGGTCACGCTGAACACCCAGCCACGTGCCGAACCGCGACTGGGGTCGAAACTGTCGGCACCGCGCCAGATCTTGATAAATGCGTCGTGCACGATGTCTTCGGCCAGGGACTTGTCCCTCGCTATGCGCAACGCCACGCCGAGCAAACGGCTGCTGTCGTGCTCATAGAGCTGGTGCAGGGCACGCTGATCGCCACGGGCGCAGGATTGCAGACAGGCTTCGTAATCAAACACGCGGTGCTCCCCCCAACGATCGGCATTGGGGGCAGCGTAGCCGACTTTGCTCAGTTGGCCGCCCAGAAAATGTAGTCGGCCTGGTACTTCACCACGGCCTGCTTGCCCTTGTTGGCCGCCGTGCAGGCACTGCTCGGTGCCACGCCGCCCTTGAGGGCAACCCGCTGGATGTAACTCACGCCGCTCATCGCGCCCTTGCCTTCAGCCGGGTTGGCCTTGACCAATTGGTACGGCAGGTTGCCCGCACCCGACGGCGCCACCGCCAACTGAGTGCCGGTGATTTTCGAACCGTCCGTGGCTTGCCAGGTGGCGGGCGGGCCGAAATAGGTGCCGACTTGCTTGCCGCTACGGTCATTCAGCACGGCCTTGGGGCCGACGAAGGTCCACTCGGTCTGGCCGGCGGCGTTGGCGTTGTCGCGGCACTCGTAGGTGATTTCGCCGACACCGGTGGTTTCCAGTGCCACCTTGTGGCCGTCCGGCACCTTGATGCTGTCCGGCAAGCCGGTCTGGGCGAAGGCAACGGGTGCAGTTGCCAGCAGGGCAGTGAGGCAGAACAGTGCTTTAGCGTTCATGGGTGTTTCTCCATTTCAGTAAAACAGCGGGGTGACTGAAAGGACTACCCAGCTTGCGCAGGATTGGATGCACGGATTAGAAAATAAATGTGTGAGGGCGCACACTGTGCCCCCGCTTCACCCCTGAGGAGAGATTGGCAATGACTGGTGTCCACGCGTCTGCTCAACAAGGTTTCTCCACCCATGCAGTCACTTACGCCCAAGGCCGGCCGAATTACCCCAGACAACTCACTGGCTGGCTCACTCAAACCCTGCGGATTGATGCGCAGTCGACAGTGATTGACCTAGGTGCCGGCACCGGCAAATTCACGCGCTTGCTCAGCACCCTGGCGCCAACGCTGATTGCCGTCGAGCCTGTGGCGGCGATGGGCGCGCAGCTGGCTAAGCTGCTGCCGGGCGTGCGCCTGGTAAATGGCACTGCCGAATCCATCCCCCTGGCGTCTGCCAGCGCCGATGCGCTGGTCTGTGCGCAGGCATTCCATTGGTTCTCCACCCAGGCCGCACTGGCGGAAATCCATCGCGTACTCAAGCCCGGAGGGCGCCTGGGGCTGGTGTGGAATGTGCGCGACGAATCGGTGGGCTGGGTGGCGGCAATCACCGAAATAATCACACCGTACGAAGGCGACACCCCGCGCTTTCATAGCGGACGTTGGCGTGAAGCCTTCACCGGCAAGTACTTTTCCGACCCTGAAGTCACCTGTTTTGCGTACAGCCACGTCGGCAGCCCCCAGGAAGTGGTCATGGATCGCTTTCTGTCAGTGAGCTTTATCGCGGCGCTCCCAGCCGCAGAAAAGGCCAGCGTTACCGCGCAATTGCGCACTTTGATCGACACCCATCCCGACTTGCGCGGGCGGGACACCATCGCCTTCCCGTATCAAACCCAGGCCTATGCCTGTCATCGCCTGCCATAAAAGGCATAAAGTCAGATCATATTGATATAAGTCGTTATAAGAAAAATCGCTATCCTGCGGCCAGAAATTTATAAGGCCGCAGGTAGCGTTGATGGAAGTGGGTAATTTTGGTTTTGTGATTGCCGGCCTGATCGTTGGTTTTATCGTGGGCATGACGGGGGTGGGCGGGGGCTCGTTGATGACCCCGATCCTGCTGTGGTTCGGCATCAACCCGGCGACGGCCGTGGGCACCGACTTGTTGTACGCCGCCATCACCAAGTCCGGTGGGGTGTTGGTGCACAGCAAGAACAAGAACATCGACTGGACCATCACCGGTTGGCTTACCCTGGGCAGCGTGCCTGCGGTGTTGCTGACCCTGTGGTTCCTGGCCAGCCTGCACACCGACCCCAGCGCGATGAACGCGGTGATCAAGCAAGCCCTTGGCGTGGTGTTGCTGCTGACGGCCCTGGCGATTCTGTTCAAGAAAAGCCTGTTGGCTTTTGCCCAGCGGCATGCCGGTGATGACTATCACATGAGCCCACGCAACCTGAACATGCTGACGGTGGTGACCGGTGCCATCCTGGGCACCATGGTTGCCCTGACGTCCATCGGCGCGGGTGCTCTGGGGACTGTGGCGCTGTTTATCCTGTATCCGTTCCTGGCCACGCGGCGGCTGGTGGGGACCGAGATCGCCCACGCCGTGCCTCTGACCCTGGTGGCGGGCTTGGGGCATGCGAGCATGGGGAACATGGACTGGCATTTGTTGGGGTTTTTGTTGATGGGGTCGTTGCCGGGGATTTACTTCGGCAGCCATATGACCGGCAAGCTGCCGGACGGGATATTGCGGCCGTGCTTGGCGGTTATGTTGATGGCGATTGGTTATAAGCTCGCGTTCTGATTGGGGGGGATATCCGGTATTTGGGTAATGGCTGATATGGGTTCCGCCCTTACGGCGGGTCACTTTGGAAAAGAGCCGGAATGCCGGCCCAGCCCAAAGTAACCAAAGGGCTCTTGCCCCAACACTCGGCACCTCGCCTAGGCTGGGTGTGCCCTCACTCCGGCTTGAATCCGTGGGCCGCCGCGATGGGCCATCCTTGGCCCAGCGCGGCTAACCCGGCGTCCTGCCGGGTTACCTACGGATTCAAGCCTGCGTTCGGCCAGCGTGTTTGATGGGGCGCCCCAGATCAAAAGCAAAAGCGCGGCGGCCTTAAAGCCGACCGGTATTGTGTGGCCGAACTCGGTCAAAACTGTGGGAGCTGGCTTGCCTGCGATGGCATCACCTCGGTGTAACTGACATACCGAGTTGCCTACATCGCTGGCAAGCCCCTAAAAACAGCGCTTTTGCTCCCCACCACTCAGGCCGGCTGTCAGGCCGCCGTGCTTTTGCTTTTGATCTTTTTGATCTTGATCTTAGGCGCCCCGTTAAACACGCTGGCCGGAATTCGATATTGATTTGGGGGGTAAACCGGCAGGGATGCCGGTTTAGCCGCCCCGCGCCATGGATGGCGCGTGGCGGCGGCCCCCCAAATCAATGTCGGATTACGGGCACACCGAGCCTAAGCGAGGTGCCGAGTGTTGGGGCAAGAGCCCTTTGGTTACTTTGGGGCTATTCCAAAGTGACCCGCCGTAAGGGCGGAACCCATATCCGCCATCACCCAAATAACGGATACACCCCCTACCAAAACCGCGACTCAACCCCGGCCCGGCCCATTCCCAATCTGCCAAACAAACGGCGGCTCAGCCCCATTGATCACCCAATCCCCCACAATCCGCGCCTTATAGATCACCGGATTATGCGACGACACCGTCCGCGCATTACGCCAATGCCGATCCAGCGCTTTACCCTGGCGCACATCCGAAGCCCCCAGTGCGTTAAACAATTCACTGGTAGCCCGCTGAATCAATTCCGACACCACCACCTGCGCCGTCGCCGATTCAATCTCGGCCGTCACATTGGCTTCGCGTTCGGCAACCTCATCCCCGCCAAACCGGGCCACGTACGCCCGTTGCGCCGGTAGCGTGGCTTTCAACGCGCTCGCCTCGGCGGCATAGACCAGCGCTGCCACTTCACCTACCACCTGCTGAACCTGTGCGTCCTGGCTGACATGGGCCGCATTGCCATGGCTGTAGATCCGCTTGCGGCTGCGCACCTGATGCGCCACATCGCGCAACGCTGCACGGCCAATACCGGCCAGGCTGGCGAGCAGAACAAGCTGATAGAACGCGGTCTGGTATTTGAACCGGCTGGAAAAGTCGATAACGTTTTCCGCCTCCACCACCGCATCGGTAAAGCGCGACGTGCCGCTGCCGGTGGTGCGCTGGCCAAAGCCGTCCCAGTCGTCGCTGTGCACCACGCCAGGCTGGCGTGCGCGGGTGGCCGCGATCACATCGCCGCCGGTGTCGCTGCGCTGGGCGTATACATCGATCCAGTCGGCGAAAATGCTGCCGGTGCTGTAGAACTTTTCGCCATTGAGTTTCCAGGCGTCGCCGTCGGGGCTGACCTGGGTGGCCACATCGCCGATGGCCACATTGCCGATTTCGGTCCAGGCACAGCCGACGATATCGCCGGCCACAAAGCGCTTGAACCACAGGTCGCGACCAGCACTGGGCGGCGCGTTCAGGCGGTCTTCGGCAAAGGCGAAGTGCCCACGCAAGGCCTGGGGCACGTTGGAGTCGGCTTCGGCCAGTTCGATCAACAATTCGAACAGCTGCGGCAGGGAGGCGCCACCACCGCCGTATTCCACCGGCACCCTTACCGCGCCAAAACCGGCCTCTTTGAGCCACTGGATGGGTTCATGGGGCAGGGTGCGCGTGTGTTCGCGCTCTACCGCGCCATCCGCGATGCGCTGGAAGATCGGTCGGAATCGCGCGGCTAACGTGGGGTAGTCGACGCCAATGGACAGTGGGTTGATGACGTGGTGGTCGGTCATGGGCAAGGTTCCTGGGCAGTGATCGGTACCGGGGTGATTGCACAGTCCGTGCCGGGTGCCGGCGCCCGTATTTGCTGAAAAAAGCCCTGATGCACTGTTGCCCTGGCAACAGCTGATCGACAAACCTGCCCAATCCGCGACATTGGCCTCTGCACCCAGCATTGGCGGCAACCCCCTTGGCCTGGGCGTTTCCCCGGCCTGGCACGCTTGCTGCTCAAGCCCTCGGTACATCCCTTTGTGCGAGGTACCGATTGATGAGTCAGCAAGCCGTGAAATTTGCCTATTGGGTGCCCAATGTCAGTGGTGGGTTAGTGGTCAGCAAGATCGAGCAACGTACCGATTGGGGTATCGACTACAACCGTAAACTGGCGCAACTGGCCGAAGCCGCGGGCTTCGAGTATGGCCTGACCCAGATCCGTTTCACCGCCGGCTACGGCGCCGAGAACCAGCACGAATCCGTGGCGTTCAGCCATGCGCTGCTGGCCGCGACCACCACACTCAAAGTGATCGCCGCGATCCTGCCCGGCCCCTGGCAGCCGGCGCTGGCGGCCAAGCAACTGGCGACCATCGACCAGCTCACCAACGGCCGTATCGCGGTGAATATCGTCAGCGGTTGGTTCAAGGGCGAGTTCCAGGCCATCGGCGAGCACTGGCTGGAGCACGATGAGCGCTATCGCCGCTCCGAAGAATTCATCCGCGCCCTCAAGGGCATCTGGACCCAGGACGATTTCACCTTCAAAGGCGACTTCTACCGCTTCAACAATTACACCCTCAAGCCCAAGCCCATCGGCCAGCCGGAAGTGTTCCAGGGCGGCAGTTCAAGGGCGGCGCGGGACATGGCCGCGCGGGTCTCGGACTGGTACTTCACCAATGGCAATACCCCAGAAGGCATCAAGGCCCAGGTCGATGACATCCGAGCCAAGGCGGCGGCGAATAACCATTCGGTCAAGGTCGGCGTCAACGCTTTCGTGATCGCCCGTGACACTGAGGAAGAAGCCCGCGCGGTGCTGGCGGAGATCATCAACAAGGCCGACCCGGAAGCGGTGAATGCCTTCGGTGACGCGGCCAAGCAGGCGGGCAAGGCCTCACCGGAAGGCGAGGGTAACTGGGCCAAGTCCAGCTTCGAAGACCTGGTGCAATACAACGACGGCTTTAAGACCAACCTGATCGGCACGCCACAGCAAATCGCCGAGCGCATCGTTGCGCTCAAGGCGGTCGGTGTGGACCTAGTGCTAGCGGGCTTCCTGCACTTCCAGGAGGAGGTCGAGTACTTCGGCAAACGCGTCTTGCCGTTGGTGCGCGAGCTGGAGGCCAAGGCCCAAATCAAACAGGTCGCTTAAGGACAAGCCCCGTAGCAGCTGCCGAGCGTAAGCGAGGCTGCGTCAAGTGCGCCGCGATGTATCAGGGAAAACGCGATGCAAGTTTTGGGGCCGCTGCGCAGCCCAACGCAGCCTCGCTGCTACGGGTTGGAGAATAGGATGACGGCTGCGCGCAATTTGTTATTGCCGAACCGGCACATGCGCTCGAACTCCCCATGGCTGACCGGCAAGTGCTGGCAGTCGAGGGGCTGGCGGTGCTGGCTGTGGTCGACGTCCGGATCGTGCAGGTAGACGAAGTCCTCGTCGCAATCGGTGACCATCACCCAGTGCGGTGACTTGGAGCGGGTGAGGCGGTAGCTGCTGATCAGCACCAAGGGCTGGCCGCCGTCGCGCAGCACTTGGGGCAAGTCCAGTGCGCCGGCGAACACTTGCTCGACGGCACTGCTGGCCAATTCTTCTTCGAAGGCTTCATGCACCAGGCGCATGACATCCTTTTTATGCGCATCGCGCACGCCATCCAGAAACAGCGGCCCGCGCACATTGACCTGCATGCGCACGGCAAACCCGCGACGCCAGGCCGCCAGTGCCAACCCTTGTGGGCTGCAGCCGCCATGGCCGGCAGTCATGAACACGGTGGTTGCTTCGCGCCAGATCTGCAGCTCTTCGCGCCGCTGCGCCGTGCGCGCCGGCATCAGTGCGCCCATGGCCATCAGCAGGCAGGCGGCGCCACAGGTGAAGTCGGTGGTCTGCTGGTAATACGGCACGCTTTGCGGGCGCGCATCCTGGTGCTGGACGATGCGTTTCTCCAGGCGCAGGGCGGCGGTGTGGTCTTCGTAATAGTCGTTAATCACGGCGAAGCGTCGGTAGCCGGCGCCTTCGTACAGCGCAAGGGCGCCGGGGTTGTCGGTGCGCACTTCCAGGCGCAGGTAGGCACAGTCGTGTTCCACGGCAATTGTCTCGATGCGCTTGAGCAACTGTTTGCCCAGCCCCAAACCGCGCGCAGGTTCGGCGATGGCGATGGAGTACAGGCGCGCCAACGAGGTGCCACGGTGGAACAGCACCAGCGCATAGCCGAGTAACTGTCCATCCGCCTCGGCCACCAGCAACTGCGCATGGGCGCGGCTGACCATCCAGTGGAAACTGCGCGATGACAGCCGGTCAGTGGTGAAACAGTGCTGTTCCAATGCCACCAATTCAGGCACATCGCAGGGGGTTGCAACGCGAAAGGAAAGAGCCATATGACCGCCGTAAAAGTTGCGTAACGAAACGGGACTTCTCTAAAAGATCGTGCTTAATAGAAAAGGTCGAGTTCTCTAAAGCGGATCAAATATTATGTCGGCGGTACAAGGTCATTGGCGTGAAGTATCCGAGCAAACCGTCGCGGCGACAATAACCAATAAGGGTTATTTTTCCGCACCCCTCAAAGGAGCAAGCCAAGTAGTGATCATTGTCGAGCGCAAGGAAGATTGGGCCTCCTACTTCCCCAGCGAAGACATCGTCACTGCTCAAGAGTACCTGGAGCAAACCCGGGAAAACGAGACCGGCAAGCGCGTGCAGGTGATTAACCTGTGCCGCAGCTACAAGTACCTAGGGCACGGCTACTACTGCTCGCTGCTCGCCGAGGCGCGTGGGCACAAGGTGATCCCATCGGTGCGCACGATCAGCGAACTGACGAAAAAGTCGCTGTATGGTCTGGCCCTGGACGACTTGGATAAAACCCTTGATAAAGCCTTGAATCATCATCTTTACAGCAATACCGAAGGCTTTACCCTGACACTTTACTTTGGCCGGACCAATATAGAACCGTTGCAGGATCTGGCCCGACAATTGTTTGAAGCGTTCCCGTGCCCCATCCTGTTAGTTGATTTCAAAAAGAATAACGGCTGGCACATAGAAGGGGTCAAGTCCGGCGTGTTGCATAAGTTGCGCGATGACCAGGAAGATCAATTCGCCCACGCCCTGGACAACTTCAGTCGCAAGATCTGGCGCCAGCCGCGTTCACGCCGCCTGGCCCGTTATGACTTGGCGATCCTGCACGATCCCCAGGAACAACTGCCGCCCTCGAACGCCAAGGCGCTGGATAATTTTATCCGCGTGGGCAAGGGCCTGGGCATCGATGTGGAGCTGATCGAACGCAAGGACTATTCGCGCCTGGCCGAATATGACGCCTTGCTGATTCGCGAGACCACCAGCGTCGACAACCACACCTATCGCTTCGCCAAGAAAGCCGAAAGCGAAGGCCTGGTGGTGATGGACGACCCGGCGTCGATCCTGCGTTGTACCAACAAGGTTTACCTCACCGACCTGCTCAACAGTCATCAACTGGGCATGCCCGCCACCGAAATCCTCTACAAGGAACGACCGGAAGATTTCGAACGGGTCGGCGAGCGCCTGGGGTTCCCGCTGGTGCTGAAGATCCCCGACGGTTGCTTCTCCCGTGGGGTGATCAAGGTCGAAAGCCAGGAAGCCTTGCTCAAGGCCACCGCCGAGTTGTTTGAGCATTCGGTACTGTTGCTGGCCCAGGAGTTCTTCTACACCGAGTACGACTGGCGCATCGGCGTACTCAACCGCAAGCCGATCTTTGCCTGCCAGTACTTCATGTCCAAGGGCCATTGGCAGATCTATAACCACAAGGCCATCGGTCAGGATATCAACGGCGAATGCCGCACCCTGGCGGTCCACGAAGCGCCCAAGGCGGTGGTGGAACTGGCTGTGAAGACCGCCAACCTGATCGGTGACGGGCTCTACGGCGTCGACCTCAAGCAGTCCGGCGACAAGGTGGTGGTGATCGAGGTCAACGACAACCCCAACATGGATGCGGGAATCGAGGACGCCTATTTGCAGGACGACCTGTACGGCTTGGTGCTGGAGGAGTTCGTGCGGCGCCTGGAGTTGAAACGCCAGGGCCAGGTCTGGTGACCCGGCGATGATCCAGCGTTTTGAGCTGACCGATGGCAAGCTGCAGAGTGGGGAACATGACGACGCCCCGATCATGTTGTTCAACAACCCTGACCTGGCCGAGCGTGAGTGGCTGCGCGACCACCATAAGCTGGACGAACACGCCCTGGCCTCGGCGCTGGACCCTGACGAAGTCTCGCGGATTGAGTTTCACCCGGACAATCTCTTCCTGATCTGGAAACGCCCGGAAAACTACTCGGGTGGCGGCAACCTGGTGTTTGAAGTGTCGTCCTGCGGCCTGCTGTTTTCACCCAGCCGCCTGTTGGTGATCGCCACCGATGAAACCCCACTGACCGGCCTCGGCAAGCGCCGCCCGCTGCACACCCCGCTGGATGTGTTGCTCGACCTGCTGCTCAACAACATCCACCACTACCTCGGCCACCTCAAGGTGATCAAGCTGGTCGCACGTGAGTTGCAGCAGCAGTTCAACGCGTCGATGAGCAACCATCACCTGATGCAGATGTTCAGCCTCAGCGAAAGCCTGATCTATTACATCAACGCGCTGCACAGCAACGGCGCGGTGCTGTCGAGACTGCGCAACCACGCGGAGAAAGAGCATTTCGGTGCCGAGATTCTCGGGCTGATCGACGACCTGATCATCGAAAACCACCAGTGCTACAAACAGGCCGAGATCTATTCCAACGTGTTTTCCGGGCTGATCGACGCGCGCGGCAACTTGATGAATAACAGCATGAACAACCTGTTGCGCAAGCTCACACTGATCAACGTGGTGTTTTTGCCGCTCAACCTGATTGCGAGCATTGGCGGCATGTCGGAGTTCAGCATGATGACGGCAGGCACGCCGTGGTGGGTGTCGTATCCGCTGTTCCTGCTGGCGATGGGGCTAGGGGCTGTGCTGATGGTGTTGGGGCTCAAGCGCATAGCCGGCGGCGCGAATGTCGTGTGAACACCGATCCCCTGTGGGAGCTGGCTTGCCTGCGATGACCATAGGCATCTACATAACTTGAGCGCGCCCTCTACGTAGCAGCTGTCGAGCCCCGGCGAGGCTGCGTCAGCGGTGTGTCAGACAGGCCGCAAACGCAGCCTCGCCGGGGCTCGACAGCTGCTACGCACTATTACATTTGAAATGTGTAGATACCTATGGTCATCGCAGGCAAGCCAGCTCCCACAGGTTTCGAGTTGCTCAGGCGTCAGGTTGCAGGGTCAGGACTTCGAAGCCATCCGCTGTCACCGCCACGGTATGTTCCCACTGCGCCGACAGGCTGTTGTCCTTGGTCACCACGGTCCAGCCATCCTTCAGGCTGCGCACTTTGCTGCTGCCCTGGTTGAGCATCGGCTCAATGGTAAACACCATGCCTTCGCGCAGTTCCAACCCGGTGCCGGGGCGGCCGAAGTGCAGGATCTGCGGTTCTTCATGCATCTGCCGGCCAATGCCATGGCCGCAGTACTCGCGGACCACGCTGTAGCCGTTGGCTTGCGCGTGGCTCTGGATGGCGTGGCCGATATCGCCCAGGCGGGCGCCGGGCTTGACCTGGCGGATGCCGGCCCACATGGCCTCGAAGGTCATTTCCACCAGGCGCCGGGCTTTGGGGGCGACGGTGCCGATCATGTACATCTTGCTGGAGTCGGCGATAAAACCGCCTTTTTCCAGGGTGATGTCGATGTTGATGATGTCGCCGTCCTTGAGAATCTCCTTGGCGCTGGGCATGCCGTGGCACACCACCTCGTTGATCGAAGTGTTGATGGAGAAGGGGTAGTCATACTGGCCAAGGCTGGCAGGGCGGGCCTTGAGCTCATTACGAATGAAGGCTTCGACGGCGCTGTCCAGCTCCAGGGTAGAGCGGCCGGCGGCGACAAAACCGTCGAGCATGCTGAAGACCTGGGCCAGCAGACGTCCGGCTTCACGCATCACGGCCAGTTGCGGGGCAGTCTTGATCATCAAGTGCGCCCCCGTATCAGGTCGGGCTTGTCGAGCAACAGTTTGTTGATCAACGCGTTGTAGGGCAGGTCAGGGTTGAGTTCGGCAAGCAGGCCGATCTTGATCCAGAACTCGGCCTGGGCGTTGATGGAGCGGTCCATCGCGGCGCTGGCCAGGCGCAGTTGTTCGTGCAGTTGGTCGGTGATCTTGACGATGCCCATGATGTTCACTGTGCGGTATGAATATACAAATCGTATACGTTTCGTATATTCATCGTAAAGCCCCATGCGTTAAATGGCTCTTCGCCATTGACGAAGTCACGGGCTGCCGGTTAGTTTCGTCACATGACCTTTCAAGCCTTGTGCAGCCAGCAGAACATTATTATTACCGCCATTCCTCATTTGGCGGGATAGCGCACGGCTGTACCCAAACCCGCCCTAGAGGCGGGTTTTGTTTTTCCGTCTCCCGGGCCCTTTACAAGAAGCCAGGAGATACCTATGAGCACCTGTACCGCGCCTCACACCGCCGACCCGGGCCTGCTTGAACATTATGTGAAGAAGATTCTCGCCGCCCCGGTGTATGACCTGGCGGTGCGTACGCCCTTGCAGGCCGCTCCGGCGTTGTCAGCGTTGTTGGGTAACCAGGTGCTACTCAAGCGCGAAGACCTGCAACCGACCTTTTCCTTCAAGATCCGTGGCGCCTACAACAAGTTGGTGCAGCTCACGCCTGAGCAAAAGGCGCGTGGCGTGGTCACGGCCTCGGCGGGCAATCATGCCCAGGGCGTAGCGCTGGCAGCAAAGGCGTTGGGGATCCAGGCGCGGATCGTCATGCCCAGCACCACGCCGGAGTTGAAAGTAGTGGGCGTACGCTCACGGGGCGCCGAAGCGGTGCTGCACGGGGCGAGCTTCCCCTTTGCCCTGGCCCATGCGCTGCAGTTGGCCGAGTCATCCGGGTGCACCTTCGTTTCGCCCTTCGATGACCCGGAAGTGATCGCCGGCCAGGGCACCGTGGCCATGGAAATCCTGCGCCAGCAGCAAGGCCCGCTGGACGCGATCTTCGTGCCGGTTGGGGGCGGTGGCTTGATCGCCGGAGTGGCGGCCTACGTCAAATACCTGCGCCCCGAAGTGCGCATCATCGGTGTCGAGCCCGAGGGCTCCAGTTGCTTGTTGGCGGCGCTGCGGGCCGGTGAGCGGGTGGTGCTCTCCAGCGTTGAGGGGTTTGCCGACGGCACGGCGGTGGCGCAGGTGGGCGCCTATGGGTTTGAAATCTGTCGGGACTGGGTGGATGAGGTCATCACCGTGAGTAATGACGAACTCTGCAGCGCAATCAAGCTGATCTACGACGATACGCGCTCTATCACCGAACCTTCAGGCGCTTTGGCGGTAGCGGGGATTTGCAAGCATGTTGGTGAGCATGGCGTGCGCGGGCAGACGCTGGTGGCGATTAATTCCGGGGCCAATATCAACTTTGATAGTTTGCGATATGTTGCTGAAAGAGTGGTTGCGCAGCACGCTGACTTCCGCGAGGTAAAGGGTTAAACGTTTAATCAAGGCCATTCGACGCTTATCTAACTAAGTCTATAAGTTCAAGTTTTAATTATATGAAATGGAAGCCTGCTTATGAGGAATGGTTACAACGAGGTCGGATTTTGCCGAGTACGCTTGGGTGTCATAAGCGTCTTCCAAGGTCGGTAAGACGCGGCGGGCAAGCGCTCGCTGAATTCACAACAACTGTTGGCAGTCTCAAGAAAGGAGAGGTTGACCATGCTTTCGGAATTAGAACTTCGCAGCATTATTGAAGGAAGTTTCCTGCCCAAGCGGTGCGAATGCACCAAAGCCGAAGATGCTTCGCTGACGATCAAAGTCTATGACGACCGCGACCGTGATCGGGTGGATTTGGAAGTCAAAGGCATAAACGCAGACAAACTCGACAGCAGTCGAGCCATCTGCAACCTGATCACCGGTTTGCGTGAAAACCTCAAGCACACCCAGGCACCCGTCCTGCAAAAAGTAGCAGGGCGCAGCTACAACTAACAGGACGCCTGAGGTTGGACGACCGAAGACCTGTGGGCCTGGATAAACGCCAGGCCCAATACGGTTTCCGTTGCCACCGCCAGTAGAATGCCGGGTCCGGCATTGCCGTTTATCCATTCACTGAACCCCAACGCCGCCAACACCAGGCATCCGGTGATAAAGCCGGTGGTCATGGCGCGTCGCGTATCGGAGGGCGGTGCATGGCGAGCGCGATAAAATATCACGCCGATGGCCAGGAACAGTGCTGCGTTACGCCGGGCAACCAGGCCCGTGGTGCTGGTGTATTCCACGCTCCACAGCCACAACATCCATTCGGGGCGCAGGCCCCATATTAAGGCCAGGGCGAAGCAGAGCACGGCGGTAAAGAGGGCGAGCGTGTGAAAGCGAAGTTGCATGGCGAATCCTTTCAGCCGTTTGACGAGCGCGCAAGGATATCGCGTGTTGACGCACTACGCCGCCCTTATCTGCAGCCTGTTCAGTTTTGGAACAGGCAAGCCTCGGACATTTTTTTGTAGCTCACATAGTGCAGTTCACCGGCCTTGTCCAAGAACTTGATCTGGGCGTCGATGACCTTGCAGTCATTGGTCTGGGGCTCGGTCATGGCAATCACTTTCTGAATGTCCATGGGCATGCCGTAGTGATACGGCACGGGTTTTGTTTCAGCCTGTGCCATTGCCGATACGGTGGTGAGCGCCAAGGTGCAGCCGAGCAGGAATACGCTGTGCATGTTCATGAGGATTCTCCGTCAGTGGTCCGGTTCATCAACGCGATGAAGCGGTGACCGCCCCTTCAGCCAATAGCCTTGGAAATGCGGTTGGGCTCACTGTTATCTCTCCACCTTAATCATTGATTAAATTAGGGTTTTTGAGAAAAGTCCTACATGTTCATGCGGTGAAATCCGACGGTATAGCCCGATCTTTTAACGGCTCAGTTCTGGAAATCACAGGCTTCGGACATTTTTCGATAGCTCACGTCTTCCACCTTGCCCGCCTTATCCAAAAACTTGATATCGGCCTTGATGACTTTGCATTCGTCGGTCGGCGTTTCGTTCATCGCCAGCACCTTGTCGATATTCATCGGCATGCCGTACTGGTAAGGCACGGGTTTGGCAGTGGCGGGTTGGTCGTCGGCCTGGGCCAGGCCTGAGGCTGCGGCCAGCGCCAAGGCGCTGCCGAGCAGTAAAGTGCGCAATTTCATGGTGGTTCTCCGCAAGTGGGTACGACTTGACTGTCGACTTGCGGGATTAACCATCGATTAATGTTTACGTGGCTGACAAAACCTTCATCAGAGCTGCTCGCGATACGGCAGGTCGGGCCCGGTCTTGCCGCAGGTCAGCGCAGCGGCGCGGATGGCGAACCCCAGCATGGCATCAATCTGCGCGCGCGTGAGCTGTTGCAGGCCTTGCACCGAATCCAGCTGCTGTTCGGTCAGCCAGGCAATCAAGGCGGCCTGGAAGGTATCGCCGGCACCCACCGTGTCGGCCATCACCACCTTGACCGCAGGTGCAGACCAAGTGCCATGCTGACGGCTGAATACGCTGGCGCCATCGCCACCGCGCGTCAGGAACACCAGCTGACAACGGTGTTGCAGCCAGCCCCGCAGCACGCTTTCAGGCGACTGGTCGGGGTAGAGCAGGTGCAGGTCT
Organism: Pseudomonas sp. 58 R 12; assembly: GCF_900005865.1. NCBI lineage: Bacteria > Pseudomonadati > Pseudomonadota > Gammaproteobacteria > Pseudomonadales > Pseudomonadaceae > Pseudomonas > Pseudomonas sp. 58 R 12. The sequence continues at coordinate 23,130 of NZ_CVTP01000005.1, forward strand.
TCATCGCTGACCTTGATCAGGTCGGCATGCTTGACCAGCTCGGCCACGCGATCGCGCCACAGTTGGATGTCCGGTTGCGGGTTGAGCCGCACGTTGGGGTCGAGGCTGATCAGGCGCTTGCCGCTTTCGCGTTTGACCAACGCCAGCAGGGTGTCGCCAATCGGCTGCACCACCAGCGAGAAGGAGCCGATATGCAGGCCGCGAATGTCATCGCCCAACTCCGGCAGGTGCGCGATTTCCAACAACCGGTCGGCACAGCCTTCGCCACGGAAGTTGTACTGCGGTGAGCCATTGGCGCCCACGGCGACCATCGACAAGGTGGTCGGCGCGGCAAATTCCACCAGGAACTGTTCACTCACGCCTTCATCCTTGAGCACCTGCAACAAGCGGCGGCCGAGGAAGTCGCTGGATAAACCGCCAAACAGCCCGGCGTCGATACCCAGGCGACGCAACCCGACCGCGACGTTGAACGGCGAACCGCCGGCAATCGCCTTGTAATTGACCTTGGAAGCCTGCCCGCTGGGATCTTCTTCGCTGAAGAAATCAAACAGCGCTTCGCCACACACCAGATACATAGTCGTTCGCTCTTAAAGGGTTGCCACAAGCTGCTGATAGCGCTCGTAAGCCTGTTGATAGGCGCTGACATTGGCCGCCACCGGTAGGGTCCGGCTGGCCGGGTCGACGCTCACGCATTTGTCGCACAGGCTGGCCAGGGGTTCGCCGGATTGGCTCCACGCCGCCTGAATCGCCGCGCCCAGGGCGGCGGCTTCGCTTTGTTCAGTGCAGATGACTTCGGTGTTCATGATATCGGCGACCATCTGCCGCCACACAGGGCTTTTCGAACCGCCGCCGATCAGGCGGATGCTGTGGCTTTGCAGGCCGGTCTGGCGCAGCAGGTCGAGGCCGTAGCGCAGGCCGAACGTGGTGCCCTCGACCACCGCGCGACACAGGTTAGCGCGGGTCAGGTTGGTCATGGTCAGGCCATGCAGGCTCCCAGTAGCGTGGGGCAGGGCGGGCACGCGTTCGCCGTTGAGGAAGGGCAGCATGCTCACGCCCTCGGCCCCAATAGGCGCGTGTTCGACCAACGCATTGAACGCGGCCAGGTCGAGGTCGAACAGTTCGCGGATCACCCCGGTGGCGTTGGTCAGGTTCATGGTGCAGATCAGTGGCAACCAACCGCCGCTGGACGAGCAGAACGTGGCGACCGACGCCTGCGGGCTCACGTTAGGCTGGTCGGCGAACGCATACACGGTGCCCGACGAACCCAGGCTCATGGTGATCACGCCTGGGGCAATGTTGCCGGTGCCGATGGCGCCCATCATATTATCGCCGCCGCCACTGGAGACGATGGCGTTGGGGTTGATGCCCAGGCGTTCGGCAATCGCCGGAAGCACGCTCCCCACGCTTTGATCCGCTTCAATCAGTTGCGGCAAGGCATGTTCCAGGCGACCGCTCGGGTCGATGTGCTTGAGCAGTGCCACATCCCATTCACGGCTGCGCACGTTGAAATAGCCCGTGCCTGACGCATCGCCGTATTCCGCGACCGCACGGCCGGTGAGCCAGTAATTGAGGTAATCGTGGGGCAGCAGGATGTGCGCGATGCGCGCGAAGATGTCCGGATGCTGCTCGCGGGTCCAGAGCAATTTGGACACGGTGTAGCCCGGCGCAATCGCCACGCCGAGGCGTTCCAGCGAACCGCTTTCACCACCAAGGTGTTGCAGCAGGCGGTCGTTCTCCGGTGCGGTTTCGGTGTCGCACCATAACTTGGCCGGGCGCAGCACCTCACCGTTCTCGTCCAGCAGCACCAGGCCATGTTGCTGGCCGGAAACACCGATGCCGAGGATGTCCTGGCCATCCACGCCGGCCTGTTGCAAAGCGCGGTGGGTAGCTTCGGTGAAAGCGTCCAGCCATTCCTGGGTGTGCTGCTCGCGACGGCCATTGGCGCCGCTGATCAACGTGTGCGCCGCCGCGCCGAGGCCCAGCACCTTACCGCTGGAGGCGTCGAGGACGATGGCTTTGGTGCCCTGGGTGCCGCAGTCGATGCCGAGAAACAGGTTTTGCTGGGTCATGAGGATTTGCTCAGCAGTATTATTGTTGGAGTGCTAATCCGATCAACTGTGGGAGCTGGCTTGCCTGCGATAGCGGTGGTCCAGTCAGCCATGAGGTGACTGATAGATCGCTATCGCAGGCAAGCCAGCTCCCACCTGTTTAATTCGGTTTCTTCAGTAGGTGCTGCAGTGTTGCGGTGACGCCGTTGTCACGCAAGCTGACAAAGCACCGCTCGAAAGCTGCCACAAACGCAGGCGAGTTGGGAATAGCCGTACCAAAAATCTCTTCCACCCCCAACAGGCGTTTGCTGATCAGCGCGTCATCACTCACCAGCTCCTGGCAAAACTCGGCCCGCGGGTCCGGGATCTTGTAGCTCACCCCGTTCTCATCCACACCTTTCAGATACAGTGCCCAGGCCGCCACCACCAACGCCGCACGCTCGGTCTCGCGCCCATCCGCAATCAATCGGTTAATGGTCGGCACGGTGAACTTGGGAAACTTCGACGAGCCGTCCGAGCACACGCGCTCCAACTGATCGGCAATCGCCTGATTGGAAAAGCGATCCACCAAGGTCTGCTTGTAGTCCGTCAGATCAATACCCGGTACCGGCGCCAGGTTCGGCGTGACATCAAGGTCCATATAGGCACGCATGTAGGCGACAAACACCGGATCGTTCATGGTCTCGTGCACAAACCGATAGCCCTTGAGAAAACCCAGGTAGGTCAGTGCCAAATGACTGCCATTGAGCAGGCCGATCTTCATTTCTTCATACGGCGTGACGTCATCGGTGAACTGCACGCCGACCTTTTCCCAGGCCGGGCGCCCGTTGACGAATTTGTCCTCCAGCACCCACTGCACGAAGGGTTCGCACACCACCGGCCAGGCATCGTCGATGCCGTGTTCGTCGTGCAGTTGCAGGCGGTGGGCGGTGCTGGTCATGGGCGTAATGCGGTCGACCATGGCATTCGGGAAACTCACATTGGCCTTGATCCAGTCGTGCAACTCGGCATTGTGCAGGGCGGCGAAGGCCAGCAGCGCTTTGCGCGTGACAGCGCCATTGTGCGGCAGGTTATCGCAGGACATCACGGTAAACGCCGGGGTGCCGGCGGCGCGACGTTTGGTCAGGGCGGCGCAGATAAAGCCAAATACGGTTTTCGGTGACGTGGGGTGCGCCAGGTCGTGCTGGATCTGCGGCAAGTGGGCCATGAACTCGCCATTGCTGTCGTCGATGCAGTAGCCGCCTTCGGTGATGGTCAGCGAGACGATGCGAATCTGCGGGCTGGCCAGTTTGTCGATCAGCGCCTGGGCGCCGTCTTCTGCCAGCAGCATCTCGCTGATCGAGCCGATGACACGCACTTCGGTGTCGTCGGTATCGCCCAGTTCGTACAGGGTGAACAGGTAGTCCTGGCCAGCCAGGTCGTCACGGGCTTTGCGGTCCTCACTGCGCAGGCCGACGCCGCAGATGCTCCAGTCCAGGCCTTCGCCCGTGTTCATCAACGCATCGGTGTAATACGCCTGATGTGCGCGGTGGAAACCGCCGACGCCGATGTGCGCAATGCCTTGGCGGGTGTCGGCGATGGCGTAGGCGGGCAGCTTCACTTCCGGCGCCAGTTGGGTGAGGTTCTGTTTATTCAGCTTCATGACGGAATACTCGCGAAATCAGGCGGCAGCGCGCAGTGGGCGGGCCACGGCAACACCGTCGGTGTCGAACAGATGGCAGTGCGCCGGGTCCAGGTGCAGGTGCAGCGTCTCGCCGTACTGGCTGGCCATATCGCCACGAATCCGCAGGGTCAGCGGCTCGCCGTTGGCGGTGATAACGTGACAGAAGGTGTCGCTCCCCAGGCGTTCGCCGACATCGGCGGTGACGGTCAAGGTGGTTTGGCCCGGCGCGGCGATTTCCAGGTGCTCAGGACGGATGCCCAGGGTCACCGCACTGCCGACGCTCAAGCTGGGACCGCTCAACGGCAGGCTGATGGTTGTGCCGGCGTCCAGCTGCACGTCGCAGCCCTGGCCCTCGACGCGGGTGACCTTGCCCTTGAGGAAGCCCATTTTCGGCGTGCCGAGGAAGCCCGCCACAAACAGGTTGGCCGGCTGGTGGTACAGCTCCAGTGGCGAACCGACTTGCTCGATACGGCCGCTGTTCAACACCACGACCTTGTCGGCCAGGGTCATGGCTTCGACCTGGTCGTGGGTCACGTAGATCATGGTCGCCTGCAACTCTTTATGCAGGCGCGCCAGCTCCAGGCGCATCTGCACGCGCAGGGCGGCGTCGAGGTTGGACAGCGGCTCATCGAACAGGAAGATCTTCGGGTTACGCACAATCGCGCGGCCGATCGCCACACGCTGGCGCTGCCCACCGGACAGCTGCTTGGGCTTACGCTCCAGCAACGGGCCCAGCTCGAGGATGCGCGCCGCTTCGCTGATCTTGCTGTCCACCAGCTTCTTGTCGACACCGGCCAGGTCGAGCGCAAACGACATGTTCTTGCGCACGCTCATGTGCGGGTACAGCGCGTAGGTCTGGAACACCATCGCCAGGTCACGCTTGGCCGGGGTCACTTCGGTGATGTCGCGACCATCCAGCTCGATGGTGCCTTCGCTGACTTCTTCAAGGCCGGCGATCAGGCGCAGCAGCGTGGATTTACCGCAGCCCGAGGGGCCGACGAACACTACGAATTCCTTGTCGTTCACTTCCAGGTCGATGCCCTTGATGATGGAAAAGCCTTCGAAGCCTTTTTGCAGATTCTTGATTTTCAGGTTGGCCATGGGATGGGCCTCCGCTTTGAATTTTTATTAAGCAGCCGTTACTTCACGGCGCCGAAGGACAACCCGCGCACCAGCTGTTTCTGGCTGATCCAGCCAAAAATCAGGATCGGTGCGCAGGCCAGGGTCGAGACGGCGGACAATTTGGCCCAGAACAACCCTTCGGGGCTGGAGTAGGAGGCGATCAACGCGGTCAGCGGCGCGGCGCTGGACGAGGTCAGGTTCAGCGACCAGAACGCCTCGTTCCAGCACAGGATCAGCGACAGCAACACGGTGGACGCCAGGCCGCCCTTGGCGATCGGCAGCAGCACGCGGACCATTTCCTGCCACAGCGTGGCGCCATCCAGGCGGGCGGCTTCGAGGATGTCCTTGGGGATGTCCTTGAAGTAGGTGTAAACCATCCACACCACAATCGGCAGGTTGATCAGGGTGTAGATGATGATCAGCGCAATGCGCGTGTCCAGCAGGCCAAAGCTCTTGGCCAGCAGGTAGATCGGCATCAGCACGCCCACCGGCGGCAGCATTTTGGTGGACAGCATCCACAGCAGCGTGCCTTTGGTGCGCTTGGTTTCGTAGAACGCCATGGAGTAGGCGGCCGGTACTGAAATCAGTAGGCATAAGGCGGTGGCGCTGAAGGAAATCAGCACCGAGTTCCACGCATAACTAAAGTAATTGCTGCGCTCGTTGATGTGCAGGTAGTTCTCCAGCGTCGGCGTGAAGATGAACTGCGGCGGCGTAGCGAATGCGTCGATTTCGGTCTTGAAGCTGGTCAGCACCATCCAGAAGATCGGGAAAAAGATCAGGATCGCGATGGCCCAGGCCAACGTGCCGAGCAACAGGCTTTGCAGGCGGCGGGATTGTTGAAGCGTCATGGCGCGGCCCTCAAGGCTTGTCAGTCAGGTTTTTGCCGATCATCCGCACCAGGATGATCGCCGCGATATTGGCGATGACCACGGCAATCAAGCCGCCGGCCGAGGCCATGCCCACGTCGAACTGCACCAGCGCCTGGTTGTAGATCAGGTAGGCGAGGTTGGTCGAGGCGTAGCCGGGGCCACCGTTGGTGGTGGTGAAGATTTCGGCGAATACCGAGAGCAGAAAGATCGTTTCGATCATCACCACCACGGCAATCGGGCGCGCCAGGTGGGGCAGGGTCAGGTGCCAGAAGATCGCGATAGCACCGGCACCGTCGAGGCGCGCGGCTTCCTTTTGTTCCTGGTCCAGGGACTGCATGGCGGTCATCAGCAGCAGGATCGCGAAGGGCAGCCATTGCCACGACACTATGATGATGATCGACAGCAACGGGTAGTGCGCCAGCCAGTCCACCGGCTCAGCGCCGAAGAACTTCCACACGGCGGCGAGAATCCCCGACACCGGGTGGAAAATCAGGTTCTTCCAGATCAGCGCACCGACCGTGGGCATGATGAAGAAGGGCGAAATCAACAACACCCGCACCAGGCCGCGACCGAAGAACTCACTGGCCTCCAGCAGGGCACTGATCAACACACCGAACACCACGCTGATCAGCAGCACGCTGCCCACCAGCAACAGGGTATTGGTGGCGCCCGGCAGGAAGCCCGAGTCGGTGATGAAGTAGGTGAAGTTCTCCAACCCGACGAATTGGTTTTCGCCGGGGTAGAGCAGGTTGTAGCGGATCAGCGAAAAGTACAGGGTCATGCCCAGGGGCACGATCATCCACAGCAGCAACAAGGCCACCGAGGGGCTGACAAGGAACCAGCCGGGGTTGGCCAGGCGGTTTTTGGGTGTGGTTGTATTCATGGTATTCAAGGCCAGTACAGAGCAAGAATCGGAGTGCAATCAAATGTGGGAGCGGGCTTGCTCGCGAATGCGGTCTTCCAGTTGATGCATCCGTGACTGACACACCGCATTCGCGAGCAAGCCCGCTCCCACATTTACAGTGGAAGGCTCACCTTATTTGGGGTAACCCGCCCGCTTCATTTCCCGCTCAGTGGTGGTCTGCGCAGCAGTCAACGCAGCATCCACCGTCTGCTGACCGGTCAACGCGCCCGAGAAGAATTTACCGACCTGTGTCCCAATCGCCTGGAACTCAGGAATGGTCACCAACTGGATACCGATATACGGCACCGGCTTGAGCGTTGGTTTGGTCGGGTCCGCCACTTTCAGCGATTCCAGGGTCACCTTGGCAAACGGCGCGGCCTTCATGTACTCATCGCTGTAGGTCGACTTGCGCGTGCCTGGCGGTACGTTGGCAACGCCATCGGTCTTGGCGACCAATGCGCCATATTCCTTGGAGGTGGCCCAGCTGGTGAACACCTTGGCGGCGTCCTTGGCCTTGGAACTGGTAGGGATTGCCAGGCTCCAGGAGTACAGCCACGAGGTGCCCTTGTCGGTTTTCTCGTGGGGGGCAAAGGTGAAGCCGACGTGGTCAGCCACTTTGCTTTGGGTCTTGTCGGTCACGAACGAACCGGCGACGCTGGCGTCGACCCAAATCGCGCACTTGCCGCTGTTGAACAGCGCCAGGTTTTCGTTGAAGCCGTTGCTGGAGGCGCCCGGCGGGCCGGATTTCTTCATGTTGTCGACGTAGAAGTTCAGCGCCTCCTTCCATTCAGGGCCGTTGAATTCCGGCTGCCACTTCTCATCGAACCAGCGCGCACCGTAGCCGTTGGCCAGGGTGGTGATCAGCGCCATGTTCTCACCCCAACCGGCTTTGCCGCGCAGGCACAGGCCGTATTGCTCTTTGCTCTTGTCGGTGAGTTTGCTGGCGAATTCGCCGATCTGCGTCCAGGTCGGATGCTCGGGCATGGTCAGCCCGGCGTTCTTGAACAGGTCGGTGCGGTAGTAGGTGATCGAACTTTCGGCGTAGAACGGCAGGGCATACAGCGAGCCTTTGACAGACAGGCCGTCACGCACCGAAGGGAATACGTCATCGAGATCGTAGGACGCCGGCAAGTCCTTCATCGGCTCCAACCAGCCCTTCGCGCCCCACAGTGCAGCTTCGTACATGCCGATGGTCAGCACATCGAACTGCCCGCCCTGGGTCGCGATGTCGGTGGTCAGGCGTTGGCGCAGCACGTTTTCTTCGAGCACCACCCAATTCAGCTTGATTTCCGGATGCTCGGCCTCGAAGGTTTTCGAGAGCTTTTGCATGCGGATCATGTCGCTGTTGTTGACGGTGGCAATGGTCAGGGTTTGCGCGCCAAGGCTGACGGCGCTGAGGGTCATACAAGAAAAGGCAATTAGAGCTTTTGCTGTGAACTTCATCGCGCACTCCATTTCCGCGCCCAGGGGGCTACAGAAGGACAGTTATTGTTGTTGTGTCTTCCCACAAGGAGTCAGGAAGAGTGTGCGTTGATTACAGCCTTCTAATGGCGCTGTGACAAATCCTTGGGAGCACTGGGACTGATACTTTTTTGCACTCGATAACACAGCAGCTGAAACCATTAAGCCAGGTTCTGCTCGGTCAAGCGCTGCACCGCCAGGCGTCGGTAGTGGGAAGGGGTCATGCCTTTAAGCTGTTGAAAACGCCGGTTGAAGTTGGAGATGTTGTTGAAGCCCGATTCAAAGCACACATCGGTCACGGCTTTATCACCATCGGCCAACAGCTCGCACGACTTGCTGATGCGCAGCCGATTGACGAATTCGATAAACGTGCGCCCGGTGGCCTGTTTGAACACCCTTGAGAAATAGGTGGGCTTCATCCCCAGGTATTCCGCAACCTCTTCAAGGGACAGCTCACGCGCGTAGTGGGCGAAGATGTAGTCCACCGCGCGGTTGGTACGGTCGATACTGTGCTCGTCGGCCAACTGCGGTGTCGTCACCCCTGAAAGCAACTGGTAGTCCTCACACGCGCTGAGTACTTCCAGCAGGATAAAGAAATGTCCCAGCCGCGCCATGCCCTGTGCGTCCTCAATGCGCTGCATCAAGGTCATCGCTTGGGCAATCGTGCGCTTGCAGCGAAACTCGATGCCGTACTGCGCCCGTTCCAGCAGCGGCGCCAGGGTCTTGAGTTCGGCGAAGATATGGCTGCCGCCTTCAAACAGCTCATCGGTGAAATTCACCAACATGTCGCGCTTGGGCACTACCTCGTCTTCCTCGACCTGGCTGATCCAGTTGTGGGGCAGGTTGGGGCCGGTGAGGAACAGGCTTTCCGGGTAGAAGTTGCCGATATAGTCGCCGATAAACACCTTGCCCGAGCTGGCGACGATCAGGTGCAGCTCGTATTCCTTGTGAAAGTGCCAGCGCACCAGCGGGCAGGGGAAACCGTGCTGGCGATAGATGATGGACAGACCGTTGTGATCGTCCATCAGCTCGTAGGAAGGGTCGGTGATTCGTGTTGCTCGGGTCATACTGCCGTCGCTTTATTGTGGTTGCTGCGTAGGATAATGCCCCCTCGCGCGCAACCTCGCCAGCGTCGCCGTTTATACGCTGCGGTTTTTTGCCTCGATCCACTGGGACATGTATTGCGTACTTTTATGGGCGTGGTGGCGCAGCATGCTGCCGGTGAAGTTATCGCGGCGATGGGCGGCGAGATGGCTGCGGCACTGTTGCAGACATGCCACCAGCGCGGGGCCATGAATGTTCTGGTCATAGCGGCGCGCTAACAGCTGGCGACCGTTTTCCTGGGCCTGGGTCCAGCGTTCGCGGTCCTGGTAGAGCGCCACGGCGGCGGCGGCGAGTGCAGGTGCGCTGTGTTCGATCAGCCCCGGCCACGGCTGCTCATCACCCATGGCCTCGGCGCCGATGGGCGTGGTGATATTCGGTGTGCCGCAGAGCATCGCATCCGCGAGTTTGCCCTTGATGCCGGCGCCGAAGCGCAGTGGCGCCAGGCAGATACGCGCGGCCGTCATCACCTGCAAGGCATCTTCGGCCCAGTTCATCACATGAAATCCCTGTGCCGGGTTATGCAGCGCAGTGGCCTTGGGCGGCGTGTAGGCGCCATAGATATGCAACTGGGCGCCCGGCAATTGCTGGCGAATCAGCGGCCACAGGCTGTTTTTCATCCATAACACCGCGTCCCAGTTGGGCGCGTGGCGGAAGTTGCCGATGCTGAGGAAGTGCGCCCGGTCTTCAAATGGCGCGAAGGGCTCGGCGGGTGGTTCCAGCATCAGCGGGCACCAGTGGAGCAGGGCAGCCGGCACTTTGAACTGCTCGGTCAGCAGGCGGATTTCCACGTCAGAGATCATCAGGCTGATATCGCAACGGTAGATCGCCGCGATTTCGCGCTTGGCCAGGTCAGTGTCGGCCATCAGCTGGAACTCTTCGTGCAACGCCGGGGAAAACAGCGCGCTGAAGTCGTCGCTGTCGGGGTGGGCCTTGAGGTGGTCCTTGAGGCGCTGATGCCGTGCGTCGCGCAGGCTTTGCAGGTCAGAGGTTTCCAGTACGCGCAGGGCATCGGGGCAACATTTCTCGACGCGCCAACCGAACTGTTCTTCCATCATGAAGCGGTCGAACAGCACGATATCCGGAGCGAGTTCGCAGATAAAATCGTCGAAACTGCTGTTATTCAACTCGATAGCGCATTCGGCTATGCCCAGGGCGGGCAGATCGGCCTTGTGCTCGCCGATGGTTGCGGGGCTGCTGAAGGTAATGTCCCAACCTTGCGCCAGAAAACTCTCAAGAATCTGCATCATATGCCCGCCTGCGGCCGAGGAACGTGGTTCCGGCCAGACATAACCAATGACCAGGACTTTGGTGGCGGGCTGATTCATCGACAACGGTTTCCTTGAGGGGCAGGTGAAAAGCGCGCAATTAAACCACAACCGGTGGCATGACAATTTGTGTCTGGCGGTAGGTCGTCATCGTAGTTTGTGGTTAACTTCGGCCTCTTGAATTCGTTTAACCAAAACCCAGCATAAGGATTCCGTTCATGGCTCAAGTCACTCTCAAAGGCAACCCGGTCCAGGTTGAAGGCGAACTGCCGAAAGTCGGCGCCAAAGCCGCAGACTTCACCCTGACCGCCGGCGATCTGTCCAACGCCACCCTGGCCACCTTTGCGGGCAAGCGTAAGGTGCTGAACATCTTCCCAAGTGTCGACACCCCAACCTGCGCGACTTCGGTGCGCAAGTTCAACGCGCAGGCCAACGATGTGGAAAACACCGTGGTGCTGTGCATCTCCACCGACCTGCCGTTCGCCCAAGCGCGTTTCTGCGGCTCCGAAGGCCTGGAAAACGTGAAGAACCTGTCTGATTTCCGCGATTCGGATTTCGCGGTTGATTACGGTGTGGCGATTGCCGACGGCCCGCTCAAAGGCCTGACTGCTCGTGCCGTCGTAGTGCTGGACGAAAACGACAACGTGCTGCACAGCGAGTTGGTCAAGGAAATCGCTGAAGAGCCAAACTACGAAGCAGCCCTGGCTGTTTTGAAGTAACTGTTTCGGTACGTTACTGTCGTTTGGCAGTAACACGTATGATGCATGCTTGCGGCCTGGCCTAGTCCAGGCCGTTTTTATTTGTCGCTCAGGTGCTTAGCGAAATAGCGAACGGACTAAGCGCAGATGTTTAAAGTTGTAAGCCCAAGGTAAATAGCCGGTAAAGGCGCTTTTCTTAACGCGCTCCAGTGCTTATCTTTCAGCCTCCCAAAGAAGAAGCTCTCGCGCCCAATGGTTGATCACTCCATGCAATCCTCCCCCCGCAACTCCCGCCGCTGGTTGTTCGGCCTGCTCGTGCTGCTGGTTATCGCCGGCCTGTGCTGGAAATTCTGGCCCAGCGGTGCCGCCCATAAAGACGCGCCGGCCGGCCATGCGAGCAAGACCGGCATGGCGCGCCCTGGGTTTGGCGGTTCCACTGGCCCGGTGCCGGTACGCGTGGCGCCTGCGGTGCTTGGCGAGTTCCCGGTGTACTACAAGGCCTTGGGCACGGTTACCGCACTGAACACGATCAATGTGCGCAGCCGGGTGGGTGGCGAGTTGGTGAAGATCGCCTTTGAAGAAGGGCAGATGGTCAAGGCCGGCGACCTGCTGGCCGAGATCGACCCGCGCAGCTACCAGAACGCCTTGCTCCAGGCCCAGGGCACGCTGATGCAGAACCAGGCCCAACTGAAAAACGCCCAGGTCGACGTGCAGCGTTATCGCGACCTGTTCGCCCAGGACAGTATTGCCAAGCAGACCCTGGACACCGCCGAAGCGCTGGTTTTGCAATACCAGGGCACGGTCAAGACCAACCAGGGCGCGGTGGATGACGCCAAGCTCAACCTCGAATTCACCAAGATCCGCGCACCGATCAGTGGCCGCGTGGGCCTGCGCCAGGTGGACGTGGGCAACCTGGTGGCGGCCAACGACACCACCTTCCTGGCCGTGATCACCCAGACCCAACCGATCAGCGTCGCCTTCACCCTGCCGGAAAATACCCTGGAAACCGTGCTTGCTCGCTACCACGCCGGCAACAAACTCCCTGTGGATGCCTGGGGCCGTGGCGATGTGAAAGTACAGGCCACCGGCGTGCTGCAGAGCCTGGACAACCAGATCGACGTCACCACCGGCACCCTGAAATTCAAGGCGCGCTTCGATAACAAGGACCAGGCGCTGTTTCCCAATCAGTTCGTCAATGTGCACCTGTTGGCTGACACCCTGCATAACGTAGTGCTGGCGCCGTCGGCGGCGATCCAGTTCGGCAACACCGGCACCTTCGTCTACGTGCTCGACGGCGACAAGAAGGTCAAGGTGCAGCCGCTGGTAGTCGGCGATACCGATGGCGATAACACCGTGATCAAGCAAGGTCTCAAGGCCGGCGACCGCGTGGTGCTGGAAGGCACTGACCGTTTGAAGGACGGCAGCGAAGTCGAAGTGGTGAATGAGAGCAGCGAAGTGCCGACCACGCCGACCGAACACCTGCAAGGCAAGCCCGCCGCGAAAGGGGAGACCGGCGCTGCCGCCGGCAAGGCGCAAAAGGTCGGTTCATGAACCTGTCGCGACTGTTTATCCTTCGCCCGGTCGCCACCACGCTGAGCATGCTGGCCATTGTGTTGGCCGGCATCATTTCGTACCGCTTGTTGCCGGTTTCGGCGCTGCCCCAAGTGGACTACCCGACCATTCGGGTGATGACCCTGTACCCCGGCGCCAGCCCGGATGTGATGACCAGTGCGGTCACCGCGCCGCTGGAACGCCAGTTCGGGCAAATGCCCGGCCTCACGCAAATGGCCTCCACCAGTTCCGGCGGCGCGTCGGTGCTGACCCTGCGTTTCAACCTCGACATCAATATGGATGTCGCCGAGCAACAGGTGCAGGCCGCGATCAACGCCGCGACCAACCTGTTGCCCAAGGATTTGCCGGCGCCGCCGGTGTACAACAAGGTCAACCCGGCGGACACCCCGGTGCTGACCCTGGCCATTACCTCAAAAACCATGTTGCTGCCCAAGCTCAATGACCTGGTCGACACGCGCATGGCGCAGAAAATCGCGCAGATCAGCGGCGTCGGCATGGTCAGCATCGCCGGTGGCCAGCGCCAGGCCGTGCGCATCAAGGTCAACCCCGAGGCCCTGGCGGCCAACGGCTTGAACCTGTCGGACGTGCGCACCTTGATCGCCGCGTCCAACGTCAACCAGCCCAAGGGTAACTTCGACGGCCCCACCCGCGTGTCGATGCTTGATGCCAACGACCAGTTGGTCTCGCCTGCGCAGTACGCCGAGTTGATCCTGGCCTACAACAATGGCGCGCCGTTGCGTCTAAAAGACGTGGCACAGATCGTCGACGGCGCCGAAAACGAGCGCCTCGCGGCCTGGGCCAATGAAAACCAGGCCGTGCTGCTGAATATCCAGCGCCAGCCGGGGGCCAACGTGATCGAGGTGGTGGACCGCATCAAGGCGCTGCTGCCAAGCATCACCGACAACCTGCCGGCCGGCCTCGACGTGACGGTGCTCACTGACCGCACCCAAACCATCCGGGCGTCGGTGAAAGACGTGCAGCACGAATTGCTCATCGCCATCGCCCTGGTGGTGATGGTGACGTTCCTGTTCCTGCGCAGGGTCAGCGCCACGCTCATTCCGTCCATCGCCGTGCCGCTGTCGTTGGTGGGCACCTTTGGCGTGATGTACCTGGCGGGCTTCTCCATCAACAACCTCACGCTGATGGCCTTGACCATCGCCACCGGTTTCGTGGTGGACGATGCCATCGTGATGCTGGAGAACATCTCGCGCTACATAGAGGAGGGCGAAACGCCCTTGGCCGCGGCGCTAAAGGGCGCCAAGCAAATCGGTTTTACCCTGATTTCCCTGACCCTGTCGCTGATCGCGGTATTGATTCCGCTGCTGTTCATGGCCGACGTCGTCGGGCGCCTGTTCCGTGAGTTCGCCATCACCCTGGCAGTGGCTATCCTGATTTCCCTGGTGGTGTCCCTGACCCTCACGCCGATGATGTGCGCGCGGCTGCTCAAGCGTGAACCCAAGGAAGAGGAGCAAAGCCGATTCTACAAAGCCAGTGGTGCGTGGATCGATTGGTTGATCGCGCGTTATGGAAGCATGTTGCAGTGGGTGCTCCGGCACCAACCGCTGACCCTGCTGGTCGCCATCGCGACCCTGGGTCTGACCGTGGTGCTGTACCTGGTGGTGCCCAAAGGCTTCTTCCCGGTGCAGGATACGGGCGTGATCCAGGGTATTTCCGAAGCGCCGCAGTCGATTTCCTTCGCCGCCATGAGCCAGCGCCAGCAGGACCTGGCGAAGATCATCCTGGCCGATCCAGCGGTGGAAAGCCTGTCGTCCTACATTGGTGTGGACGGTGACAACGCTACCCTCAACAGTGGGCGCTTGTTGATCAACCTCAAGGCTCACGGCCTGCGCGACTTGAGCGCAGCCCAAGTGATCACCCGCTTGCAGCCGCAAATCGACAAGCTGGTGGGCATCCGCCTGTTCATGCAGCCGGTGCAGGACTTGACCATCGAAGACCGTGTCAGCCGCACCCAGTACCAGTTCAGCATGTCTTCGCCGGATTCCGAGTTGCTGGCGTTGTGGAGCGAAAAACTGGTCCACGCGTTGAGCCAGATGCCCGAACTCACCGACGTTGCCAGCGACCTGCAGGACAAGGGCCTGCAGGTGTACCTGGTGATCGACCGCGATGCGGCGTCACGCCTGGGTGTCAGCGTGTCGACCATCACCGACGCGCTTTACGATGCCTTCGGCCAACGGCAGATTTCTACCATCTACACCCAGGCCAGCCAGTACCGCGTGGTATTGCAGGCCCAGTCCGGCGAAACCCTGGGCCCGGATGCGCTGAACCAGATCCATGTGAAAACCACCGATGGCGGCCAGGTGCGCTTGTCCAGCCTGGCCCATGTGGAACAGCGCCAGGCGCAACTGGCGATTGCGCACATCGGCCAGTTCCCGGCGGTGATGATGTCGTTCAACCTGGCGCCTGGTGTCGCGTTGGGCAAAGGCGTGGAGCTGATCAACCAGACCCAGAAAGACATCGGCATGCCGGTGGGCGTGCAGACCCAGTTCCAGGGCGCGGCCCAGGCGTTCGAAGCCTCGCTGTCGAGCACCTTGCTGCTGATCCTGGCGGCCGTGGTCACCATGTACATCGTGCTGGGTGTGCTCTACGAGAGTTATATCCACCCGATCACCATCCTCTCGACCTTGCCGTCGGCGGCCGTGGGCGCGTTGCTGGCGTTGCTGCTCAGTGGCAATGATCTGGGCATGATTGCGATCATCGGCATCATTTTGCTGATCGGTATCGTCAAGAAGAACGCGATCATGATGATCGACTTCGCCCTCGATGCTGAACGCAACCAGGGGCTCGACCCGCAGACCGCGATCTACCAGGCGGCGCTGCTGCGCTTCCGGCCGATCCTGATGACCACCTTGGCCGCATTGTTTGGTGCAGTACCGTTGATGCTCGCCACCGGTTCCGGCGCTGAACTGCGTCAACCTCTGGGCCTGGTGATGGTCGGCGGTTTGTTGGTGAGCCAGGTGCTGACCCTGTTCACCACGCCGGTGATTTACCTGTACTTCGATCGCCTGGGCCGTCGCTGGCGCAAAGAGCCGCAAAGCCTGGAGCCGGTTGAGTCATGAACCTGTCCGGACCTTTCATTCGCCGGCCGGTAGCGACCATGCTGCTGAGCCTGGCGATCATGTTGCTGGGCGGTGTCAGCTTCAATCTGCTGCCGGTGTCGCCGCTGCCGCAGATTGATTTTCCGGTGATCGTGGTGTCGGCCAGCTTGCCTGGCGCAAGCCCCGAGGTGATGGCGTCTACCGTGGCCACGCCGCTGGAGCGCTCGTTTGGCGCGATTGCCGGCATTACCACCATGAGTAGCTCGTCGAGCCAGGGCTCTACCCGGGTGATCCTCGCGTTTGACTCCGACCGGGATATCAACGGCGCGGCGCGGGAAGTGCAGGCGGCAATCAATGCCTCGCGCAACCTGCTGCCCAGCGGCATGCGCAGCATGCCCACCTACAAAAAGATCAACCCGTCCCAGGCGCCGATCATGGTGCTGTCGCTGACCTCGGACGTGCTGCAGAAAGGCCAGTTGTACGACCTGGCCTCGACCATTCTTTCGCAAAGCCTGTCCCAGGTGCCGGGCGTAGGCGAAGTGCAGATCGGCGGCAGCTCCCTGCCGGCGGTGCGCATCGAGCTGGAGCCCAAGGCCCTCGACCAGTACGGCGTGGCCCTCGACGATGTGCGCAACACCATCGCCAACGCCAACCAGCGCCGGCCCAAAGGCTCCCTGGAAGACAGCCAGCGCAACTGGCAGATTCAGGCCAACGACCAACTGGAAAAAGCCAAGGACTACGAGCCGCTGCTGATCCGCTACCAGAACGGCGCCGCCTTGCGCTTGAGTGATGTGGCGAAGATCAGCGACGGCGTTGAAGACCGCTACAACAGCGGCTTCTTCAACAACGAACCGGCGGTGCTGCTGGTGATCAACCGCCAGTCCGGTGCCAATATCATTGAGACGGTCAGGCAGATCAAGGCGCAGTTGCCGGCGTTGCAAGCGGTGCTGCCGTCCAGCGTCAAGCTGAGCCTGGCGATGGACCGCTCGCCGGTGATCACGGCGACCTTGCACGAAGCCGAGATGACCCTGCTGATCGCCGTGGGCCTGGTGATTCTGGTGGTGTACCTGTTCCTCGGTAACTTCCGCGCCTCGCTGATCCCGACCCTGGCGGTGCCGGTGTCACTGGTGGGCACCTTTGCGGTGATGTACCTGTACGGTTTTTCGTTGAACAACTTTTCGTTGATGGCGTTGATCCTGGCCACCGGCCTGGTGGTGGACGATGCCATTGTGGTGCTGGAGAACATTTCCCGGCATATCGACGAAGGCGTGCCGCCGATGAAGGCGGCGTACCTGGGAGCCGAGGAAGTCGGGTTTACCTTGCTGTCGATGAACGTGTCGCTGGTGGCGGTGTTCCTGTCCATCCTGTTTATGGGCGGGATTGTCACTAACCTGTTCCGCGAGTTTTCCATCACCTTGTCGGCGGCGATCATTGTGTCGCTGATTGTCTCGCTGACCCTGACGCCCATGCTGTGCGCGCGCTGGCTCAAGCCCCATGTCAAAGGCCAGATGTCCGGTTTGCAGCGCTGGAGCCAGAAGGTCAACGACCGCATGGTTGCCGGCTACGCGACCAGCCTGGATTGGGTGCTGCGCCATCGTCGCCTGACCCTGCTTAGCCTGTTGCTGACCATTGGTTTGAACGTGGCGTTGTACGTGGTGGTACCGAAAACCTTCATGCCGCAGCAGGACACCGGCCAGTTGATCGGTTTTGTGCGAGGCGATGACGGCCTGTCGTTCAGCGTGATGCAACCGAAGATGGAAACCTTCCGCAAAGCCGTGCTCAAGGACCCTGCAGTGCTCAGCGTGGCCGGCTTTATCGGCGGCAACAACGGCACCAACAACGCGGTGATGCTGGTACGCCTCAAACCTATCAGCGAACGCAAGATTTCCGCCCAGGCGGTGATCGAGCGCCTGCGCAAGGACGTGCCGCTGGTGCCGGGCGGGCGGCTGTTCCTGATGGCCGACCAGGACCTGCAGTTCGGTGGCAGCCGCGACCAGACCAGTGCGCAGTATTCCTACATCCTGCAAAGTGGCGACCTGGCGGCACTGCGCCTGTGGTATCCGAAGGTCGTCGCGGCCCTGCGCGAGCTGCCGGAACTCACCGCCATCGACGCCCGAGAAGGCCGGGGTGCGGCGCAGGTCACGTTGATTGTCGACCGCGACCAGGCCAAACGCCTGGGGATCGACATGAATATGGTCACGGCGGTGCTCAACAACGCCTACAGCCAGCGGCAGATTTCCACCATCTACGACAGCCTCAACCAGTACCAGGTGGTGATGGAGGTCAATCCCAAATACGCGCAGGACCCGATCACCCTGAACCAGATGCAGGTGATCACCGCTGACGGCGCGCGGGTACCGTTATCGACCATTGCCCATTACGAGAACAGCTTGGCGGACGACCGCGTCAGCCACGAAGGCCAGTTCGCTTCGGAAAACATTGCCTTCGACATGGCGCCCGGTGTGACAGTGGAGCAGGGCACGGCCGCTATCGAGCGGGCGATTGCCAAGGTCGGCTTGCCAGAAGATGTGATCGCCAAGATGGCCGGCACCGCCGATGCCTTCGCGGCCACACAGAAGGGCCAGCCGTTCATGATCCTCGGCGCGCTGGTGGCGGTGTATCTGGTGCTGGGCATTCTGTATGAAAGCTACATCCACCCATTGACGATCCTCTCGACCCTGCCGTCGGCCGGTGTTGGCGCGATGCTCGCCATTTACCTGACGGGGGGCGAGTTCAGCCTGATCTCCTTGCTTGGCCTGTTCCTGCTGATTGGTGTGGTGAAGAAGAACGCGATCTTGATGATCGACCTGGCCCTGCAGCTGGAGCGTAACGACCGCATGGGGCCGATGGAGTCGATTCGCAGCGCCTGCCTGATGCGTTTGCGGCCGATCCTGATGACCACCCTGGCGGCCATCCTCGGTGCGTTGCCTTTGCTGTTGGGCAGTGGTGATGGCGCGGAAATGCGTCGCCCCCTGGGCCTGACCATCATCGGCGGCCTGGTGTTCAGCCAGGTCCTGACCCTTTACACCACCCCGGTGGTTTACCTCTATCTCGACCGCGCGCGCCATCGCTTCAACAAATGGCGCGGTGTGCGTACCGATGCTGCCCTGGACACTGCGCTATGACCGATTCAACCTTTGCCCAATTGGCCATGTTCCGTGGTTGCCGCGTGGCGAGCCTGGTGCTGTGTGGCGTGTTGCTCAGCGCCTGCGCTATTGGCCCCGACTACAAGCGCCCGGAAGTCGTCGAGCCCGCCCAATTCAAAGAAGCCCAGGGCTGGCGCCAGGCAACCCCGAGCGACGCCTTGGCCCGTGGCGCCTGGTGGGAGCTGTACGGCGACCGCCAGCTCAATGACCTGGTGCTGCGCCTCAACAATTCCAACCAAACCGTCGCCCAGGCCGAAGCGCGCTTTCGCCAGGCCCAGGCGCTGGTGCGCAGTTCCCGTGGTGCGTTTTACCCCAGCGTTGACCTCAGCGTCGGTAAAACCCGCGCCAGCCAAGGCACCGGCAGCAGCAGCGCCAGCCTGAGCAGTTCCAGCAGTGGTATCCGTGACACCCTGAATGCACAGTTAGGCGTGAGCTGGGAGGCGGATATCTGGGGCAAATTGCGCCGTGGCCTGGAAGCCAACGAGGCCAGCGCCGAAGCCAGCTCGGCGGACCTGGCGGCGATGCGCCTGAGCCAACAGTCGGAACTGGTGCAAAGCTACCTGCAACTGCGCGTCATGGATGAACAGACGCGTTTGCTGCAAGCCACGCTGGAGGCCTATCAGCGCTCCCTGCAAATGACCCAGAACCAATACCGCGCCGGTGTCTCCGGCAAGGACGCGGTGGCCCAGGCGCAAACCCAGCTCAAGACCACCCAGGCCAGCCTGATCGACCTGATATGGCAACGTGCCCAATTGGAAAACGCAATTGCCGTGCTGATCGGCGAGGCGCCGGCCAACTTCAACCTGGCGGTGAGCAAAGACATCCCGGCACTGCCGCAGATTCCGCTGAGCCTGCCGTCGCAATTGCTTGAGCGTCGCCCGGATATCGCCTCGGCCGAACGCTCGGTGATCGCCGCCAACGCCAATATCGGCGTGGCCGAGGCCGCTTACTATCCGGACCTGAGCCTGAGCCTGGCCGGCGGCTATTCCAGCAGTACCTATTCCGACTGGATCAGCCTGCCGAACCGCTTCTGGTCGGTAGGCCCCAAGCTCGCCATGACCCTGTTCGACGGCGGCCAGCGTTCGGCGGAAGTCGACCGCACCGTGGCCAGCTATGACGAGACCGTCGCCAAGTACCGCCAGACCGTGCTGGATGGTTTCCGCGAAGTGGAAAACTACATGGTGCAGCTCAAGGTGCTGGAAGACGAGGCGGTGGTCAGCAATGAAGCGCTTGAGGCCGCGCGTGAGTCGCTGCGCCTGACCCAGAACCAGTACAAGGCCGGGCTGATTGCCTACCTTGATGTGGTCACCGTGCAAGCGACGGCCCTGAGCAACGAACGCACCGTGTTGACCTTGTTGCAGACGCGTCTGGTGGCCAGTGTGCAACTGATCGCCGCATTGGGCGGTGGTTGGGATGGGAAGACACCCATTGCCGAGAAAGACTGATCAACACCTGTGGGAGTTGGCTCGTCTGCAATGACCCTAGGTATCTACACATTTTCAATGTGATAGTGCGTAGCAGCTGTCGAGCCCCGGCGAGGCTGCGTTGGCGACCTGCCTGACACACCGCTGACGCAGCCTCGCCGGGGCTCGACAGCTGCTACGCAGAGGGTTCGCTGTAAATGTGTAAATACTTATGCTGCGATGACATCAACTCGGTCGGCCTGATGCACCGAGGCGCCTGTATCGCGGGCAAGCCAGCTTCCACAAAAAAGCCAGCCAGGCACACTGTCCACACCGTTTTCGAGCCATCCGATTGACGTCAAAGTGCCAGTGATAGCTATACGATAATTAATCAACTGTACAAGAATTATTCTCGCTACAATCGCCCGCTTTGCCACTTTGCACGGGCCTCTCAGGCCTGCTGCGCACGAGAAGTCCCATGCTCATCGGTAGTTATTCACCCTCCCTGGTTGCGATCTCACTGCTTGTCGCGATCCTTGCTTCCTACACCGCGTTAGATCTGTCCGGCCGCATTGCCACCGCCAAAGGTCGCGCGGTCTATCTATGGATAGCCGGCGGCGCGATGGCGATGGGGGTCGGGGTGTGGTCGATGCATTTCATCGGCATGCTCGCGCTGCGCTTACCGTTTGCGCTGGGCTTCGATACAGGCATCACCGCGTTGTCGTTGTTGATCGCGGTGCTGTCCAGCGGCTTTGCGTTGTGGCTGGTCAGCCAGCCGCGTTTACCTGCCTGGCAACTGGCGTTTGGTGCGCTGATCATGGGCACCGGCATCGCCTGCATGCACTACACCGGCATGGCCGCGATGCGCATGACGCCGGGTATCGACTACGACCCGGCCTTGTTTGGCGCCTCTTTGTTGATTGCCGTCGGGGCCTGCGGCGCAGCGCTGTGGATCGCCTTCAACCTGCGCCGTAATACCCCGTACGTGCGCCTGGCACGGGGTGGCGCAGCGGTGGTGATGGGTTTTGCCATCGTCGGCATGCATTACACCGGTGTGGCGGCGGCGCAGTTCGCCGATGACAGTTTCTGCGGTGCCGCACTGGACGGCTTGAGCGGCAATGGCCTGGACAATCTGGTACTGGTCACGACCCTGGCGGTGCTCGCCATCGCCTTGCTGACCTCACTGCTCGACGCGCGCCTGGAAGCCCGCACGGCGGTGCTCGCTGACTCCCTGACCCAAGCCAACCAGGAGCTGACCCATCTGGCCCTGCACGACATGCTCACCGGCTTGCCCAATCGCACCTTGCTCGCTGACCGCATTCAACAAGCCATGCAGGCCGTCAAGGAGCAGGGCGGTTGCTTCGCACTGATGTTTATCGATCTGGACGGCTTCAAACCGGTCAACGATGCCTTCGGCCACCACATGGGCGATCAGTTGCTGCGTGAAGTTGGCCAGCGCCTGCGTGAAGATTTGCGCAGCCAGGACACCCTGGCGCGTATCGGCGGGGATGAGTTTGTATTGCTGGTGCAACTGACCCAGCCGGATGACGCACTCGGCCTTGCCGAACGCCAGGTGATCCTGATCAATCGCGCGTTCCAGGTTGCCGAGCATGAGCTGAAGATCTCCGCCAGTGTTGGTATCGCCATGTTCCCGGGCAACGGTAGCAACCCCCAGGAACTGCTGATGAACGCCGACGCCGCGATGTACCACGCCAAGGGCGTGGGCA
Organism: Pseudomonas sp. 58 R 12; assembly: GCF_900005865.1. Lineage (NCBI taxonomy): Bacteria > Pseudomonadati > Pseudomonadota > Gammaproteobacteria > Pseudomonadales > Pseudomonadaceae > Pseudomonas > Pseudomonas sp. 58 R 12. The sequence continues at coordinate 45,168 of NZ_CVTP01000005.1, forward strand.
AAAACGGCTACAGCTTTTTTGATGCCTCGATGAACACCAATGCGCGCAAGCAGTTGCAGTTATTGCAAGACCTGCGCAATGCCCTGGAACAGCAGCAGTTGCAGCTCTACTACCAGCCCAAGTTCGACGCGGTCAGTGGTATTCCGGTCGGCGCCGAAGCGCTGTTGCGCTGGGAGCATCCGCAACATGGCCTGCTGCTGCCCGCGATGTTCATCGAACTGGCGGAAAAGACCGGGCTGATCATTCCCATCGGCGAGTGGGTGCTCAATGAAGCCTGTCGCCAAATGAGTATCTGGTACGCCCAGGGCTACGAAGACTGGCGCATTGCGGTGAACCTTTCGGCCATGCAGTTTTGCCATGCCGGACTGGTCAAGAGCGTGGCTGCGGCCCTTGAACGCCATCAGTTGCCAGCCAACAACCTGACCCTGGAAATCACCGAAACCACCGCCATGAGCGATGCCGATGCCAGCATGACCGTGTTGCAGGCGCTGTCGGACATGGGGGTCGATTTGTCCATCGATGACTTCGGCACGGGTTACTCCAGCCTCATGTACCTCAAGCGCCTGCCGGCCAATGAGCTGAAGATCGACCGTGGGTTTGTCCGTGACCTGGAGCACGACAGCGATGACGCCGCCATCGTCTCGGCCATCGTCGCACTCGGCCAGGCGTTGGGGTTGCGCATTGTTGCCGAAGGCGTGGAAACCAATGTGCAGCAGCGTTTCCTGACTCGGTTGGGGTGTGATTCCCTGCAGGGTTACCTGCTGGGGCACCCGTTGCCGGCGGAGGGGTTCATGGCCGATATACAGCGCGCCGAAATAGGCGTTATGCCTGACAAAAGCCGTGCGTGACGGGTATTCTCGGATACGACCCTAAACATCAGGTTGAATCAGGAGAACGCACGCATGGACAAAGTCGTCATCATCACCGGGGGCAGCCGTGGGATCGGCGCCGAGACGGCCTTGCTGGCCGCTCGCGAGGGCTATCGCATCTGCATCAACTACCAATCCGACGAAGAGGCTGCGCACCGTGTGCTCGAGCAGGTCCGTGCGCTGGGCGTCCAGGCGATTGCCGTGCGCGCCGATGTGAGCAGCGAAGATGAAGTGATCGCCTTGTTCAACCGTGTCGACGTCGAACTGGGCCGCGTCACCGCACTGGTCAACAATGCTGGCACCGTGGGGCATAAGGCGCGGGTTGATGAGATGTCCGAGTTCCGCATCCTCAAAATCATGAAGACCAACATGCTCGGGCCGATCCTGTGTGCCAAGCACGCGGTGCTGCGCATGTCGCCCAAGCATGGCGGGCAGGGCGGCAGCATCGTCAACGTCTCGTCGGTGGCGGCGCGACTGGGCTCGCCGGGTGAATACGTCGATTATGCAGCCTCCAAAGGCGCGCTCGACACGTTCACCCTGGGCTTGTCCAAGGAAGTCGCGGGCGAGGGCATTCGTGTTAACGCGGTTCGCCCTGGTTACATCTTCACTGACTTCCATGCCCTGAGCGGCGACCCGGACCGCGTCAGCAAACTCGAGTCCGGCATCCCCATGGCCAGGGGCGGGCGCCCGGATGAAGTGGCGGAGGCGATTATCTGGTTGCTGTCGGATAAGGCTTCGTATGCGACGGGCACATTCCTGGACCTGGGTGGCGGCCGCTGACCGGACTGACGCCATCGCGGGCAAGCCCGGCTCCCACATTGGAATGCGTACACCTGTGGGAGTCGGGCTGGCCCGCGATGGCTCAAAATGACCGCACAATCCGCCCCAACGTCTCCATGGCCTTCTCTGACGCTTCGGTCCACGGGCTGCCGTAGTTCAAGCGAATACAGTTCCTGAACCGTTGGGTCGCCGAGAAAATCGGCCCCGGCGCGATGCTGATACCTTGCGCCAACGCCATCTGGAACAACTTCAACGAATCCGTCTGCTCCGGCAATTCCAGCCACAGGAAATAGCCGCCGGCCGGTTGACTGACGCGCGTCTGCGCCGGGAAGTAGCGCGCGATGGCAGCCAGCATGGCGCTTTGCTGCTCTTCCAGGGCATAGCGCAATTTGCGCAGGTGCCGGTCATAGCCGCCGTGTTGCAGGTAATCGGCGATCGCTGCCTGGGCGGGCATCGACGGGCACAGCGAGGTCATCAATTTCAAGCGTTCGACCTTCTGCGCAAAGCGCCCGGCTGCGACCCAGCCCACGCGATAGCCAGGCGCCAGGCTCTTGGCGAAGGAACCGCAATGCATCACCAGGCCTTCGGTATCGAAAGCCTTGGCCGGTTTGGGGGCCTGTTGGCCGTAATACAGCTCGGCGTACACATCGTCTTCGATCAGCGGCACCTGATGGCCGCGCAACAGTTCCACCAGCGCCTGTTTCTTGGCTTCCGGCAAGGTCGCGCCCATCGGGTTCTGGAAGCTGGTCATGGTCCAGCAGGCCTTGATCGGGTAGCGCTCAAGGCTTTGTGCCAGGGCGTTGAGGTCAATGCCATCGCGCGGGTGCACGGGGATTTCCACCGCCTTGAGTTTCAAGCGCTCCAGCACTTGCAGGCACGCATAGAACGCGGGGGCTTCGATGGCCACCAGGTCGCCCGGCTCGGTGACGGCTTGCAGGCACAGGTTCAGTGCTTCCAGCGCGCCGTTGGTAATCAGCAGCTCTTCCATGGGCAACATCAGCCCGCCGACCATATACCGCAGCGCGATTTGCCGGCGCAGTTGGGGGTTGCCCGGTGACATGTCGGTAACGACCAGGCGCGGGTCCATCTCGCGGCTGGCGCTGGCCAGGGAGCGGGCCAGGCGCGGCAGCGGGAACAGCATCGGGCTGGGGAAGGCCGAGCCGAAAGGCACGGTGTTCGGGTCCTTGATCGAGTCGAGCACCGAGAACACTAGTTCGCTCACGTCCACTTCGGTGGATTCATGCACCTGTTCACTCACTACCGGCTCGGAGAACGGGCTGGGCGCATGGGTGTTGACGAAGTAGCCAGAGCGCGGCCGCGCGCGGATCAGGCCACGACGCTCCAACAGGTAATAAGCCTGGAACACCGTGGACGGGCTGACGCCGTAGGTCTGGCTGGCATAGCGCACCGACGGCACCCGCTGGCCGGGGCCGAGCACGCCAGAGCGGATCAGTTCTGCAATGTCGTCGGCGAATTTTTCGTAGCGTTTCATGGGGCCTAATCACTTTCTGAAATTGTACGCAGGGCTAAGTGGGAGCTGGCTTGCCAGCTCCCACATTGGATCTTCAGTGCCTGACAGGTCTCAGCGATTCAGCGGCGCCACAAAGCGGCTATCAGCCGCGCTGTAGATCCACGGTTCATCCACATCCGTCACCTTGAAGCGCAGGGTTTGCGAACTGCTCGCCGGTTTATCCGCCAGCAAGGCCACCGACACCGGCACATCGCTGATTTCCCCCGGCGCCAGGCTGATCTCGGTCTTGCCTTGCAGCTGGAAGCCATCGGCGTCCACCAGTGCCAGGCGGTAGTCCTGGCGTTGTTGGGTCTTGTTGATCACCTTGAGGCTGTAGATGTTTTCGATCAGGCCCTGGGCGTTCTCACGGAACATGCCACGGTCCTTGGTCACATCCAGCGACACCATCGGCCGCTCCACCAACGCCACCACCAACGCTGCAATCATCACCAACAGCACGGCACTGTAGCCGATCAGGCGCGGCCGTAGCAGGTGGGTCTTGCCGCCTTGCAGTTGATGTTCGCTGTTGTAGCTCACCAAACCTCGGTCGTAGCCCATCTTGTCCATGATCGAATCGCAGGCGTCGATGCACGCCGCGCAGCCAATGCACTCCATTTGCAGGCCGTCGCGGATGTCGATACCGGTCGGGCAGACCTGCACGCACAGTTGGCAGTCAATGCAATCGCCCAAGCCGACGTCGGCGGGGTTGACCTCACGTTTGCGCGGGCCACGGTGTTCGCCGCGGGCCACGTCGTAGGAAATGGTCAGGGTGTCCTTATCAAACATGACGCTTTGGAAACGCGCATACGGGCACATGTGCATGCACACCGCTTCGCGCAGCCAGCCCGCGTTGAGGTAGGTGGCGCCGCTGAAAAACAGCACCCAGAACAGGCTGACGCCGCCCATTTGCCAGGTCAGCAATTCGGCGGCCAGCGGGCGGATGGGGGTGAAGTAGCCGACAAAGGTCAGCCCGGTCAGCACGCTGATGCCCAGCCACATCGTGTGTTTGGCCGAGCGTCGCGCCAGCTTGTTCAGGCTCCAGGGCGCGGCTTGCAGCTTGATGCGCTGGTTGCGCTCACCTTCGGTGACCTTCTCGCACCACATGAACAGCCAGGTAAAGGAGCTTTGCGGGCAGGTATAGCCGCACCACACGCGGCCGGCAAAGACGGTGATCGCAAACAGGCCGAAGGCGCAGATGATCAACAATGCCGACAACAGGATGAAGTCCTGCGGCCAGAACGTGGCGCCAAAAATGTGGAATTTACTTTCCGCCAGGTCCCACAGCACCGCCTGCCTGCCACCCCAGTTCAGCCACACAGTGCCGAAAAAGGCCAGGAACAGAATGCCTGCACCGCACACGCGCAAGGTGCGGAACAGGCCGGTAAAGCTGCGGGTATGAATCAAGGTGTCGCTGGATTTGGCCTTCACCTTCTTTGGGTGTATGGGCTCAAAGGTTTCCACGGTGGGGATTCGTTCGCTCATGGTCGTTCGCTCATCAGCCTCCATCAGGCGGATGAACTATGCGCGTGGCTCTGTTTGCATAACAGACTCAGCTAGGACGATAAAAAGCGGATCAGATGGGCTATGGGGGAGTCGCTGCGACAATGTGCTGCACCCCGTGGAGCAAGGGGCGCAGCGTTGTGCGGGATGTGCTGATGCAGATCAATTAAATCAACGAACCAGGCTTGTCGGCCTTTACATGTTGACGCCCATCGTGGGCGCCCGCGACCGTCAGCGCGTCTGCCTCGGCTTCGGTGATATAGATCCGCTCGGCCGCCAATTCTACATAAGACATGGCTTTTTCGAGGTCGGTAACAATATTGACCCGGGTCGCTGGCACGCTCTGTTCCTGGCCGTTGTCATCAAGCATGAAGTAGCACAGTTGGTTTTCGATACGAATGGGCATGCCAATCTCCTGTTTTGTGAGCTATAGAAGGTTAGGGGACGGCGGCGCGCAGGGGTTCCAGGCAACTGACTGGCGGTCGCCGCTGTCCATCCTTTACCAACAATGACGAAGGACAGCTGAGATGGACGCTTGGTGGCATGAAGTGTGGCAAACCCTGCAGGCCGAATTTGCCGACATCGGCGACGCCAGGCAGCTCACCCAGATCACTGTGCGCTTGCTGATCGCCGCGATCCTCGGTGGCATTCTCGGTTTTGAGCGAGAGAGCAAGGGCAAGGCCGCCGGGGTGCGCACACACATGCTGGTGGCGTTGGGCGCTGCGCTGTTCGTGATGGTGCCGCAGATGTCTGGCAATCAGGCGGATGCCATGAGCCGGGTGGTACAGGGCGTGATCGCCGGGATCGGTTTCCTCGGCGCTGGCACGATCATCAAGGGCAAGGATGATGAAGAGGGCCATGTCAAAGGCCTGACCACCGCAGCCGGCTTGTGGATGACCGCTGCGATTGGGGTCTCGGCCGGGTTGGGCCGGGAATCGACAGCGGTTCTGAGCACATTGCTGGCCTTGGTGGTGTTCAGCGTGATGCCGAAAATCGTCAAGCGTTTCGAGAAGGACTGACGATCACCGGGGGCATGGTCGTCGGCGGTTCTTCGACCGGCGGCGGCTCATTTTCTGGCGGCTCCTTTTCCGGAATGGGCGCCGGCTCAGTGGGCGGCAGGGTCGGGTTGTCGATATTTGGGTCCGGCGTTTCAGCCGGGATTGGGATATTCATCGGTGTGGCCTCCTTTGTGCTTGGCTCCAGCGGTGGACAGCCGCCGGGCCGAATTGATTCCCGCCCAGTGGCGACACATTCACCTGAACTTTTAACAGCGGCGCAGGCTCGGACCTATAAGCGGCCCTGATCAGGGAGAGCATGGCCGCATCAGAATTCGGATCAAGCAAAGAGCGTCCATAGGGCGTAAGGGGAAGATGCTCGATGACTGCTGAAACACAGGTTCCAGAAAACGCCATATTGCCGCTGTCCCAGGCACTGTTGCTGCCCAGGATCGCTATCGAAAGCACCACCCCCGTGATTGACGGCGGCGAATTCGCCGTCAAGGCGGTGGTGGGTCAAAGGGTCAATGTCACCAGCACCGTGTTCGCCGACGGCCATGACAAGCTCGCCGTACTGATCCGCTGGCGCCCGCTGCAGGAAGAGAGCTGGCACAGCGTGGTGATGACCGATGTCGGCAACAATGGCTGGGAGGGCGCGTTCACCGTCAGCCAGCAAGGCCCCCACGAATATTGCATTGAAGCCTGGATCGATACCTTCGCCAGCTTCTGCTACGAGTTGCGCAAGAAGCATGAAGCCGGCGTACCGGTCAGCCTGGAGTTGCAGGAAGGCCGCAGCCTGGTGCTGCAGGCCGCCGAACGCAGCGACAATGAACTGCGCGACCGCCTGATGCTGCTGCACCACGAACTCTCCGGCCTGCTGGAAACCGAGCAAGTCGCGAAGTTCCTGCACGAAGACAGTGCACATCTGATGACCCAGGCCGATCACCGCGCCTATTTGAGCATCAGCGCTGTGTACCCGATTGATGTGGAGCGCGAGGCCGCGCTGTTCGCCAGTTGGTACGAGCTGTTTCCGCGCTCGATCACTGACGATCCTGCGCGTCATGGCACCTTTAATGATGTGCACTCGCGGCTGTCGATGATCCATGACATGGGGTTTGATGTGCTGTACTTCCCCCCCATCCATCCGATCGGGCGCAGCCACCGCAAAGGCAAGAACAACTCCCTGACGGCTGGCCCTGATGATCCGGGCAGCCCGTATGCGATTGGCAGCGAAGAGGGCGGCCACGAGGCCATTCACCCGCAACTGGGCAGCCGCGATGACTTCCGTCGCCTGGTGCACGCCGCTGCCGACCATGGCCTGGAAATCGCCCTGGACTTCGCCATCCAGTGCTCCCAGGACCATCCGTGGCTCAAGGAGCACCCGGGTTGGTTCAACTGGCGCCCGGATGGCACGATCAAATACGCGGAAAACCCGCCGAAAAAGTACCAGGACATTGTTAACGTCGATTTTTACGCGGCGGACGCGATCCCAGGCCTGTGGACCGAACTGCGCGACGTGGTGGTGGGTTGGGTGGAAGAGGGCGTGAAAACCTTCCGAGTCGACAACCCGCACACCAAGCCGCTGCCGTTCTGGCAATGGCTGATCAGCGACGTGCGCGCCAAATACCCGGACGTGATTTTCCTCGCGGAAGCGTTCACCACGCCGGCGATGATGGCGCGCCTGGGCAAGGTCGGTTATTCCCAGAGCTACACCTATTTCACCTGGCGCAACACCAAGGCCGAGCTGAGCGAATACCTGACGCAGTTGAACGCGTCGCCATGGCGCGAATGCTACCGGCCGAATTTCTTCGTCAATACGCCGGATATCAATCCGCCGTTTTTGCATGAGTCAGGCCGCCCGGGCTTTTTGATCCGCGCTGCGCTGGCCACCATGGGTTCGGGCCTGTGGGGCATGTATTCGGGCTTTGAATTGTGCGAAGCGGCGCCGGTGCCAGGCAAAGAGGAATACCTGGATTCAGAGAAGTACGAGATCCGCCCGCGAGACTTCACCGCCCCCGGCAACATCATCGCCGAGATCGCTCAGCTCAATCGCATACGCCGGCAAAACCCGGCGCTCCAAACGCACCTGGGCTTGAAGCTTTACAACGCTTGGAACGACAACATCCTGTATTTCGGCAAGCGCAGTGAGGATGGCAGCAACTTCATTCTGGTGGCGGTCAACCTTGACCCTTATAACGCGCAGGAGGCCAGTTTCGAGTTGCCTCTGTGGGAGTTGGGGTTGCCGGATGATGCCGAGACGCAGGGCGAAGACCTGATGAACGGCCATCGCTGGACCTGGTACGGCAAGACCCAGTGGATGCGCCTTGATCCGCAGATGCCGTTTGGAATATGGCGTATCACCACATCCTGAGCCAAGTGAAGATCAACTGTGGGAGCTGGCTTGCCGGCGATAGCGGTACATCAGTCAACACGTGCTGTGCTGACACACCCTTATCGCAGGTAAGCCAGCTCCCACATTAAACCGCGTTCATTCAGCCGGTTTTTTCAGAATTTCCAGGAGTTTCCAATGGCGAAGAAACCCAACGCTGCCACCTTTATCAAAGACCCGCTCTGGTACAAAGACGCGGTGATTTACCAAGTTCATGTCAAATCCTATTTCGACTCCAACAACGACGGCATCGGTGACTTCCCCGGGCTGATCGCCAAGCTCGACTACATCGCCGACCTGGGTGTAAACACCATCTGGCTGCTGCCGTTCTATCCTTCGCCACGCCGTGATGACGGCTACGACATCGCCGAATACCGGGGCGTGCACAGCGATTACGGGACCATGGCCGACGCCAAGCGCTTCATCGCCGAGGCGCACAAGCGCGGGCTGCGAGTGATCACCGAGCTGGTGATCAACCACACCTCCGACCAGCACCCTTGGTTCCAGCGTGCGCGCAAGGCCAAGCCGGGCTCGGCGGCGCGGGACTTCTACGTATGGTCGGATGACGACCAGAAATACGACGGTACGCGCATCATCTTTCTCGACACCGAGAAATCCAACTGGACCTGGGACCCGGTCGCCGGCCAGTACTTCTGGCACCGCTTCTATTCCCACCAGCCGGACCTCAACTTCGACAACCCGCAAGTGATGAAAGCCGTGCTGTCGGTGATGCGTTACTGGCTGGACATGGGCATTGACGGCCTGCGCCTGGATGCCATCCCGTACCTGATCGAACGCGACGGCACCAACAACGAAAACCTTCCCGAAACCCACGATGTGCTCAAACAGATCCGTGCGGAGATCGATGCGCATTACCCGGACCGCATGCTGCTGGCCGAAGCCAACCAGTGGCCGGAAGATACGCAGCTGTATTTCGGTGACAAAAAGGGCGACGACGGCGACGAATGCCATATGGCCTTCCACTTCCCGTTGATGCCACGCATGTACATGGCGCTGGCCCAGGAAGATCGCTTCCCGATCACCGACATCCTGCGCCAGACGCCGGAGATTCCCGCCAATTGCCAGTGGGCGATCTTCCTGCGCAACCATGATGAGCTGACCCTGGAAATGGTCACCGACAAAGAACGCGATTACCTGTGGAATTACTACGCCGCCGACCGCCGCGCGCGCATCAACCTGGGCATTCGCCGTCGCCTGGCGCCGTTGATGGAGCGAGACCGTCGCCGTGTCGAGCTGCTCAACAGCCTGTTGTTGTCGATGCCTGGCACGCCGACCCTGTATTACGGCGATGAAATCGGCATGGGCGACAACATCTACCTCGGCGACCGCGATGGCGTGCGTACGCCGATGCAATGGTCCATCGACCGCAACGGCGGCTTTTCCCGCGCCGACCCGGCCAGCCTGGTGCTGCCGCCGATCATGGACCCGCAATATGGCTATCAGTCGGTCAACGTCGAGACCCAGGCCCAGGACCCGCATTCGTTGCTCAACTGGACCCGGCGCATGCTGGCGGTGCGCAAGCAGTCCAAGGCGTTTGGCCGTGGCAGTTTGAAAATGCTCTCGCCGAGCAACCGCCGCATCCTCGCGTATACCCGCGAATTCACCGGCGAAGACGGGCGCCACGAGATCATCCTGTGCGTGGCCAACGTGTCGCGCAGTGCCCAGGCGGCGGAGCTGGACCTGTCGGCGTTTGCTGGCATGGTCCCGGTGGAGATGCTCGGCGGCAATGCCTTCCCGCCCATCGGCCAACTGAATTTCCTGCTGACCCTGGCACCTTATGGTTTCTATTGGTTTGTATTGGCGGCCGAGAATCAAATGCCCAGCTGGCATGTGGAGCCTGTTCAAGGCATGCCGGACTTCACCACACTGGTACTGAAAAAGCGTATGGAAGAATTGTTGGAAGAACCCTGCCGCACGTCGCTGGAGCAGACCGCGCTCCCGGCCTGGCTGCCTAAGCGCCGCTGGTTTGCCGGCAAGGACACGGCTATCGACAGCGTGCGCATTGCCTATGGGGTACGTTTTGGCGACCCGCAACACCCGGTACTGCTCAGCGAGCTGGAGGTGACCGCGGGTGGTCAGGTCAGTCGCTATCAATTGCCGTTTGGCTTCCTTGGTGAGGACCAGTTAACCAGCGCATTGCCGCAGCAACTCGCGATGGCCCGTGTGCGTCGGGCACGCGAGGTGGGCCTGGTGACCGACGCGTTCAGCCTTGAGCACTTCATCCGCGCGGTGATCCAGGGCTTGCAGGCCGGCACGGTGCTCAATTCCAGCGAAGGCGACCTGCGGTTTGAGGCCACCAAACATCTGGACGCGCTGCAACTGACGGACGAAGCACAAGTGCGTTATTTGTCCGCCGAGCAGTCCAACAGCTCAGTGGTGGTGGGCGAGGGCCTGGTGCTCAAGCTGATCCGCAAAGTCAGCGCCGGTGTGCACCCGGAGCTGGAAATGAGCGCCTACCTCACCGCAGCCGACTACCCGAATATTTCGCCGTTGCTGGGTTCGGTGATTCGCCGCGACGCCGACGGCCGAGACAACTTGCTGATGATTGCCCAGGGTTACCTGAGCAACCAGGGCGATGCATGGAGCTGGACGCAGAACAACCTGGAACGGGCGATCCGCGACGAGCTTGCCGAAGCCATCTCGGAGCAGGAACAGCACTACAACGCCCTGGGCGAACTGGCCGACTTTGCCGGATTGCTCGGCCAGCGCCTGGGTGAAATGCACGTGGTGCTGGGTGCAAAAACCACAGACAAAGACTTCAAGCCCGAAGTGACCACGGTTAAAGACACCCAGGCCTGGGCCAAGGATGTCGGCGCGCAGCTGGACCGCGCGCTGCAGTTGCTAAAGCTGCATCAAAACCATTTGAACCCTGCGGATCAAGCGCTGGTCAGTGATTTGCTGGCGCAGAAAAAGGCCATCGCCAGCCATGTTCAAGCCCTGGCGAAAGCCACGGCAGGCGGGTTGCGCATCCGCGTCCATGGTGATTTGCACCTGGGCCAGGTGCTGGTGGTGAAGGGCGATGCCTACCTGATCGACTTTGAAGGCGAACCGGCACGACCGCTGCACGAACGACGTGGCAAGCACAGCCCGTATAAAGATGTAAGCGGCGTGTTGCGCTCCTTCGATTACGCGGCGGCCATGGCGTTGAATGTACAAGGGGTGGATCACTCACCCGAAGCGGACATATCGCGCAAGCGTGTGACCGACCGTTACCTGAAAGAAGCACGCCAGGCCTTTATCCAGGCTTATCAGTCAGCGACGTCTACACTGGCGCATGACTGGCAGGATGCCAAAGGCCAGGACGCAGCGCTGACCTTGTTCAGCCTGGAGAAGGCCGCGTATGAAGTGGCTTACGAAGCGGAAAACCGCCCGACCTGGTTGCCGGTGCCCTTGCAAGGGTTACACGGCCTGTTGAGTGGGCTGACACCAATATCGAAAACTGCACGCGGTGGGGAATCGTCATGAGCTTTACACATAAAGAACCGCTGCAACCGAAGTTGACTGCACTGCCGGCGTCCAAGGACGTCGACGCACTGGTACGCGCCGAACACCATGACCCGTTCTCGGTTCTCGGGCCACATGATGATGAGCACGGCGGCCAGTTTATCCGCGCCTTCCTGCCGGAGGCCTTGAGCGTCCAGGTACTGGCGCGTGACAGTGGCGAGCAGATCGGCAGCCTGGACGCGAGCCAGGTACCGGGGTTGTTTGTCGGGCACTTCGCTACACGCCAGGCGTACCTGTTGAAAATCCAGTGGGCCGGGGGTGAACAGATCACCGAAGACCCCTATAGCTTTCAGCAACTGTTGCTCGGTGAAATGGACCTTTACCTGTTTGCCGAAGGCAATCACCGCGACCTCAGCAGTTGCCTTGGTGCCCAAGTGACCACGGTCGACGGCGTGCAAGGTGTGCGCTTTGCCGTATGGGCACCGAATGCGCGGCGCGTATCGGTGGTGGGCGACTTCAATGTCTGGGACGGTCGCCGTCACCCGATGCGCCTGCGCCATCCTTCTGGCGTGTGGGAGATCTTTATCCCACGCCTGCAACCGGGGGCGGCCTACAAATATGAAGTACTTGGCGCCAATGGGATCCTGCCGCTCAAGGCCGACCCGATGGCCTTGGCCACTCAACTGCCACCCGACACCGCCTCCAAGGTTGCCGAACCCCTGCAGGTCGATTGGCAGGATCACGAGTGGATGCAGTCACGCCTTGAAAAGCAAAAATCCACGGCGCCACTGTCGATCTACGAGTTGCACGTGGGCTCATGGCAGTGCGAACTGGACGAGGCCGGCGAAGTCGCCCGCCAATACAACTGGCGCGAGCTGGCTGCGCGGTTGATTCCCTACGTGCAGCAACTGGGCTTCACCCACATCGAGCTGATGCCGATCATGGAGCATCCGTTCGGCGGCTCCTGGGGTTACCAGGCGTTGTCACAATTCGCGCCGACGGCGCGGTTCGGTTCGCCGGAAGATTTCGCCTATTTCGTCAATGCGCTGCATCAGGCCGATATTGGCGTGATTCTCGACTGGGTGCCGGCGCATTTCCCGACGGATACCCACGGCCTTGCGCAATTCGACGGCACCGCGCTGTACGAGTATGCCAACCCGCTGGAAGGCTTCCACCAGGATTGGGACACGCTGATCTACAACCTGGGTCGCACTGAAGTGCATGGCTTCATGCTGGCCTCGGCCCTGCATTGGCTCAAGCATTTCCATATCGACGGCCTGCGCGTTGATGCCGTAGCGTCGATGCTCTACCGCGATTATTCACGCAAGGCCGGCGAATGGGTGCCCAACCGCCATGGTGGACGCGAGAACCTCGAAGCCATCGACTTCCTGCGTCACCTCAACGATGTGGTGGCCCTGGAAGCGCCGGGCGCCTTGGTGATTGCCGAGGAGTCCACCGCCTGGCCGGGCGTGAGCCAGCCGACCCAACAGGGCGGCCTGGGCTTCAACTACAAATGGAACATGGGTTGGATGCACGATTCCCTGCATTACATCCAGCAGGACCCGGTGTACCGCGCCCATCACCACAACGAACTGAGTTTTGGCCTGGTGTATGCCTGGTCCGAGCGTTTTATCCTGCCGATCTCCCACGATGAAGTGGTGCACGGCAAGCACTCGCTGATCGACAAGATGCCCGGCGACCGCTGGCAGAAGTTTGCCAACCTGCGCGCCTACCTGGCGTTCATGTGGATGCACCCCGGTAAGAAACTGCTGTTCATGGGCTGCGAATTCGGCCAGTGGCGCGAGTGGAACCACGATCAGCAACTGGACTGGTACCTGCTGCAGTACGCGGAACACAAGGGCGTGCAGAAGCTGGTCGGCGATTTGAATCGCTTGTATCGGGAGGAGCCGGCCCTGCATGAGCAGGACGACGCGCCGCAGGGCTTCCAGTGGCTGATTGGCGACGATGCGATCAACAGCGTCTATGCCTGGCTGCGCTGGAGCAAGGACGGCAAGCCGGTGCTGGTGGTGGCCAACTTCACCCCGGTGCCGCGTGAGGGCTATCAAGTTGGTGTGCCGTTTGGCGGGCGTTGGAGTGAGGTGATCAACAGCGACGCCGACATGTACGCAGGTTCCAATTATGGGAACGGTGGCGAGGTGTTTACCCAAGATGAACCACTTCATGGTCAACCGCTGTCGCTGAGGTTGAACGTGCCGCCACTTGGGGTGCTGATTCTGCGGCCAGAAACGCTTTAAAGGCTCTACCGTGCTGGATTCTGTTGTCCATGGTAGTGGCAGAGTGCCACAATAGCGCCATTGTCGAGGGCAGCAGATCAGGCGGATTTCATGAATGGCCTTGGGCGTGGGCAGGACCAGGATTGCGTTATAGAGGAGCAGGTGCGAACTGACCGTTTGCACCAGCTGTTTCGGCAGTCATTTGCCGCCATTCTCGGCAGTTTCCTGGCAGCGGTCATGCTCTGCTGGCTCTGCTGGGACCGGTTTGACCATCAGGTCATCCTGGTCTGGCTGGTGGTGTTGGCGGGCTCATCGCTGTTGCGCGTCAAGATGTTTGTAGAGTGGTTTCGCTGCCCCAACGCCGAGCGCACGCCGGATCGGTGGGAGCGCCGTTATTGGATGACGCTGGTGTTTTCCGCCGGGATCTGGGGCCTCGGCGCCTTGGCGGTGATGCCGACGGATGATCGCCTGTCCCAGGTGCTGGTCATGTTGTTTACCGTGGGCATGTCGGTCAGCGCGGTATCCTGTTACTCGGCTTATCGTTACATGACCCTGGCCTCCATGGGCCTGGTGCTGCTGCCCTGTACGCTGTGGCTGCTGTTCCAGCCGTCTTCGATGCAAGTGGGCGTGGCCATCGCCGTATTGGTGTTCTCCACCTTTGTCGTCAGCGCCACGCGCAAGTTGTCCGACGCATTGGAAAAGGCGTTTCGCCTGACCCGGCAGATGGAACGCGCCCACAATATCTCCACGCGCGCCGCACAGACCGATGAACTCACCGGCCTGATGAATCGTCGCGCGTTTTTCGAACATGCCCAGCGGTTGTATGAACAATGCCGCCATCACCAGCAGCCGCTGTGTGCGCTGATGATGGACATGGACCACTTCAAGGAAATCAACGACACCTACGGCCACCAGACCGGTGACCAGGTGTTGCGACAGATTGGCGGGGTGATCAGCGCGTCCTTTCGCAAAGCTGACGTATATGGGCGCGTGGGTGGCGAGGAGTTTGCGGTATTGCTGCCCAATACTTCGCTGGAAACGGCGCGGGGTATTGCCGAGCAACTGATCAAGGCCATTTCCAGCCTGGCCTCTGAACCCGTGCAAGGGTTGACCGCCAGCCTGGGCGTGGCGTCCACCCATGCCCAGGACCAAGACCTGCACGGCCTGATGCATACCGCCGACAAGGCGCTGTACCGCGCCAAGGCGCAAGGTCGCAATCAGGTGGCGGTGGCGGAGTAGACGCAGGGCGCAAAGCAAACTGTGGCCAGGGAGCAAGCTCCCTCGCCACAGAAGCGCACGATGTTATCCGCTTCTAGAGCATTGCCTTGCTCAGCGCCCGCGCAACCTGGTCGGCGGAGTAGGGCTTGGCCAGGAACTCGACGCCTTCATAGCCACTTTCGGCCAGCTCTTCGCTGTAGCCGGAGGTGAGCACCACCGGCAAGTCCGGGCGCCGTTGACGCAGGACTTTGACCATTGCCACACCGGTCATGCCAGGCATCACTACATCCGAAAATACCCCATCGAATGCCAGGGCATCCGCACCGGCCAGCGCAAGTGCCTGTTCGGCATCGGTGGCCGAGGTGGTCTGGTAACCCAGGTCCTGCAGGATCTGGTTGGCAAAGCGGCCCACTTCCAGGTTGTCTTCCACGATCAGGATATGGCGCTGGGTCGTATCTTGGGGCAGTGGCTGGCCTGTCGGTGTCGGTGTGTGGGGCGTCACCTGCGGCGCGACTTCGGGCAGGTACAGGGTAAACACCGTGCCCCGGTCTGGGTGGCTGGCCACGTCAACGTTACCGCCGGACTGCTTGGCAAACCCGAATACCTGGGACAACCCCAGCCCAGTGCCTTTGCCTACAGCCTTGGTGGTAAAGAACGGCTCGAAAATGCGCTCGAAGGTGTCAGCCGGAATACCGCTGCCTGTGTCAGCCAAGGAGACGGTTACAAAGGGTTGGCGTACTTGCTCATCGCCGCGGATGCGCGGCATCGCGTCCACATTGGCCACGTGCAAGGTCAGGGTGCCTTGGCCGTCCATCGCATCCCGGGCATTCAGGGCGATATTGATCAGTGCGGTCTCGAATTGGCTGGTGTCGACACGCGCATAGCAAGGCTGCTCTGGCAGTTGCACCTGTACATGGATACGCGCGCCGGTGACGCTTTCGAGCATTTCGCCGATGTTCTTGACCCGTTGCCCGACATCGAAGACTTCCGGGTTAAGGGGTTGGCGCCGGGCGAAGGCGAGCAGTTGGCTAGTGAGCTTGCTGGCGCGCTCGACGGTGTCGGAAACCGCGCCCATATAGCGTTGGCGTCGCGCCTCGGAGAGCCCGGGCTGACGCAGGAAATCCACGGACGAACGAATGATGGTCAACAAATTGTTGAAGTCATGGGCCACGCCACCGGTCAATTGGCCGATGGCTTCCAGCTTCTGCGACTGGCGCAGCGCGGCTTCGGCTTGGGTGAGGGCGGCGGTGCGCTCTTGCACGCGTTGTTCCAGGGTAGCGTTCAGCTCGGTGAACGCGGCCAGGCCTTCGCGTACGGCGGCGTCGGCACGCACCCGCTCGATATGCGCCCAGGAACGCTCGGTGACTTCGCCGACCAATGCCAGGTCATAAGGCGACCAGGCCCGGGCGGTTTTGTGGTGCACGGCCATCAAGGCGGTCAGGCGGCCGTTCTTGATGAGTGGGAAGCACGCCGTCGCCAGCACACCCAGGGCCTGATAGCTGGCGGCAACCTCGGGGGCGAACTCAATGCGATTGTCTTCGACCACCAACGGTTCACCGCCGCGCAGTTGTTGCACCGCCCTTGCGCCGAACGAGGCCAGGCTGTAGCGCCCCACGATGCTTGGCGAGCCGGGCGCGGCCCAATTGCCACGAATGGTAAAGCCGTCTTCATCGTCGTCCATATCGGCGTAGGCGCAATTGGAAACTTGCAGGTGCTCGGCAAGCAGGCGCGTAGTGATCGACATGATGCTTTGCGCATCGGTGGCATTGGCCACGGCGCTGCCCACGGCGTCCAACACGGCCAGGCGGCGGTTCAGGAATACGGTGGCGGTGGTTTCGGTGACGGTATCGAGCATGCCCACCACATTGCCCTTGGGATCACGGATGGGGCTGTAGCAAAAGGTAAAGTACGCTTGTTCGACACCCATGCCGCGCTCGATCTGCAGCGGGAAGTTCTCGATGTAAGTGGCACGGCCTTCGAATGCTGCGTTGGCGATAGGGCTGACATCGGCCCAGACCTCACGCCAGACTTCGCTGAACGGGCGGCCCAATGCATCGGGTTTATCGCCGAGGATCGGAATGAAGGCGTCGTTATACAGCATGGTCAGTTGAGGCCCCCACACGATGGATTGGGGGAAACTCGAGGCAAGGCATAACGCGACGGTGGTCTTGAGCACGTCCGGCCACTGCTCCGGCGGCCCCAGGGGCGTTTTCGCCCAATCATGCTGGCGAACCCGCTCAGCCATGTCGCTGCTGCTTTGCAGCCATTTCATCATTGCAAGAGCACCTTGTTTGCCTCGGTCTATTCATTTGCCCCAGACATCAGGCTGCCAAGCTACAGACCGGGACGGCCGCTGCCAGTTCAGCGGGATTATCCATGAGATGGCAATTTGATGCTCCCTGCATTTCAATCTGCCAGTACCGCCTTTACTGCGCGCCGAAAACCCCCGTCCAATAGATGCCTGCGTCACTCTTCGGGTCCATCGCATAGGCCGCACCCAGCTCGCGGAATTGCGGGTTCATGAGGTTGGCGCAATGGCCCGGGCTGGCAAGCCAGCCGTCCACGACCTTGCGCGGGGTGTCCAGGCCGGCCGCGATATTTTCGCCAATGGTCTTCGCGGTGTACCCGGCCAGTTCGGCGCGGTCGCCGGGGGTACGGCCGTCGTGGTCGAGGTGGTCGAAGAAGTTACCGTTGGCCATGTTGCGCGTATGGCTGTTGGCGGCGCCGGCCAGGTCTTCATTCCAGGACAATGGCGTGGTCGCGGTAAACGCCTGGGTACCGCATTGGCGCGGTTGGGCGCGGGCGGTATTGATCAGGTTGAGCAATTGCTTACCTTCGGTCTGCCAATCGCCGAGGCCGCTGGTCAGCAGCGGGCGGGCGAGCACGATGCGCCAGTCCTGGCCGCTGTTGCTCACGCCGATGTCGACAAATTGCGGGTCCAGCACCACACGGCAGAAGCTTTCGCGCACGGCCTTCATGGCTGACTGCGCATCCTTGGGCCCCGACAGGCTGATGGCCTGTACGTTGACCATCGGGTACGCGGCCCGCGCCAGCGCTTGCTGCAAGTCGCCCACATTGTTGGCGGGCAGCACCAATCGCGTGTCGCTGGCCAGCGGTGGCAGTTCCTGGGAACCCTGGTCACCGCAGCGTTGCACCTGGCTGCGGTATTGGTTGATCTGTTGGACTAGCTGACTTTCTTCATTCGCCATCGCGCTGGCGCAGAACACCGTAGTGGCGGCCAGCGTCGTAAGACCCATCATCAATGACAGAACGCGCATGGACGTTACCCTTGAGCTTGAAAGTGCCCATGATGCGCGATCCGGGTGCATCCATGCACCCGTTAGTCCGAACTTTTTCCTTTAGTTTTTGAATGCCGAGTGTTTACGGCCCTGATCGCACAAAGCGAACACCACCACCAGCGCTGCAGAAATGGCGAGGATGATCACAACGCCATCAGTGGAATGCGTGGCCGAGGCCGCCACCATCGACAAGGCACCCAGTGGCGCCAGGCCTCCCGCGATGGCCGTGCCGATTTCGCGGCCGGTGCCAAAGCCTGACGAACGGGTCTGGGTGGGGAACTGTCGGCTCAGGAACGAACCCTGGGGGGCAAACATCATCGGCGCAAGAATGCCGGTGCCCACGCCAATGGCGATGTAGATCATCAGGCTTTCGCCCGTGTTGAGCAGGGCCAGGAACGGGTAGGCGAACAGCAACGAAAACACTCCGCCGAGCACCAGCACGGTTTTGCTGCTCCACGTGTCGCACAGCCAGCCGAAACAAGGCACGGCGACGATGGCGATCAGGCTGGCGATGGTCACCGACAGCGAGGTGACGTGCACATCCACGCCTTTGAACTGGGTCAGGTACGCCAGGGAGAAGGTCTTGAAGATATAACTCAGCGCGTTGTAGCCGATGGCCACGAAGAACACCACGGCCAGGCCCTTCAGGTCGTTCTTGAACAAGGCCTTGAGGGGCGAGGCTTTTTCCTGAGTCGCTGCTTTGCTCAGCTCATTGAATTGCGGGGTTTCCGGAATGCTGTTGCGCACCCACAGGCCGACACCCACCAGGACGATGCTGCAGATAAACGGAATGCGCCAACCGCCGGCCAGCAGGAATTCGTTGCCGTTGATGGTCAGCAGGTACACGGTGAGCGATGACAGCAACAGGCCCAGGTTCAGGCCCAGCGCCGGCCATGCACCCTGGCTGCCGCGCTTGCCCTGGGAGGCGTGTTCATAGGAGGTCACCGCCGCCCCGGACAGCTCGGCACCGGCGCCCAGGCCCTGGATGATGCGGATAAACACCAGCACGATCGGCGCCCAGATGCCGATAGAGGCGTAGCTGGGGATCAGGCCGATCAGCGTGGTGCACACGCCCATCAGGCAGAAAGTCAGCACCAGCACTTGCTTGCGGCCGAACTTGTCACCCAGGTAGCCAAACAGAATGCCGCCGAATGGACGCGCGATGAAGCCGATGGCAAAGGTGGAAAAGGCCATCAACGTGGCGGTCTTCGGGTCGCTGTTATCAAAGAAGATCTTCGAGAACACAATGGCCGCCATGGTGGCGTACAGGTAAAAGTCATACCACTCCAGCATTGAGCCAAAGATCGTGGCAGCGGCGACTTTGCGCAGGCGCTTGCGGGTCTGTTCGGGCGTTTCCGTGGTGGGGATGGAGGTTGATGCCGTCATGCTGTACTTCCTTCTGGGTCTTTATAGTTATTGTCAAATGGACGCGTATTGGCGGGTGTTACTCGGGCTTGAACAGGCGGTCGGCGATCATCGCGCCGATGGGCATGGCTGAGGTGGCGGCGGGTGAGGGCGCGTTGCATACGTGGAGCATTCGCGGGGTCTGGGCGAACAGGAAATCGTGCACCAGGCTGCCGTCGCGCATCACTGCCTGGGCGCGGATACCGGCCTCGTAGGGCAGCAAATCGTCAAGGGTCAGCGACGGGCAGTACTTGCGGCATTGCGCGAGGTAGCCGGACTTGAACAGCGAGTTCTTCATCTCGGTGGTGCCGGAGCCGAGGTTCTGCCAGAGGGTTTTCCAGAAACCGGGAAAGCGGGCGTATTGCGCCACGTCGCGCCAGTTCACCGAGAACTTGCGGTAGTTCTCGCGGCCCAGGCCCAGCACGGCGTTGGGGCCGACGGTCACACTGCCGTCGATCATGCGGGTCAGGTGCACGCCGAGGAACGGCAGCTCCGGGTCGGGAATCGGGTAGATCAGGTGATTGACGATGTTGTTTTTCGACGCCGGCAGACGAAAGTATTCGCCGCGAAACGGGATGATCTGGTGGTCGATCTTTACCCCGGCCAGGGTCGCCAGGCGGTCGGACTGGAGCCCGGCACACACCACCAAGTGGCGCGCCTGCCAGGTTTCACCACGGGTGCTGACGGTGACTTTGTCGGTGTCTTCGTGGATGGCGGTGACGGTGCGTTCCAGGCAGATCTCGCCGCCGCTGCGACGGATCACTTGGGCCATGGTCTCGCACACCTGGCGGTAATCGACGATGCCGGTGGCATCCAGAAACAGCCCGCCCAGGCCGACGATGTTCGGTTCACGCTGACGCAACTGCTCGGCGTCCAGGCGCTCGACCTTCATGCCATTGAGCTGGGCGCGCGCGTACAGGGCTTCCATGCGCTGCATTTCCAGTGGGCTTGAGGCGACCAAAAGCTTGCCGCACACCTCGAACTTGATGCCGTGTTCGGTGCAGAACTGTTTGGTGGCTTCGGCCCCGCGCTTGCACAAGTCGGCCTTGAGGCTGCCGGGCGCGTAGTAGATGCCGGCGTGGATCACACCGCTGTTGTGGCCGGTCTGGTGCTTGGCCAGCACCGATTCTTTTTCGACGATCACCAACGAGGCACCGGGCTGGCGTTTGAGCAGCTCCATTGCGGTGGCCAGGCCAATGATGCCGCCGCCGATAATGCAAAAGTCATGAATCATTGTGTGAAGTCCCCAAGCGTGCACATTTCGGTCTGCTTATCAGGTTGTCAGACTAATGGTTTTGTTAAAAAAATGGCGTGTCAGGGACACGCTGTAAAAAGGGTTAATCGGTCAATGGGTGGCCGGCAATTCCAGTTGCAGGCGCCGCGCCGCCGCACGCAAGTGGGCTTCGGCGCTGGCCGCGGCGCGTTGGGCGTCGCCGTCTGCAATAGCCTGGTACAACAATTGGTGTTCCTCAGTGGCGTCGGCAGAACCGTTGGCAAAGCGCGATGCCGAGTTTTCCCAAGCGGTTTTGCGCGCACTGGCCAATTGGCTTCTTAGGAAGTCATGGAAGGCCACGAAGTAGTCATTCTTGCTGGCGTCGGCGATGGCGCGGTGGAATTCCACATCGGCCAGCGCCGCTGCTTCAAAGTTGTCGCGGTTGTCTTGCATGTCCTGCAAGGCGCTCTTCATGCGTTGCAGGTCGGCGTCGTCGCGGCGTTGGGCGGCAATCGAGGCGGCCGTGGTTTCGATCCACAGGCGCACTTCGAACATTTGCGCCAAGTCAGCGCGACGTCCGTTCTGCTGAGGAAAACGGAACACCGTGCCGGCGGGCGTCTGCGAGATAAATGAACCCAGGCCACGGCGGGCGGTGATCACGCCGTCGGCTTTGAGTTGAGCAATGGCTTCACGCACCACGGAGCGACTGACGTTGAGTTGTTCGGCCAGTTGCTGTTCGGTGGGCAGGCGCGACTCAGGCGGCAATTGGCCGGATTCGATTTCTGCGCGAATCGCGCTGACAACCCGTACGACAAGCGAATCGGGGCGCTGGAGCTCAAGCATGGGACAACCTTGTTGATCAGGTTGTCAGACAATAGTCGTTACGATTTTATCTTGTCAATGTCTGTGTCGTATCGCACCTGCGAGCAGGATCACACCCAGCGCCACGCCGAAGGTGACGTGCAGGCCGTTGGCCACTGATTGCGCGGTGGCGTGAGTCACCTCCGGCGTGGCCCAGGCGAACACCGCGCCGAGGGCCGACGCGCCGACAATCAAGCCGAGATTGCGCGACAGGTTCAGCAGGCCGGAGACAGTGCCTCGGTTCGCTGGCTGCACATCCTTCATTACAGCGGTGTTGTTCGCGGCTTGGAACAGGCTGTAGCCGGTGGTCAGAATGACCAGCGCACCCAGGTACATGAACAGCCCCGAGGTGAATGACAGCAGCAGTGCGCCACAGGCCAGCACGCCCAGCCCGGCGAGTGTCATGCGTCGGCTTCCGAGGCGGTCGGTCAGGCGGCCGGCGGGTACGCCGGTCACGGCCGCGATACACGGCCCGACCGCCATGGCCAGGCCCATCCACTCAGGCGCAAGCCCCAGGCCACGGGACAAATAAAACGGCCCCACCACAAAGGTGGCCATGATCACGGCGGCCACCAAGGCACTCATGGCCAGGCCGGCGCGCAACGAGGCGTCCTGCAATGCCGACCAGAAGTTTGAGCCGGTGGACGATGGCTCATGCTGCCGATCGACCGGTAAATAACGATAGGCGAGGGCGACCGCCATCAACCCCAGCGGAACGCCGACCAGGAATATCGAGCGCCAGCCCCAGACGCTCAGTAACACACCACCGACGCTGGGCCCCATGGCGGTACCGACGGCCGACATCGTGCCCAGCAAGCCCATCACTCGCCCCGTACGTTGCTTAGTCACCGTGTCACCCACCATCCCCAACGCCATCGCCATCATGACTGCCGCGCCCAACCCTTGCAGGACGCGCGCGACAATCAGCCATTCAAGCGCAGGTGCCATGCCGCACAGCCCACACGCCACGGCGAACAGCAGCAGCCCCGCAAGCAGCAACCGTCGACGGCCCAGTCGGTCGCCCAGGCGTCCGGCACTCACAATCACCGCCGTGATCGCCAGCAGGTAGGCCAGCACCACCCACTGCACGGCGTGGAAAGACGCATCGAACGCCCGCGCCAGGCTGGGCAGGCCGACGTTGGCAATGCTGGTGCCGAGGGAGGCCAGCAACATGGAAAGCGACAGGCTGACGAGGCTGCCGCGTGAGGCGTTATGCATGGGGAATCCTTGAATGAAGGCAACTGTCGCAAATCTACGGCGTGGCCTAACATGGCGGAAGACGCATGGGTTGCAGTTAATACCTGCGCGTAACGCCTGATAAGGAACGCCGATGCCCGATCTCAATCTGCTGGTCACTCTGGATGTATTGCTTGCCGAAGGCAGCGTCGCCGCCGCGGCCAGGCGCTTGTGCCTGAGCCCTTCGGCGATGAGCCGTGCGTTGGCACGCTTGCGTGAAACCACCGGCGACCCGTTGTTGGTGCGCGCCGGGCGCGGCTTGGTGCCGACGCCAAGGGCAGTGGAGCTGCGCGAACAGGTCAGCCGCCTGGTGCAGGAGGCCACTGCGGTGCTGCGCCCTGTGCAATCGGTGGACATGGCTCAGGTCGAACGCACGTTTACCTTGCGTACCAGCGAAGAGTTCGTCGAAAACTTCGGCCCGGCGTTGCTCGCCCGCATCGCTCAGGATGCACCCGGCGTGCGCCTGCGGTTCATCAACAAGACCGATAAAGCCAGCGCGTTGCTGCGTGAAGGCAGTGTCGACCTGGAAACCGGCGTGGTCGACCCCGCCGCCAGCCCGGAAGTGCTGACCCAGGCATTGTTTCGTGACCGTCTGGTTGGCGTAGTGCGCAGCGGCCATCCGATCAGCCAGGGCGAGGTGACTGTCGAACGCTATGTCAGTGGCCAGCATGTCTACGTATCGCGCCGTGGCCAGGCGCGGGGGCAGATCGATGACGTACTTGAAGCCATGGGCCTCACGCGGCAGATCAGTACCCTCGTCGCCGGTTTCGCCACCGCCATTGCCCTGGCTCGCGACACCGACCTGATCGCCAGCGTGCCCGAGCGCTACACCGTCCATCAACGTGAAGGGCTGCACACCTTTGTGCTGCCGCTGGCGTTACCCACGTTTACCGTGGCGATGCTCTGGCACCCCAGGCTGGATGCCGACCTTGCCCATCGCTGGTTGCGCGGATGTTTGCGTGAGGTGTGCAGGCTGCAACGGGTACAATCGCCGCTGCCTTGATGCTAAACCCAGGAATTTGCATGTTCAGCCTTACCCGCTACACCACACCGTGCCCCGAGCCTGTGAATGGCCAGATCCTGCAGATGGTGGTGGACAACCTCACCGACATCAGCAGCGTGGGGCTGCCGCCGAGCAACCTGCTGTACAACATCTACCAATACGCCACCGGCTTTGAAGTGCACCTGTACCTGGAAGCACTGAACGGTTCAAAGGGCATTGCCGTCGAGTTGGTCGTGGCGACCGATGCGCAAGACCCGGAAAAGGTCATTGGCTTTGTGCTGTCTCTGCCAGTGAAGGATGACCCCGAGGCCTGTGGCGTCGCGTTCATGGCGGTGCAAGTCGGTTACCGGCGCCAGGGTGTGGCACGCGCGATGATGCGCGACGTGTTGAGTCGTTATCCCCATGCGGAGCTGGCGTGCTCAGTGGAAAAGGTGCCGGCGTTTGAAGGCATGGGCTTTCAAGTGCGCGGCGCGCGCGGCACCCAGGTGCTGATGAACACGCGGGACTATGGCACCGATGGCCTGATGGGCGTGCTGGACGTGGCAGCGATCTACAACTCGCTCGAAGTGCGGCAGATTCATACGTACCTGCTGCAAAAGCACGGCAAGCGAGCGATGGTGGATGCGGAAAAGCAGCGCGATCGGCACCTTGATCAGTTGGCGCGCAAGGTTCAGTTGTTTGTGGCTGGGCACTGACTCGCTTGTTGTCGTGGCCCAAGTGCACTTGTAGTGAGCGGGCTTGCCCCGCGCTGGGCTGCGAAGCGGCCCTAAATCCTGATATCGCGTTCTACCTGAAAAAACGCGGCGGCCTTATTGGGGCCGCTTCGCAGCCCAGCGCGGGGCAAGCCCGCTCACTACAGTGCGATGTGGCCTTGTCAGTCACCCTTTCAGTGGCAGAATCACCGCGATCGCAGGCAAGCCAGCTCCCACATTTGAACCTCATTTACACCTGATAGGGCTTGAGCGACTATCAGGCCGCCACGGGAGCAAGCTCCCTCGCCACAACAGCCCAAGTAGCAATGACCTAAACGCGGCCGCGATTAACCATCGCCAGTATGGTCGCCAACAACTCCTGCTGCGCCTCTTCACGACTGATCTCGCCACTGGCTGCCGCCTGGGACAGCGCCTCTGCAGCCCCCAGCATCGCCCGCAAACCGGCCTGGGATAAGCGCCCAAAGGGCGACAGCGCAGCGCGGCACTTGTCGAGGAAGATCGCCTCGTACTGGCGCTTCAGGGCTTCCAGCTCCGGCGAGCTGCTGAGTGCCGCAATCACCCCCGGAATTTCCCGGCCCTGCAATAACACACAATCCACATAGGACTCGGCGATCACCCAGGCCCGATCCTCAAGGGTGGCGCTGCTGGCCGCTATGGCGTTGGCAAATACCCGATCCTGGCGCGCATCAAAATCCTCATACAACGCAACCAGCAACCCGGCACGGGTAACGAAATGGTCGTAGACCACCGGCTTGGTCACCCCTGCCAGTTCTGCCAGGCGGCCAAGGGTCAGGGCTTCGGTGCCTTCATCGCGCACCAGGTGCCAGGCCACATCCAGCAATTGGCGCAGGCGGTCTTCGCGGGACAGGCGACGACGTGGGGTAGGGGATTCACTGCTTGACATGCTTATGTACCAAAAGTAACTTACTAATCGTAACTTAAGTCCAGCGTAACCCCAAAGGGAGTCAATGTCATGCACGCACTCATCGTTGTTGCTCATCACGACCCGCAATCCCTCACCCATGGCGTGGCTGCCCAAGTCGCCGTTGGCCTGACAGCCGCGGGTCACACCTACGAAATCGCCGACATTGCCGCCGAAGGTTTTGACCCGCGCTACACCGCTGCCGACCATCTGGTCCATCGCAGCCGCGCCACGCCACCGGCCGACGTACTGGCCGAACAGGCGCGCATCGACCGCGCCGATGCCTTGGTGCTGGCGTTTCCGATTTACTGGTGGTCGTTGCCGGGCCTGCTCAAGGGCTGGATCGACCGCGTCTTCATCAATGGGTGGGCGATCGACTACAGCCCCGATACGCCGGTGGTGAAGAAACTGCGGCACTTACAGGTGCACCTGCTGGCCTTGGGCGCCGCCGATGACGATGCGTTTGACCGACACGGCTATGCCAAGGCAATGCGCACGCAGATCGACTACGGGATCTTCGACTATTGTGGCGCGCAGGTGGTGACGTCGCAGCTGATGCTGGAATCGGAAAGCGGCGGGGCGCAGGTGCATCTGCAAAAGGCCAAGACCGTGGGCCAGGGTCTGTTCGAGAGCGAGACGGTCGCCGGTTGATTCAACCTTCGCGAAACAGGTCGTGGGCATCCAGCAGGCGGTAGGCGATCTCTGGTCGTTTCTCCAGGCCTCGGCGGATCGCGGCCGGGATCGATTGGCGGGTTTTGCGGCACATGCCCGGCAGTTCGTCGATCACGATCTGGATCCCGCGCATGCTCTTGACCTCGGTGTGGCCCGGTGCGATATGCACGCGAATGCCCAATTGCTGGTACATCAGCTGTTGCAGGCGTTCCAGGTCTTGCAAGCTCTTGAGGTCTTCAAGGCGGTCGAGCAGTTTCTTCTCTTCCTGACGCGTCAGGTTGAGGATGCGCAAGTCGGCACCTGGCGCTTGCAGCAGGTCGTCGCGGTCGCAGACGCAAGCGCCGGGTGGGCAGGGTTGGCGAATCGTCATGTGCACTGCCTCCCCATTCCGACGCTGATCGCTCAGTAGGTCAGCACGACCCCAAGACTGCCCAAAGCCCTCCAGTACTCAGGATAGGTCTTGGCTACGCAGTCCGGGTCCTGAATACGGATGCCCGACACTTTCAGCCCGGCCAGGGCAAAGCACATGGCGATGCGGTGGTCGGCGTGGGTGTCGATCAGCGCGTTGCACGACGTGCCGGCCAGCGCAGGATCACTGGCGACCAGCAGGTCGTCGCCCTCGATGGTCGCCAGGCCCGGGCGGATCTCGTTCAGGCCGTCATGCAGCGCTTGTACGCGGTCACATTCCTTGACCCGCAGGTTGGCGAGCTCAGTGAAACGCACCGGGGTGTTGTTGAACGCAGCGAGCACCGCCAGGGTCGGGATGGCGTCCTGCATCTGCGAGCCGACCACGGTCGCCTGCATGTCTGGGAATTGCGCGATCACGGCCTGCGCCTTGGCGTCCGGCTGGGTAAAGTCTTGCGCGGCTACGCCGATGTCGATGCGGCCACCGGTCAACACTTCAGCGGCCCACAGGTAAGTGGCGGCGGAGGCGTCGGGTTCGATCAGATAATCATGGGCGCTGTAGCCGGTAGGGGCGACGCGCCAGGTGGTGTCGTTGACTTCTTCAACCTGGGCACCGAAGGCACGCATGCAGTCCAGGGTCAGGTCCACATAGCCACGCGCACCGATGTCCTTGCCGGTCAGCGCCACTTCAATCGGCGCTTCACCGCAGGCGGCGAGCATCAGCAGGGCCGATACGTATTGGCTGGACAGGCCGCCGTCGATCTCGAAGCGCTTGGCTTTGATTTTGCCTACGCCGTGTACGGTGACGGGTGGGCAACCGGTGGGGCTGTCAACCTGGATACCGTTTTGGCCGAGGGTCGCCAGCAGCGGGCCGATCGGGCGTTTTTGCATGTAGTCATCGCCGTCCAGCACAACGGTGCCGTCAACCGTGGCAACGGCAGCGGTGAGAAAGCGCATCGCGGTGCCTGCGTTGCCGAGGAACAGCGGTTGACCCGGCAGTTGCAGTTTGCCCTGGCCGGTGACGACGAAGGTGGTGTCGTCCGGCTCGTCGAT
The DNA here is from genome assembly GCF_900005865.1 of Pseudomonas sp. 58 R 12. NCBI lineage: Bacteria > Pseudomonadati > Pseudomonadota > Gammaproteobacteria > Pseudomonadales > Pseudomonadaceae > Pseudomonas > Pseudomonas sp. 58 R 12. Next base: position 72,909 of record NZ_CVTP01000005.1, read on the forward strand.
GGTTACGCCCATTTGGCGCAGGGCCACTGACATATGGCGGGTGTCATCGCTTTTGAGCGCGCCGCTGAGGCGGCTGGTGCCCTTGGCCAGGGCGGCCAGCAGGAGGGCGCGGTTGGTAATGGATTTGGAGCCGGGGGGCGCGACCTTGCCATTGAGGGGGAAGTTGGGCGGTGTAACGGTCACGGTTTTCTGCGAACTCAAGGTACAGGGCTCCTGATTCAAGGCAAGGTGGCACGGAGTGGCCGACAGTCGGACTCGAATAATCGGGTATAGATGCTGTGCTTGTCGAGCCTGCGTTCGGCCAGCGTGTTTGACGGGGCGCCTGAGATCAAGATCAAAAGCCAAATTATCGTTTTGTCAGCCAGTAATCATGCAGCGCCCGCGCTGCCGGTTCGATTTGGCTGACACGCTGCTGGTGCGCCTGCACATCCAGGTCTGCCGGCAGTTCGAAATTGTCCTGCTCGGCGCACCAGGAAATTTTCTCCAGTGCTGCGGCTTGCACGGCTGGCAGTTCCGGCCAGTTGCCGATGGCGGCGCCGCGGATGTAGCCAAAGCACCATTCTTCGGCGAGGGTTACGGTTTGGCCCTGGTGTTCGGTTTCATCGAAGCGGGCCTTGAAACCCTTGGCATCAATCGCCAGTTGTTCGGCCAGGGTGTTGATATGGCGAACGCACAGTTCGAGGAAGCGTTGCGCTTCGTCCATGTTGTCCCATTCCGGGTTCTGGCCACCCCAGATGGCCGGGAACCACTCAGCCACATCCACCTGGACCGGGCTGGAAACCAGCGCGGTGAAGTAGCCGTCGAGTTCGGCCAGGTTCAATACGGAATGGTCGTCGCCGTATTTGAGCAGGGCATCTTCGATCGATTCGAATTCGGCGGGGGCGAGGGGTTGGGCGTGCATGGGCATATCCTTTAAACGTCGAGCGCCGCGCGTGGGGCGGCTTAAAGCGCGAAGGATGGCGTGTACGCAGGGTTTTATCCAGCGTCTTTTCCTTCACGGTGTACAGTCCCGCTTTTGGCCGATGCGTCCTTGTGGACCCTTGTTATAGTTCGGGCCTAATTACTCGCCAGCCAGGGATTACTGCCATGTCCGAATACCAAGCTTTCGTCGTCGAACTCACCGGCAACGTTGCCCATGTGCAGATCAACCGCCCGGAAAAGATCAACGCGATGAACGCGGCGTTCTGGACCGAAATCATCGACATCTTCCAATGGGTCGAAGACACCGACGCCGTGCGCGCCGTGGTGCTCAGTGGCGCCGGCAAGCACTTCTCCTCAGGGATAGACCTGATGATGCTGGCCTCGGTCGCCAACGACTTCGGCAAGGACGTGGGCCGCAACGCGCGCCTGCTGCGACGCAAGATTCTCGAACTGCAGGCTTCGTTCAACGCCGTCGACAACTGCCGCAAGCCAGTACTGGCGGCAATCCAGGGTTACTGCATCGGCGGCGCCATCGACCTGATCAGCGCTTGTGATATGCGCTACGCCGCCGAGGGTGCGCAATTCTCGATCAAGGAAATCGATATCGGCATGGCCGCTGACGTTGGCACCCTGCAACGCCTGCCGCGCATTATTGGCGACGGCATGCTGCGTGAGCTGGCCTACACCGGCCGCCAGTTTGGCGCCGAGGAAGCGCGCAGCATCGGCTTGGTCAACCGTGTGTACCCCGATCAGGACAGCCTGCTGGCCGGCGTCATGGAAATCGCCCATGAAATCGCCGCCAAGTCACCGATTGCGGTCACTGGCACCAAGGCTATGATCAGCTACATGCGTGACCACACCGTCCATGATGGCTTGGAATACGTTGCCACCTGGAACTCGGCTATGTTGCAATCCAACGACCTGCGTGTGGCCATCGCGGCCCACATGAGTAAGCAGAAACCCGAATTCGTGGATTGACTGACATGACCCCAGGCTGGATTACCACAACGCTGCTGGACAACGACACCCCGGGTGGCTGGGCCGTTGCCCGTAGCCGCGAGGGCTTTTTGCACGACACCAATGGCCCGTTGTTCCCCCGTGAATGGCTCAAGCGCCAGGACCTTTCGGTGTTTGCCGAACATGGCATCGGCCACCTCGACGGCGAGCCGGTGTACCTGCTGGAGCTCAACGCGGCGGCTGAAGTGCCGGGCTGCAGCTGGCAGGGCCTGCGCGGTTTCATGCTGCAAGGGGATCACACCCTGTACAAAGTACTGGGCTACGCCGCACAGATCGGCACGTGGGCACGGGAGCATCGGTTTTGCGGCAGTTGCGGCCAAGCCATGGTCCAGGTGCCACGCGAACGCGCGATGTTTTGCCAGGCCTGTGACCTGCGCAGTTACCCGCGAATCTCCCCGAGCATGATCGTGCTGGTGACCCGTGGCGACGAGATCCTGCTGGCACGTTCGCCGCGTTTTGTCACCGGCGTGTACAGCACGTTGGCGGGGTTTGCCGAACCGGGCGAATCGGCCGAAGACTGCCTGATCCGCGAGGTCCGCGAAGAGGTGCAGGTGGAGGTCAAGAACATCCAGTACATGGGCAGCCAGTGCTGGCCGTTCCCGCATTCGATGATGCTGGGTTTCCACGCTGAATACGCGGGTGGCGACATCGTGCCCCAGGCTGACGAGATTGAGGACGCGCAGTGGTTCAATATCCACGACCTGCCGCCGTTGCCGGCGTCACGTTCGATTGCGCGTTACCTGATCGACCTCTACCTGGCCCGTCGTCTAGGCCACGCTGAACCAGTGCTGCCAGGCTAGGCGCACGGTCAGGCCGAGGACCACGGTGATAAACACTGGGCGAATGAATTTGGCGCCGCCGCTGATCGCGCTGCGTGCGCCAAAGAACGCGCCACCCATTACCGAAATGCCCATCGCCAGGCCGACGATCCAATCCACCGAGCCGTTGAAGATAAACACCGACAGCGCCGCCGCGTTGCTGACGAAATTCATGCTGCGCGCCACGCCACTGGCTTTGACCAGGTCGATGGGGTGGAGCAGCATCGTGCTCACCGTCCAGAACGCCCCGGTGCCGGGGCCCGCTACGCCATCGTAGAAGCCCAGGCCAAAGCCCTGGGTGGCTTGCCATTTCTTCTTGATCGGCGCGTCGGCGTCCAGCGGCGCCTTGGGCGTACCACCGAACAGCAGGTACACACCACAGGCAAATACGATCACCGGCAGCATTTTGTTCAGGGTTTCAGCAGGCAGGTAGTGGGCGACTACTGCGCCAGCGAGTGCACCCACCAGCGTACCGACGATGGCGTGCACCCACTGGCGCGGGTGGAACAGCTTGCGGCGGTAGAAGGTTAAACTGGCGGTGGCCGAGCCGAACGTGGAGCTGAGCTTGTTGGTGCCCAGTACCAGATGGGGCGGCATGCCTGCGGTGAGCAGGGCCGGCGTGGTGAGTAAGCCGCCGCCGCCGGCGATGGCGTCGATGAAACCGGCGATAAACGCAACGACGGCCAGGATGGCGAGGGTGGTGAGGTCTACGCTGAGTTCGAAGGGCATGGGCAGGACTTAGAATGGCGGGGCGCAGAAAGGTGCTGCGCCGAAGTGTGCCATCTTACCCGCCGGATGTACGCAGATCCAAATGTGGGAGCTGGCTTGCCTGCGATGGCAGTGTGTCAGTTGACGTATCTGGGGCTGACTCACCGCTATCGCAGGCAAGCCAGCTCCCACATTTTAAACCGTGCCCGCTTGACTAGCGGCGTGCCTCGATCCACTCCAGGGCGGTGCGCCAGACACAAATCCCCAGGAAATACGCCGACATTACCGACCACAACCCAAACGTCCACGGGTTGGTGTTCGGATAATCCACCACCATCAAAAAGCTGCACAGCAACCAAATCGTGGTCACCGCGATATTGATCGGCATGAATCGTTTAACCCGGAACGGGTGCAAGAACTTCATTGGCGTTACGGTCAGCAGCGCCAGGCCAATCACTGTGAGCAAGGTGACCCAGGCTTCCGGCTGGATGATATAGACACACAGTGCAACCACGTTCCACGCGGCGGGGAAGCCGACGAAGTAGTTGTCCTTGCTCTTCATGTTCACGTTGCAGAAGCAGAACAGCGACGAGACCAGGATCACCGACACCGTAAACAGGTGGGTAAACTCCGGCAGGTCGATATAACGGTAGATAAACAGCGCCGGAATAAACACATACGTCAGGTAATCAATCACCAGGTCCAGCACCGAGCCGTCGAAACTCGGCAAGACGGTGCTCACGTTGACCCGTCGCGCCAGTGAACCGTCGACGCCGTCCACCACCAGCGCCAGGCCGAGCCACAGCAGGCAAGCCTTGGGTGAGTTTTCCAGCAGCGCCAGGGTGGCCAGGAAGGCCAATACCACGCCGGTGGCGGTAAAGCCGTGGGCGCCCCAGGCTTTGAGTCTGGCTACATGCAGGGTCGATATCACGGGCGGTTCTCCAAAAGGTGAAACGGGGCAGCCGACAACGTGACGCTGTCGAGTCTGGCCGGGGGATGCAGGTATCGACCGGGAAGGAGGTCAGAAGGTTCACCAACCCGGTGTATCACTTAGCGTAGCAAGCGTAAGACGTTTCGGCATCAGCCCTGGCGAAACACCAAGGCCTTTAAGCCGCTTTGCGCGTCAATATCAGGAAATTCCGGCGGGTTTTGCAGCCGTTCCACGAATCGTAACCCGGGGGCTTCTCGTGTCACACCGTCGATCAGGAAGTCCTCGCCGAAGGCCGGGTCGTTCATGCACGCCAACACGGTGCCCTGTGGGGTCAGCAAGTCCGGTAGGCGCCGCAATACGCGCTGGTAGTCCTTGGTCAGCAGGAAACTGCCTTTCTGGAATGACGGCGGGTCGATGATCACCAGGTCATACGGGCCGCTGTTGGTGACCTTGGCCCAGGACTTGAACAGGTCGTGGCCCAAAAAGCTGACCTTGCTCAGGTCATGACCGTTCAGGCGATGGTTGTCGCGGCCACGGCTCAGGGCACCGCGCGCCATGTCCAGATTGACTACGTGGTCGGCGCCGCCTTCGATGGCGGCCACGGAAAACCCACAGGTGTAGGCAAACAGGTTGAGCACACGCTGGCCATTGGCCTGTTCGCGCACCCAGTTGCGGCCGTAGCGCATGTCGAGGAACAGCCCGCTGTTCTGTTTTTTACCCAGGTCGATCAGGTAACGCAGGCCGCCTTCGGTGATGGTCAGCTCGTCGACAGGGGTGCCTGCCAGCCATTCGGTGGTGCTTTGCGGCAGGTAACGGTGTTGCAGGGCGACGGTGTAGGCCCCGAGCTGCGTCTGCAGCAGCTGTTTCAGGGCGTGCAGGTGTTCTGCCTCCGGCTCCTTGAACAACGACACCAGCAGAACGCCTTGTAGCCAGTCCACCGTCAATTGCTCAAGGCCCGGCCAGCAGCGACCACGGCCGTGGAACAGGCGCCGGGTTTCCGCCGGTGGGCTGGCCAGGGCGGTGAGCAAGTGAGTGTGCAGGGTGGCGAGTGCGTCTGGGTTCATCGTTAAACGTCGGTCGTTGAGCGGGCGGCATTTTAAACACAATCGCGTCGTTAGAATGCAGCGATCAATGGTGGGCCGAACACGTCCCGAATAAACCCCGGCGCGATATACCGTTCGTAATGCGCTTCGGACAGCAGGAAAAACTCCCGGTCAATCGCGTCGCGCAGGTCCGCCAAATGGCGCTCACGAAACTCCGGCAACAACGCCAGCCCATACGCATCCAACTTGGAAATCACCCGCGCACCCCGGGCTATCAGTTGGTACGCCCAGCAATACGGCGACTGGTGCGGCATAAAGCGGATCTTGCGATTTTCAAGCTGCTGGCGCAGCAGGTGCGCATCAAACACTTCCAGTTTGCTGGCCATCACCTGCACCAGCAATTGCTCCAGGCGCAGCCACACGGCCTGTTTCTCGTCGGCGTTGTAGCCGTTCCACTGGATCACTTCGTGGTGATAACGCTTGCAGCCCCGGCACACCAGGTCGCCGTAAACGGTGGAACACAGGCCGATGCAAGGGGTCTTGATGGTTTGATTGGGCATAAGTGGCAATTTGCAAAGTCTGTAAAACACCGCAGACCTAACTGTGGGAGCGGGCTTGCTCGCGAATGCGGTGTATCAGTTACCAGATTTCTCAACTGACACTCCGCATTCGCGAGCAAGCCCGCTCCCACATTTTTAGATCCGCGTCGTGGGTTAGTCCCAGCTCAACGCGCCGCCTGTTTGGTACTCGATCACACGGGTTTCGAAGAAGTTCTTCTCTTTCTTCAAGTCCATGATCTCGCTCATCCACGGGAACGGGTTGGTGGTGCCCGGATACTCTTCTTTCAAACCAATCTGCGACAGGCGACGGTTAGCGATGAACTTGAGGTAATCCTCCATCATCGCCGCATTCATGCCCAGCACGCCGCGCGGCATGGTATCGCGCGCGTATTCGATCTCCAGCTGAGTCCCTTGCAGGATCATCTGGGTCGCTTCTTCCTTCATCTCGGCATCCCACAAATGCGGGTTTTCGATTTTGATCTGGTTGATCACATCGATACCGAAGTTCAGGTGCATCGACTCGTCGCGCAGGATGTACTGGAACTGCTCGGCGACGCCGGTCATTTTGTTGCGACGGCCCATGGACAGGATCTGGGTGAAGCCGCAGTAAAAGAAGATGCCTTCCAGCACGCAGTAGTAGGCGACCAGGTTACGCAGCAGTTCTTTATCAGTCTCGACAGTGCCGGTTTCGAACTTCGGATCGGAGATCGAACGGGTGTACTTCAGGCCCCAGGCAGCCTTTTTGGCGACCGATGGAATCTCGTGGTACATGTTGAAGATCTCGCCTTCATCCATGGCCAGCGATTCGATGCAGTACTGGTAGGCGTGGGTGTGAATCGCTTCTTCGAAGGCCTGGCGCAGGATGTACTGGCGGCACTCCGGGTTGGTGATCAGGCGGTACACGGCCAGGACCAGGTTGTTGGCAACCAGGGAGTCGGCGGTGGAGAAGAAGCCCAAGTTGCGCATGACGATGCGGCGTTCGTCGTCGGTCAGGCCTTCGGGGTCTTTCCACACAGCGATGTCGGCGGTCATGTTGACCTCTTGCGGCATCCAGTGGTTGGCGCAGCCGTCGAGGTACTTCTGCCAGGCCCAGTCGTACTTGAAGGGCACGAGTTGGTTGAGGTCGGCGCGGCAGTTGATCATGCGCTTTTCGTCAACGGCGACGCGGGCGGAGGCGCCTTCGAGTTCGGCGAGGCCTTCGGCGACGTCGAGTTTGTCCAGGGCGGCCTTGGCGCGGACGATGGCGGCGGAGTCACTGGCGGTGACGGCGCGGGCTTCAAGGGCGGCGGCAGCGCCGGCACCGTCGAGGCGGTCCATGTTGGCTTCGGTGGCGTGGCCGGCGTTGGCGCCTTTG
>NZ_CVTP01000004.1:0-11217 GCF_900005865.1 Pseudomonas sp. 58 R 12
AACTCAGGCTGAAACCGGATCACTGACCAACAGGCCATATACAGTGAGCGCCTCGCGGCGAACCTGCCGCCGCTGATATGACGCTTGCCTTTGTGCTTGCCGCTATCGTCGTTGTAGGGCGCAGTGCCGCTCAATGCTGCAATCTGATGTCTACCCACCTCGCCTAGCTCCGGAAGATAGGACATCAAGCTGGCCGCTGTAACAAGTCCTATGCCTTTGACTGAGCACAGAAGGGCTACTTTTTTACGATCCAGACGTTCTGTACTTTGGCGGATCAGGCTTTCCAGCTCCTTCAGCACTTTTTGCAAATAGTCGATATGACTCTGCAGCGCAGGCTTGACCACGTCAGAGGAGGCCGTTTTAAGCCGCCGTTTGTCGTCATCTCTTTGCTGAACAAAGTGCTCTCGCTGTTGGACTAGGGCGCGCAAATCATCCTGCTCGGCGCTGGTAACCCGGCTATCGGGCGATTTGATGACCGCTGCGAACTGCGCAAGAAGGCGTGCATCTATCGGATCGGTTTTGGCTTGTTGCCCCATAGCCCGGGCAAAGCTTTTGGCTCGGCAAGGGTTGATCCGTATGACTTCAAAGCCCGCAGCTTGAAGCGCTTTCATGACTTTGCGCTCGTAACCGCCAGTGGCCTCCAGCAACACTCGACCCACGCGATGCAGGGTTAGCCATCCAATTAACCCAGGAAAATCACTCTGCGAATTGGAACAACTCATCGCTACATCCAGTTGATCAACCCGAATCTCGAGGCTACCGCTGGAGACATCAATACCTGCTGGATAGGAAAACATAGCCAAATCCTCTTACACTCAAGGTGAGAGCGCTCTGGCTTGGCCCACGCTTGTAACTGTTCGAGGTGGGCTCGTTCAACTGTTCGGGCTCAATGACCAGAGTGGAGAGGTGAGTGACAGCATGGGCTCCCACACGTGCTTTAAGCACTTCGGGCATTCAGCTTGTCACTCACCGCTCTCACCTTCAGTTTAAGCCTGGTTCAAGACACAAGCGGGCTTGCTCGCGAATGCGGTGGTTCAGTTGGAATATCTTTGACTGATCCTCCGCATTCGCGAGCAAGCCCGCTCCCACATTAGAGCTGTGGTCGCTCCCTAGGCGTGCATCTGCCCGAACTTGCCTGCGTGGAAATCAGCAAACGCCTGATGAATCTCCTGCTCGGTATTCATCACAAACGGCCCATGCCCCACGATCGGCTCGTCGATAGGCTCGCCACTCAGCAGCAAGACCTTGGCGTCGTCGCTGGCCTCCAGGCTGAGCTGGCTGCCAGCGCGCTCGAACAACGCCAATTGCCCTTGACGCGCTACCTCCTCGCCATTGACCAGCACCGTGCCACGCAGAATTACCAGTGCAGTGTTGCGTCCTTCATGCAGGTCCAGGGTGACTGGCTTGGCGGCGTTGAGGCGAACGTCCCACACGTCTATCGGCGTGAAGGTGCGGGCCGGGCCATGGCTGCCGGCGAATTCACCGGCGATCAGGCGCAGTTGCCCGGCGTCGTTGGCCAGTGGCAATACCGGGATGTCGCCGTCGACAATGGTCTGGTAACCGGCGTCGGCCATTTTGTCCTTGGCCGGCAGGTTGACCCACAGTTGCACCATCTCCAGCGCACCGCCGCTGCGGGCGAAGGCTTCGGAGTGGAACTCCTCGTGGAGAATGCCTTTGGCGGCGGTCATCCATTGCACGTCGCCCGGGCCGATTTTGCCGCCGGCGCCGGTGGAATCGCGGTGTTCGACCTCACCGTCGTAGACGATGGTTACGGTTTCAAAACCGCGATGGGGGTGTTGGCCGACGCCGCGACGTTGTTCAGTCGGGGGGAAATCAGCCGGGCCGGCGTGGTCCAGCAACAGGAATGGGCTGATGTGCTTGCCCATGCTGTCGTAGGAAAACAGTGTGCGTACCGGAAAGCCGTCGCCGACCCAATGGGCGCGGGGGCTGGTGTAGATGCCGATAAGTTTTTTCATGGTGTACCTCCAAAGTGCCTACACCATAAGTCTGCCAACGCTTGAAGACTAGCCGGCAAAAGCGACCTTGTTCGTCCTATGTATAGGACAATCCCTTGGCCTGGCGCTGACGCAGCAGGTGAAACGCGACGAATGCCGCCACCGCAAAGCACGCCTGGATAATGATCATCGGCGCGGCACTGCCATCGCGCAATTGGCTCAACAACACACCGCTGCAGGTCGCACCGAACATCTGCGCAAACCCCATCAAGCCAGCAGCCAAACCCGCGCGATGCGCGTTGGGCATAACCCCGCCCGTGACCGAGCCCGGTAATACCAGGCCGCCACCGAGGGTCACCAGGGCAATCGGAATGTCCAGGCCGAGGACCGACAGGCCGAACAGCGCATAGATGACCAGCGCCGACACCCCGCCAATGGCCACCATTGTCACGCCCATCGCCACAATCCGCTGCGGGCCCAGACGCATGATGTTGCGTCGGGTGTAGGTGGAACCCACGATCAGCATCGACACGATCAGGCCGAAATTGATGCCGTATTCAAGGCTGCTGAAGCCCAGCAAGTTGATAAACACCGCGGATGAACCGGCGATCACCGCAAACATGGCGCCATAGGTACACGCCAGGGCCACGGCGAATGCTCGATATTGGCGGCCCTTGAGCAGATCCAGGTATTGCCCGCCGAGGGTGCGCCAGTGGCCGGCCTTGGGATCGAGGTGATGGTTGCTCTCACGGAAGAACAGCAAGGCCAACAGCAACACCACGCTGCCAATCGCCAGCGCCAGGAGGATCGGCGCGTGCCAGCCAAACAATTTAATCAGCAGGCCCCCCACCATCGGGGCCACCACAATGGCGTAGAGCATGCCGATCATGGTCAGCGCCAGGGCCGGGCCGGCTTCGGCCTTCCACACATCACGCACCACCGTGCGCGCCAAAACCAACGCGGCGCAGGCGCCCAGGCCTTGCAGCACGCGGGCGGCGATGAACTGATGAATGTCGTGGACCAGCAACATCGACAAGGTGGCCAGCACATACAGCACGAGGCCGCCGATCAGCACCGGGCGCCGGCCAATGCGGTCCGACAGCGGGCCGAACAGCAGTTGCCCGAGGCCGAAAGCGGCGACAAATGCGGACAGTGACATCAGTGCCGACCCCGTTGGCGCTGCCAATGCCTGTTCGATGGCCCCCAGGCCGGGGATGATCAATTGGGTCGAAACCTCACCCAGTGCCGTCAGGGCCACCAGTAAAAACAACAAGCTGCGCGATGGGACCGGGGCGTTTGTCATGCGAGGCATCCGGGGGGCTGGATTAATTTATATTTCGACCATAATATGAGCGAAAAATTATGTCCATAATTTTTTGCCCTATGGTTACCCCGGAGCCCGCCATGCACCCTCTCCCCCTGCGTCTTCTCACGCCCCTGGCGCTATTGATCACTCTCAGTGGCTGTAACAGCCAGGCCGACACGGCTGCTGAAGTGCCTCAGCCGCGCCCGGTCCTGGCCGCCAAAGTCGAAGCCGCCGGCACCCAGCAAAGCGCCTATACCGGTGTGGTGGCAGCACGTACCGAAAGCGACTTGGGCTTTCGGGTCAGTGGCAAGGTTATCGAGCGCAAGGTCGATCCGGGCCAGCACGTGTCCCGTGGCGATACCCTGCTGGTGCTGGACATCGGTGACTTCGAACTGGCCCTGCGCTCGGCTAAAAACCGCGTCAACGCCGCCCAGGCGCAACTTCGCCAGCGCCGCGACGATGAAAACCGCTACCAGCGCCTGGCCAGTACCGGTGCGGTATCGCGGCAGATCTTCGACCAATCGGCGACCAACCTGCGCGTCGCTGAAGCGGAACTGGCCGCGGCGCAATCCGACGCCAGCCAGATCGAAAACCGCCGCACCTATTCAGTGCTCAAGGCGGATGGCGACGGCATCATCACCGACGTACGAGCGGACCGAGGACAGGTGGTGGTCGAAGGGCAGATCGTCGCGCGGCTGGCCCATGACGGCGCCCGCGAAGCCATCGTCAACCTGCCGGAAAACAGCCGCGCCCAGGCTTCACAGAAAGCCCTGGCCTCTCCCTTCGGCTCCCCGGACCAGGCGGTGACCGCCACCCTGCGCGAACTGTCCGCCAGCGCAGACCCGGTCACCCGCACCTACCGCGCGCGTTATGTACTGCATGGCGCCGTCGACCGGTTTGCGCTCGGCTCCACCATCACCGTGCGCCTGCAAGGCAACGGGCAGGCGCAGCAAACCCGGGTGCCCATCGGCGCGCTGCAGGATTCGGGACAAGGCACTGGCGTATGGCTGATCGGCGCGGATGACAAGGTCAGCTTCGCGCCGGTGAAAGTCGCCAGTCTTGGCCAGGAAGACGCCCTGCTCGACAGCGGCGTGACGCCCGGCCAGATCATCGTCGCCCTCGGCGCGCACCTGCTGCACAGCGGTGACGCGGTGCGCCTGCTGCCTGCGCAAGTGCTGGCCCTCAACCGCAAACAGGACAACTGAGTATGCGCGGCATCAACCTCTCCGAACTGGCGGTCAAACACCGCGCGGTCACGCTGTTTTTGATCATTGCGATCCTTGCGGCCGGGGTCTTCTCGTTCGGCAAGCTGGGACGCGCCGAAGACCCGTTGTTCACGGTCAAGGTGATGACCATCACCGCCGCCTGGCCCGGCGCGACGGCGCAGGAAATGCAGGAACAGGTGGCCGACCGCCTGGAAAAACGCTTGCAGGAACTGGACTACTACGACCGTGTCGAGACCATCGCCCAACCGGGCTTTGTATCGATGCGCATGACCTATAAGGAATCCGCGCGCCCCAGCGACGTCCCGGACCTGTTCTACCAGACCCGCAAAAAGCTCAGCGATGAAGCGGCGCGATTGCCCAACGGCGTGATCGGGCCGTTCTTCAACGACGAATATTCCGATGTGTACTTCGCGTTGTATGCCCTGGAGGCCGAGCATTTGCCGCATCGGCAACAAGTGCAGATGGCCGAAGAACTGCGCCAGGGCTTCCTTAACCTGCCGGGGGTGAAGAAGGTCAATATCCTCGGCGAGCAAGCGCAGCGCGTGTTTGTCGAGTTTTCCTATGAGCGCCTGGCGACCCTGGGCATCAAGCCGGACCAGATCTTTGCCGCCCTCGCCGCGCAGAACGCGGTAGCGCCCTCGGGCTTTGTCGAGACCGCCGGCGCCCGCGCGTATATTCGTATCGACGGGGCTTTCGACAGCCTGTCGCTGATCGAAAACGTACCGCTGGAAGTCAATGGCCGCGTGTTGCGCATCGCCGATGTGGCCACCGTCAGCCGTGGCTATGAAGACCCGCCCAGCTACCGCATTCGCCACCAGGGCGACCCGGCGTTGATGCTCGGCGTGATCATGGAGAAGCACTGGAACGGCCTGGAACTGGACAAAAGCCTTAAGGCCCAGGAGGCCAAAATCCAGGCCGACCTGCCCTTGGGCGTGAATTTCGCCAAAGTCTCGGACCAGGCAAAAAACATCAGCCTGGCAGTCAATGAATTCATGCTGAAATTCTTCGTCGCCCTGGCGGTGGTGATGCTGATCAGTCTGTTGGCACTGGGCTTTCGGGTGGGCCTGGTGGTGGCGGCAGCGGTGCCGCTGACCTTGTCGGTGGTGTTTGTGATCATGCTGCTCACCGGGCGCGAATTCGACCGCATCACCCTGGGCGCACTGATCATTTCCCTGGGTTTGCTGGTGGATGACGCGATCATCGCCATCGAGATGATGGTGGTGAAGCTTGAGGAAGGCTTCGACCGCATTCATGCCGCTACTTTTGCCTGGAGCTCTACGGCCGCACCGATGCTGACCGGGACGTTGGTCACGATTATTGGCTTCCTGCCGGTGGGTTTTGCGCGCTCGGGTGCCGGGGAATATGCCGGCAATATCTTCTGGATCGTCGGCTTTGCGTTGATTTCGTCCTGGTTGGTGGCGGTGGTGTTCACGCCGTATCTGGGCGTAAAGCTGCTGCCGCAGATCAAACCGGTGCCCGGCGGCCACGACGCGATTTACGCCGGACGCTATTACCAGAAACTACGGGGTTTGGTCGAAGCCTGCGTGCGTCAGCGCTGGCTGGTAACCGGATTGGTGGTGGCCGCGTTTGTGCTGTGCGGGCTGGGCATGGGTGTGGTGAAGAAGCAGTTTTTCCCCAACTCCGACCGTTCCGAGCTGATCCTCGAGGTGTACATGCCGCCCGGCAGTGCCTTCAAAAGCACCGAGGCGGTGGCCGCACAGTTGGAAAAAGCGCTGCTGCAAGAGCCGCAAACCACAATGGTAGATACCTATGTCGGCGGCGGTGCGCCACGCTTTTTCCTGTCGCTGAACCCCGAGTTACCCGATCCGGCGTTTGCCAAACTGATCGTTCAGACCCCGGACTCTCATGCCCGCGACGCATTGAAAGTGCGCATGCGCGAGCGAATTGCCGCCGGTGAGTTTCCTTCGGCGCGGGTCCGCGTGACGCAACTGCTGTTCGGCCCGCCCGTCCCGTTCCCGGTGGTGTTCCGTGTTTCAGGTCCGAATCTGGACGTACTGCGCGGCGTGTCCGAAGACGTGCGCAAGGTCGTCGCAGCTAACAAGATGACCAAGGACGCCTTCCTTGATTGGGGCGAGCGCACCAGCGGCTATCGCCTGGTACTGGATCAGGACCGCCTGCGCCTGCTCGGCTTCACCCCCAACGAGGTCAAATCCCAGCTCAATGCCTTGCTCAGCGGCAACCCCATCACCGAAGTGCGCGAAGGCAACCGCACGGTGTCCGTGGTTGCGCGCGCCCAGGGCAGCCAGCGCGAGAACCTCGGCAACCTCAACAACATGACCCTGACCAACAGCGCCGGCACCTCGGTACCGCTGGCCCAGGTCGGGCATTTCCAGGCGGTGATGGAAGAACCGATCCTAAAGCGCCGCGACCGCGCGACCACCGTGGAAGTACGCGCCGACATCATCGACGGCGTGCAACCGCCCGACGTGGAAATGGCCGTCTACAAAGACCTGCAACCGCTGATCGCGAAATTGCCCGCCGGTTACCAGATCGACATCGGCGGCCCGGTCGAAGAAAGCGCCAAGGCCAACGTCGCCCTGGCTGCGCTGTTCCCGATCATGATTTTGCTGACCCTCACGGTGATCATGTTTCAGGTGCGCTCATTCGGCGTGATGTTCATGGTCTTCGCTACCGCGCCGCTGGGATTGATCGGTGCGGTGCCGACCTTGCTGCTGTTCAACCAGCCGTTCGGGTTCAACGCGATCCTGGGTTTGATCGGGATTGGCGGGATCCTGATGCGTAACACGCTGATTTTTACCGACCAGATCCGTCAGAACCAGGACCACGGCATGCCGATTCGCGAGGCGATCATCGAAGCCACGGTGCGCCGCGCCAGGCCGGTGATTTTGACCGCATTGGCGGCGGCGTTGGCGTTTATTCCGCTGACGTTGTCGGTGTTCTGGTCGTCCCTGGCCTTTGTGCTGATTGGCGGAGTGTTGGTGGGGACGGTGTTGACGCTGTTGTTTTTGCCGGCGCTGTGCAGTTTGGTGCTTGGGCGAGAGAAGACGAAAGCTGTCGAAACTTCCCACATAACCGCCGGATAAGCTCTACTCCCCTCCGCAGAAAAGGTCTGCAAAGTCCCTCGCCTGAATACACAGTGCGAGGGATTGCAGATGGACTTTTCTGTTGTTGGAGCTGTTTCTTGAACCCGGCCATTGGCAGGCTGGCCCTGACGCCAATGGATGTGAAGACGGTCGATGTCGAGGCCGTCTTTCTCGATTTCCGTGAATGCCTGAACACGTTTGATGACTGGGCGGAAAGCTTCTGGAGCTTTTCCGCGCTGGATATCGAGCAGGTGTTCAAGGTTGGGGATGAGGTAGCGTTGGTCGCGCCGATCAACCGTTCTCTTTATCCCAGTACCACCACCGCTACCTGCCAGGCCAACGGCACGTTAACCCTGGTGCACATGTTTCAAAGCACGCGATTCGTGCCCATCGGCAACACGCCGGTGATGCTGCAACGCGTCGATCCCAACGGCGGCCCACTGGGCGAGCCTGTTCACAAGACCATCGGCCCGAGCGGCATTCTCGAAATCAACGAGTGTGAGCGTAACCAGCAGTATCGGGTCAGCTTTTACCCCAATGTTTCCAACGATCATGTCCGAGCGCTGTATGCGTCTTATCAATCGGTGATTGATGCGTTGGAAGTTCGCCTGCGCAACGAGTGGAAAAGCACTTTCGAAGCCCAGTGGAAAGACTACACAGACGCCAACCCGCTTGATCAACGCAGGATGCTGGAGAAGGCATTTCTTCAGGGAATGGGTAAGGCGCTTTACAGCCTTTGGGACAATTTCACACAACTGTACGACCTGCTGGCGGATATCCGGGCCAACAGTGAGAAGTGGCTGCAATACGTCTCCCAGACCGAACTTGATGAACTGCTGAAACTAGGCAAAGACACCCTGGCCCGTGGTCTGCTGGTGGTCAGCGATGAGCCTCTGATGTTCATCTACCTGTCGGCGATATCCAGTTGGATACGGATGTTGCCGCCACAAGAAATGAACGAAGTGATGGGCGAAATTACCGGCGAGGTGTTGATCACGCTGCTGCTGGTGAGGGTAGCGGGTGCCATGGGTGTCACCGTGCGCCTGGGTACGCAGGTGTTAGGCCATATCAAGTCCGGCCGGGTACGCAAATGGCTGGAGATGTTGGCTGATCAGCTTGTCGGGCCGCGGTTGGAACAGCATGTTGAAGCGGCCAAGCCGCTGTTACTGGGGGGCGCCGGGACGCCGATCAAGGTGATTCCGGATGTGCCGTTGAAGGCTGGGGATCAGGTGGTTTCCAATCCGGTGCCGATGGTTCGGGACAAGGCCCAGCGGACGGTGTTGGTGCGGCAGGAGCCTGTGAACGATGTGCCTGTTGGTTCGAAAAATCCGGCGGGGGATGCGACGGCTTCTGCGGATAAGACCGCGACCAATGGCTGCCCGGTATCGATGGTTACCGGGGAGGAATTGCTGACGCTGACCGATGGTGCGCTCGATGGGATCTTGCCGTTTGAATGGACCCGGTTGTACCGCACCAGTGCGGTGGAAGTGGATTGCGGGTTGGGGTTTGGCTGGAGTCACTCGCTGGCGCATCGACTTAGTGTTTCTGGTGATTCGGTCGTTTGGACGGATCATGAGAATCGCTCGACTACCCTGCCCTTGCCGTCTGTTTCTCGACCCGCGATCACCAACAGCCTGGCCGAAGCGGCGATCTACCTGGGGTCGTTGCCTGATGAGTTAGTGCTGTCTCAAGGGTCACGTTTCTACCATTTCCGCGACGGTGTGCTGACAGCGATCAGCGATGCATATGACAACCGGCTGCGCATTTTCCGTAACTACCTGGGGCAGATCGAGCGGCTGGATAACGGTGTGGGGCGCTCGTTGTTTTTGCGCTATGCGTCGGGCCGCATTGTCGCGGTCGATTACCAGGTTGAGCGGGCGGTGGATGACGGTCCGTTTGTCTGGGTGACGGAGCAAAACGTTGTTTCCTACGCCTATGACGGTGCCGGGCGGTTAATTTCAGCGACCAATGCTGTAGGTGAAAGTGAGGTTTATCGGTACGACGAACAGCACGTCATTCTTGAGCGCGTACTGGCCGGTGGGGCGAGTTTCTTTTGGGCGTGGGAAAGGTCTGGCAAGGCGGCGCGGTGTGTCCGGCATTGGGCGAGCTTTTCGCAGATGGACACGCGGTATGTCTGGGATGACGACGGGCAGGTCACGGTTCATAACGCCGATGGCAGCCAGGAAGTCTACGTGCATGACCAGCGGGCGCGGCTGGTGCAGCGGGTGGATCCGGATGGTGCTGAGCATTTCAAATCCTACGATAACAAAGGCCGGCTGACGGTTGAGCAGGATCCGCTGGGGGCGGTGACGGCGTATCAGTATGACGAAGCTGGGCGCTTGGTGGCGTTGTTTCCGGGGGATGATGAGCCGACTTCCTACGAGCATGAGAATGGGTTCGTACGGGTTGTAAGGCGGGGTCTGGCGGTTTGGAAATATGAGCGCAATGACCAGGGCGACGTAACGCGCAGGACCGATCCAGACGGTAATTCCACGGACTACAGCTACAACAAACAGGGACAACTGACGCAGGTTTGGTATCCCGATCACAGCTGTCAGCGGCTGGTGTGGAATGAACGCGGACAACTGCTTGAAGAGCTGCTACCGAATGGCGGAATCAAGCGCTATCGCTATGACGACCTTGGGCGGAGAACCACCCAAGAAGATGAGCACGGCGCGCTCACACAATTCGAGTGGAACAACGTTGGGCGATTAGTCCAAATCGTCTTGCCGAGTGGTGACACGCGTAAATATACCTACAACGCTTACGGAAAAATCACCTCCGAACGCGATGAACTGGGGCACGTCACCCGTTACGAATATGCCGACGGCTTGCACCTGATCAGCCGCCGCATCAACGCCGATGGCACCCAGGTCAAATACCGTTACGACAACGTTCGTTTGTTGCTGACCGAGATCGAAAACGAAGTCGGCGAAACCTACCGGTTCCAGTATCACAGCAACGGCCTGATCCAACAAGAAACTGGTTTTGACGGCCAGCGCACCGCTTACGTTTATGACCTGAACGGCAACCTTCAGGAAAAGACCGAACACGGCGACGATGGCAGTCAGCTAGTCACCCGCTACGAGCGCGATCACGCCGGACGACTCGTAAGAAAAACCCTGCCCGACGGCAACATCGTCGATTACGCCTACGACCGCCAGGGCAATCTCCTAAGCGTCGACGACGGCCACTGGGCGCTGGCCTACGAATACGATCCGCAAAACCGCCTTACCGCTGAACACCAAGGCTGGGGCACGTTGCGCTATGGCTATGACGCCTGCGGTCAGCTGAAAAACCTGCGCCTGCCGGATAACAACCGTCTCACCTTCAACCACGATAAAGGCGGCCATCTAGCCACTGTCGACTTGAACGGTGAAACCCTCACCTCGCACCTGTTCAAAGCCGACCAGGAACAGCAACGCCAACAAGGCCAACTGATCAGCCACTACCACTATGACGATCAGCAACGCCTGCACGCCCACGCCGTCACCCAACAGGAACACTACCTTTACCAACGCCAATACGACTACGACAAATCCGGCAACCTCACCCGCCTCCTCGACACCCGCAAAGGCGAACACCACTACCACTACGATCCCCTCGCCCGCCTGACCCGAGCCGATCACTCCCAAGGCGAGCAGGAACGCTTCGGCCACGACCCG
>NZ_CVTP01000003.1:0-120425 GCF_900005865.1 Pseudomonas sp. 58 R 12
AACTCAGGCTGAAACCGGATCACTGACCAACAGGCCATATACAGTGAGCGCCTCGCGGCGAACCTGCCGCCGCTGATATGACGCTTGCCTTTGTGCTTGCCGCTATCGTCGTTGTAGGGCGCAGTGCCGCTCAATGCTGCAATCTGATGTCTACCCACCTCGCCTAGCTCCGGAAGATAGGACATCAAGCTGGCCGCTGTAACAAGTCCTATGCCTTTGACTGAGCACAGAAGGGCTACTTTTTTACGATCCAGACGTTCTGTACTTTGGCGGATCAGGCTTTCCAGCTCCTTCAGCACTTTTTGCAAATAGTCGATATGACTCTGCAGCGCAGGCTTGACCACGTCAGAGGAGGCCGTTTTAAGCCGCCGTTTGTCGTCATCTCTTTGCTGAACAAAGTGCTCTCGCTGTTGGACTAGGGCGCGCAAATCATCCTGCTCGGCGCTGGTAACCCGGCTATCGGGCGATTTGATGACCGCTGCGAACTGCGCAAGAAGGCGTGCATCTATCGGATCGGTTTTGGCTTGTTGCCCCATAGCCCGGGCAAAGCTTTTGGCTCGGCAAGGGTTGATCCGTATGACTTCAAAGCCCGCAGCTTGAAGCGCTTTCATGACTTTGCGCTCGTAACCGCCAGTGGCCTCCAGCAACACTCGACCCACGCGATGCAGGGTTAGCCATCCAATTAACCCAGGAAAATCACTCTGCGAATTGGAACAACTCATCGCTACATCCAGTTGATCAACCCGAATCTCGAGGCTACCGCTGGAGACATCAATACCTGCTGGATAGGAAAACATAGCCAAATCCTCTTACACTCAAGGTGAGAGCGCTCTGGCTTGGCCCACGCTTGTAACTGTTCGAGGTGGGCTCGTTCAACTGTTCGGGCTCAATGACCAGAGTGGAGAGGTGAGTGACAGCATGGGCTCCCACACGTGCTTTAAGCACTTCGGGCATTCAGCTTGTCACTCACCGCTCTCACCTTCAGTTTAAGCCTGGTTCAAGACACAAGCGGGCTTGCCCGCGATAGCGGTGGAACAGCAGCACATAGGCTGGCTGACAATCCGCTATCGCAGGCAAGCCCGCTCCCACATTTTTTTGCGTTGCATTTGAGATTTTCAGCACAAAAAAAAATCCCCGTATCTTTCGATACGAGGATTTTTAATATGGTCGGGGTAAGGGGATTCGAACTCCTGACATCCTGCTCCCAAAGCAGGCGCGCTACCGGACTGCGCTATACCCCGGTAATAAAAAGGCGACCTTTCAGTCGCCTTCTTCGATCAGTGCTTTTGGCCTCTGATCTTAAGATCTGATTCCAGCGTTAACTGGTCTCAAAAATGGTGGGTCGTGTGGGATTCGAACCTACGACCAATTGGTTAAAAGCCAACTGCTCTACCAACTGAGCTAACGACCCAAATATGGTCGGGGTAAGGGGATTCGAACTCCTGACATCCTGCTCCCAAAGCAGGCGCGCTACCGGACTGCGCTATACCCCGGTTTTGAAATTGGCTCCGTGACCAGGACTCGAACCTGGGACCCAATGATTAACAGTCATTTGCTCTACCGACTGAGCTATCACGGAACTACATATTTCAAATGTACAACTTTTACTGCTGTGTAACCTTCTCTTCGACTTGCCCGTATCGCTACGTTCATGTGTCTGAGGCGCGCTATTCTACAATCTTAAAAACCCCTGTCAACCCTTTAAATTGCTTTTAAGACAATGATTTGCGCTTGTTTCTGATTTCTTCTTGGGGAGAAGAAACCCGTGGGCTGACGTTGCTGCGGGGCGCACTTTACAAGCCTTTGCCTTACAGTTCAACGCCCTATCGAAAAAAAAGGCCCCGTAATGCGGGGCCTTGTCTTATCCGCCTACAGCCTGGGCTCAGTGGAAGACGATTTCGTCGTTTTCCACGGTCGCCGTGACGCTGGTGCCCGGCATGAAACTGCCCGACAAAATCAACTGGGCCAGCGGGTTTTCGATCCAGCGCTGGATCGCACGTTTCAACGGCCGTGCGCCATACACCGGGTCATAACCGACCGCGATCAATTTCTCCAACGCGTCACTGCCCAGCTCCAGCGACAGTTCGCGTTCGGCCAGACGACTGCGCAGACGGCCCAGCTGGATCTCGGTGATACCCGCGATCTGGTCACGTGCCAGAGGCTCAAAGATCACCACTTCGTCGACCCGGTTAATGAATTCCGGACGGAAGTGCGTGGTCAACGCATCCATTACAGCAGCACGCTGGCCCTCACGATCACCTACCAGCTCCTGGATCTGCGCCGAGCCCAGGTTGGAGGTCATCACGATCACCGTGTTGCGGAAGTCCACGGTGCGCCCGTGACTGTCCGTCAGGCGGCCATCTTCCAGCACTTGCAACAGGATGTTGAACACATCCGGATGCGCCTTCTCGACCTCATCCAGCAAGATCACCGAGTAAGGCTTACGCCTCACGGCTTCGGTCAGGTAACCGCCCTCCTCGTAGCCCACATAGCCTGGTGGCGCGCCGATCAAGCGAGCCACCGAGTGTTTCTCCATGAATTCGGACATATCGATCCGCACCATGGCCTCTTCAGTATCAAAGAGGAACTCGGCCAAGGCTTTGCACAGCTCGGTCTTACCCACGCCGGTCGGGCCGAGGAACATGAACGAACCACTTGGGCGATTCGGGTCGGACAAACCGGCACGGGAACGCCGTACTGCGTTGGACACCGCCACCACAGCCTCTTCTTGGCCAATGACGCGCTGGTGCAACAGGCTTTCCATCTTCAGCAGCTTGTCGCGCTCACCTTCGAGCATTTTCGACACCGGAATGCCGGTCCACTTGGAAACAACTTCGGCAATTTCTTCCTCGGTCACTTTGCTGCGCAACAACTGGTTCTCGCTTTTACCGTGCTGATCGACCATCTGCAGGCTGCGCTCCAAGTCCGGGATCACCCCGTATTGCAACTCGGCCATGCGGTTCAGGTCGCCTTTACGGCGTGCGGCTTCCAGTTCCTGGCGGGACTGCTCGATCTTTTGCTGAATCTGCGCAGAACCCTGCACTTCAGCTTTCTCCGAGGTCCAGATTTCTTCCAGGTCGGAATACTCGCGCTCCAGACGGACGATTTCTTCCTGGAGTTTTTCCAGACGTTTCTTCGCCGCTTCGTCTTCTTCTTTCTTAAGGGCCTGGGACTCAACTTTCAGTTGAATCAGGCGCCGATCCAGACGGTCGAGTACTTCCGGCTTGGAATCGATTTCCATGCGGATACGGCTGGCCGCTTCGTCGATCAAGTCGATGGCCTTGTCCGGCAACTGACGGTCAGTGATATAGCGATGGCTCAACTTGGCCGCCGCAATGATCGCACCGTCGGTGATCGCCACCTTGTGGTGGACCTCATAACGTTCTTTCAAGCCTCGCAGGATCGCGATGGTGTCTTCTTCGCTCGGCTCCTCCACCAGCACTTTCTGGAAGCGACGCTCAAGGGCGGCGTCTTTTTCGATGTACTGGCGATATTCGTTGAGCGTGGTAGCACCGACGCAGTGCAACTCACCCCGCGCCAAGGCTGGCTTGAGCATGTTGCCGGCGTCCATGGAGCCCTCGCCTTTGCCGGCGCCTACCATGGTGTGCAGTTCGTCGATAAACAGAATGATCTGCCCTTCCTGCTTCGACAATTCATTCAGCAGGGATTTCAGACGCTCTTCGAACTCGCCACGAAACTTGGCACCGGCGATCAGCGAACCCATGTCCAGGGACAGCAGGCGCTTGCCTTTCAGGCCGTCTGGCACTTCACCATTAATGATGCGCTGGGCCAGGCCTTCGGCAATCGCGGTCTTACCCACACCAGGCTCACCGATCAGCACCGGGTTGTTTTTGGTGCGACGTTGCAGCACCTGGATAGTGCGACGAATTTCATCGTCACGGCCGATCACCGGATCAAGCTTGCCCTCTTCGGCGCGCTTGGTCAGGTCGACCGTGTATTTATCCAGTGCTTGACGCGACTCCTCATGGTTGGGGTCGTTTACCGCGTCACCGCCACGCAGGTTGTTGATGGCGTTTTCCAGGGCTTTCTTGCTCACGCCTTGGCCCAGCAACAATTTGCCAAGCTTACTGTTCTCGTCCATCGCGGCGAGCAGTACCAGTTCACTGGAAATGAACTGGTCACCCTTCTGCTGGGCCAGACGGTCAGCCTGATTCAGCAGGCGCGCCAAATCCTGCGACATATTCACGTCGCCGGTCGGGTTTTGGATTTTCGGCAGTTGGTCGAGCTCTTTGCTCAACTCCTTGCGCAGGCTGTTGACGTCAAAGCCCACCTGCATCAGCAAGGGTTTGATAGAACCACCTTGCTGTTCTAGGAGCGCCTGCATCAAGTGCGCAGGCTCGATGGCCGGGTGGTCAAGGCCCACCGCCAACGATTGGGAGTCTGATAAGGCCAACTGCAATTTGCTGGTTAAACGATCAATACGCATTAGTCACCTTCCTTTTGAGCAGGCCGGAGCTATAAAACATCCTGAATGAAGAAACCTGCCAGATACCCCTATAGATGTGGTCGATTCTGGGAGATTCAAGCTACGGACAGTTGACGCAGATCAGAAGAGTCTAGCGCTCGAGCCAGATAAGGGAGGCGAACCGACCGGTGCGAGAGCTGCGGCGGTAAGAAAAGAAGCGTGGATCGGTCACGGTGCAGAAACCGCCACCGTAAACAGCCGTGACACCCCGCGCGGCAAGGCGCAAACGGGCCAACTGATAGATGTCGGCCATGAACTTGCCGGGATTGCGGCTGGGCACAAAGGCTTCGGCGGTAATCGGCAGTTGCTGCATGAAGGCTTCACGCACTTCAGGGCCGACTTCGAATGCCTGTGGGCCAATGGCCGGGCCGAGCCAGACCAACACGTCAGCGGGTTCGGCGTCCAGGCTGTCGAAAGCAGCCTCCAACACGCCTGCCGCCAACCCGCGCCAACCGGCATGGGCAGCCGCCACACGGGTGCCGGCGCGGTTGCAGAACAACGCGGGCAGGCAATCGGCAGTCATTGAGGTACAGGCAATGCCTGGAGTGCTGGTCCAACTGCCATCGGCTTCGACAGTCTGACCAGGATCGGCCTCGACCACCTTGATACCGTGGACTTGGCGCAGCCAGGCCGGCTGTATAACGAAGGCATCGGTAAGCCGACGGCGATTTTCCAGGACGGCGTCCAGGCTGTCCTCGACATGATCGCCCAGGTTGAGGCTGTCGAACGGCGCCAGACTGACGCCGCCCGCACGGGTGGTGACGCAGGCTTTCACCTGAGCCGGCGCAGGCCAGTCAGGAATCAGCCAGTCACTCATCCGATAAATGCCTCGCGATCCTGCTTGAGCAGCGACAACAACCAGACCAAATCGTCTGGAAGAGGCGATTCCCAGCTCATCCGCTTACCGCTCGTCGGATGATCCAGCTCGAGGAAGCGTGCATGCAGTGCTTGGCGCGGGAAGGATTTCAGCGATTCAACCATGGTCACACTGGCCGCCGGCGGAATACGGAAGCGACCGCCGTAGGCCGGATCTCCGACCAACGGGAAGTTAATGTGCGCCATGTGCACGCGAATCTGGTGCGTACGGCCGGTTTCCAGCTTGACCCGCACATGCGTGTGGGAGCGGAAACGCTCGAGTACACGGTAGTGGCTGACGGCTTGCTTACCGCCCTCCATCACCGCCATACGCTGGCGCTGCTGGCCGTGACGACCGATCGGGGCGTTGATCTTGCCACCTGCCACCACCACGCCAATCACGATGCATTCGTAGATCCGGCTGACGCTGCGGCTTTGCAATTGTGTGACCAACTGCGTCTGCGCCTGAATGGTCTTGGCCACCACCATCAAGCCGGTGGTGTCCTTGTCCAGACGGTGCACGATGCCGCAGCGCGGGACGTTGATGATGTCCGGCACGTGGTGCAGCAAGGCATTAAGCAAAGTGCCATCAGCGTGCCCGGCGGCCGGGTGAACCACCAGGCCTGCGGGTTTGTTGATGACCAGGATGTCGTCGTCTTCATAGACGATGTCCAGCTCAATGTCCTGGGCAACCCATTCTCCCTGGGCTTCCTGCTCGGCAGTCAGCTCAAGAATCGCACCGCCATGGACTGTGTCTCGCGGGCGGATAACCGCTCCATCCACAGTCAGGCGGCCGTCTTTGATCCAGGCGGAAAGGCGCGAGCGCGAGTGCTCAGCGAATAATTGTGCGGCGACTTGATCGAGGCGTTGGCCGCCCAATTCGGACGGCACCTCTGCGCGAAGTTCAATTTTATCGGACATGCTCAGACTAGGCGTGGCACAGCCTTTGGTTTCGGCTGCGCGCTTGTGGTTAAATACGGCGTCTTTTGCCCCGAGGCTTTCAACGGGGCGCTCATCATAACAGGACGGCCCCGCCCAAGACAGCGGCCGTCATAGGGACGCAAGCCGCCATGCAAGTGAAACACCTGCTGCTGATCGCCATCCTCGCCATGACTGCTGCTTGCTCGTCAACAAAGGAAGTCGTCGACGAAAACCTGAGCGAAGTCGAGTTGTACCAACTGGCTCAGAAAGACTTGGACAATAATAGCTACACCAGCGCCACAGCGAAGCTGAAGGCACTGGAGTCGCGTTATCCGTTCGGGCGCTACGCCGACCAGGCCCAGCTCGAGCTGATCTACGCCAACTACAAGAACGCCGAACCGGAAGCTGCCAAGTCCGCCGCCGAGCGTTTCATCCGCCTGCATCCGCAGCACCCGAACGTCGACTACGCCTACTACATGAAGGGCCTGACCTCGTTCGACCAGGACGTTGGCCTGTTGGCGCGCTTCCTGCCGCTGGACATGACCAAGCGTGACCCGGGCGCTGCCCGCGACTCCTACAACGAGTTCGCGCAACTGACCAGCCGCTATCCCAACAGCCGCTACGCGCCGGACGCCAAGCAGCGCATGATCTACCTGCGCAACCTGCTGGCGTCCTACGAGATCCACGTGGCTCACTACTACCTGACCCGTCAGGCCTATGTAGCGGCCGCCAACCGTGGCCGTTATGTCGTCGAGAACTTCCAGGAAACCCCTTCCGTGGGTGACGGCCTGGCAGTGATGACCGAGGCTTACCAGCGTCTGCACCTGGACGACCTGGCCAGCACCAGCCTGGAAACCCTGAAGCTCAACTACCCTGACCACCCTAGCCTGAAAGATGGCCAGTTCGTGCCTCAGGTTGCCGAAGCCGACAACCGTTCGTGGCTGAGCAAGTACACCCTGGGCCTGATCGAGTCCCGTCCACCGCTGCCGCCGGGCGAAACCCGCGCCAACCAGGACGTGATCAAGCAGTACCAGGACGCCAAGGACGCTATCCCTTCGGACCTCAAGCCGCATGACGAGAACGGCGACGTGATCGAAGAGGAAGAGCCACAGGCCCTGGGCAACAACCAGGACCGTTCGTGGTTCAGCTACATGACCTTTGGTGTGTTTGACTGATTGCACCCTGCGTCATCAAGAAGGAGCCTTTCGAGGCTCCTTTTTTGTGAGCGATATTATTGCGCTGTGCGCCTGGCACGTCCTTGGCTAAACTGGCGCATTCCTTGTCGAGAAACTGCCCATCATGCTTCGTCTACTGTTCTGGATTGCCGTCATTGCCGCTGCAGTATGGTTCTGGCGCAAATTCAAAAGCCCGGCCGCCAAACAGCAACGCGCCAGTGAGCCCGACGCCGCCTTGATGGTGCGTTGCGCCCACTGCGGCGTGCACCTACCGCAGGATCGTGCCTTGGGCTCGCGCCAGGAGTGGTATTGCACCCAGGCGCATCTGGAGCAGGGGCCGAAGTCTATCCAGCGTTGATCCGACCCTCGGGCGCATAAGGCGCCGGGTCGATAATTGGCGTACGCGCCAGCAGCAAGTCGGTAAATAATTGGCAGGACGCCGGCGCAAGCACCAGGCCATTGCGGTAATGCCCGCAATTGAGCCACAACCCTTTGAATCCCGGCACGCGGCCGATGTAAGGGATACCTTCCGGCGAACCTGGGCGCAATCCGGCCCAGTGCCCAACAACCTCGGCGTCCGCCAAGGCAGGAATCAACTCCACCGCTGACGCCTTGAGGCTTTCCAACGCTGTTTCAGTGGGAGTCTTGTCGAAGCCTTCATGCTCCAGCGTACTGCCGACCAGGATGTGCCCGTCACGCCGAGGGATCGCATAGCGCCCCTTGGCCAGGACCATGCTCGACAGGAAGTCAGAGGCGCATTTGTACAGGATCATCTGGCCTTTGACCGGCTCCACCGGTAGCGCCAAGCCGAGTGTGCCAAGCAACTCACCGCTCCAGGCGCCCGCCGCAAGAACGACATGATCGCCGAAGATCGGGCCGTCGGCCGTCTTCACGCCCACCACATTGCCAGCGTCCAGGGCAAACCCGGTCACTTCGCACTGTTCATGAATGGTCACACCGGGCAGCGCCAGCAGTGCAGCCTTGAGGGATTTGACCAAGCGCGGGTTGCGCACATTGGCGACGTTGGCCATATAGATCGCCTGGGAGTACCCACTGCCCAGCACCGGAACGGCATCATGGGCGGCTGACACGTCCACTTTGCTCAATGGCCGGCCTTCACGCACAGCCCAAGCCAGGGCTTCGACTTCGTCGTCCAGGTCCAGCCAGTACAGCCCTGTGGTGTGCACCTCAGGGTCGACACCCGTCGCAGCAAACAAGCGCTCTGCCAGCTGCGGATAAAAATCCTGGGACCAATGCGCCAGCGCGGTGACTGCCGGGCTATAGCGCCACGGATACAGCGGCGAAACAATCCCGCCGCCCGCCCAGGAAGACTCCTGCCCCAACCCCGCGCGCTCCAGCAGTACCACCGCTTGCCCTTGGGTCGCCAGGTTGAACGCCGTCAACAAACCGATGACCCCGCCACCGACTATCACTACCTGCTGTTGCTCTGCCATCATTTGATCCAGCCGATAAATAGGAACAAGCGCACCCGGCGCCCAATCATCCAGCACCCTCATTATTGCCCCCAGCACAGCTTGCGCGACATGTCTGGCGCCGCGCCCGGATTGGACCGCGCAGCGGTGCTGGTCAGGCTGAAGTCGCCGCAAGGGTCGCCGACCATTATCGAGTCGACAGCAGGCGTAGCCACCAGCTGGAAATCCTGAGGGTTCAATGCAGCGCTGATTCTATAGCGATCATTGCCCGCACTGACGCCGCTTGCGTCAATAAAAGTGCCGTTCCTCGTATAAAAGCGCTCCAGGTGTTGAGCTTGCTCGGTCAACAACGCGACGATTTCAGCGCGATACACTTTTTTCATATGGCCGGTGTATCCGGGATAAGCGATCCCAGCGAGAACCGCGATAAGCGCTACAGCGATCAGTAACTCGATCAGGGTGAAACCCTGGCTATCCATGCCCATTACATTGCTCCTTATTGAAGTTGCCGCCATGCGACACGCCGAAAACGCGAGCCTCCCTCCTCGTCCACCCGTGCGTAGACGCTCTCCAGCACCGTGCGCAGTTGGCCGCTCAGCCCGACAGCTGTCACTCGGTACAACGCAGCGTGGGTTTGCGGGGGTAAATGGGCCACCCCTACTGCGGGGCCCAGGAATTGAATGCCGTATACCCCGCCCTTAAGCACAACCCAGGTGACGCCAGAAACGGGGTCCACTCCCGCTCCGACCACTGAAAATGCTGCTTGCGGCGGCGCACAGGCAACCATCGACTGGCACAACGGCAACGTCGCGAATGACCGCTGTATGGCCTGTTCACCGCGCCTCAAGCCACTCTCGGCACTTTGCAGCGACTGATTGCGCTGCCAGAGACTACCGGCGATCTTTTGCTGGATGACTGCGCCTTGCATCGACGACAAACCGATCAGCGACACCAGCAACAGGAACACCAGGCTGATCAGCAGAACCATGCCCGCCTGGCGCAAACGAATGCCTTCCGTGAGCATCATGGCGGCTTATCCCAGACGGTTTCGCAGCGCCGCCACGACGCTGTAGGTTTGATCTTTAACCCGCTCGGTCGGATCTCGCAGCGTCATCAGAATGCGTACACTGCGTATCAGGGACACATCGGCGGGACTCGAGTCATAGCGCACGACCTCTGTTGATGCGGCTTTGGCAGCCACGCCAAAGCTGATATCGAATGCCTGCACGTTATCCACCAGCACTGCCTTGGCGGGGGCCGCAGGCGTGCTGACCTTCAATTGGCCCGCTTCGAAGATGTACGTGAGTTGGCGCAGTGCAAAACGGATCTGTCCGGGTGCAGGCACAGGGGAATTTCCGGCATACGCTTGGGCGCTGCCTGTGCAGTCAGACAGCACCGTCCAATCGGGTTTGCCACTCTCATTGCCGACATCCGCGGTCACCAGTGTGAGCGACCTTGCACCCGCCCCAGCACTCCAACTGACAGGCCGATCAAAGGCCGGAGGAGCGTTGTCGATAAACTCCGTGGCCAAACAGCCAAACATGCCCGCCTGACGGATATCCTGGGTCATCTTGCCCAGCACGAACCGCGCATCATCCTGCAGCATCATGGCGGCCTGCTGGCTGTCGTGGGTGGTCCTGGAATTGATCGCCACCTGGCTGACCCCTAGCACCAGCACCAAGCCCATCGCCAAAGCCAACAGCAATTCCACCAAGCTGAAACCCCGAGTGCGACGCCTCATTGCGTCACCCCCGGCTCATCACTGACGCGACTGGTCAGAATGAATGTTTCCCGAGCACCCGGGCTGTTAGCGCCTCGACTGTCATCCCAACTGATACTGACAGTGGCTTCGTTTGCACTGATCGACACCGCGCCTTTGGCGCTCTCCCCGGCGAAGCCGAGAATATTCGCCTCGAAATCATGCAGGTCCTGGTCGCGCACGCTAGCGGTAGCGCTGCTCGCCGGAGCACGCTCGGACCGCTCCCATGCGTAGTCGGCAGCGGAATTGGCGCGGATTCGGTCGAGCATGTCGTAGGCAATGAAACTGGCCTGGCTGGTCATCCTGGCACTGTCGGTGTATTTCAGCGCATTGAGCTGGATCACCGCCGCGCCCAACAGCCCGATGGTGAGAATCAGCACCGCAACCAACACCTCGATCAGCGTCATGCCGCGTTGGTGCCGGAGTAAGGCGTGGGGAAAACTGGTGTTTGGGCAGGCAAGCATTACCGTCGTCATCCGTGTCGAAGGCCAGAAAAAAGCAGCTGAAATCTGCTGTACGGCCCAAGACTAGCGTCGGTTTTTCACCCGCGCTGCTCCCGGAACAAAGCGAAATACTTTGGACATAAAGGCCACCATCCAGCGCCACAGCACGGGCGCTATACCTATGGCTGTACTCAAATCCATGGAGGGATGGCATATGCAACAACGAGGTTTCACCCTGATTGAACTGCTACTCGGACTGATCGTGAGCAGCGTCCTGGCTAACCTGGCAGTGCCCAGTTTCAAGAGCCTGCTGGAATCACAGCAACGACATAGCGCGGCACAGTCCTTGGCGGGAGGACTGCGCTACGCACGCACCGAAGCCGTCGCACGCAATCGGGCGGTGGTCATTCACGCGCTGGACGAAGACTGGAGCCGGGGTTGGCGGGTGATCGTGGATGAGAGCGGACGCGGCCACTTGGACGATAAAAACCCGGTATTGCTGGAGCACCAGGACAGCGGGAAGGTCCCGATCGTCGGCAATGGGCCGCTCAAGAACCAGGTGCGCTTCAGCGGGCTGGGCGAGCCGATATTTTCAGGGGGAGGGTTTCGTGCAGGTACTGTGCATGTGTGCGACTCGGAGCAGCCACAGAGCCTGTATCAGGTCGTACTGGCGCCCAGCGGGCGCATCAGCCTGCGCAGCGACCGTGCCGAGCAGGCATTGTGCCGGAGCTAATCCGGCACCCGGACAATCAGAGCAGCGAGCGAACCCGCAGCTCCTTGGGCATGGAGAACGTGATGTTTTCTTCGCGACCCGCCAGTTCGTCCGCACCGGTGGCACCCCACGCATGCAACTGCTGGATAACGCCGCGCACCAGCACTTCCGGGGCCGAAGCACCCGCCGTGATACCAATGCGCTCGACGCCATCGAACCAGCTGCGCTGCATGTCTTCGGCGCCGTCGATCAGGTATGCAGGGGTTGCCATGCGCTCAGCCAGCTCACGCAGGCGGTTGGAGTTGGAGCTGTTAGGGCTGCCGACCACCAGGACCACGTCACATTCATCGGCCAGTTGCTTGACCGCGTCCTGCCGGTTTTGGGTGGCGTAGCAGATGTCGTCCTTGCGCGGCCCGCCGATGGCCGGGAAGCGACTACGCAGCGCGTCGATAACGCGGCTGGTGTCGTCCATAGACAAGGTGGTCTGGGTCACGAATGCCAGGCGTTCAGGGTTTTGCACCTGAAGATTGGCAACATCCTTTTCGTCTTCGACCAGGTAGATAGCCCCGCCATTGCTGGCATCGTACTGGCCCATGGTGCCTTCAACTTCCGGGTGGCCGGCATGGCCGATCAGGATGCACTCTCGACCGTCACGGCTGTAGCGCGCGACTTCGATGTGCACCTTGGTGACCAACGGGCAGGTGGCATCGAAGACTTTCAGGCCACGGCCTGCCGCTTCGGTACGCACGGCCTGGGAAACACCGTGGGCGCTGAAGATGACGATTACGTCGTCCGGCACCTGGTCCAGCTCTTCGACAAAGATGGCACCGCGCGCGCGCAGGTCCTCGACCACGAATTTGTTGTGGACGACTTCATGGCGCACGTAAATCGGCGGCCCGAAGACTTCCAGGGCGCGATTGACGATTTCGATCGCCCGGTCCACACCGGCGCAGAAGCCACGGGGGTTGGCGAGTTTGATTTGCATGCTGTGCCTCGTGTCTTGCCCTGCAAGAAATTAGATCAACACAGCCCTTGGGGAAACCGACTCCTGGGGAGCTGGCTTGCCTGCGATAGCATCACCGCGGTGTAGTCGATACACCGAGTCGTCTGCATCGCAGGCAAGCCAGCTCCCACACAAGCCAGCTCACACAGGAACCGCTTCTGTCAGTTTAAAGCGCTTTAACGCTGAAGATTTCAACGTCAAAGGTCAAGGTTTTACCGGACAGCGGGTGGTTGAAGTCGATGGTCACTTGCGCGTCATCAAAGGTTTTCACCACGCCGGGCAGCTCGGTATTCGCCGCATCGTTGAAGATCACCAGCAGGCCTTCCGACAGGTCCATGTCCTGGAACTGCGAACGCGGGATGATTTGCACGTTTTGCGGGTTGGGCTGGCCAAAGGCGTTTTCCGGCAGGATCTGCAGGGTACGCTTGTCACCCGCCTTGAAGCCGAACAGGGCCGCTTCGAAACCCGGCAGCAGGTTGCCGTCGCCCACCTTGAAGGTAGCCGGGGCTTTGTCGAACGTGCTGTCGACCGTGTCGCCGTTCTCAAGGCGCAGTGCGAAATGCAAGGTGACTTCCGTGTTCTGGCCGATGCGTTGCTCAGCCAATACCTGATCAGTCATTGACGGTCTCTCCGGTTTTCTTACTTTTGAACATGTCCAACGCCAGCATGATTGCACCGACGGTGATGGCACTGTCGGCAAAATTGAACGCCGGGAAGTACCAACGGTTCTGCCAATGCACCAAGATGAAGTCAATCACATGGCCCAGGGCAATGCGATCGTACAGGTTGCCCAGCGCGCCACCCAACACCAGAGCCAAGGCGATCGCCAACCAGGTGTCATCGCGACCAAGACGCTTGAGCCACACGACCAGCACCGCACTGACCACCACCGCGATCACGGCGAACAGCCAGCGCTGCCAGCCGCCTCCATCAGCGAGGAAGCTGAAGGCCGCGCCAGTGTTGTAGGCCAGGGTCCAGCTGAAGTAATCCGGGATGACTACGATCTGCTGGAACATTTCCAGAGTGCCCTCGAAATGAGCCTTGCTGACCTGGTCAATGACCAGCACCAGCAAGCTCAGTACGAGCCAGCCCAGACGTCCGAAACGACCGGCATTAGGCATAGTGGCGAACCTCACCAGCACCCGAGATGTTGTCGACACAACGACCACAGATTTCCGGATGCTCAGGGTTCACGCCAACATCTTCGCGGCAGTGCCAGCAACGGGCGCACTTAGGGAAGGCCGACTTGACCACTTTGAGCTTGAGGCCCGGTACTTCGGTGGCAACCGCGTCCGCCGGAGCCTGGGCAAACGGTGCCAGGCTCGCGGTGGAGGTGATCAGCACGAAGCGCAGCTCGTTGCTCAGCTTGGCCAGGTCGGCGGTCAGGCCTTCTTCGGCGAACAGGGTGACTTCGGCTTGCAGGTTGCCACCGACGGCCTTGGCCGCACGTTGCACTTCCAGCTCCTTGTTCACCGCAACCTTGACGGCCATTACGCCTTCCCAGTACTCGCGGCCCAGTTCGAAGTCGGCCGGCAGTTCGGTCAGGCCTTCGTACCAGGTGTTGAGCATCACGGACTCGTTACGCTCGCCCGGCAGGTATTCCCACAGTTCGTCGGCGGTGAACGCCAGGATCGGCGCGATCCAGCGCACCAGCGCTTCGCTGATGTGGTACAGCGCAGTCTGCGCCGAGCGGCGTGCCTTGCTGTTGGCGCCGGTGGTGTACTGGCGATCCTTGATGATGTCGAGGTAGAAACCACCCAGCTCCTGAACGCAGAAGTTGTGGATCTTCGAGTAGACGTTCCAGAAGCGGTATTCGCCGTAGCTCTCCTGCAATTCACGCTGCAGCAACAGGGTACGGTCCACAGCCCAACGGTCCAGGGCGAGCATGTCCTCGGCCGGCAGGATGTCGGTGGCCGGGTTGAAGCCGGTCAGGTTCGACAGCAGGAAGCGTGCGGTATTACGGATACGGCGGTAGGCATCGGCGCTACGAGCCAGGATCTGATCCGACACGGCAATCTCGCCCGAATAATCGGTCGACGCTACCCACAGGCGCATGATGTCGGCGCCCAAGGTGTCGTTGATCTTTTTCGGTTCGATCACG
Source organism: Pseudomonas sp. 58 R 12 (assembly GCF_900005865.1). NCBI lineage: Bacteria > Pseudomonadati > Pseudomonadota > Gammaproteobacteria > Pseudomonadales > Pseudomonadaceae > Pseudomonas > Pseudomonas sp. 58 R 12. Next base: position 14,889 of record NZ_CVTP01000003.1, read on the forward strand.
TTTTTCAGCGACTTGGACATCTTGCGGCCCGTCTCGTCGACGGTGAAGCCGTGGGTCAGCAGTTCGCGGTACGGCGCGTGGTCGTCGATGGCGCAACCGGTCAGCAGCGACGAGTGGAACCAGCCACGGTGTTGGTCCGAGCCTTCCAGGTACAAGTCGGCACGTGGGCCGGTCTCGTGGCCCATCGGGTGCGAACCGCGCAGGACGTGCCAATGGGTGGTGCCGGAGTCGAACCACACGTCGAGGGTATCGCTGATCTTGTCGTACTGCGGCGCTTCATCGCCCAGCAGTTCGGCGGCGTCCATTTTGAACCAGGCTTCGATGCCTTCCTGTTCAACGCGCTGGGCAACGATTTCCATCAGTTCAACGGTACGTGGGTGCAGCTCGCCGCTTTCCTTGTTCAGGAAGAACGGGATTGGCACGCCCCAGTTACGCTGGCGGGAGATGCACCAGTCCGGACGATTGGCGATCATCGAGTGCAGGCGCGCCTGGCCCCAGGCCGGGACGAACTTGGTTTCTTCGATAGCCTTGATCGCGCGATTACGCAGGGTGTCGCCGCGGGTCGGCTCTTTGTCCATGCCGATGAACCACTGCGCGGTGGCGCGGTAGATCAGCGGAGTCTTGTGGCGCCAGCAATGCATATAGCTGTGCTGGATGGTGGCGGTTTGCATCAGCGCACCGACTTCACGCAGCTTTTCGATGATCGCTTGGTCGGCCTTGAAGATGAACTGGCCGCCGAAGAACTCCAGCGACGGCACGTAGACGCCGTTGCTTTGCACCGGGTTGATGATGTCGTCGTTGACCAGGCCGTACTTCTTGCAGATCACGAAGTCGTCCACGCCGTAGGCAGGCGAGCAGTGAACAACGCCCGTACCCGAACCCAGTTCGACGTAGTCAGCCAGGTACACCGGCGACAGGCGGTCATAGAACGGGTGACGGAAGTTGATCAGTTCCAGCGCTGCGCCGGTGGTGGTGGCGATCACCGAACCTTGCAGTTCGTAACGCGCCAGGCAGGCTTCGACCATTTCTTCAGCCAGCACGAGCAGGCGGTCACCGACATCTACCAGGGCGTAGGTAAATTCCGGGTGCACGTTCAGCGCCTGGTTAGCCGGGATGGTCCACGGGGTGGTGGTCCAGATCACGATGGCAGCCGGCTTGCTCAGGCTTGCCAGGCCAAAAGCCTGGGCCAACTTGGCGTCGTCGGCGATCGGGAAGGCCACGTCGATGGTCGAGGACTTCTTGTCTTCGTACTCGACTTCCGCCTCAGCCAGGGCCGAACCGCAATCGAAGCACCAGTTCACGGGCTTGAGGCCCTTGAACACGAAACCGCCCTTGACGATTTCGGCCAAGGCGCGGATTTCACCGGCCTCGTTCTTGAAGTTCATGGTCTTGTACGGGTTGTCCCACTCGCCCAACACGCCCAGGCGGATGAATTCGGACTTCTGCCCTTCGATCTGCTCGGTGGCGTAGGCACGGCACAGTTCACGGGTTTTATCCGCGCCCAGGTTCTTGCCGTAGGTCACTTCGACTTTGTGTTCGATCGGCAGGCCGTGGCAGTCCCAACCCGGGACGTACGGCGCGTCGAAGCCCGACAGGGTCTTCGAGCGCAGGATCATGTCCTTGAGAATTTTGTTCAGCGCATGACCGATGTGAATCGTGCCGTTGGCATAAGGAGGGCCGTCGTGCAGGACGAACTTCGGACGATCCTTGCCAATTTCGCGCAACTTTCCGTACAGGCCAATACTGTCCCAGCGCTGCAGGATCTGCGGTTCGCGCTGTGGCAGGCCGGCCTTCATTGGGAAGGCGGTGTCCGGAAGGTTTAGCGTGGCTTTATAGTCGGTCATTTAAGGCTCTTCGGTTAGCGATGGGCGCTAGGTGCGGCTAGTGCACGGGCGGCGGCGACATCCGCATTGATCGCCGTTTTCAACGCCTCAAGGGAGGCGAAACGCTGCTCTTCACGCAGCTTCTGGTGGAAAACCACCGTCAAACGCCGGTCATACAGATCACCGGCAAAATCCAGCAGGTGTACTTCCAGGTGGGCCTTGCCATCACCTGCAACCGTGGGCCTGACGCCTATGTTGGCGACTCCCGGCCACGCTTGGCCGTCGATATCGACGCTCACCAGATACACCCCGGTCAGCGGCACGCGACGGCGCTTGAGTTGCACGTTGGCGGTTGGCGTGCCCAATTGGCGCGCCAGCTTCTGACCGTGCAGGACCCGACCGGCAATGCGGAACGGGCGACCGAGCAAACGCTCGGCCAAGGCGAAGTCGGCAGCGGCCAGGGCGTTACGCACCTGGGTACTGCTCACGCGCAGGCCGTCCAGTTCGACGGTTTGCGCGGCTTCGACGGTAAACCCCTGGTTGGCGCCGGCCTGTTGCAGGAAATCGAAATCCCCGACGCGGTCGCAACCAAAGCGGAAGTCGTCACCGACCTCCAAATGCTGCACGCCCAGGCCATCGACCAGGATGCGGTCGACAAACTCGGCAGCGCTCAGGCTTTGCAAGCGCTGGTTGAAAGCCAGGCAGAGGACGCGGTCCACGCCTTCTTCAGCCAGCAATTGCAGCTTGTCTCGCAAGCGGGCAAGACGCGCCGGCGCTGTCTCGGGGGTAAAGTATTCCCGCGGCTGCGGCTCAAAAATCACCACGCAGCTGGGCACGCCCAACTCGACTGCGCGCTCGCGCAGCCGGGCCAGGATAGCCTGGTGGCCACGGTGAACACCGTCAAAGTTGCCAATAGTGGCGACGCAGCCCCGATGTTCAGGGCGCAGGTTGTGGAGACCTCGAACCAGCTGCATAACGCGCTTCTTGCTCATAAAGTGGTCGATTATAACCACACCCGGCCCCGGACGACAGGCAACAGCACAAGCCAAATGGATCGAATCGATAAAACAACCGTTTTATCGCGGCAAACTCTCTAGCTCAATGACTTGCGATTGAAATCCCGCAAGCGGAAGCCTTGCAGCAGCAACATCCCGAAGTACACCACCACGCCGGCGACTACCAGCACGCCAAGGCGCATAAAGCGCTGCAGCATGTGGCCCTCGTCCCAGGCGGGCATATAGTGCATCAAGCCCAGCAGCACGGCCGACATCACCGCCACCGCTACCAGCAGCTTTAGCGCAAACAGGCCCCAACCGGGCTGCGGCTGGAACATTTGCTGCTTGCGCAGCTGGTAAAACAACAGCCCGGCGTTGATGCACGCACCGACGCTGATAGCCAGTGCCAGGCCGGCATGGGCCAACGGACCGATGAACACCAGGTTGAGCAGCTGCGTTACGACCAAGGTAAAAATGGCGATTTTGACCGGTGTACGGATGTTTTGCTGGGCGTAGAAGCCTGGTGCCAGCACCTTGATCACGATAATGCCGAGCAACCCTACGGAATAGGCGACCAGTGCGTACTGCGTCATCAATGCATCATGGGCATCGAATTGGCCGTATTGAAACAGCGACACGGTCAGCGGCTCCGCCAGAATCCCCAGGGCCAGGGCACATGGCAGCACTAGTACAAAACACAGGCGCAGGCCCCAATCGAGGATGCGCGAGTATTCCTGGCGGTCCTTGCTGGCGTAAGTGCGCGCCAGGGTTGGCAGCAAAATCGTGCCCAGCGCCACGCCCAGCACGCCGGACGGCAATTCCATCAGACGATCGGCGTAGTACATCCACGACACCGAGCCGGACACCAGCAGCGAAGCGAACGCCGTGTTGATAATCAGGGAAATCTGGCTGACTGAGACGCCGAGGATCGCCGGCAGCATATTGCGCATCACGCGCCAGACGCCGGTGTCCTTGAGGTTCAGGCGCGGCAATACGAGCATGCCGATTTTTTTCAGGTGCGGCAGTTGGTAGAGCAATTGCGCCAGGCCGCCGGCCAGCACTGCCCAGCCCAACGCCATCACCGGAGGATCGAAGTACGGCGTGAGGAACAGCGCGAAGATGATCATGCTGACGTTCAGCAGGGTCGGCACGAAGGCCGGCACCGAGAAGCGGTTCCAGGTATTGAGGATCGCCCCGGCCAGCGATGAAAGGGAGATCAGCAATATATAAGGAAAGGTCACCCGCAGCAGGTCAGTGGTCAGCGCGAATTTTTCTGGTGTATTGGCGAAACCCGGGGCTGTGGCCCAGATGACCCAGGGAGCAGCAAGCATGCCGAGCACGGTCACCAGCATCAGCACCAGGGTCAACAGGCCCGAGACATAGGCGATAAAAGTGCGCGTCGCTTCCTCACCCTGCTGGGTCTTGTATTCCGCCAGGATGGGCACGAACGCTTGGGAAAACGCGCCCTCGGCGAAGATCCGCCGCAGCAGGTTGGGCAATTTAAAGGCAATAAAGAAGGCATCCGTGGCCATGCTGGCGCCGAAAATGCGCGCCAGCAGGGTGTCACGCACAAACCCCAAAACCCGGGAGATCATTGTGATAGAGCTGACGGCGGCCAGCGATTTGAGCAGATTCATTGAAAGAGTTTGCGCCTATAGATAAACAGCAGGCGAAAGAAGCGCCCACTTATGCGATACTGCGCGCCTGCAACAGCACAGAGCCAAAGCTCGCGAGTTTACAGGTCAAGCGCCGGAAATAAATCACCCGCCTCTTCAGATCGACCACTCAGCAGTTCGCATCAGCCGCTCTTGACAACACATCAAGTCATCGGCATGATTCGCGGCCTATTTTGTTTGCTATTTCCTAAAAAGTCTTTCGAGGAGCTCGACGGTGGCCAACACACCTTCCGCCAAAAAACGTGCAAAACAGGCTGAGAAGCGTCGCAGCCACAACGCCAGCCTGCGTTCCATGGTTCGTACCTACATCAAGAATGTAGTTAAGGCCATCGACACCAAAGACGCTGAAAAAGCCCAAGCTGCTTACGTTCTGGCTGTGCCAGTTATCGACCGTATGGCCGATAAAGGCATCATCCACAAGAACAAGGCCGCTCGTCATAAGAGCCGCCTGAATGGCCACATCAAGGCTCTGAGCGTTCCTGCTGCAGCCTAAGTGGTAACAACTGCAACGCAACCCAGGTTGTGAAACAGTTAAGAAATGCCCCGTACCGAAAGGTCCGGGGCATTTTTGTTTGCGCCCGATATGTGGAGTGCGCAGATCAAAATGTGGGAGCAGTGTATTTTCGAGCACAAAAAAAACGCCCCGAACCAGTCGGGGCGTTTTTGCTACCAGCTGATCAATGCATCAATCAGTGGTGATGACCACCTTCACCGTGGACATGGCCGTGAGCCACTTCTTCCTGGGAAGCGTCGCGGATGGCAACGATCTTCACTTGGAAGTTCAGGCGCTGGCCAGCCAGAGGGTGGTTGCCGTCGACGGTAACGTCGTCGCCGTCCAGGTCACGGATGGTGACGATCTGCATTTGGCCGTCCGGCGCGGAGGCGTGGAACTGCATGCCTACTTCCAGTTCGTCAACGCCTTCGAACATGCTGCGGCTCAGCGTGCTGACCAACTCGGCCGAGTATTCGCCGTAGGCATCTTCAGGTTCTACGGCAACGGTCAGCTCATCACCAACTTGTTTGCCTTCCAGGGCCTTTTCCAGGCCTGGGATGATGTTACCTGCGCCTTGCAGGTAGACCAGCGGCGCGCCGCCGGCGGAGCTGTCGATGACCTCACCAGCGTCGTTGGTCAGGGTATAGTCGATGGAGACAGCCTTGTTAGCGGCGATCGTCATGGGGCGAGACCTTTTGCATAAGAATGAAGAACGGACAAGTCTAAACAAGGATTTGCCCGAAAGCGAACAGAACCCGGACGGACGGGGTCAGACAAGCCACTCGACGATCACCGGTTTTCATCAGGATGAAGACCGGCACTGGGTTGCCGAGCTGTCCTGCGGCCACACCCAGCACCTGCGCCACCAGCCGCCCTGGCAGTCGCGCGCGTGGGTGCTTGACCGCGCGCAACGTATTGAAAAAATAGGCCAGCCCTTTGCCTGCGGCTGGTGTGCGCAAGTGCACGAATAACGATAACCTTGGCATCTGATTCCCGGTAGACGCTCAGCCATAGAGCGCCACCCAAGCCATGCAACTCCAGAGAATTCGCATGCAAACTTTTTTTATCGCGCCCACCGATTTTGGTGTGGGTCTGACCTCCATCAGCCTTGGGCTGGTGCGCACCCTTGAGCGAGCCGGGCTGAAAGTCGGCTTTTTCAAACCGATTGCCCAACCACACCCGGGCGACACTGGCCCTGAGCGCTCCACCGAACTGATAGCGCGCACCCACGGCCTCAAGCCACCACAACCCCTGGGCCTGGCCCATGTCGAGCGGATGCTCGGCGACGGCCAGCTCGACGAGTTGCTGGAAGAAATCATCACGCTGTACCAACAGGCCGCAGTGGGCAAGGACGTGCTGATCGTCGAAGGCATGGTGCCGACCCGCAGCGCCAGCTATGCCGCGCGGGTCAACCTGCACCTGGCCAAGAGCCTGGATGCGGAAGTGATCCTGGTCTCCGCCCCGGAAAACGAAGTGCTCACCGAACTCTCCGGCCGCGTGGAATTGCAGGCCCAACTGTTCGGCGGCCCGAAAGACCCGAAAGTACTCGGCGTGATCCTTAACAAGGTGCGCACCGACGAAAGCATGCAAGCCTTCTCCGCGCGCCTCAAGGAACATTCGCCCCTGCTGCGCAGCGGTGATTTCCGCCTGCTCGGCTGCATCCCCTACCAGCCGGAACTCAACGCCCCACGCACCCGCGACGTGGCCGACCTGATGGGCGCGCAGATCCTCAACGCCGGCGACTACGAAACCCGCCGCATGACCAAGATCATCATCTGCGCCCGCACCATGCGAAATACCGTGGAGCTGCTCAAGCCCGGCGTGCTGGTGGTAACCCCCGGCGACCGCGACGACATCATCCTCGCCGTCAGCCTGGCCGCGATCAACGGCGTACCGCTGGCCGGCCTGTTGCTCACCAGCGACACCCTGCCCGACCCGCGCATCATGGATTTATGCCGAGGTGCGTTCCAGGCCGGCCTGCCGGTGCTGTCGGTGAGCACCGGTTCCTATGACACTGCCAACCAGCTCAACAGCCTCAATAAAGAAATTCCCATCGATGACCGCGAGCGCGCGGAAATCATCACCGATTTCGTCGCCAGTCACCTCGATGCGCGCTGGCTGCACCAGCGTTGCGGCACGCCGCGGGAGATGCGCCTGTCGCCGGCGGTGTTCCGCTACCAGTTGATCCAGCGCGCCCAGGCCGCCAACAAACGCATTGTGTTGCCGGAAGGCAGCGAACCGCTGACCGTACAAGCCGCCGCTATCTGCCAGGCACGCGGCATTGCTCGCTGCGTGTTGCTGGCCAAGCCGGCGGATGTGGAAGCGGTCGCCCGCGCCCAAGGCATCGAATTGCCCGAAGGCCTGGAGATTCTCGACCCGGACCTGATCCGCCAGCGCTACGTGGAACCGATGGTCGCGCTGCGCAAGAGCAAGAGCCTCAACGCGCCGATGGCCGAGCAGCAACTGGAAGACACCGTGGTGATCGCTACCATGATGCTCGCTCTGGATGAAGTGGACGGCCTGGTTTCCGGCGTTATCCACTCCACCGCCAATACCATCCGCCCTGCCCTGCAGCTGATCAAGACCGCACCGGGTTGCACGCTGGTGTCGTCGGTGTTTTTCATGCTGTTCCCTGAGCAGGTGCTGGTGTACGGCGACTGTGTGATGAACCCGCACCCGAGCGCTGCCGAACTGGCGGAGATCGCCCTGCAAAGCGCTGATTCGGCCGCTGCTTTTGGCATCACGCCGCGCGTGGCGATGATCAGCTATTCCAGCGGCGACTCCGCCAGCGGCGAGGAAGTGGAGAAAGTCCGTGAAGCCACCCTGCTCGCCCATGAGCAACAAAGCTCGCTGCTGATCGACGGCCCACTGCAATACGATGCCGCGGCTAACGAAACCGTGGCCCGCCAACTGGCCCCCGACAGCCTGGTTGCCGGCAAGGCCACGGTGTTCGTGTTCCCCGACCTGAACACCGGCAACACCACCCACAAAGCGGTACAACGCAGCGCCGATTGCGTGAGCCTGGGGCCGATGCTCCAAGGCCTGCGCAAACCGGTCAACGACCTGCCGCGTGGCGCTCAGGTGGACGACATTGTGTACACCATCGCGCTCACCGCGATCCAAGCCGCCAACCGACCTATGGATATCTAAATGCTGGATTTTCTACCTGCCGCCGTGCGCGGGGTGATCGCATCGCTGTTGCTGGCGCTGAACACGATCCTGCTGTGCTCGTTCTTGTTTATCGTCGCGCTGTTCAAGGCGCTGCCGTTTGCCAAGGGTTTCAGCGAATGGCTGATGAACCACACGCATGAGGCCTGGGTCACCAACAACAAGGGCTGGATGAACCTGGTCCGGCGCACGCGCTGGCACCTTAAAGGCCTGGAAAGCTTGGATTACCAGCACTCGTACCTGGTGACCAGCAACCACCAGAGCTGGGTCGACATCATGGTGCTGCAATATGTGCTGAACCGTCGGATCCGCCCGCTGAAGTTCTTCCTCAAGCAGGAGCTGATCTGGGTGCCGGTAATCGGCCTGGCGTGGTGGGCGCTGGGCTTTCCGTTCATGAAACGCTACACCAAGGCTTATCTGGAAAAACACCCGGAGAAAAAGGGCAAGGACCTGGAAACTACGCGCAAGACCTGTGCGAAGTTTCGCGACAACCCGGTGGGAATTTTCAACTTTGCCGAAGGCACGCGGTTTACCCCCGGCAAGCATGCGCAGCAGAACTCGCCGTTTCGCTACCTGCTCAAACCCAAGGCCGGTGGCATCGCGTTTGTGCTGGACGCGATGGGTGAGCAGTTGAAGTCATTGGTCAACGTGACCATTCACTACCCTGCCGGACGCCCTGGGTATTGGGATTTGCTGTGCGGGAATGTGAAGGACGTGGTGGTGCAGTTTGAAGAGGTGCAGATCCCGGCTGAGTTCATTGGAAAGAATTATGAGCAGGATGGGGAGTATCGGTTGGCGTTCCAGGGGTGGATCAATCGGTTGTGGGAAGAGAAGGATCAGTTGCTCGCTAAATTGCACACAGATTTCCCAGACAACCGATGATCAAAATGTGGGAGCGGGCTTGCTCGCGAAGGCGGTGGATCAGTTACCTATGTATTGGCTGACACTCCGCATTCGCGAGCAAGCCCGCTCCCACATTTTTGACCGCACTCCGACTGAAGAATGTAAAAAGCCCGCCACCGATTGCTCGGTGGCGGGCTTTTTTGTGGCGGCGAGGCTTAGATCGCGCCGCGCTGACGCAACAACTCCAGCACTTGCTTGACGCTGTCTTCCAGCGACAGGGCCTGGGTGTCGATGACCAGATCGGCATTCAACGGCACGTCATACGGGAACGACTCGCCAGGGATGTTATCCCCGCCCGCCGCGTACAAGCCTTGCGGGTCACGCTCGGCGCACACCAGCGGTGACGCTTGCACGTAGACCGTCAGCAGACGGTCGCCACCGATCAGCGCCTTGGCCTGTTCACGGCCTTCGGCATCCGGTGCCACAAACGCGGCCAGGGTCAGCAGGCCCGCTTCGTTGAACTGACGCGCCACGTGAGCGGCACGACGCCAGTTCTCGGTGCGCCCGGCACGGTCCTGCGGCAAGCCCTTGTTCAGGTCGTGACGCAGGTTCTGGCCGTCCAGTACAAACACCGCACGGCCCATGTCGAACAGCTTGCGCTCAACCGCGTAGGCCAAGGTGCTCTTGCCGGCGCCGGACAGGCCGCTGAACAACACGGTGGCCGGCTGCTGGCCGAAGCGCAGGGCACGTTCTTCGGTGGCCACGTGGGCCAGCTTGCCGTGCTGCGACGCGCTGCCGTGAGTGACTGGCGGTGCGATGATCATGCCCGCGGCCACAGTGCCGTTGGTCAAGCGGTCGATGACGATGAACGCACCGGTCGTGCGGTTGCTGTCGTAACCGTCCAGGGCGATGGCCGCGTCGAGGCTGACCTTGACCCGGCCAATCTCGTTCAACTGCAGCGAACTCGCCGGGCCTTCGGCCAGGGTGTTCACATCCACACGGTGCACGATGCTGGTGATGGAACCCGGCACGTAGCTGGTGGCGCGCTTGATGTCGTATTTCTTGCCCGGCAGCATCGGTTCTTCGGCCATCCACACCAGCATGGCGTCGAAAGCGTCGGTCACTTGCGGCACGTTGTCGGCATGTACCAGCAGGTCGCCACGGGAGATATCGATCTCGTCTTCCATGGTCAGCGTCACCGCTTGACCAGGGCCGGCGTGTTCCAGCTCACCTTCAAAGGTGACGATGGATTTGACGCGGCTGCTCTTGCCCGACGGCAACACCACGACTTCGTCGCCCTTGTGCACGATGCCGCTGGCCAGGGTGCCGGCGAAACCACGGAAGTTCAGGTTCGGCCGGTTGACGTACTGCACCGGGAAACGCAGGTCGGTGTAGTTGCGGTCGTTGGCGATCTCGACGGTTTCGAGGATCTCCATCAGCGACTGCCCGGTGTACCAGGGCGAACGCTCGCTCTTGTTGACCACGTTATCGCCCTTGAGCGCCGACATCGGCACGAAGGCCATGGTGCTCGGCTTGAAGGCGATGCCATCGGCAAACTTCAGGTAATCGGCCTTGATCGACTCGAATACGCTTTGGTCAAAGCCATTGATGTCCATCTTGTTGACGGCGATCACGATGTGCTTGATGCCCAGCAACGAGGCGATATAGCTATGGCGACGGGTCTGGGTCTGCACGCCGTAGCGGGCGTCGATCAGGATGATCGCCAAGTCACAGGTGGACGCACCGGTGGCCATGTTGCGGGTGTACTGCTCATGGCCGGGGGTGTCGGCGATGATGAATTTGCGCTTGGCGGTAGAGAAGTAGCGGTAGGCGACATCAATGGTGATGCCTTGCTCACGCTCAGCCTGCAGGCCGTCGACCAGCAACGCCAGGTCGACGTCGTCACCGGTGGTGCCGGACTTCTTCGAATCGCGGGTGATGGCTTCCAGGTGATCTTCGTAGATCATCTTGGAGTCGTGCAGCAGGCGCCCGATCAGGGTGCTCTTGCCGTCGTCGACGTTGCCGCAGGTCAGGAAGCGCAACATTTCCTTGCGCTCGTGCTGGCCCAGGTAAGCGAGGATGTCCTCGCTGATCAAATCAGATTGATGCGACATGACAGCCCCTTAGAAATAGCCTTGACGTTTTTTATCTTCCATCGAGCCTGCGCCATCGTGGTCGATGACACGGCCCTGGCGCTCGGAAGTTCGCGTCAGGAGCATTTCCTGAATGATGTCCGTCAGCGTCTCGGCTTCGGACTCCACCGCGCCCGTCAACGGGTAGCAGCCAAGGGTACGGAAACGGACTTTCTTTTTGACGATTCGGGCTTTGTCTTCGTCGGAAAGGTGCTCGAGGATGCGGTCGTCGTCGATCATGATCAACGTGCCGTTCTTCTCGATCACGTCGCGCTCGGCGGCGAAGTACAGCGGTACGATCGGGATGCCTTCCAGGTAGATGTACTGCCAGATGTCCAGCTCGGTCCAGTTGGACAGCGGGAACACGCGGATGGACTCGCCCTTGTTGACGTTGCCGTTGTAGACGTTCCACAGCTCCGGGCGCTGGTTTTTCGGGTCCCAGCGGTGCTTGCTGTCGCGGAACGAGTACACGCGCTCTTTGGCACGGGATTTCTCTTCATCGCGACGGGCACCGCCGAACGCTGCGTCGAAACCATGCTTGTCCAGGGCCTGCTTGAGGCCTTCGGTCTTCATGATGTCGGTGTGCTTGGCGCTGCCGTGGGTGAACGGGTTGATGCCCTGCGCCACGCCATCCGGGTTGATGTGGGTGATCAGGTCCAGGCCAAGCTCTTCGACCATTTTGTCGCGGAACGTGTACATTTCCTGGAATTTCCAGCGGGTGTCGACGTGCATCACTGGGAATGGCAGTTTGCCCGGGAAGAAGGCCTTGCGTGCCAGGTGCAGCATCACGGCGGAGTCTTTACCGATCGAGTAGAGCATCACCGGGTTGTCGAACTCGGCGGCGACCTCGCGGATGATGTGGATGCTTTCCGCCTCCAGCTGTTTCAGATGCGTCAGTTTGTCGACCATGGTTACTCACGGAAAAACGATCTTGTGGACGGCCAGCGGGCCGTGTTCGAGCGGGGCATGCTAGCACAGCACCTGCTTCTATTCAGGGCGCCAGCTAGATCGAAACGGTATATGAATATGCCCCATAGTTTGGCTTGGAATGCGGCCAAGTGTGGGAGCTGGCTTGCCTGCGATGCGGGCACCGCGGTCAGTCAGGTAAACCGCAGCGATGCTATCGCAGGCCCGCCAGCTCCCACATTTGTTTAGCGGCATTCTTCAGATCGGATTGGGGCAATCGATGAAGAGATGTTCCAACGCGAAGCGCCGCGCCAGGTAATCGCCCAGCGCCTGTACACCATAGCGCTCAGTCGCATGGTGGCCCGCGGCGATGAAGCTGATGTCGTTTTCGCGGGCGCTGTGGAAGGTTTGTTCCGAGGCCTCGCCGCTCAGGAACAGATCGACGCCGACAGCAATCGCGTTGTCGATATAGCCCTGGCCACCACCGGTGCACCAGCCGACGCGGCGGATCATTTCGCTGCCTTCGATCAACAGCGGCTCGCGCCCCATGACTTCTTGCACCCGGCGGGCAAAGTCGCGGGCCGACAGGGGCTCGGCAAGGGAGCCGACCAGGCCGACGACTTTGGGGTTGTTCGGGTCCAGTGGGCCTTCGACGGTGATGTCGAGCTGACGCGCCAACTGCACGTTGTTGCCGACGTCGGGGTGCAGGTCCAGTGGCAGGTGGTAGGCCAACAGGCTGATATCGTGCTTGAGCAGCGTCTTCAAGCGGCGCTGTTTCATGCCGGTGATACAAGGGTTTTCGCCTTTCCAGAAATAGCCGTGATGCACCAGGATCAGGTCGGCTTGGGCTTCGACCGCCGCGTCCAGCAGGGCTTGGCTTGCGGTCACGCCGCTGACGATGCGCATCACCTGCGGGCGGCCCTCGACCTGGAGGCCATTGGGGCAATAATCGGCAATTTTTGCGCTGCCGAGGTAGCGGTCTGCTTCCTCGACGAGGGTGGTAAGGGGGACGGCCATAAAAGACTCCTAAATATCCCGTTCGAAGGCGCTCGCAGCCTCGTATAATGCGCGACATTATGGGCGCTCTCCCGCCCCCTGCAACCTGTCAGGACTTACTTGATGCTCAAGGCGCTGCGTTTTTTTGGATGGCCATTGTTGGCTGGCGTGCTGATCGCGATGCTGATTATTCAGCGTTTCCCCGAGCTGGTGGGTCTACCCAGCCTTGATGTGAACCTGCAACAGGCGCCGCAAACCAACGCGGTTGTGCAAGGTCCGGTGACTTATGCCGATGCGGTGGTTATTGCCGCCCCTGCCGTGGTTAACCTGTACACCACCAAGGTCATCAACAAACCGGCGCATCCACTGTTTGAAGACCCACAGTTCCGCCGCTATTTCGGTGACAACGGGCCCAAGCAACGCCGCATGGAATCCAGCCTGGGTTCCGGGGTGATCATGAGCCCGGAAGGCTACATCCTCACCAACAACCACGTGACCACCGGCGCCGACCAGATCGTCGTGGCCCTGCGTGACGGCCGTGAAACCCTGGCGCGCGTGGTGGGCAGCGACCCGGAAACCGACCTCGCGGTCCTGAAGATCGATTTGAAAAGCCTGCCCTCCATCACCCTCGGCCGTTCCGACGGCTTGCGGGTAGGTGACGTGGCGCTGGCCATCGGCAACCCGTTCGGGGTGGGCCAGACCGTGACCATGGGCATTATCAGCGCCACCGGGCGAAACCAGTTGGGGCTTAACAGTTACGAAGACTTCATCCAGACCGACGCCGCGATCAACCCGGGCAACTCCGGCGGTGCACTGGTGGATGCCAATGGCAACCTGACCGGCATCAACACGGCGATTTTCTCCAAGTCTGGCGGTTCACAGGGCATCGGGTTTGCGATCCCGGTGAAGCTGGCGATGGAAGTGATGAAGTCAATCATCGAACACGGCCAAGTGATTCGCGGGTGGTTGGGCATTGAAGTACAGCCATTGACCAAGGAACTGGCCGAGTCGTTTGGCTTGACCGGGCGCCCAGGCATCGTGGTCGCGGGGATCTTCCGCGATGGCCCGGCGCAGAAAGCCGGCCTGCAGCTGGGCGATGTGATTCTCAGCATCAACGGCGAACCGGCAGGCGATGGCCGCAAGTCGATGAACCAGGTCGCGCGGATCAAGCCGACCGACAAGGTGGCGATCCAGGTGATGCGCAACGGCAAAGAGATCAAGCTGCTGGCAGAAATAGGCCTGCGCCCACCGCCCGCGCCGGTTAAAGAAGAGGAATAAGCCGACTCATCCGGGTGTCCGTTCGCGGGCACCTGTAAGCTTATGTTTCAAAGCAATCCATTCTCATTGGTCATGTTATATTGTTTCAATATCGCTATTGGAACGCTCTATCATGCCGTCTCGAAAAATCGTGCCCTTGGCTGGCCTGGCCTTAGGCTTGCTGCTCGACCCCGCTTTCGCTGAAGAAAACACCCTGGAACTCGACACCATCAGTATCACCACCGACGCCTATGAATCCGCCACCGGCCCGGTCAAAGGCTACCGCGCCACCCGCTCCGCCAGCGCGACAAAAACCGACACTGCCATTCGTGACATCCCACAATCCATCAGCGTGATTCCAGCCACAGTGCTCAAGGACCTGGGCAGCAACAACGTGGAGCGCGCCTTGGAATTCGCCGGCGGCGTGTCCAAGCAAAACAACTTCGGCGGCCTCACCCTCTACGAATACAGCGTGCGCGGCTTCACCACGTCAGAGTTCTACCAGGACGGCTTCAGCGCCAATCGCGGCTACCCGAGCACACCGGATACGGCCAATATCGAACGCATTGAAGTGCTCAAGGGTCCCGCCGCCAGCCTGTATGGGCGTGGCGACCCCGGCGGCACAGTGAATATCGTCACCAAGAAGCCCCAACCGGAAGCCTTCACCACCGTGCAAACCAGCGCCGGCAGTTGGGACCGCTACCGCACCGCCGTGGATGTGAACACCCCGCTGGACAGCGAAGCCAACGTGCTATCGCGGGTCAACTTGGCCGTGGAAGACAACCACAGCTTCCGCGATCACGTGCACAGCAAGCGGGTATTCGTCGCGCCCTCGTTCAGTTGGCAACTGGACCCGGACACGAGCTTGCTGGTGGAAAGCGAATTCGTCCGCCACAGCTCTACCTTCGACCGCGGCATCGTCGACGCCAGTGGCGTATCGCGCTCCACCTTCCTCGGCGAGCCCAACGATGGCGACATCGACAACCACAACAACCGCATCCAGGCCACGCTGGAACATCACCTCAGCGATGCCTGGAAACTGCGCCTGGCCAGCCACTACAAACAAGGCAGCCTGTGGGGCGACGCTTCGGAAAACCGCACACTGAATCCCGACGGCCACACTATCAACCGCCGCTATCGCGAACGCTCCATGGGTTGGCACGACAGCATTACCCAGCTTGAACTGCGTGGGTTGTTCGACATTGGCAGCTGGCAGCATGAGCTGCTGGTCGGCACTGAATACGAGGACTACCGCAAGAAGGAGCGCGTGACGGCTATCGGCGGCAGCGACTATGCCATCGATATCTATAACCCGGTCTACGGCAAGACCAAACCCAACGGCGTGCGCTCCGGCACCGACTTCTTCGAACAGACCAAAAGCCAGGCATTGAACCTGCAAGACCAGATCATCTTCACCGATCGCTTGCGCGGTATGGTTGGCGCGCGCTTCGAGCATTTCGAACAAAGCACCGACGACTTCACACGCAATCACGCCAAGAGCCGGCAAACCCACGACGCATTTACCCAACGCGCTGGCCTGCTCTACCAGCTAACGCCCGAAGTCGGCGTGTTCGCCAACGCCTCTACTTCGTTCAAACCCAACAGCGGCCTGGATGCCAACGGCAGAACCTTCAAGCCGGAAGAAGGCGTGGGTTATGAAGTGGGGATCAAGAGCGAGCTGTTCGACGACCGCCTCAGCGCCACCCTCGCCGCGTTCCATATCGAAAAGGAAAACGTGCTGGCCCTGGACCCTGCCACCAACCTGAATCGCGCCATGGGCAAAGCGCGCAGCCAGGGCCTTGACCTGCAACTGACCGGGCAGGTGACCGATGCCGTACGCGTGATCGGCGCCTTTGCCTACATCGACGCCGAAGTCACCAAGGGCGACAAAGCCATTCCAGCCGGCAGCCGGATTCTCGGCGTGGCCAAGCGCAGCGGCAGTTTGTTGGGGGTGTATGAGTTTCAGGATGGCGCGTTGCGGGGTTCGGACCTTGGTGCGGCGTTCACTTATGTAGGGGATCGCTCTGGTGAGGCAGGTACGCGTTTCGAGCTACCCGCCTACCACACCGTCGATTTGCTGGCCCATTACAAGGCTACGAAGAACGTCACCGTGGGCTTGAACCTCAACAACTTGTTTGATGAAAAGTACTACGAGCGGTCCTACAGCAGCTATTGGATCAACCCCGGTGAACCGCGCAATCTCACGGTTAGCCTGACCCTTAACCTGTAAACACGATAAAAATGTGGGAGCGGGCTTGCCCGCGATGAGGGCGTGTCAGTCAATACATTCGTTGACAGATACACCGTTATCGCGGGCAAGCCCGCTCCCACATTTGGAGCGTGTAAGGTTCAGTTACAGCGCAACCGGCGCGCGTTCGCACAAGGTATTAAGCGCCGCCGCCCACTGCGGATCATCATTCAGGCACGGAACCAGCACCAACTCCTCGCCCCCGGCCTCGCGGAACTGCTCCAGCCCGCGATCGCCGATCTCTTCCAGCGTCTCGATGCAATCGGCGACAAACGCCGGGCACATCACCAGCAGCTTTTTCACACCTTGCTGGGCCAAGGCTTCCAGGCGGGCTTCGGTGTAGGGTTCGATCCACTTCGCCCGGCCCAGGCGCGATTGGAAGGCCACCGACCATTTGCCCTCCGGCAAGCCCAGCCGTTCGGCGAAATCGCGGGCGACGCTGAAGCATTGCGCGCGGTAGCACGTCTTCAGCACCTCAGCCGATGCGTTCTTGCAACAATCGGCGTCCTTGAAGCAATGCTGGCCCGTCGGGTCGAGCTTGGTCAGATGGCGCTCAGGCAGGCCGTGGAAACTCAGCAGCAGGTGATCGTAATCCTGCTCCACATAGGAGCGGACGCTCGCCGCGAGAGCATCAAGGTATTCCGGCTGATCGTAGAACGGCGGCAAGATCGAGAATTGCACGTCCAACTTTTTATCGCGCACAACCCGCTTGGCCTCTTCAATCACCGTGGTCACGGTGCTGTCGGCAAACTGCGGATACAACGGCGCCAAGGTCACTTTGCGGATGCCTTGGGCGGCGAGGCGCGTCAGCACCGTTTCAATGGACGGCTCGCCGTAGCGCATCGCCAACTCCACCGGCCCTTGGGTCCACTGCGTGGTCATCTGCTGTTGCAGACGGCGGCTGAGCACCACCAGCGGCGAGCCCTCGTCCCACCAGATGGAGGCGTAGGCGTGCGCCGACTGCTCGGGGCGCTTGATCAGGATCAGCGACACCAGCAAGCGCCGCACCGGCCACGGCAGGTCGATCACATAAGGGTCCATCAGGAACTGATTGAGGTAGCTGCGCACATCGGCCACCGAAGTGGACTTTGGCGAGCCCAGATTGACCAGTAACAACGCGTGATCCGTCATGCAACATCCTATCTCTAGAGGCGGCTGGACAAGTCGTCCAAAGCCGCGCGCAACTCAGTGAACTGGAAAGTGAAACCAGCGGCCAGTAACCGTTCGGGCACCGCCTTCTGCCCACCCAGCAACAGGCCGGACAACTCGCCCAGGCCCACCTTCAACGCAAAGGCCGGCATCGGCATGAACGCCGGGCGGTGCAGCACCTGGCCCAGGGTTTTCGCAAATTCGCGATTGCGCACCGGGTGTGGCGCGCAGGCATTATAAGGACCGCTCGCGTCAGGCTTGTGCAGAAGAAAATCAATCAGGGCGATTTGATCCTTTATATGGACCCACGGCATCCACTGCCGACCATTACCGATAGGCCCGCCCAGCGCCAGTTTGAACGGCAGCAACAGCCGCGACAAAAAGCCGCCCTCAGCCGCCAGCACCAGCCCGGTACGCACCAGCACTACGCGAATGCCCAAGGCTTCAGCGCGCTGGGCGGTTTCTTCCCAGGCGATGCACAGCTGGCTGGGGAAATCGTCCTGCACCGGGCCGCTGGCTTCGGTCAATTCGCGTTCACCGCCATCGCCATACCAGCCCACCGCCGAACCGGAAATCAACACCGCTGGTTTTTGCGCCAGGCCTTCAAGCCACGCCAGCAAGGTTTCGGTGAGGCTGATACGACTGCTCCACAGCAACGCCTTGCGCTTGTGGGTCCAGGGGCGATCGGCGATGGCGGCGCCGGCGAGATTAATGACCGCATCCACCGGGCCGATAACCTCTTGCAGGCGACCAACCCCAGACACTTGGTCGCCACATAACTTGGCGACCTGGTCCGGATGACGACTCCACACGGTCAGGCGATGGCCCTGTGCAAGCCAGTGTTGGCAGAGTTGGCGGCCGATCAGGCCAGTACCGCCGGTCAGCAAAATATGCATGGGACGCTCCTCATGTAACGTTCGCCGCCGATCACTGGTCTATTTTATAAGCAGGGATCAATTTGAACGGGCGTAACGTTGGATTAAGCCTCTGGTTTAACCATAGGTCACGCCGTAAGAACAGGTAAGCCAAAACTTATACCAAAAAACAATATTGTACAGCTATTAGTGTCGGCGTAGTCTGTACCCAACGGTAAAACGAGGCCTCCCATGACTGTTCCCATCGCGATCATCGGCACCGGCATCGCCGGTCTCTCCGCCGCCCGAGCGTTACAAGACGCGGGGCACGTTGTGCAACTCTTCGATAAAAGCCGCGGCAGCGGTGGCCGCATGTCCAGCAAGCGCAGCGATGCCGGTGCCCTGGACATGGGTGCGCAGTACTTCACCGCCCGCGACCGGCGCTTCGTCAACGAAGTCCAGCGCTGGCAAAGTAACGGTTGGGCCGAGCAATGGAAGCCCCAGCTGTACAACTTCAAGTCCGGCCAACTCACACCCTCCCCCGATGAACAGATCCGCTGGGTCGGCACACCCCGCATGAGCGCGATCACCCGCGCGCTGCTCGACGACCTGCCGGTGGAGTTTGGTTGCCGCATCACCGAAGTGTTCCAGGGCAAACAACACTGGAACCTGTTGGACGCCGACGGCGAGAACCACGGCCCGTTCAGCCACGTGATCATCGCCACCCCGGCTCCGCAAGCCACCGCGCTGCTGGCCGCCGCTCCCAAGCTGGCGAGCGCCGCCGCCGGGGTGAAAATGGACCCGACCTGGGCCATCGCCCTGGCGTTCGACAAACCCCTGGATACGCCCATGGAAGGCTGCTTTGTACAAGACAGCCCCCTCGATTGGCTGGCGCGCAACCGCAGCAAACCAGGGCGCGACGCCACACTCGACACCTGGGTACTGCACGCCACCAGTGCCTGGAGCAAGGCCCACCTGGACCTGTCCAAAGAGGACGTGATCGAGCACCTGCACGGTGCTTTCGCCGAACTGTTGCACAGTGCCATGCCCGCGCCGTCGTTCAGCCTGGCGCACCGCTGGCTCTACGCACGACCGTCCAGCAGCCACGAATTCGGCGTGCTGGCGGATGCAGACCTGGGCCTGTATGTGTGTGGCGACTGGTGCCTGTCGGGCCGCGTCGAGGGCGCATGGCTCAGCGGCCAGGAAGCCGCGCGACGCTTGATCGAACACCTGCAATGAACCGTATCAATCCCGCCAAATTGCTGCTGTCGAAGTGGACAGCAGCGCGCCCCCGAAACAAAGAAAAACACTTTCTGGTCACCGAGTTGTTTCGCGACGATGAGGGCACCGTACTGGAAATCGAACTGCAAGCCGTCATGACCCGGCGCAGCGAACGCCTGCCCTGGCAAACCCTGCAAGATATCGACGCCTGGAAAATCGGCTGGAAATAGACCGCACGCGAAACTTGTACAAATAATTTGTACTTGTACAGCATCGAACCTATGATGAAATTTAGTTGTACAAGATTTATATCTTGTACAGGAATCTTGCAGAGGGTTGGTTTATGTCCAGCACCACCAAACCGAAGATCGCCATCAGCGCCTGCCTGTTGGGCGAAAACGTGCGCTTCAACGGCGGCCATAAACAATCGCTGCTGTGCAGTCAGACCCTCGCTGACTATTTCGACTTTGTGCCGTTGTGCCCTGAAGTGGCGATCGGCCTGGGTATCCCCCGCGAACCGATCCGCCTGGTGGGCGACCCGGCCCATCCGGAAGCCGTCGGCACCGTTAATCGCGCACTGAATGTGACCCGACCGCTGGACGACTACGGCCAGCAAATGGCCGCGGAACACACCGACCTGTGTGGCTACATCTTTATGCAGAAGTCGCCGTCCTGTGGCCTGGAGCGGGTCAAGGTGTACCGCGACAACGGCACCCCGGTGGACGGCGGCGGGCGTGGCATCTACGCACAGGCATTTTGTGCACGCCACCCCGACCTGCCGGTGGAAGAAGACGGTCGGCTGAATGATCC
Source organism: Pseudomonas sp. 58 R 12 (assembly GCF_900005865.1). Taxonomy (NCBI): domain Bacteria; kingdom Pseudomonadati; phylum Pseudomonadota; class Gammaproteobacteria; order Pseudomonadales; family Pseudomonadaceae; genus Pseudomonas; species Pseudomonas sp. 58 R 12. Next base: position 35,460 of record NZ_CVTP01000003.1, read on the forward strand.
CGTGCTGCGGGAAAATTTCCTGGCCCGTGTGTTCGTCTACGCCAGTTGGCAACAACTGCTGGCCGAAGGTCTGACCCGCCACCGTTTGCTGGCCTTCCATTCGCGCTATAAATACTTGTTGATGGCCCACAGCCCGGCGCATTACAAAAGCCTTGGGCACCTGCTGGGCAGCATGACCAAGGGCGCCAACCTCGACGAATTGGCCAGCTGTTACTTCAGCGACCTGATGACCGGCCTGAGCAAATGCGCGACCCGTGGCACCCACACCAATGTGTTGCAACACATCAGCGGCTACCTCAAGCAGGCCATCAGCGCCGATGACAAACAGGAAATGCAAACCGTCATCGGCCAATACCGCCACGGCATCGTACCGTTGGTGGTGCCGTTGACCCTGCTAAAGCACCACTTTCGCCAACACCCGGACCGCTACATCGCTCAGCAGGCCTACCTGCAACCGCACCCGGAAAACCTCAGCCTGCGAAATGCGATCTAGACCATGAGAGCTGCCCTGCTAGACGAACCCGGCGAAGACATCGCCCAAGCCCTCCAGGACGGCTGGCTGCCGATCCGCGAAGTGGCGCGCCAGACCGGCGTCAATGCCGTGACCCTTCGCGCCTGGGAGCGCCGCTACGGCCTGATCGTGCCTCAGCGCACGCCCAAGGGCCACCGGCTGTTCAGCGCCGAGCATGTGCAACGCATCCACACCATTCTCACCTGGCTCAATCGTGGCGTGCCGGTCAGCCAAGTCAAAGGCCTGATCGACTCCGCCCAGGCCAGTCCCGATGCCGTGGAAAATGAATGGCAAACCCTGCGCCAGAACCTGGTGCACGCCATCAGTGAATTGACTGAGCGCCGGGTCGACGACGCCTTCAACCAGGCCATGGCACTGTACCCGCCACGCACCTTGTGCGAGCAACTGCTGTTACCGCTGTTGCAGGAGCTGGAACAGCGTTGGCAAGGTCAATTCGGCGCGCAGATGGAACGGGTATTTTTCTTGTCCTGGCTGCGCAGCAAGTTTGGTGCGCGCATCTACCACAACAATCGCCAATTGCAGGGTGCGCCATTGCTGCTGGTCAACCAGTCCGCCCTGCCGCTGGAACCGCATTTGTGGCTCAGCGCCTGGCTGGCCAGCAGTGCCGACTGCCCGGTGGAAGTGTTCGATTGGCCACTGCCCGTCGGCGAGCTGGCCCTGGCGGTGGAACACCTGCGACCGCGCGCCGTGTTGCTGTATTCGAGCAAGGCGCTGCAGTTGTCGACGTTCGCGAAGCTGCTGGGCGGCATCAGTTGCCCTAAGTTGATCGTCGGACCAACGGTGTGCATCCACCAGGCGGAGTTGGCGGTATTAACCCATGACATCCCTGAGTTGCTCGTCGCCGAAGAGCCGTTGTCGGCCCATCAGCTACTGATCCAGCGTGGACTTCTTTAAATGCATCTGATCTGGCTGCGCACCGACTTGCGCCTACACGACAACACCGCCCTGACCGCCGCGAGCCAGCGGGGTCCGATGGCGGCCGTGTATCTGATTACACCCGAGCAGTGGCTGGCCCACGACGATGCGCCGTGCAAAGTGGATTTCTGGCTGCGCAACCTGCAGGCGCTTAGTAAAACGCTGGGCGAGTTGAACATTCCCCTGCTGATTCGCACCGCAGCCACCTGGGACCAGGCGCCCAGCGTGCTGAGCATGCTGTGCCGCGAACTCTCGGTGGAGTCGGTGCACGTCAACGAGGAATACGGCATTCATGAAAGCCGTCGCGATGCGGCAGTGTCCAAGGCATTGCAAGCGGCAGGCGTCACTTTCCACAGCTATCTGGATCAACTGTTCTTCCAGCCTGGCAGTGTGCTCACCAAGACCGGCACTTACTTTCAGGTCTACAGCCAGTTCCGCAAGGTCTGCTACACCCGCCTGCACAGCGCGTTACCGCAGATGGTGGCAGCGCCAAAGGCCCAGGCTGCGCTCAAGCTGAAAAGCGACCCCATCCCGAAGACGGTCGAAGGTTTCGAGCCGCCCAGCGACACGCTGCGCGCCCTCTGGCCCGCCTGTGAAGACGAAGCCCGGCGCCGCCTCGACGCCTTCGCCGACCAGCAGATCAGCTACTACAAGGACGAGCGTGACTTCCCGGCCAAGCCCGGCACCAGCCAGCTCTCTGCCTACCTCGCTGCGGGGGTCATTTCGCCGCGCCAATGCCTGCACGCCGCGTTACAAACCAACGGTGGCGAGTTCGAGAGTGGCGACATGGGCGCCATCACCTGGATCAATGAATTGCTGTGGCGCGAGTTCTACAAGCACATCCTGGTGGGTTACCCACGGGTGTCGCGCCACCGTGCGTTCCGCCCCGAAACCGAAGCCGTGGCCTGGCGCAACGCGCCCAAGGATCTCGCCGCGTGGCAGGAAGCGCGCACCGGCCTGCCGATCATCGACGCCGCCATGCGCCAACTGCTGGAGACCGGCTGGATGCACAACCGCCTGCGTATGGTCGTGGCGATGTTCCTGACCAAGAACCTGCTGATCGACTGGCGTGAAGGCGAGCGCTTCTTCATGCGTCACCTGATCGATGGCGACCTGGCCGCCAACAACGGCGGCTGGCAGTGGAGCTCATCCACCGGCACCGACTCGGCGCCGTACTTCCGGATTTTCAGCCCTCTGAGCCAGTCGGAAAAATTCGACAGCGAAGGCGTCTTTATCAAGCACTGGCTGCCGGAACTCGCCACGCTGAATAAAAAGGATGTGCACAACCCCGAAGCCGCCGGTGGTTTGTTCGGCGTGGCCGACTACCCACGCTCGATTGTCGACCTGAAGAAATCCCGCGAACGCGCCCTGGCCGCTTTCCGCAGCCTGCCCTCGCGACACGCCGCAGGGGGTGAATATGAGTGACTTCCTGCGACGCTTCGCCCAGGCCTTCGCCACGCTGGACAAGCACAACCTGCACCTGCTCGACAGCTTGTACAGCAAGGACATCGCCTTTACCGACCCGCTCCACGAAGTGCATGGGCTGCCCGCCCTGCACCGCTACTTCGGCGAGTTGTACAGCAACGTCAGCCAGCTACGCTTCGACTTCCACGGTTTCGACCAAGTGGCCGAAGGCGAAGGTTACCTGCGCTGGAAGATGAGTTTCAGCCACCCGCGCCTGGCCAACGGCAAGGTGATTCGCGTGGAAGGCTGCTCGCACTTGATGTGGCGTGACAAGGTGTACCGCCACCGTGACTATTTCGATGCCGGCGCCATGCTGTACGAACACGTGCCCGTGCTGGGCAGCGTCGTGAGTTGGCTGAAAAGGAGAGTGGGATGAACGCAGTACCGCCCCGTCGTTATTGGCTGACCGGCGCCAGCAGTGGTATCGGTGCCGCGCTGGCCGTGGAGTTGCTCAACAGCGGCGCCCACGTCGCACTCAGCTCCCGCACCAAGGGGCCTTTGGAAGCGCTCGCGCAACGTTACCCCGGCCAAGTGCTGGTGGTGGCCGGCGACCTGACCAACAGCCAGACCGTGCGCGAGATCGGCGAGCACATCGGCGTGGTCTGGGGTTCCCTGGACACGGTGATCCTCAATGCCGGCACCTGTGAATATGTGGACGCCAAGCAGTTTGATTCATCGATCATCGAGCACGTGGTGCGCACCAACCTGCTGGCGAGCAGCTATTGCATCGAAGCAGCCCTGCCGCTTTTGCGGGCCGGGCGCACCCCCCACTTGGTGGGTGTCGCCAGCGCCGTGACTTATCTGCCGATGCCTCGCGCCGAAGCCTATGGCGCGTCCAAGGCCGGCTTGCGCTACCTGTTCGAGGCCCTGCGCATCAGCCTTTCGCCGGAAAACATCGACGTTACCGTGATCAGCCCAGGCTTTGTCGACACGCCGCTGACCGAACGCAACGACTTCCCCATGCCCCTCAGTTGGTCGGCGGACAAAGCCGCGCGGCACATCTTCGCCAAGCTGGAAAAACGCCCGCTGGAAATCGCCTTTCCTGCACTGTTTATCGCCACCCTCTGGCCGCTGTCGAAACTGCCAAACCGCGCGCAGCTGATCATCGGTAAACGCATGTTGCGCAGCCCGCCGCCGAAAAAGGACGACCTGTGAAGATCGCCATCATCGGCAGCGGCATCGCGGGACTGACCAGTGCTTACCTGCTCAGCCGCCAGCATGAAATTACGCTGTTCGAAGCGAGTGACCGTATTGGCGGGCATACCCACACGGTCAACGTGACCGTCGAGGGCAAAAGCTACGCGGTAGACACCGGCTTCATCGTGTTTAACGACTGGACCTACCCCAACTTCATCCGCCTGCTGGGGCAGATAGGAGTAACGTTCAAGCCCACCGAGATGAGCTTTTCGGTGTGCGATGAGCAGACGGGGTTCGAGTACAACGGCAACAACCTCAACAGCCTGTTTGCCCAGCGTCGCAATATCCTTTCGCCGGGCTTCTGGGGCATGTTGCGCGACATCTTGCGCTTCAATCGCCAGGCACCGCTGGACCTGCAAGACCAACGCATCAGCGCCGAAATGACCCTGGGTGACTATCTCAACGCCGGTCACTACGGCGAGCGGTTTATCCGGCACTACATCGTGCCCATGGGCGCGGCGATCTGGTCGATGTCCCTGGCCGACATGCTTGGCTTCCCGTTGCAGTTCTTTGTGCGCTTCTTCAAGAATCACGGCTTGCTCTCGGTGAGTAACCGCCCGCAATGGTGCGTGATCGAGGGAGGCTCCAGCCGTTATATCGAACCGCTGACCCGCAGCTTCCGCGAACAGATCCGCCTCAATTGCCCTGTGCATAACGTTGAGCGTACCGACGACGGCGTGGTTATCCACAGCCCGGCCGGCAGCGAGGCATTTGATCGGGTGGTCTTCGCCTGCCACAGCGACCAGGCCCTGGCGCTGCTGGCCGATCCAAGCCCAGCCGAACAAGCGGTCCTCGGCGCCCTGCCTTATGCCGATAACGAAGTGGTGCTGCACACCGACACCCGCCTGCTGCCCGACCGCAAACTGGCCTGGGCCAGCTGGAATTATCGGCTGACCGGCAATGGGCAGGCGCCGGCGGCGGTGACTTATGACATGAACATCCTGCAAGGCATCGACAGCGCCACGACCTTTTGCGTGAGCCTGAACCAGACGTCGATGATCAACCCGCTGAAGGTGCTGGCCCGCTACACCTACGCCCATCCGCAATACAGCCTGGCAGCGGTCGCGGCCCAAGGCCGTTGGGAAGAAGTTTCTGGCGTGCGTAACACCTTCTATTGCGGTGCCTACTGGGCCAACGGTTTCCACGAAGACGGCGTGGTCAGCGCCTTGCGCGTGGCCCAAGCGTTTGGGGAAACCCTGTGAACAGCGCCCTGTACAGCGGCTGGATTGCCCATCGCCGATTTGCGCCCAAGGCCCACGCCTTTCGCTACCGCATCGGCCTGTTGTACCTGGATCTGAGCGAAGAACACGAAGTGCTAGGGCTGTCGCCCTTGGCCGGGCGCAGCTGGCTGGCGCCCTTTGGTTTTCGCCAACAGGATTACCTGCGTGAATTGACGCGTACCGGCATGAGCTTGAGCGATGCCGTGCGCCAGGAAGTCGGCAAGGCGCTGGGGCGTACGCCCCAGGGCGTTATCTGCCTACTGACCCAGGCCCGCAGTTGGGGCCTGGCTTTTAACCCTGTGAGTTTCTTCTACTGCTTCGAGGCCGACGGACGTCTGGCCGCGATCCTGTGTGAAGTGACCAACACCCCATGGCGCGAGCGCTATCACTACGTGCTGCCCGCCCAGGCCCTCGGCGCGGATGAACACCAGCACTTCGCCGTGGCCAAGGCCTTCCATGTGTCGCCGTTTTTGCCGCGCGACCTGGAATACCGCATGAGCTTCAGCCCACCCGCCGACAAACTCGGCGTGCACATGGCCGACTGGCAGGGCGAGTTGAAAGTGTTCGACGCCACCTTGAGCCTGCACAAGGAAACGCTGAACCGCACCAGTTTGCATCGATACCTATGGCGCTTCCCCTGGATGACTGCCAAGACTTGCTTGGCGATCTACTGGCAAGCCATGCGCCTGTTGCTCAAACGCACACCGATTTTTCCCCACCGGGCCGCCGATGGCGCCTCCCGCACCGCAGTCGGTTATTCCAAGGATCGCCGCCATGAAATCCCCTAACGTATCGGTCAAGGCCAACCGCCTGAACGTCAACGGCATGACCACCGCACTGTTGCGCAAAGGCGTGCTGCGCCAACTCAGCCAATTGCGCCATGGCCAATTGGTGGTGATCGAGGATGGCGAGCGGCAAGTATTCGGCGCACGCGAAGCGCACTTGTTGGGGGAGATCCAGATCCTCGACCCCGCCGTGTGGGGCCTGGTGGCGGCCAGCGGTTCTATTGGCGCTGGCGAGGCATTTATTCACGGTTACTGGAGCAGCCCGGACCTGACCGCCGTGGTGCGCGTGATGGTCAGCAACCTGGATGTGCTGGATGCGATGGAAGGCGGCCTGGCACGCTTGGCCCGGCCGTTCACCCAGGGCCTGCACTGGCTCAATCGCAACACACGCAAGGGTTCGCAAAAAAACATCGCCGCCCATTACGACCTCGGCAACGACCTGTTCGAAGAATTCCTCGACCCCACCATGATGTACTCGGCGGCGCAATTCCTGACCCCCGACGACACCCTGGAGCAAGCACAACTGAACAAGCTTGAGCGCATCTGCCAGAAGCTTGCGCTCAAACCCAGCGACCACCTGCTAGAAATCGGCACCGGCTGGGGCAGCATGGCGCTGTATGCGGCGCAGCATTACGGTTGCAAGGTCACCACCACGACCTTGTCCAAGGAACAGTTTGCCTACACCGAAAAACGCATAGAGGCCCTGGGGCTGCAAAGCCAGGTCACCCTGTTGCTGAAGGACTACCGCGACCTGACCGGCCAGTACGACAAGCTGGTGTCCATCGAGATGATCGAAGCAGTGGGCCATCGTTTTCTGCCGACCTACTTCAAACAGTGCGCGCACCTGCTCAAAAGTGACGGCCTGATGTTGCTGCAAGCCATCACCATTCGTGAGCAACGCTTTGAACAGGCCAAGCGCAGCGTGGATTTCATCCAGCGCTATATCTTCCCCGGCGGCGCTTTGCCCAGTGTGCAAAACATGCTGCACATCGTCAGCCGAGACACCGATATGAACCTGCTGCACATGGAGGATTTCGGCCTGCACTACGCGCGAACCTTGCGCCTGTGGCATGAGAATTTTCGCCGCGCCCATGGCCGCCTCGCCGAATTGGGCTACGACGAATACTTCCTGCGGCTGTGGGAGTTTTACCTGTGTTACTGCGAAGGCGGCTTTATGGAGCGCACCATTGGCACGGCGCAATTGCTGCTGGCCAAACCGTCAGCGATTAACCCGCCGCTGCTCGGACGCTTCAGTGCTTAAGACATTGGCCAATGCCGTGCTTTTTCAGTGCGGCTGGTTCGCCTGCGTGCTCGGCGGTGACAGCTTATGGTTACTGGTAGGGCTGGCTGTATTGGGCATTCATCTGCTGTGGATAAGTTCATGGGCCAGTGAGGGCAAGCTGATCCTCAGCGTTACAATCCTGGGCACACTACTGGATACCGCGTTGCGCGCGCTGGGGGTATTTCAGTTTACTGAGCCTGGCCCGCTGATTCCCCTCTGGCTAATCATGCTATGGGCCCTGCTGGCCACCACATTGCGCCACTGCCTGGCCTGGAGTGCACGCCCCTGGTGGCGGGCGGCCGTGCTCGGTGCAGGGGGCGGGCCGCTCTCTTATTACGCAGGCAGCCAATTGGCGGGCGTGCAGTTTGGTTTTAGTGTGGCGCCCACCCTGATTGCGTTGGCGCTGTTGTGGGCCTTGGTTTTCGTGGGGTTACACCGTTTGGCGCGTTGACGTCCGTCAGCCGTTTCACATCTGCGTGACCCGCTTGCCTTACACTGCGCACCTATGACCAACATCCCCCACACCCAAATCGCTGAACCCGCCGTCACCTGCTCGACGTGCGCGGCCTGCTGCTGCCAGCTGGAAGTCATGCTGATTACCGACACCGGCGTGCCGGAGCGCTATATCGATACCGACGATTGGGGCGGCGAAGTGATGCTGCGCCTGGACGACGGCTGGTGCGCAGCGCTGGATCGGGACACGATGATGTGCACGATCTATGAGCGACGGCCGTTGATTTGCCGGGAGTTCGAGATGGGCGCTCCGGAGTGCTTGACCGAACGCGAAGGGATTGCGACGGCGTATCGCTGATCGTGAAATGAGTGGGGATCTAAATGTGGGAGCGGGCTTGCTCGCTCCCACAGGGGATATCTTCAGCGGCCTGAAGACTACAGCGGCATGGTGTAATGCAGCGAGTAGCTCTCTACCCCATCGTTATTGCTGCTGATCCCGGCGTTGGAATAGTGCGTGGCACGAATGCCCACTTCATGCCCACCGGTAAACCGCAGACCAAAACCCAGGCGGTCTTCGAACTGAAAGGCCTGGCCAATGTTGTTGTCTTCCAACTTGGTACGGGAGAACACCGCTACGCCGATCCCGGCTTCGATGTAGGGTTTGACCGACTGCCCGGCAAACTCATACACAAACACGGGCGAGAACGACAGGCTACTGGCGCCAGCGCGATCGTCACCTTCCCAGTAAGTGTAAGCGCCGCTCCAATAGCCCGTCAGGCGACCGGTATCGCTCTGCATCCAGCTCTTGTCCCAATCCGACGTCAACCCCAACCGATAGGTCAGCGTTGAATCACTGGTTGCCCCCAGACCAAACTCCAACCCGGCGGCTTGCGCCGAAAAAGAGTGCCCCATTACCGCGGCCGCAAGCGCAGCCAAACAGAGAAAACGCTTCATATGAAACATCCCTTCAAACGACGTTGTAAGATTTTATGTACAGGCTAACGTGCTATAGAAGTCGCCATTAATGCAGAAGTTCAGTCAAAAACCGTGATTTTTTCACGATTTTTTCACAAACTGAAATTACTCACATTTCCGGAAGATTTCCATAGTGTAGGTAGGATGTTTCTGAAATGTTGCAGATCGCCACTGGTCCAGAACTGTGCAGGTGCAGGTTCAGGGTCGCCGACGGCCAGAAGATCGCGCTCACTCAGTAAACGCTTGAGCTGGCGGGCCACGGCGGCACCGGTGTCGATAAGGATGATGCTGGGGGGCAGCATCTGCGCCAGGAGCGGCTTGAGGAAGGGATAGTGGGTGCAGCCGAGGATGATGGTGTCGCAACCGGCGCTGAGCAGCGGTTCGATGTAACCCTGCAATAACTGGCGCAGGGCGGGGCTGTTCAGGTCGCCGGTTTCAATCAGCTCCACCAGGCCCGGGCAGGGTTGGGTGATGACCCGAACATCAGTGGCGAAGCGGTCCAGCAGCGCAGCGAACTTGGCGCTTTGCAGCGTGCCGGTGGTGGCAAGCACACCGACCACGCCGCTGCGGGTGGCGGCGGCAGCAGGTTTGACAGCGGGCTCCATGCCCACCAGTGGCCAGTCGGGATAGTCCTGGCGCAAGTCGGCGACGGCCGCGACGGTCGCGGTGTTGCAGGCAATCACAAATGCCTTGGCGCCCTTGTCGCGGAGAAACGCCGCGACCTGCCGCGAGCGCTCACGAATAAACGCCGGGGTTTTCTCGCCATAGGGGATATGCCCGCAGTCGGCCACGTACAGCAGCGACTCATGGGGCAGCAATTGCTGGATTTCGGCCAGTACCGACAAGCCGCCAACACCGGAATCGAACACACCGATTGGCGCGCCCTTAACCATGTTGGGTCCCGCACACGCTGCAGCCAGGGTCACGCTTGACGCGTAGCTCGCGAAAACGCGTGGTCAAGGCATCGATAAGCAACAGGCGGCCTACCAAGGGTTCGCCGAAACCGGCCAGCAGCTTCAAGGCCTCCAGCGCCTGCAGGCTGCCCACCACCCCCACCAGCGGGCCGGCCACGCCGGCTTCGCTGCAGGTAAGTTCGGTGTCGCTGCCGTGCCCATATAAACAGTGGTAACACGGGCTTTCGGCGCGACGCGGGTCGAACACAGACAATTGGCCTTCAAGGCGAATCGCCGCGCCGCTGATCAATGGCTTTCCGGCGGCAACGCAAGCAGCGTTGACCGCCTCGCGCGTGGAGAAGTTGTCGCTGCAATCGAGCACAACATCGACCGCACCTACCGCGGCAGCCAAGGAGTCGGCATCCAGCGCCGTGCGGTGGGCAATCAGCTTGATTTCGGGGTTGATGGCGCTCAGGCGGCGCAGGGCTGAATCGACCTTGGTCTGCCCGACGCTGTCGGTGTCATGGATAATCTGGCGTTGCAGGTTGGTCAGGTCGACCGTGTCGAAGTCCGCCAGATGCAACTCGCCCACGCCCGCGGCCGCCAGGTAAAGCGCAACGGGTGCGCCCAGGCCACCAAGCCCCACGATCAATGCACGGCCGTTTTTCAGGCGCAACTGGCCGTCGATGTCGACATGTTGCAACAGAATCTGTCGGCTATAGCGCAACAGCTCCTGATCGGTCAGCACGGCCGGCGTCCCAGCGTGATGCGCTCGTGTCCGCCGAGATCGATACGGCTGTGTACCTCTTCAAAGCCTTCACTCAGCAGCAGATCGCGCACAGCCGGGGCCTGGTCGTAACCGTGCTCCAGCAACAGCCGGCCACCGACGTTCAGGTGAGCGGGGGCTTCTTTGATGATCAAGCGCAGGTCGTCCAAGCCATCATGACCGGCCACCAATGCGCTGGCCGGCTCGAAGCGCACGTCACCGGCCACCAGGTGTGGATCATTGTCGGCAATATACGGCGGGTTACTGATGATCAGGTCATAGGTATGACCCTGCAACGCGCTGAACCAGTGGCTGTTCAGCACCGCTGCGTTATCGAGGTGCAGGCGCTGGCGATTGCGCTCGGCCAGGGCCACAGCTTCCAATACACGGTCGACAGCGGTGATCTGCCAGGCTGGGCGCTCGCTGGCCAGGGCTAACGCGATGGCCCCGCTGCCGGTCCCCAGGTCGAGGACCTTGGCGGGCGTGGCTGGCAACAATTCCAGGGCGGCTTCCACCAGCAGTTCGGTGTCCGGACGCGGGATCAGCGTGTGCGGCGCGACCTCCAGGTCCAGCTTCCAGAAGCCTTGCTGGCCGAGGATATACGCCACCGGCTCACCGCCGCGACGGCGTTGCAGGTAGCCGGCAAAGGTCAACGCGTCTTCACTGCTGACAATTTTTTCCGGCCAGGTGTGCAGGTAGCTGCGGGACTTGCCCAGCGCAGCCGCCAGCAGCAATTCGGCATCCAGGCGCGCGGTGGGCGAGTCGGGCAGATCAGCGGCGCGCAGCAGGCTGGCAATGATGGTCATTTATTCACCTATCGCCGCTAATTGATCGGCCTGATACTCGGCGAGTAACGGCTCGATCACCGCGTCGACGCCACCCGCGAGAATTTCGTCAAGGGAATAAAGGGTGAGGTTAACCCGGTGGTCGGTGACCCGGCCCTGGGCAAAGTTGTAGGTACGGATACGCTCGGAACGGTCGCCCGAACCCACGAGCAACTTGCGCTCGCTGGCAATCGCGTTCGCGGCGGCGCTGGTCTGCTGGTCATTGAGCTTGGCCGACAGCCACGACATCGCCCGCGCACGGTTTTTATGCTGGGAACGCTCTTCCTGGCACTCCACCACGATACCCGACGGCAAGTGGGTGATACGGATCGCCGAATCAGTCTTGTTGACGTGCTGACCACCGGCGCCCGACGAGCGGTAAGTATCGACACGCAAGTCAGCCGGGTTGATCTCGATGGCTTCCTGCTCGTCCGGCTCAGGCAACACGGCGACGGTGCACGCCGAGGTGTGGATGCGGCCTTGGGATTCAGTCGCCGGAACGCGCTGCACGCGGTGTGCACCGGACTCAAACTTGAGCTTGCCGTAGACGTTATCGCCTTCAACCCGCGCGATGACTTCTTTATAGCCGCCGTGTTCACCTTCGTTCTCGGATAGGATTTCGACCCGCCAGCCGCGACGCTCGGCATAACGCGAATACATGCGGAACAGGTCGCCGGAAAAGATCGCCGCCTCGTCACCGCCAGTGCCGGCACGGATTTCAAGGAACACGTTGCGCCCATCGTTCGGGTCCTTGGGCAGCAACATGCGTTGCAGGTCGCCTTCCAGCTCGGCCAGCTTTTCCTTGGCCTCGCGGACCTCTTCCACGGCCATTTCACGCATGTCCGGGTCGCTGTCCTTGAGCAGCGCCTGGGCGCCTTCAAGATCGGCCTGCACTTTCAGCAAGTTTTTATAGGTGGCCACAACCGGCTCAACTTCGGCGTATTCCTTGGAATAGGCGCGGAACTTGGTCTGATCGGAAATGACCTCGCCATCGCCGAGCAAGGCGGTCAGTTCTTCGAAACGGTCCTGGAGCACGTCCAGTTTATTGAGCAGTGACGCTTTCATTGCGGTTTTTTATCCGAAGAGCTTTCTGACGCGCCCTCACCGAGGGCAAAGAGTTCCTGGGCCATGGCCAGCGCATCGAGGCGGCCTTCGGCAGTAAGCTTTTTTAATTGTACGCTGGGGGCGTGGAGCAACTTGTTGGTGAGGCCCCGGGCCAGTTGCATCAGCACCTCTTCAGCGCTGCTGCCATTGGCCAGCAAGCGCTGGGCTTTGACCAGCTCCTCGTCGCGCAGGCGTTCGCCTTGCTGACGATACGCCTTGAGCACATCCACCGCCGCCAATTCACGCAGGCGCACCATGAAATCTTCGGCGCCGGTGCTGACCATTTCCTCAGCAGCCTGGGCTGCACCCTGGCGGCTCTTGAGATTTTCGGCGACCACTTCGTGCAGATCGTCAACGCTATAGAGGTAAACGTCGTCCAACTCGCCGACTTCGGGTTCGATATCGCGGGGAACGGCGATATCCACCATAAAGATCGGTTTGTGCTTGCGCAGCTTCAATGCGCTTTCGACCGCGCCCTTGCCAAGGATCGGCAACTGGCTGGCGGTAGAGCTGATGACGATATCGCTGCGCACCAGTTCGGCCGGGATGTCAGACAGCAACACGGCATGCGCGCCGAACTGTTCGGCGAGGATGCTGGCGCGCTCAAGCGTGCGGTTGGCGACCACGATCCGCTTGACCCCCAGGTCATGCAGGTGACGGGCGACCAGGGTAATGGTCTCCCCCGCGCCGATCAACAAGGCCTGGCTGCGTTGCAAATCACTGAAAATCTGCTTGGCCAGGCTGACCGCAGCAAACGCCACGGACACCGGGTTTTCACCAATGGCGGTGTCGGTGCGTACCTGCTTGGCGGAATTGAACGTGGCCTGGAACAAGCGCCCCAGCAGCGGGCCGACGGTTCCGGCCTCGCGCGCTACGGCGTAGGCGGACTTCATCTGGCCGAGGATCTGCGGTTCACCCAACACCAGCGAATCGAGACCGGACGCCACACGCATCATGTGACGAACTGCCGCATCCTCTTCATGCACATAAGCGCAGGCACGCAGGTCATCGAGGCTCAAATGGTGAAAATCGGCCAGCCAGCGCAGCACTACATCCGCTGAAAGATGTTCCTGCTCTATATAAAGCTCGGTGCGATTGCAGGTTGAAAGGATCGCAGCTTCGCGACTGTCGGTGAGCCGGCAGAGCTGCTGCAAGGCCTCAACCAACTGCTCTGGCGTAAACGCCACGCGCTCGCGCACGTCTACGGAGGCAGTCTTGTGGTTAATACCGAGTGCGAGGAAGGCCATTCAAGATCGCTGATGATGTCGGGAAGCCGACAATTGTCCTACTTCGAAAGATTCAGAACAACCACCGTCGTCTATTGTCCCTATATGTTGTGCCTATGAAAGGCGTCCGCTGAGTCTCGGTTATGTTTGGCCGAAGGCTTGTGTCATGATGATCCGACCGCAGGTTAGTCGTCCTCTTCCTATATGAATAGATCTTCCGCGTTGCTCCTTGCTTTTGTCTTCCTCAGCGGCTGCCAGGCCATGGCACCCGTGTCGCCGGACGGTACACCGCCCGTAGAAGACAGCACCCCCGCCCCTGAAAAGCCCAAGGTTTATTCCTCGTTCAGTGAAGAAACGGTGTTCAGCCTGCTGAGCGCGGAGCTGGCCGGCCAGCGCAATCGCTTCGATATTGCGCTGGACAATTACGTGACCCAGGCCATCAACACCCAGGATCCGGGGATTTCCGAGCGGGCGTTTCGCATCGCCGAGTACCTGGGCGCCGACCAGGCTGCGCTGGACACGTCGCTGATCTGGGCGAAAAACGCACCGGACGACCTGGAAGCACAGCGAGCCGCGGCGATCCAACTGGCGCGCGCCGGGCGCTATGACGACTCCATGGTCTACATGGAGAAAGTCCTGCAGGGCAAAGGCGACACCCATTTCGACTTCCTCGCGCTGTCAGCTGCCGACACCGACCAGGACACGCGCAATGGCCTGATGAAGAGTTTCGACCGCCTGCTGCAAAAACATCCAAAGAACAGCCAGCTGATTTTCGGCAAGGCCTTGTTGCTGCAGCAGGATGACGAAGCCGACGCAGCGCTGAGGCTGCTGGAGCAGAACCCGTCGGAAGAAGGCGAAATCGCCCCGATCCTGCTGCGCGCACGCCTGCTGCAGAACCTCAATCGCGGCAAGGAAGCCATTCCTCTGCTGGAAAAAAGTATCAAGAAGTATCCGGATGACAAGCGCCTGCGCCTGACCTACGCACGCATGCTGGTCGAACAGGACCGCATGGAAGACGCCAAGGTGCAGTTCGCCAACCTGGTGCAGCAATACCCGGACGACGACGAGCTGCGTTACTCCCTGGCGCTGGTATGCCTGGAAGCCAAGGCGTGGGACGAGGCCAAGGGTTATCTGGAAGAGCTGATCCAGCGCGAAAGCCATGTGGATTCGGCGCACCTGAACCTCGGCCGTATCGCCGAAGAACGCAACGACCCACAGGCCGCCTTGCTCGAATATGCCCAGGTCGGCCCCGGCAATGACTACCTGCCAGCCCAATTGCGCCAGGCCGATATCCTGATGAGCAACGGCCGCACCGATGAGGCGGAAAAACGCCTGACCGCCGCCCGCGATGCCGAGCCGGACTATGCGATCCAGCTGTACCTGATCCAGGCCGAGACTTTGTCGGCCAACAATCAGGGTGAGCGCGCCTGGAAATTGCTGCAACAAGCGTTGCTGCAATTCCCTGACGATTTGAACCTGCTGTACACCCGCGCCATGCAAGCGGAAAAACGCAATGACTTGGCGCAGATGGAAAAAGACCTGCGCCTGATCATCAAGCGCGACCCGGACAATGCGATGGCCCTCAATGCCTTGGGCTACACCTTGTCCGACCGTACTACGCGTTACGACGAAGCCAAGGCACTGATCGAACAAGCCCACAAGCTCAACCCGGAAGACCCGGCCGTACTCGACAGCCTGGGCTGGGTGAATTACCGCCTGGGCAACCTGGACGAAGCCGAACGCTTGCTGCGCCTGGCGCTGGAACGCTTCCCCGACCAGGAAGTCGCCGCGCACCTGGGCGAAGTGCTGTGGGCCAATGGCAAACAGCGCGAAGCACGTCAAATCTGGGAAAAATTCCTCAAGGAACAACCCGAAAGCCCCATCCTGCGCAGCACCATCAAGCGCCTGACCGGTTCCGAGACCCTTTAAGCTTATGTTCTTGCGCCACATCGTAGTGTTCAGTTTTATCGCCCTGCTCGCCGGTTGCGCGGGTTTCGGTGCCCGTGAATCCGTTGAGGGCCAGGGCAACCCGGCGCAATGGAAACAACACAAAGACCAGCTCAGCAGCATCGATGGCTGGCAGATCGAAGGCAAAGTCGGGGTTCGCGCCCCCAAAGATTCCGGCAGCGGCACGTTGTTCTGGCTGCAACGCCAGGATTACTACGACATTCGTCTCTCCGGCCCGCTGGGCCGGGGTGCCGCACGCCTGACCGGCAGACCGGGGCAAGTCAGCCTTGAAGTGGCCAACCAGGGGCGCTATGAGGCGACCTCGCCGGAAGTACTGCTTGAAGAACAGATTGGCTGGAAGCTGCCGGTTTCCCACCTGGTATGGTGGGTACGCGGCCTGCCAGCGCCTGACAGCAAAAGCCGTCTGAGCCTGAATGGCGACAGCCGCCTGGCTACCCTGGAACAGGATGGCTGGCAAGTCGAATACCTAAGCTACGTAGAACAAAGCGGTTACTGGTTGCCCGAGCGCATCAAACTGCACGGTACCGACCTTGACGTCACGCTGGTGATCAAGGACTGGCAACCGCGCAAGCTGGGGCAATAACGTGACCGTACAAACGCTGACCTTGCCCTCCCCGGCCAAACTCAATTTGATGCTGCATATTCTGGGTCGCCGCGAAGACGGTTATCACGAGTTGCAGACGCTGTTTCAATTTCTCGACTACGGCGATGAGCTGACTTTTGCCGTGCGCGACGACGGCGTGATCCAGTTGCACACCGAGTTCGACGGCGTTCCTCACGACAGCAACCTGATTGTGAAGGCCGCCAAAAAAATAAAGGAACAATCCGGCTGCCCGCTCGGCATCGATATCTGGATCGATAAAATCCTGCCCATGGGCGGTGGTATCGGTGGCGGCAGCTCGAATGCCGCAACCACATTGCTGGGCCTGAATCATTTGTGGCAACTGGGTTGGGACCATGATCGCCTGGCTGCGCTGGGTTTGACGCTGGGTGCTGATGTCCCGGTTTTCGTGCGCGGGCACGCGGCTTTCGCCGAGGGTGTGGGGGAGAAACTCAGCCCGGAATACCCCGAAGAGCCGTGGTACGTTGTGCTTGTTCCGCAAGTATCTGTAAGTACAGCAGAAATTTTTTCAGATCCGCTGTTGACACGTAACTCTCCTCCCATTAAAGTGCGCCCCGTTCCCAAGGGAAACAGTCGAAATGACTGCTTACCGGTTGTAGCAAGGCGTTATCCAGAGGTACGTAACGCTTTGAATTTGTTAGGTAAATTTACCGAAGCAAAATTAACCGGAACTGGAAGTTGTGTGTTTGGGGGCTTCCCAAGCAAAGCTGAAGCTGATAAAGTCTCGGCCCTTCTTACAGAGACCCTTACAGGGTTTGTAGCAAAAGGAAGCAACGTTTCGATGTTGCATCGCAAGCTGCAAAGTCTGCTCTAAAAGGAATCGAGTGTTAGGCACTCGTTGCAACAGATACAGGGGCGTCGCCAAGCGGTAAGGCAGCAGGTTTTGATCCTGCCATGCGTTGGTTCGAATCCAGCCGCCCCTGCCATTTTCCTATACTCATCCAGGTTACCCTCAGCCTCTAGGTACTGCGCGTGTCCAAGATGATGGTCTTTACGGGGAACGCCAACCCCGATCTGGCTCGACGTGTCGTACGTCAGCTGCATATCCCTCTCGGTGACATCTCTGTCGGTAAATTCTCCGACGGCGAAATTACAGCCGAGATCAATGAAAATGTCCGCGGTAAAGACGTCTTCATTATTCAGCCGACCTGCGCTCCGACCAACGATAACCTGATGGAACTCGTCGTGATGGCTGATGCCTTCCGCCGCTCCTCAGCGACTCGAATCACAGCTGTAATCCCTTACTTTGGTTATGCCCGTCAGGATCGCCGTCCGCGTTCCGCACGTGTGGCTATCAGCGCGAAAGTCGTTGCTGACATGCTGACCGTGGTAGGTATCGACCGTGTTCTCACGGTTGACCTGCACGCTGACCAAATCCAGGGCTTCTTCGATATTCCGGTAGATAACATCTACGGCTCCCCAGTATTGGTGGATGACATTGAAGACCAGCGCTTTGAAAACCTGATGATCGTGTCCCCGGACATTGGTGGCGTCGTGCGCGCACGGGCTGTTGCCAAATCCCTGGGCGTTGACCTCGGGATCATCGACAAACGCCGCGAGAAAGCCAATCACTCTGAAGTGATGCATATCATCGGTGATGTCGAAGGGCGTACCTGTATTCTGGTTGATGACATGGTCGACACCGCCGGCACCCTGTGCCACGCGGCCAAAGCCTTGAAAGAGCACGGTGCAGCTAAAGTCTTCGCCTACTGCACACACCCTGTGCTGTCGGGCCGAGCGATCGAGAACATCGAGAATTCCATGCTGGACGAACTGGTGGTGACTAACACCATCCCGTTGTCCGCTGCTGCTCAAGCCTGTTCGCGTATCCGTCAACTGGATATCGCACCGGTAGTTGCCGAAGCGGTTCGCCGTATCAGCAACGAAGAATCGATCAGCGCGATGTTCCGTTAAGGGTCAAACCTTCGGTACACCTCACTGACGAAAAGCGCCCCGCCTCAGCATACTGTTGGGGCGGGGCTTTTTTGCCCATATCGCCTTTAGCGCTGGTCGCAAACGCTGGGGCGAATGTGGTTATTTTGGAGATACAACATGAACGATTTTACTCTGAATGCTGAAGTGCGTTCCGACCTGGGGAAAGGTGCGAGCCGCCGCCTGCGTCGTCTCGCAAGCCTGGTTCCAGCTGTAGTTTACGGTGGCGAAAAAGCCCCTGAATCCATCAGCATGCTGGCTAAAGAAATTGCCAAACTGCTCGAAAACGATGCGGCCTACAGCCACATCATCGAGCTGAACGTCGGTGGCAAAAAGCAGAACGTCATCATCAAGGCTCTGCAACGCCACCCAGCCAAAGGCCACGTGCTGCACGCTGACTTCATCCGCGTTGTAGCCGGTCAAAAGCTGACCGCTATCGTGCCTGTGCACTTCATCGGTGAAGAAGCTCCAGTCAAGAAAGGCGGCGTTGTTTCCCACACCGCCACCGAGCTGGAAGTAAGCTGCCTGCCGAAAGACCTGCCTGAGTTCATCGAAGTCGACCTGTCGGCTGCTGAAATCGGCACCATCATCCACCTGTCCGACCTCAAAGCCCCTAAAGGCGTTGAGTTCGTAGCACTGGCTCACGACGACGACAAGGCTGTTGCCAACGTCCACGCGCCACGTGTAGTAGCAGAAGATGAAGAAGGCGAAACCGCTGCAGAGTAATTTGCTCTGTAACGTCGGAGCTTGAGGAAACATCGCGGACCGAAACGTAGCGAGAAAGCGGGCGATAACGCGAAGTTTATCTCTGGATAAGTTAGCTTCTGTCGTCCACTTTCGCCGCAACCAGGTTGCGGCGATGTTATCCACAACTCCAAAGGAAGGGCCCCTGTCGTGACTGCCATTAAACTGATCGTTGGCCTGGGAAATCCAGGCGCCGAATACGAACAGACCCGGCATAACGCGGGGGCCCTTTTTGTTGAGCGCATCGCCCACGCACAAGGTGTAAACCTTGCGGCCGATCGCAAATATTTTGGCCTGACCGGGCGCTTCTCGCATCAGGGTCAGGATGTTCGTCTGCTGATTCCCACCACCTACATGAACCGCAGCGGCCAGTCTGTCGCGGCGCTTGCGGGCTTCTTCCGGATCAAACCCGAGGAAATCCTGGTGGCCCATGACGAACTGGACCTGCCACCCGGCGTTGCCAAGCTCAAGCTCGGCGGCGGGCATGGCGGGCACAATGGCCTGCGCGACATCATCGCGCAGCTGGGTAATCAGAATAATTTCTACCGTCTGCGGCTCGGCATTGGCCACCCAGGCGTTGCCAGTATGGTTTCAAATTTCGTCCTGGGTCGTGCGCCACGCGCCGAACAGGAAAAACTCGATGCCAGCATCGATTTTGCCCTCGGCGTGCTGCCGGATATCTTCGCCGGTGAATGGAACCGCGCGATGAAAAACCTGCACAGCCAGAAGGCTTGACTCTTACCGAGGGGAAACACCATGGGATTCAATTGCGGCATCGTCGGCCTGCCCAACGTCGGCAAATCCACCCTGTTCAACGCCCTGACCAAGTCCGGTATTGCAGCGGAGAACTTCCCCTTCTGCACCATCGAGCCCAACAGCGGCATCGTGGCTATGCCGGACCCGCGCCTGGCGGCATTGGCGGCCATCGTCAATCCCAAGCGCATCCTGCCGACCACCATGGAATTCGTCGACATCGCCGGCCTGGTAGCCGGTGCGTCGAAAGGTGAAGGCCTGGGTAACAAGTTCCTGGCCAACATCCGCGAAACCGATGCGATCGCCCACGTGGTCCGCTGCTTCGAAGACGAGAACGTGATTCACGTCTCCAACAGCGTTGACCCGAAGCGTGACATCGAGATCATCGACCTGGAACTGATCTTCGCCGACCTCGACAGCTGCGAAAAGCAACTGCAAAAAGTCGCGCGTAACGCCAAGGGCGGCGACAAGGACGCAGTGGTCCAGAAAGGCCTGCTGGAGCAGTTGATTGCTCACTTCACCGAAGGCAAGCCTGCGCGCAGCCTGATGAAGAACATGAGCACCGACGAAAAAGCGGTGATCAAGGGCTTCCATTTGCTGACGACCAAGCCTGTGATGTACATCGCCAACGTTGCTGAAGACGGCTTCGAGAACAACCCGCTGCTGGACGTGGTCAAGGCCATTGCCGACGAAGAAGGCGCGATCGTGGTTCCGGTGTGCAACAAGATCGAAGCAGAAATCGCCGAGCTGGATGACGGCGAAGAAAAAGACATGTTCCTCGAGGCCCTGGGCCTGGAAGAGCCTGGCTTGAACCGTGTGATCCGCGCTGGCTACGAAATGCTGCACCTGCAGACTTACTTCACCGCCGGTGTCGAAGAAGTCCGCGCCTGGACCGTCAAAGTCGGCGCCACCGCGCCACAGGCTGCCGGCGTGATCCACACCGACTTCGAGAAGGGCTTCATCCGCGCCGAAGTGATCGCCTACAACGACTTCATCCAGTACAAGGGCGAAGCCGGTACCAAGGAAGCCGGTAAGTGGCGCTTGGAAGGTAAGGAATACATCGTTAAAGATGGCGATGTGATGCACTTCCGCTTCAACGTGTAAGTGCTGCCTGCGGTTTATACCGAGCTAAAAAAGCCGATGCATTGCATCGGCTTTTTTGTGGGCGCTTGAACGAACTCGAATGTCGGGAAATTTGAAACTGCTAGATAAAATGACAAAATTCCTGAGCGTGAAACTTGCTCTAACACTTTAAAAACACAAAAAACTTATAACTAATTACGGCACTCAGAAAAATACCAAGCCGCTAAAAATTACTTACTATAATTTTAAGATTTCTCTTACGCAAAACTTTAAAAAAAACACAAATCAACACTTGTAATTTTTTAATTTTTTCAAATTACACACTTCACCTCCTCCAAAGTTTTGCCCCCATCATGACAACATAAAAAAATCCTGATTAACTAAGAACATAGGGAGATAGCCCTCTGAAAGCGGCCTCTGCATTGGAGCAAATTGCTATGTCGACGATTAGCCAGAACAGGCTCATAACAGATATAACCTTTCCTGATTGCCCGAGCATCCAAACAACTATAAACAATACCGCCACTCTTGATATAGATATTCTCTTGCTGGGAGAAACAGGTACCGGTAAAGATACACTGGCACAACACATCCACTACCTCTCCCACCGCAAGGGAAACTTCATTGCGGTTAACTGTGCCGCCATCCCGGAAAGCTTGGCCGAAAGCCAACTGTTCGGCGTCAATAGCGGCGCGTACACCGGTGCAGTACAGTCACGAGCAGGCGTCATCGAGGCCGCACACCTGGGCACCTTGTACTTGGACGAGATCGATAGCATGCCACTCGCATTGCAAGCCAAGCTGTTACGGGCGCTGGAGTCGCGGGGTGTTGAACGCTTGGGCTCAACCCGGTTCATACCGGTGGACATGCGTGTCATCGCGTCCGCCCAACAATCACTGCATGAGATGGTCGAGCAAGGTAGGTTCAGACGGGACCTGTATTTCCGCCTTAATGTTGTCAACATTAGTCTTCCCCCACTGCGTCATCGGCGCGAACGCATCATCCCTTTATTTCTGAACATGACTCGGCAGGAAGCCGCCTACTATCACTGCACTACTCCCTGCCCCTCCAGCGAACTACTCCAGCAACTGCTATGCCATTCATGGCAGGGCAATGTGCGCGAACTACGCTCTACGGCTAAACGCTTTGTATTGGGCTTGACGCCCCTGGCTGCGGCTGAGGTGGGCATTCCGCGAATCAAGTCGAGTCTTAAAGAGCGAATGCAACAAATCGAAAAAGTACTGATCGAGGAATCTCTACACCGCAACGCTCACTGTGTGGATGGCGCAGCGAAGGAATTGGGAGTGGCCAAGCGGACGCTATATTACCGAATGAAACAACTGGACATATTATTGAGTTAAGGCCGCAGGCTCATCCACTGAAAACCATGACTTTCCACCAACAATGACACACTCTAAACGGCGCGTTTACGCTCGCCAAGAACTATACATGAAAGCCATGATTGTTCAAAAAGATGCCGCAACATTGTGCAATGTATTACATCGAGAGCAAAGCTGGAAGACCGTGCAATATTTTGAAATGCCATGGTGTAAATATCTGGAACTAATTAATTTCGAGCACCACTCATTTTGTGGTCCTAGACGGATGACCATGTACTCCTGACATCCGAATATCGGCCCACGTGATGCGAACACTCAAATTGAAAATTGGAGATATACCTATGATTCCAAGTTCCAGCAATTCGCCGTACAGCGGATATAACGCATACCAAAACGCTGACACTCAAATGGAAGGAGAAAAGCAGCGAGCCAAAGAGGACCAACTTATAGCCGCTAAAGACATGAATGACGCAAAAAAAGATTCATACGACAAAGCCACCATTCAAGCGCGAAACTAATAAAGCTCATCTCCCCGACTCATGGTCGGGGAGATGGCAATAAACGATAAACAGACAACGTTTACTCCTGATCGCCGGACGGGCGCCAATCCATCATTCTTCATACGCCAGGCTCTCTATGAAAACTACAGAAGCTGTAAGATCAACGCGTAGTGGTTTCGCCGCTAATGAGGCAGACCTCGCCTCTCTGGCATCCCATTCGGATGTGGACTTCTTCAAATCGGCACTTGCACACTCAAGCCAGCCGATTACTGCCCTCTTGCAAAACTCAAATATATTAACTGTCGCGTCCTCAGAGCTTTCTAGTACAACAGACCAACTCAAAAAGACCCTGAAGGGTATAAGCAAGAAGGGCAATGAAGAACTGCTCGGCAAATTCCCGAACCAACTGTCCAATGCGTTGTTTCAGTCGCAAATCCTGGTGAAGAGCCTTGGCAAAACAACCCAATGTATCGACAAGATTTGTAATTTGCAGTAGGTAGGTATGAATCATTTTCTGCCCGTAGTGTTGCTCGTGTTCCTGACATTTGTGCTGAACGGTTGCGGCGACCGTGTCGAACTCCACAGCAAACTGACCGAACAAGAAGCAAATGAAGTCATTGCAGAACTTGCAGACAAAAATATTCGCGCCCAAAAAGTCGCAGCCAAAGATGGCGTTGTCGTTGCTGTCGATGCGCGAGACATTGGGCGCGCAGTACGCACGCTCGAAGCGGCAGGCCTACCCAGATTGGCGCGAACCACGCTAGGCGATACGTTTCGCAAGGAAGGCGTTATTTCAACGCCCCTTGAAGAGCGTGCTCGCTACATCTATGCCCTATCACAAGAGCTTGAATCCACCTTATCCAACGTTGACGGTGTCATTGTCGCTCGAGTGCATGTGGTACTCCCCGAACGCATAGCCCCAGGCGAACCGGTCCAGCCCGCCTCGGCTTCAGTCTTTATAAAGCACGACGCACGTCTCGACCCCGACCACATCCGGGCACGTGTTCGCAGACTCGTGGCGAGCAGCCTCCCCGGTATGACTTCAGCCGTGGACAATCCGCAAAAGCTCACCGTGATATTCGTGCCAGCGACGGCGTATCAGGAACAGCAACATATGGCTTACTTCGGTCCGTTTCTCGTCCCCGAGAGTGACATCGGATTCTGGCAAGTCAGCGTGACGTCCTTGCTGATCGGCTTAGTGCTAGCGGCTTCTACCCTATTGTTCTTACGCCATAAGCGACAGCAAGCATTCTTGGCGCCACTGCCAGTTGACCATTCAGCCTCATGATGCCTGGTGACGACGACCTGATTAAAGAGGGTTTGACGTGGGCTCAGTGGTGGGCGCTCCCATGGCGATACGCCCACGAAGACTGGAGATCTGTCGATAAGTACGCGGCCATAGAAACGCTTTATCGCAATGGCATTTCAATGAACCTCAACGCTGTTGGTATCGCTCCCTGCTTGCCCCCGCCCCCTACTCCCACTCTACTTCGACTGGTTCTTGCCTCGTCCGAGCAGCTCAACTTAATACTCTTGCTGATTCACTGTACGTTCAATCCTGTGCCAGTAACCCCGTTGAGCAAAGATCATCAGCTGTGGTGCATGCGTCTTTCCAGGGCCCTTCCTCCGGACATACTGTTACCCAACGATGATCCGCTGCAACTGCTCCATAACTGGGTTGAGCCCGCCATTTGGCAGCGTCTAAGACTGCGTTTCCCCTATGAACGCGTGCTTGAGATGGAGAAAAAATATTCTCCACTTGAAAGTGGACACGGCCGCCTGGACACACTCTGGCAAGCGTTCGTTTGGCGTGCTACGACCATGGCACGCGTTAACACTCATTCTGACTCGAACGAGCAAGGAGCATAGCGATGTTCTGCCGACGCACAATTGAAGTTCAAAAGGACAACCTTGAGTTGGCGCAAACCCTCATCTCGCGCCAGACGCTTGCTGACTTCTCGCAGGGCAGCCAACTACTGAGCCACGCCACGGCACAAGCCAATAAGCTGCTGACTGAAGCTAATGAAGAACGTGAAGCAATGCTGGAGAGGGCTGCGTTTGAAATATGGCAACGCGCGGACGCCCAGTTCAAGCGCTGGGAAAGTGAACGTCAGAGAATGTGCGACGACTTGGAAAGGTACGCCACCTCAGTCGTCAATCAAGCCATCAACAGACTGCTTGACGATACCGCAGAACCGAAACGTCTGGCAGCTCTGCTCAGGCATCTTATAGCGGTTCAGCTCCCAGAAGTCAGCGCGACACTACTCTGCCATCCCCTTGAAACAGAGATCGTAAAACGATGCTTCGCCCACCAGAGGTCCACGCTCTGGAAGCTTCAACCTGACGAAACTGTCGAGCCTCAAACGCTAGTGCTTAAAACAGATGAGGGAGACTTCCGTATCAGCTGGAGTTCAATGCTTGAAGCGCTTGGACAACATTAGAGCGCGTAGTCAAAAAAACAAACTCACGTAAGATTTTTTTCAAAGTCGTATAAAAAAGGAACTGATCACTGGAGGAAAGCCACAACCACAGCATCAGCAAACACATCAGGAAAGAAAATATGGACTTCTATAAATTAGCACCGCAACTTTTAAGCAGTCGAAACGCTGTCAAGAAACAGTTTGACAATGCCATGGACGACGCCATGCAAGATCCTGGTGACCTAAGCGAACTCTCAGCGATATTCGGAAAATTATCGAGGGATACTTTTTACACTCAGTTGGCACAGCATGAACATGGCCGTGCCACCCACATGATGTACAAAACGACATTTGATAGCTTTCAGTAAATTGAACAGTTTACTTATTAAATGGTTTAACAGCGGCGAAAAACAAATTAGCTTGTCCGAAGACGATTTTGAAATAGTCTTGCAACGTCATGCTTGCACTTTGCACTTAAGTGTCCAACTGACCCGCCAAGCACCCGATAACTCGCAACTGCAAACATGGATACGGCTGGGAGGCGCGAGCCTGAATCGCTTCCACGGCGCGCTCGCTCAAGCACCCACCAATGGTGCGCTCTGGCTAATCCAGTGTCTGCACGCAGATCAAGGCGAACAAACCCTGATCGATTCTCTCGAAGCCCTGCTCAACCAACGCGACACCTGGCGAGCTGTTGCCGCACGCCTTTCCCGCCCCCGCAAGAGCGTGACTCCCCCCATGAGCCGGTGATCAAGCGCAGTGACATCATCGGCACCCTGGCACGCCTCGTCAGCGGGGAAGTGCCCAAGGCGTTCAAACCCGCGCCGATGCCTCTGGGGCTGAACACCTTGTGCAGCACCCGAGACTTGCTGGCATTGAATACCGAACGCAGCCAGTGGTACGCCGGCCCGGAATACAACGTGGCGGTCGTGGTGTTGCGCAACCAGTTCAAGCGCAATGTGCGTATCGATGAAAAGGAATGCAGCAACTCGCAGACCCTCGCGGTCACCGTATGGCCACGTGCCTGGCTCAAGCCAGGTGAAGAAGCCGAGGTATTTATCGCCATGCGCCCCGTGTTGAAGGATGAACATATCAGTGTGCCCCGTCCGTCCTTGATCACTTCCGATAAAAAGGCTACGCCATGAAACTTAGACTTTTGTGCATAACCCTGATCGGCGCAGCGGTGCTCATCACCGGCTGTACGCCCACCTGCAAAGGTGATTCGTGCTCACGCCCGCAATCGACCAAGGACAAGATGGTGATCTGGTGGCCGCCGCAGATGCGCGTCGAACCTGGCCCCGCCGGTGAGCGGGCGGATTACCAGACTGTGTCACTGGAACGATGAGGTCCCAGGAAATGCCCGACTATAAGCGCCAGGTATTTCTGGAAAACCTGGTGAGCGGCGCTGCCGCTCACTTGTCCCTCGCGCCCGGTATCAAGGTGTGCACACTGCCCGCCGGAAATCGCCCAGGGCTGGCCCTGCAAGTCGCTCGCGAAGCGTTGCAGGCCGGGCAATTGCAGCGAGCGTTGGAGCGACGTTTTGAACAGGCGGTGGCGTTCGATGGCTGTTTTATCTACCTCGACGCCAAAGGCCATTTGGTGATCTGGCATGCATTGCCGGCAACGAACGCCACCCTCGACAGGATCCTCAGCCGAATGCTGTCGCTGGCCAATCTGCAAGCCTTGGACAGGTGATCAGCGCTGCTCGAGCTCCGGCAGTTCCAGGGTTTCGCGCTTGGCTTCATCATCGAGTTCGCGCAAGGTACGGTAAATCAGCGCCACAGCCTGCAAGGTTTCGCGGGGTATGCTGGCTCCCAGTTTTTTCGTGTAGAGCGTGCGGGCCAGCCAGACGCACTGGATCACCGGCACATCGGCCGCCTTGGCGCGCCGGATCAATTTGCGCGCGTCGTCATCTGTGCCCTTGCTGACCAGCAGGGGCAGCGCCGTTTTACCGGGCCGGTAGTAAAGGGCCACGGCAAAGTGAGTCGGGTTGACCACCAGCATATCGGCCTCTTCCAGCTTGGGCAGCTTGACCTTTGGTTCTTCCTGAGCCATCTGATGCGCCAGTGCCCGTCGCTGCCCCTTTACGTGAGGGTCACCTTCCATGTCCTTGTACTCTTTGACGACCTCCACTTGGGTCATGCGCATGCGCTTGGCAAAGAAGTGCTTGACCATCACCAGGTCGATAAGCGCCAGCACCAGCAGCATGCCCAGGCAGGCATGCAGCAGGTGACGAAACAGCGCAATCAACGCCAGGATGTAACTTTGCAGATCGCTGGTGGCCAGGTTGATCAGCGTGCCCAATGAGGGTCGGATCACCACGTACAAAATCAAAGCGATAAGAATTGCTTTCGCAACGCTCATCAATAGGTTCATCAATTGCTGGGCTGAGAACATTTGCTTGATTTGGCTGATCGGGTTGAGGCGGTTGAAATCCAGCTTCAGGGTCTCCGGAGCAAACAGCAAGCCTGTGCATTGCGAATTTGATGAGTCGCTGTGGCATGGCCAGGAAGACAACCACAACCTGGACTGGGAATTTGAGGTGAACCGGCGCCTGGAAAAAACCCTGAGCGCCATCGACCACCTGCCGATGGAAATGCGCAAGACGCTATACGCCTCACTGGAAACCGACGGTAGCTACCAGGACACAGCTGACGCACTGGACATTCCTATCGGCACTGTTCGCTCGCGCCTTTCAAGGGCGCGCGAGCAGCTTAAACGCGCCACACACAACTCGCAGTTTCCTTAAAGCCAGACCACGCGTTGGGCGGCAGGGATATCTGCCCAACGCGATCAGGCTTTTCGGGTACTCGACAGGGTGAATCACGAACCACTCGTCGCTAGATCCGGTGATTTCGCTTAAACAGTTGAAAGCGTAGATAAAAATTCAAAATAAATGCTTGACGCATTTCTGTTCTACGCGAATAATGCGCGCCACTTGGCTACATAGCTCAGTTGGTTAGAGCATAGCATTCATAATGCTGGGGTCCGGGGTTCAAGTCCCTGTGTAGCCACCAAGTACCGATCCATAGATGTCTACAGCAGTCTATGAATCACCTCAAGAAGCCCGCCTAGTGCGGGCTTTCTTGTTTCTGGCTGCCCACCTTTATCTATCCCTATCCTTCCCCTCCGTGTATGCCCACGTGTATGCTTCATAAATAATTGAACTGAAGGCATACAAGGATGAAACGCACAGATATCAAGCGACGCCCTCTCGCTGACACGACACTTTCCAGCCTGGAGCCTGAGGCGGGGGCATACCGCGAACTAGACAGCCCAGGGCTGTATTTCAGGGTCAAGCCAAACGGCCAAAAGTCCTGGGAATTACGCTACAAGAAGCCGGACGGCAAATGGTCATGGCTTGGTCTTGGCGGCTACCCGGAAGTGGGTGGCGCTTTCGCTCGACAGAAAGCGGCTGATCTACGCTCCGACGCATCGGAAGGTAAGAACCCGATCACCTCCAAGAAAGCTCGCCAAGCCGCCGAGATCGATGCGGCCAACGACACCTTTGAAGCATTGGCAAGGGAGTGGCACACGTCTCGCCTTAGCGGCTGGGATACTGGTACGGCTAAAAGGATACTTGGCGCACTTGAACGCCATGTATTCCCCTCGCTCGGTAAACGCCCCTACACCTCAATCATGTCGATGGAGTGGATGGAGCTATTGAGAGGGCTTGAGCGTCAGGGGATTCTGGAACAGATGAGCCGTGTGAGGGCTTACTGCAAAGATATCTATGATCTAGCTCGAGTGACAGGCAGAGCAGTCAACAATCCGTTGGAGGGTGTGCATAAATTTCTGTCCTCGGGAAAGGCAGAGAACTACGCCCACGTCTCCCCTGATGAGCTTCCAGGGTTACTCCGAGCGATACGCTCCTATCCCCACGCCAAAGATGTGCAGCTTGGCCTAAGGCTGTTGACCCTGATGGCTGTACGCCCCAGCGAACTCCGAGAAGCACACTGGGTAGAGTTCGATTTCGACAAGAGGCTGTGGACCGTTCCAGTCGAGCGTAAGGGTCGTAAGAAAGGTCGTGAGCACCTGGTACCACTATGCACTCAAGCAGTCGGAGCCCTATTGGAGCTTCGGCAACTCACCGGCGCTTACCCACTCCTGTTTCCAGGTAGAAGCGACCGCACTAAACCCCGCAGCGATACCGTGTTCCTAATGGCACTCAGACGCCTTGGTTACGAGGGCCGCCAGACCGGCCATGGCTTCCGCCACATCGCCAGCACGATCCTCAACGAGCACGGATATCCAGCTGACCATATCGAGGCCCAACTCAGCCACAAGGCACAAGGTGTTCGAGGGATTTACAACAAGGCTCAGTACCTTGAGCAACGTACACAGATGATGCAGTGGTACGCCGATCATCTCGATTCCCTAGAGGCCGGGAATGTAGTGCAAGGTCAATTTGGGAAGGCAGTGTGAGAGCACTTACCCTGGCCCATGTAAATCCGGTGTAACGCGTGTTACTCGTGTAACGCCACTCGCCAAGTACCCGGATTTATTGGCTTTCACGCCCGTTACACAGTTGAGCGACATAGCGTACATCCGATGTAACGCAGCCCCAACGTGTAACGCAAAAGTCAGCGCTCAGGTGCTGCGGGCAGGCGTTTTTCGCCCCAGCCTACCAAGCGACCTTCGCTGGCTCCGCCCTTCAAGCGCAGGGCGTGGGACTTTCGGTTACACAGCGCCTGAGACACTTGGCAATGACTGATCGCCAAACCGTACTGCATTCGGCGCTAAGCCGCGGCCTGCTCAAATCTCTCTCAGCGCAACCGCTCTATGATCTCTGCCGTGGACAGGTCGCTGACGCCTGCCACCTGATCGACCAGTGCTAGCTGCGCAATTACTAAACCGCCGCGTTCACCCTGCGTTACCCCCATATTGACTACACATTGACCGATCTAGGGGAAAAGTAGTTTTCTTCATCTAGATAAATGTATAGATAGATACCCCTGTATCCATAACCAGGGGTCATCCATGAATGATCATAACTGCAAGTCCGCAAATCCCACCGAAATCCGCTCTTACGAAACAAGCGATCTGAACGCCAAGCGAACCAGTCATTTTGCCGCAGACCCTTCAGCAATTCTGATCCGCATGCCGGAAGTAATGGCCATAGTTGGGTTAGCGCGCCCAACGATTTACAAACTAATGCAGCAAGCGGATAGCGGCTTCCCACTTCCAGTAAAACTCAGCGCTAGTAACGCTCGTAGCGCTCCCGTCGCATGGGTACTGGCTGAAGTTTTAGATTGGACGCGTGCACGAATCGCAGCTCGAGATAGGGTGGCGGCATGACGAACCGTATCGCCACTAAGGTCATTTTGCAGCCCTTCTCTGTACTCAGAAAAGTCGGTTTCTCGTCACGATGGATGCAACGTTTTGAGCGCCACAGAACGCAACAAAAACGCCTGAATCGAGTAGTTGTAGTTATGCGATGGGCAGACGGCACCTGGTGTGCACTTTCAATACCCAGCGAAGCCCCGCGTGCAGTGATCGTGGATGAAGGGCAACAAATCGATGCTTACGAAGATGCACGATCTTGCCTCGACGGCGACTTTCTCCCACTGCTCTCCCTGCGCTGGGAAGTCCATGCCTGAAACGAAAACGCCCCCGGCGGCAACCGGAGGCGTTGAGGTAAATCTACATGCCTGACCAACTTATGCCCCATCGAAAAAATCCGCAAGCGATCCGCACGGTTGCACTTTCAAAAAACCGACGTTACTCTCTGGCCGTCGTTGCAAATTCAACGACCGGGTTTAGCGGCCCGAGCACATACAGGCGCACAAGCGCTTCCGACTCGATTGCATGCGCTTTTTTTGTGCCTGCGACTCTCGTTTATGGTGGCTGTGCGTGGGAGACCTTCGGGTCTGCCGGGGTCCTGTATGCCCGGTCCGCTAACCCGCGCACAGCTGCCACCCTAATTCGTTTAGCGGCGAACCGTGGCAGCTCCTCACATACAGGAGCTTCACCAGATGCACGCCCTCAATCCGTCCAAAATTCGCGCCGCCGCTCATCGAGCAATGGCTCTCGCCGCTTTACACGCCAACTCCAGCCTCGCCACACGTCTGTCCCGTTACAACGCCCATATGTCCAAGGCTCGCGCCCTGGAAGCCGCAGGGGGTGCCCAATGAGCATGCTCCCAGGCTTTGCACTACCCGAGGATCTCCTCTGCGTCAGCCAAGACGCTGAAGCCGGTCTGCCTATCGACGCCATCACCTGTGCGCTCGACCGTGCCGATTCAGTTCTCATGCTGCTAGAAGACCACTTAGACGGGGACAAACCACTGCTCTCCAACCGCGTGCTGTCGTCGGTTATTTGGGATGTGCGCGGCACCTTGGGCTTGATCAAAACACTCACCATGTACGGTGATGCCTCCTCTGTGCCGATGGGCCAGAAAGGCGGTGCACTGTGACCAACTCCAGCACGCGTGGACGCTCTGAGTTTTCCCCTGCCAACGGTAACGGCCAAAACCTGTTTCGGGTGAATGCCGGTATCCCGCTGGAGGACGCACTTGAAGCCGTCTCCCAGATTCTTCACCACGCCAATCAACTGATCCTCGATGCCGCCATCAGCGATGCGGGCGAGCGTTTTAGTTGGCCTGCGTTCTACCTCGGAGAGATGGCTAAGGCGCTGATCGACGACGTGAACGAGGCGTTGCTTGAGGCGAGGACCACACTATGACTCAGCGCACCGGCAGCACATCAAAACGCCCGAGCTTCGCTGACGTAAAAAGCGCCGCTCTGAAGAACATCGACCGCGTCCTTACTCAGTGGCTGCCGAACGGCAAACGCGTCGACGGCGGCAAGGAATATACCGCGCCGAATCCGACGCGTACGGACAAACGCGCAGGCTCACTCAAGGTCAATTTTAGCAAAGGCACCTGGGCGGATTTTGCCACCGGCGATAAGGGCGGCGACCTGATCGACCTGGTGCGCTACATCGACGGCGGCACCGACGTTGATGCCTGCAAAAAGCTGGCGGACCTGCTCAACGTTTCCGACGGTTCGGCGAACGCTAAAAGCGCACCGGCCAAGCCCGCAGCGCCGGAGTGGATTGCGATCCAGCCGATCCCGGCCGAGGCCATGAACAAGTGCCCTGCCAAGCACCGGCAACACGGTGCTCCGTCCAAGGTGTGGATCTATCGCAATGCACAGGGCCAGCCGATCATGGCGCTGTATCGCTTCGACCTGAGTCCCGACGAAGACGGCAAGCCGCGAAAGATTTTCGCACCGTTGACCTGGTGCAAGCGCTCCGATGGGCAAACCACGCAATGGCGCTGGCAAGGATTGCTGGAGCCTCGGCCACTGCTGCGCCTGGATGAGCTGGCACAGCGGGCCGATGCGCCTGTGGTGCTGTGTGAAGGCGAGAAGGCTGCTGATGCCGCCGCTGAACTGATGCCCGACCATGTAGCCATGTGCTGGCCGAACGGCTCCAACTCTTGGCACAAGGCCGACCTGACGCCACTCAGAGGGCGCACGGTGGTGTTGTGGCCGGATAACGATGCCAGCGGCAAGACCTGCATGGACGCCATCGAGCTGAAGTTGATTGAGCTAGGCGTCGCCTCAGTACAACGAATTTCGCTCGACGTGTTCAAGCTCAAGCCCAGCAGCAAAGGCGGCAAGCCGACGCTCATCAAGGGTGGAAAATGGGCGGACGGTGACGATGCAGCGGATGCGCTAGCCAAAGGCTGGACCGCTGTCCACGTCGCCGAGCTGGTCCGCAGCGCTGAGTTTTTCGGCAATGCTGCTGAGCCTCAAGAACCAAAGACCAAGGTCCCCGCCAAACGCCCTGCGAAATCGAAAAATGATCTGTTGCCGGGCGGCTTTCGGCTGACGCCTGAAGGGGTGTTTTATTCCGGCGATGATGGTGAGGCGCGCCCCGTGTGTTCGCCTCTCGAAATCATCGCCCGCACTCGTGACGACAAGGGACACAACTGGGGCTTATTGGTCGAATTCGACGACCCGGACGGCGCAAAAAAACGCTGGAATATTCCAGCCAGGACCATGACCGGCGACTTCGGCAAAGACGTACTCGGCCCGCTGGTAGACATGGGCCTGCGCCTTGCCGGGAGCCGATCAGGACGCAATGCCCGCAACGACCTACAAAGCTATCTTGGCGGCTTCGATAGCGCCCAGCGCGCACGTTTGGTGACGCGCCTGGGCTGGCACGACAATGCGTTTCTATTGCCCGAACAACAGATCGGATCGCACGCCGAGCACCTGCATTTTTATGAAGCCGGTGCCCAACTGCCACCGATCAGCGAGGCGGGTTCTCTGGAGCAATGGCAGCAGCAAATCGGCGCACTGTGCGTTGGTAATCACCGCTTGGCGTTTGTCGTCTCTGTGGCCTTTGCAGGGCCTCTGCTGAACCTGCTCGGGCATGAGTCAGGCGGATTCCATCTCTATGGCGACAGCTCCGGCGGCAAGACCACCCACTTGCAGGTCGCTGCCTCGGTCTATGGCGGGCCGCGCCTGGTGCGCTCATGGCGCTCAACAGATAACGCTCTGGAGTCCATCGCTGCCGCACACTCAGACGGCCTCTTGGTGCTGGATGAAATCGGTATGTGTGACCCGCGCATCATTGGCGAAACGGTTTACATGCTGGGCAATGGCACCGGTAAGGCCCGGGCCAATGATCGAGGACAAGCGGGCCGACAGGTGCAGGAGTGGCGCTTGCTGTTTCTCTCTACGGGAGAGAAGACGTTGGCGCAGCACATGGCGGATGCCAACAAGGAGCTGAAAGCCGGCATGGAGGTGCGCATGCTCGCCGTGCCGGCGGATGCAAGCAAAGGGCTCGGCATGTTCGATGTGCTGAACGGTTTTGAGGACGCTGCCGCCCTCTCCGATGCGCTCAAGGCGCGTGTAGCCAAATACTACGGCACGCCCCTTGCTGCCTTCCTGCACGTACTGTGTGCGCCTGGCGAAATGCTCAGGTGGTCGGTGATCGTTCGCCATACGGTGGAGCAGTTCATCACCCAAAACCTGCCCGCCTCGGCCAGCGGACAAGCCCAGCGCGCCGCGCTTCGCTTCGGCCTCGCGGCAGCAGCCGGAGAGTTGGCCACCGCCTTCGGCGTCACCGGCTGGCCGGACGGTACGGCCACGACCGCCGCACGTGTGTGCCTGCATGCGTGGCTGGCCGAACGCGGAGGCGCCGGTAACTTCGAGGGCGATGCGATCTTGGCGCGACTGCGCCAGGTGATCGAGCGCTTCGGAGAAAGCCGCTTTACCCGCTGGGAATCTGCCGCAGCCAAGATCGATGAACACGGCCCACGCACGATTGATCGGTTGGGCTTTCGCAAGACGATGGAACACGGCATGGGCGATGCCCTGCACACCACCAACACCTACTACGTGCTGCCGGAAGCATGGCGCTCCGAAATCTTCCGAGGCATGAACCTGAGTGCGGTTAACAAAGAGCTCCTGCGACGAGGCGTTTTAGAGCCTGGAAAGGATGGCAAAGCTTCAACCGCAGTGCGACTACCGGGGCTGGGCTTGCAGCGCTGCTATGTAGTTGTGGCAGTGCCAGAACAAGGTGATCACGGCGACCAGGCGACGTAATAACGGCCGCTCCATGAGGAATTCAGGCTCACCTTGGCCTGGCCCGCCAACGAGAAAAAAACCAATCAACCTTTCGCCTTTGGGAACGCAACATGAACCAGCTAAAACAGCAACAAGCCGCCTTGAATCAAGAACTGGAAATATTGGAACAAAGCCTTCCACAACTGGAAGCCGAATGGCGTAACGCGCCGCGCGGTTTCAGTGCTATTGGCAACCCAATTGGAAGCCCGGAAGCAAGCGAAGCTGCCGATAAAATATCCAGCGCCGAAGCTCGTATACGTGCAATACCACGCGAGTTGGCTGCAATTGATCGGAAGATTCAACACCTAGAACGTCTGGAAAAAAATGATCAAATCAAAGTCGACTCCATCCGAGCAATGTCCGATGCGACTGCTGAAATCGAAGCGCTGGAACGGAAAAAATCCCACCTGAACGAGCGGTTTCAGGCAATTCAATCAGAAGCCGATCAAGCCCTGGAAAAGGCGCAACAAGCCGAGCGCGATGCTGCAACGTCCTACGCCAAATGCCTCGCAAGCGGTGATGCAGAAGGGGAAAAAACAGCAAGCGGCGAAATGCAAAAGGCCGCTAAGCAGTTGGCAACAACGGACGAGCAGGTAAGGAGACAAGATCTGATCCTCAGTGCTCTACAAGTCGAGCTTGATGCTCTTGAGGCTCAAATCACGACTGCTCGCCAACATGGAGATGAGTCCAAAACAGCCGCATTGAGCGCGGTTGGATTTGCATTGGATGAGGAGTGGAACTCGGTGACCGAGCAACTGCTCGCTGTAGGTGCAAGGATACTTGCCGTCAGCTACCAAAAAGGCGGAATGGGAGATGGGATGTCTGGGCTGGAGGTGCCCCGCTTCGGCCCCTTACATTCGAAACTTGAACGCTCCGATTTGGCATCGGTTGCTCGAAACATCTCCCTAGAAGACCTACTCGCTGCGTAATCGCGAATCAGCCCGCCCTCGCGGGCTGTTTTCCTCACTAAGATCTCGCAACAGCTCAAAAAATCCCCGTGCAAATTCGCACTCACACGAGGCCAAGCCAAATCTGACGATCCTACGCACCCACGAGCGACTTACACATAGAGAGTGCGCACTCCCAAAAAAGGCCAAAATCGGCAAGGACCAATCAGTCAGTGCCGCAAAATCGAGATTGTTCAATGTCCCGTTTTGCTAGCATGATACCTACACCGCTTGGGACGATTGATCAATGCTGCATTGTGTTGTGACGTTAAGAAATCTTGTAGACTGGGAAAATAAGTGAGCGGTTGGGAGCTCTTTCAATCTATTAGGGACAGATTTCATGGATAGTGGCTCCACATTCAGCTGGCTTCATGTTAGTGATCTTCATGTTGGCATGAGCGGTTCGGCTCATCTTTGGCCTCAAATAAAAGCTGAGATTTTTAAAGACCTAGAGCGCCACTTCCGCATCCACGGGCCCATTGACCTGGTGATTTTCTCAGGCGACCTGACTCAGATGGCAAAAGAAGTCGAGTTTGAAAACGTCTTCAAAAACATAGCAGAGCTTTGGGAGTTATTTAATAATCTTGGAGCCAACCCAAAACTATTTATTGTACCTGGAAATCATGACCTGCAGCGACCTGCCGAAGATTCATCGGTTGTTACAGCCGTGGATAGTTGGCGGAAACGCCCGAAAGTAAGGGAGTCATTGTTATACAAAGATGAAAGTCACTCCCGCATAGAAATGAAGAAAGCATTTGAAAATTATGAGAATTTTATTCTCCACCTCATAGATAGTGAAATACCACTAATTCAGAATAATAAAGGTATATTTCCAGGAGACAGTTCCGGCGCCTTCGAGATCAATGGTCTTCGTATCGGCCTCGTCGGCCTCAACAGCGCTTGGTCACAGTTGGAGGGGGGTGACTTTTTTGGCCGCTTGGAGTTTTGTTCCGAACAGGTCAGTGAAGCCGTCGCTGGAGATATTGAAAAATGGACGTTCGCAAATCATATTAATCTTCTCATAACGCACCACCCAAAAGAATGGTTCAATTCAGAGGCACTAAAAGATTTTAACCATGAAATCAATCCTTTAGGCCGGTTTGACGCTCACCTGTTCGGGCACATGCACGAATTAAATGGGCGGCTTTATGGTTATGGTGGAAGTCAAGTTAAGCGGGAGTTTCAGGCAGCCTCTCTTTTTAGCTCAGAGGAAGTTAAGGGTGACGCAGAGCCCCGTAGACATGGTTTTTTGTTAGCAAAGATTGACGCAGAAAAGGAAGTTATAACTCTCTGGCCGCGCAAAGCATCCCGTATCTCAGGTGGTGGATGGCGCGTTAATGTTGATCCAGCCGAGCTTCCAGATGGCGGCGACTGTGCCGAAAGTGAAATTAAAATTCGGGAACTTCGTTATAGCTCAAAAAAAAAAGGAATGTAGCCAATACCGCACTTAAGGCATTACCAGCTTCCGCTTTTTCTTTGGGAGAGTTTCAAGTTGAGCATTTCCACAAGAAAAGGCACAAATTTCCCCTGTACCAGCCGCATATGGCTCTATCCTTTTCGAGGGTAGATCTTGAGCAGTTCAAAAGAATTGTATTTGCAGACAAACTCGTTTGGTTAGTGGCACCTTGGGACACTGACGGGGAGGCATTCCTTTCTTATTCCCAACATTTAAAAATCCTACCAAGGCTTACATATCATATCAACTGCCATGGCTATACCGAATCCTCTTCATTTGAAGAGGCCATGCAAAGCGATCTAAACATATATTCAACAGATTTAAGTCGATTACTTTTAGCTGAAGAAGACGTAACCGTAATATTTGACAACATTCAAGTCCATAAGTATTCAAGCGGATTGAGCATGTTCAGTGAGGTGAGGAATATATCCGAACTGCTAGTAAAAACATGCCCGAATTTGACTATTGTTCTTAAGACCACCCATGACATCGCAAATGCGGGATTGGACCCCGTAGCTCTGAAAGTCATGGACGAAGTAAACTGTAGTCGATATGTGTTAGGGCACCCTTGGGGCTACAGAGTAACTGAAGCTGACCTTGCTGGCGGGGAAATTTATCTGATAACGAGAGGCTCCTCCCGGGCCATTGACAAACTGTTAGAGCGGCTTGAGTACATGGAGCTTTCTGAGATAGCAGCTGAAAACTCAGACGCAGCCCTCCATAATATCGACGTAGAAGATATTCCAGAGGCTTTGAAACTCCAAATAGATCGACTCCAGTCTTCGACAGAAGACTTTAGTTATGACTTACTGAAATGTCTTTCGATATTTCCTTATGGTGAAGACATATCAAACCTAAAAAACTTTGACAAAGACAGAATGCTCTACCCCCGCATGGGCGGCCCTCTTGTGAAGCTTGGACTTGCAGAAGGTCTTCGTTTCTTCATATTCCGAAATGAAGCGACAGAGTTGCCAAAGGTAATTGTCGCGAAGACTTTAGTTCAAGACTATGTTAGGTCAAAACTAAACAAGGACGAGTATAAGGATTTAACTTCAAAAGCGTTAACTCTCTATTTTTCGGCAGACTGGAAGCTTGGCAAGCCAAAACTGAGCGGAAAATTTAGTTTGGAGAGTTTAAATCACTCTACCTTTGCTATTCGCAATGCAAACACCCTACTGAGAAGGGTATTTAATGACGCAATCGAAACCAATAACTCTCGCGAAATACAAGACAGCTTAAATCTTTTAAGTCACTATACCAGAAAGCTAATTTCAGCTCATCAATATCGATATGTAGTATCGCTATGCCATGTGATTTACCCGAGCCTACAAAAGCTTCGCGACGACCACTTCGTCAAGGAAATACTTTTTTCATATGGAAAAAGCTTGCGCATGGTTCGGGAATTTGTCAGATCGATTGATGTGATGACCGACCTATTAGCAGCCAGAGCTCTAACCATTGAATTTGAATCTAAGATCTATATAGATCTAGCTCTTAGCTACGATGAAAAAGGAGATTCTGCTGATGCAATAAATGCGGCAAACCAAGCTCTTCTCTATAGAGAAGAAGGAGCTTTATTCTTCCAAGCTCACACTATTTTAACTTGCTTAAATGGGAAAGGTAACAAACGAAGAAAACTGATAGAGCTGAGAAACAAGTGTAAAAATAGACGATATTTCATTGCAGCCAATAATATTTCAATGCGCATAGAGCGTCTATTTGGCCTTGAGGAAGAAGCGCATAATGCTTACAAAAAAATCGCTGATACTGCAAAAAAATGCGGCGATATATATAATTTTATAAGAGCGACAATTTTTTATTCAAAAAAATCCGTAACAAACAAAATCCATCTATCTGACAAGGAAATGAAAGATCTATTCTTCGCTTACCATGTCGTATACAGCCAGCGACTAACAACCCTATTTTATGAAGGCCATTATGCTCTATGGTTCGAATATGAGCGCCTTCGCGAAATCACTATGCTTGTCTCATTATTTAAGCAGTGCTCACTTATTTTTCGTGTCAATGCTGACGAGTCTAACGAAAGATATTATCTCTCTAGACTTTTAGGTGGCAACATCGCCCCTCCAGAAATTATTTTTTCATTAGTATCTCTTGAAGACAGAAAGTTTCTAATGGAAAGACTGCAAACTCTAAAGATCGCCAGCTCCGAAAAAATCAACAGCCTTGAGCCAGCAACTCTAGAACAAGACAACAATTAACGCAAACTAGAGAAAGAATTAGTGCAAATTCAAATATCCACTCCAGAATTAGAAAAGGCTAGTAGTTTTTCTGTTTATTTACCTAGCTTTATGATCGGGCGGAGCGGCCGGCGAATACCCGCTTTCGTCCAGAAGCTGGCGCTCAGAGCTGGACGTTAAATCGGCCCCGCTCTTTCTCGGTGCGCGTAAGAGGCGGCCGGCTAGACAGGCCATCGTGCAAGCAAAGGAGCCTTTGCCCCCCTTTCTGAGACTAGATCTGGTCATTTTTGGGGGGGGTGGATATTTCCTCAGCGCTTTTCAGCACATTTAACCCAAATGTTTCTCCTATCCAGTTCCTTCCTCGAATAAAAGAGTGGCAACTTCTTCACTGTAGTCCAGTTCACACTACAACCATGCCCCCTCCTGCGTCATCGACGAGGGTCTAGTGGTGGCTTTGATATTTTCAGCTGTCCTGGTCAGCGTGGCCAGATAGCCCTGGGACTTCATCGCGTTGACCAACCTCCAGTTTCCTTCAGTACTTCTTACCTGAATTCTCTTAACCTTATGGCTAACGGTTTTGAAGTCTGCGTCGTCCAGCAATGCGAGCGCAGCCGAAACATCTGGCCATTTCATTCCGGGAAGACATTGTGTCAGCATTTCAGACCGTTGGTCAGACGTTAGACTTGAGCTGCGCACCAGATTTCGCAAGGCTGGCAGCAGGGGTTCACTGAACCTTTCTCCTGACTGGTTAGCAAGTCCAGAAACGCGGGCGAGCTCAGGCACCGCTTCAGGTTTGCTTTCAACAATTTCCAGAGTGAGCCCTGACCACATTTGAATTTTCTGAGTCAATGTCAGCGCTTTGCTTTTGCTTAGCGTAATCATCGACTCAAGCTGGAGCCTGCCAATATCAATCTCTGACTTTGCAAAATCCCATCGTTCAGCCAAGTATTGGCCCTCAAGATGTGGGCACGCAGCCAGTACGATATCTCGAATCTCCGAACTGTACGGCAGGTACGCCGATGTCACCAGCATTGGCCAGCGTCCTGCGGGAAGCGCTGCTTTCACCATCGACAGGTCTTGGAGTACGACGCCATCCAGCACTTCTTTGAGCACATCGTTACTAATATCGGAAGAGGCTAGAAGATACTGCTGCAGTTTCCAGTCTTCGCTGGTTGAATGCCATAGCTTGTGCTTGAGATCAGATGCGTTCCTAGCAATAAAACCAGTGAATACCTTTGAGGGCTCCAATCCGCTTTCATCGCCCGCAGTTTCGCTGTCTGCCTTAATAATTTCCTCAAAAAAGACCCACACAGCCTCAGCTTTGGCTTCCAGGCGATTATTTTCCAGTGCCTTCGTCCACAGATACCGAGGGACCTCGATGATAGTTTGAAGGTCACACTCTGTGTGCTCGAAGAGCCTGTTTGCCAAATCGTGATGCCCGTCCAATTCAGCCAACAAACTCGCCAATGACTCGCTTGACTCATCCAAGGCAGCGGATTGATCCAGAAGCGTGCTGACAAACTCATCGGCATGCGATAGCAGCAACTCATCTAGCCCGTCGATGCTAAGCGCCTGTAGTCTGCGCAAGGTAATGATGCCTGCATCCGCAGGTTCAAACGTTACGTCCTTGAGAGACTGCCGACCTTCGGACTTTGTGCATACTAGCGAGAGCATTGGCAGGCTGATCTTTATGCAGCCCCATTCGATTAGCCTTTCGAGCTCGGCGAGGCTCATCACACTGCCAAGTGAGGTAAACCGGATGGGGTAGGCTCTGAGCCAAGCCCATGCTCCTACATTGCTTTCCAGGCCAGGCATCAATCGTGATGCGTCCTCTAGGCATTCGATTTTAGGCACCAGATCCGTCACAGCATCGTTAGCCAAGGACTTCAAGTCGCCCTCCGATAGGTGGTCGACGATTGCTTTAACAAGCGCCTGACGAGCCTCGCGGCCTTCAAATGCCCCCCCTGCTTCCACAGCGTCAAAAAGCCGCAGGAACAGTTTTGGTTCAAGACGATAAACAGCCTGAATAAAACAAGCCGCCTCTGAACGCGAAAGAAGTTCGCGCACTGCGATGGCCATTCTATCCGTGTGTTCGTTAAGGCCGCTCCGTAGTACGTGCCGCATCTGAGCGTCTACCGAAGCAGATGCGAGCGAGCTTGTTTGCCTGCTCAAACAGGCAACCAAATCAACTATGATCCCCCTGCCCTCGTCCAGCTCGTCGCTCTTGAGCTTTTCCAATACATTGTCCGGGCTGTCGACATGCGTGGACACGTCGGCGAGTACGCCACGTCTCAGCGAAAGGATCAGATCCTTATCTCCAGGTGTTAGCGAGCCCTGGTAGAAGTAGCCTAGGTAGTCCGTGTAGTCGGCATCAAAAAAACCATGCTGCATCAGATAACTTACAACGTCCAAGCCCGGGAGATTATTCCTCACAACCTCTCCATAACCCCTCTTAGCTGCGGACTTAAATGACATTCTGATGACCTGATCAGATTGTTCCTGCACCGCTGCAATGTCATCCGCAATTGTGCTCAGCGGCCGTCCTAGCAGCGTATGGCGCCGCTCATAGTCGGTTGCATTGAGCAGCTCTGCCATGGAGACATTCGAAGGGGACTGCCTAAAGACCTGCCCATACTGCTGTAAAGCTACCGTACCCAGCGGCTGACTTTGATTCATCAGCAAGTCGAATACCTCGTCGGTTACGAACTCTTGCGGTGTGTAGTACGAGGATCCCACTCTGGTGTGGGTCGCCACCTCAGTGCGGGTCAGGCGAAGAAGCGTGAACCAGACGTAGGCCCTCAGCTCAGTGACATTCTTGGCTAACTCAGTCGCTCGCTCATCTCGCTCGCGGCGCAGATCACCAAGTTTGTTGGCATACGCGCTGTTCTGTTCAGTCCTCCAGGCATCGAGGCCCTTGATAACACCAAAGATAGCCCCTCGGCGTTTGACTAGGTCGGCATACTCGCCAGGGTGAAGATTGCGAATAGCGACAATCGCGAATAGTTTGTCCGGTTCTAAACGCAATCCGCTGGCAAGGATATTCGAGAACATATCGAACTCGTTGACGATGTTTTTCACCAACCGGAGGTCATCGATGTAATAGCAGATCGTCTCCACCAGTCGACGGTCGAGATGCTCGCCCAAGGGTTTGGATTTGAAGGTTCGAAGGTTCAGAAGCTCCATCATTTTTTCTTGGGAATTTTCCGAGTTGATGACCGGGATCACTGGGACGATAAGGTCAAAAAACTTAGTCTTTTCACCTACGACAAACATTTCATCGCGTAGCGCATAAACGAAATAGACGGGTCGGTTGACCTGGGGGGATTGCTTGATGATGAAATTGATTTCTCGCAATCGGGTGAAAACGTCGTGAATTCCGAAACGGTCAAGATCCTCGATGATTACGACATCAATGCTACTGCGCTCAAAGCAGTAAATAATCTCATCAATATTTTTGTGTAAGACGGAGCCATGGTGAGTGGTTTCTAATTTGCCGCCTTTGAGCGTCAGCCCATCGATACTAAATAACGACGCCAGCCTCAGACCTGCGTGCAGGAAGTGAATGCCCCCTAACACGGCAATTCCGATAGCGAGCGAACTCGGGATTGACAGCAGCCATTCCAAGAACCAGTTCGGCTCAATCTTCGGCAGTTTTTCTGCTGCAGGAACGTAGAGTCTCAGGGCTGCCAAAATGAGGAGGCCATAGCAGAATGTCTTACACCAGATCTTCACGCTTGAGGCCTGGTCGATTCTTTTAAGGCGTGTCTTAGGCAAAGTCTTCGCAGGTACGGCATATAACAGCTGCTGAACGATTGTCTCCTCTATCCGGTCAACGAGATCGGACTCAGCTTTCTTTTCATCGGATTTAGACTCTTGCCCTGCCTTGCCAGATGATTCTTGGGAACCCGGCGATCCGGAGGACGCAGCGGTGTCCTTGACAAGTTCATACGCCCCAGAGATTTCAATGTCTTTCCCGAACGTGGCCAACGAAACAAACGCATAGACAAATTCTGGATGACGATGGACAAAGGTACGAAGCACACTACTCTTGCCAGCCCCATACTCACCAGTGATCGCGATGTTTCTGACCTGCTCGTTCGTCAGACCATTTAGCAGCTCACGCTCATACCGCTGGACCTTCTCAGGGTCTATCAGCACAGGGGTTAGCGGTTCGAA
The DNA here is from genome assembly GCF_900005865.1 of Pseudomonas sp. 58 R 12. Taxonomy (NCBI): domain Bacteria; kingdom Pseudomonadati; phylum Pseudomonadota; class Gammaproteobacteria; order Pseudomonadales; family Pseudomonadaceae; genus Pseudomonas; species Pseudomonas sp. 58 R 12. The sequence goes on from NZ_CVTP01000003.1 coordinate 78,819, forward strand.
TAGGTTTTCATGAGTTGGTACAGTCAAAAAGGCATGCGCGGCCTCGTAAGCGCGAACGGCCGCACATGAGTACCGTTTCAGAGCGCTTAGCCTGCGTCGAGCCTCGTTGCTCCACCGGTTCTTTGCATTTAATGCCTGGTGATAAATTGCGCGCAGTCGAATGAACATCCGTGTCTCCAAGCTGGCTGGCGGCTCCCAGGCACTCCTCAGTGACCGCTCATGGGTCTCAGCAGGAAAATAAAATCTGGTAAGCCTGATGGACCGCGATGATAGCGCACGGCCATCCTGGCCTGCGAACGCTTTGTTCCTAGGTCAACTCGAAATGCCGCACAAAATTCTTTGCATAAAGCACACCGAGGTGCTGGGCGGTAGAACCACCAAGCTCAAGGTTGCGCATATTCCAGCCAGTGCGTCGACAGCTCAGCCTAGAACATTCGTTTAAGTTTGCCCGGACTTGAATCGGCGCTGGGTCCGCTGACAGGCTTAATCGGCTACTTTTGGCCGATACGGGCTCTTTGCGAATGGCAGCGAATGGTCGAAAAATACTTTACAGCGGTACGCCAATTCTGGGATCCCATAGTCCAAGTATCACCGCGAGATGTTACACCCTCACTGCTTGTTACACCTGTGAGAGATAAAAGCTCACGTAAGTGTAACGCTACAAAAACCTATACTATTCAGATAGATAACATGACCTGTAACACCTGTAACACAAATTTTTGTCCCTAGCCCCGTGAGCAGATAAGCCTTCAGCGATAGGGATCATGGTCATGCCCCTTTCACCTGAAATATTCCAGGGAACCCTGGGAGAGCTGACTAGATTCGGGTAGGAAACCCGCGTGTTCTTGTTAGCGGAAAGGTGCCCAGCTTAGTGAACAAGTGAACTGCTGTTCACCAGTGCATTTGCCCTATGAATCGAAAAGCCGCTGGGGACCCTGGCCATTTCAGATAGGCACGGGGCATAGAACCCGCGCGTTCGTGTTAGCGACTGGATTTTTTAAGTTGGTTGACAGGTTGACGTGGTTGACACCCATCACCATGGTTGACGCCCTGCGGGTGTTCACTATCAGCAACAGATATAGCCACCTTTACCGAAGCTGTAACGATGGTCCTTTTTCTTCAAGATCCTTTCAATTTCAACGATTGAAATTTCAGTAACTTCCGGTGCCTCCCACTAACTCAATACCGCGGGTTTCATGCCCCGTGTGAAGCGAAACCTCTCAGGGTCCCCAGCATGATTTCCTCTCATCGAAAGGCGGAGCCGGCGAAATTCGCTTGGTAGGCAGGAGCGCCAAGCGCCTGCCCACAACCCAGGATGCTGACTCTAGCGTTACACGCATGGGCAGCGTTACATCGGATGTACGCTTTGTTGCTCAACTGTGTAACGGGCGTGAAAGCCAATGAAACCGGGTGTTTGGTGACGAGCGTTACACTCGTAACACCGGTTACACCAGTTTTGGAGGGGGGCTGGATATGTGCTCTCATGCTGCCTTTCCAAGTTGGCCCTACACCACATTGTTGCCCTCCCGTGAATCAAGATGCCCAGCGTGATTTCCGATCACCAGGTGGTGAGGACAGCTGATATGCAAAGCCACTGGCTGGAGGTAGATTGACTACCTGACAACACGGTGGGAGAACATCATGGAAGACACCCCTTTGCTTGCGTCATTACTCAAGCGCATAAATGAAAACCAACTGGCGCTGGGGGCAGCTATCGAGGAGCTGTCAAACTGGGTTGAGCAAAGAGGATCCACAGAAGTGGCACAGAACATCCGAGGGGCACTAGAAACCCTGGATGGGAATGCAGGATTCATCACCCTTGCTCTCGCCTCACTGTCGGCAGAAGGTCGGACAAAGAAGTGACTACCTGGCCGAATGGCTAGACATCACCTACCAACTGGTGGTGCTTTACCTAGCGGGAATACCACTACATCTGTAGGCAGAAGAAGGCAGCGTGTATGCCTACATGTATGCCTAACTGATAGTCTCCGAACAAAACCCTTTAAATACAGCGCACTAAAATATCAGTTCAAATGACTGTGTACCACCAAGTACTAAAAACGGCTTACCGAAAGGTAGGCCGTTTTTTTATGCCTCGCGAAAACTGCTGGGGCCGCCAGCCGCAGCACCTCGGCGCCGCGCTCACACGTCGAAGTGATTCAGATGATCGGCCGGTTTTGCGTCCTCACCCGCTGATCTGCCAGGTCAATAGTCAGATCATGCCTGGGCAGACTGCCCAGCGTATCGTTCAGGTTCATGCGCAACGGTTTATCGGGATCCATTCCGTATTCAAGATCAGCATTGACGCGTTTCTGCGTGAGACTCAGCCCAGCGCTGCTGGAAAAACTGAGATTCATAGTGGGTATCGACATGCCATGGGATTGCGTCGTGGTGTAGCTCAGGCTCATGTTTTTGACACGCAGGTTGGTACGGTCACTCAGGGCACGCCGGATCAGCGGTTCGGTACTTTCACCGGCGAGGTGGCTACGCTCTATTGCGCGCAATACCTGCGGCTTGAGCTCCATGCCGAGCTTCACTGAAGTGCCCTCACCCTGGCGCCACTGATCAAGTACCTGGGCAAACTGGGGGTCATCCTTCAACCACTGTTCAATGGCCGCCTTGTTGGCCGGCGCCACATCATCCAGCCACGCATGGCGCCCGTCATCCCGTAACCCCACACGCGTGACGGAAGACTCGACCGACGCCAGTTGGCGCAGCCCGTTCTTCACCAGGTCCTGCTGGGTGATCAACTTATCCAGTGACTGGCTGATGGCGTGATAAGCGTCCGGCTTCGTTGCCATGGGCGGATGAGTCGTGAGAAACCGTTGCACCGTGGCCAACTGTTGATCGATGGTGCTCCCCGACAGCCCGATCGCTGCCAGCTCCCGCCTGAAAGTCGGCGAGTAAAGCGACACGCTGCGGGTGAGTTCATCCATCTGAGACTGCGTAACCGGTTGCGGATGCTTGAACGAAAAACTGAAAGCCTGCGATTCGCCGCGATCAAACTTCACCATGACCGACAGTTCCGGCAACAAGGCCGCCGCCGCGCTGGGCCCGTCACTGTCGGCCCGGCCTAACGCCAACGCGTTGAGCGGCGCGATGTTGGCGCCAACCCCGCCCTGCCTGAATAATTGAGCACTGGTTGTCGTACCTTGGCTGGTACCTGTTGCGGTGTACGTGGTCGACTGGCTCTTATCTGCATGCGCGAGATTGAGGTTGCCCACCACACCGACGCCAGCGCGTATCACTGAGTCCAACTCGGCGATGTTTTCCCGCGGGCTGTACATCAAGCGCAATTGGGTGAGTACGTCCAGATTGACGTCACCACTGATCTTGGAGCTCTTGGCTGTCGCGCGCTCCTCACCCAACGCCAGCAAGTCATAGACGGTACCGTTCTCGCCGGTAAGGATCGACATCATCTTGCCAAAGTCTGCTTCTTTCACGTCAAAGCCGATGCTCGACCCTGTGTTTTTCGCCACCGCTGCTGTCAGTTCCGCAGCGACCCTCAAGGCCGGCCCCACCGCCTCCGGTCCTCGCCCCAGCGTCAAGCCAGAGGCCACCGAACCGGCCAGCCGCCGCATATCGTCCGTACTGATCTCAACCCGCGCGCCTTTGTCGGTGCGGCTGATACTCACACCGTGGGTATGCGACTTGGAGGCGCCCAAGAAGAACTCCAGGGGGGCTATGGGTTTTACCTCCGTCACCATCAACCCCACGCTTTTACCTTGGGTCCGGCTCGGCGCGAGGGTCTGGCCACTGCCCAGTTGCTGTACCTGCTGCGTCATTGCCTCCTTGATGGAAGCACCGGTGGGCAATCCCAGCAGGCTCGAAAGATGCCAGTGCAGCGCAGAACCAGGTGTTCCAAGGTCCTTGGCCAACAGTTTGAAGTTGCCATACAACGACTCCGCCTGCTCATAGCTGGCAATACCTTGGCTGGCCAATGTGTGGACAGGGCTGGTTTTATACGCCTGCATCGTCTCGCGCAGAGCGGTTCCTATGCGCTCCAGGCCGCTTGGGCTAACGCCTGACGTATCGTCGAGCGCACGTGCCAGATCCGCCAGTTGCTTGAGCGTGCTTGCATGATGAATCAGGTCGCCCTCAATGAGTGCCGAGGGGTGGTCACGGTTGCGCTGGCGCTCGGGCGTCCAAGCAGGAAGCGCCAAGCCTTGGCCTTCAAGGTTGGCCAATAGCGCAGCGGTCGATTTTTGCGCCGAGGGGGAGACTCTTTTAAACACGTCATACAGTTGATGCAGCGTCGAACCGGGGTCGATCGCCGCCCTGCTCAACGTGGGCCGAGCGTCAAATGCCATGCCATGCACGTCTGCCAGGCGGCGCGCGCTTGACTGGCTACTGTGTTCGACGTCGGTCAGCGCTTGGCGGATCTGCTCGGCCAACGCCTGACGCGGCCCCGGCTTGCTCAGGGCGGCGAGCCGCACGCCCAGGTCAGCAGGAACCGGCCGACTCTGCGCCAGAGGCTTGAGCTGTTCATGCAGGCGTTTATCGTCAGCATAGATCCCTTCCAGCCCCTTGCGGCCTTTGAAATGGTGCTGAATATCCTTACCCATCTGGCTAAGGCCTTCCAGCGGGTGGAAGTGCGCCTTGATCCCTTTGATAAAATTGCGCTTGAGCGGCACCCCCTCACGGGTTTGCCCCATCACATTGCTGCTGACGGTCAGCGCGCCCCCATTGAACTGTGCACGCATCGAAGTATCCACCAACGTATCAGCCAGTGACGGTGCCTGACTCGTCGATTGCACCGGGCCCCACTTCATCGTACTGGCGGTGGCATTCTCCAGCCGATGGAACTGCTTGTCCCACCCGCCAACCAGGTGCTTATCGGCGCCCATCCGCAGGGATTCCAAGGGCTGGCGATCCGGTAGTTCAACCTTGCTCCAGCTTTGCGCCTGCTCGGTTTTGCCCTGCCAGGCCTGGCGATCCAACCTGAACAAATCGCCTTCCTGGGTATGTGCATACAGATTTCCCACGTGATCCAGGGCGAGTGTCTTTATGTCAATCGTGGGGCTCAGTTCCAACGCCCTGGCGACGCCGTCCTGATGGACCTGCAGCTGGTTATCCTGATTGACGGTCACAAAATTTCGGCCGTCCGCTACAGCGAATCCGGTCACGGGCTTTTGACTATCCCCGGCGAGCACCTCGCCAAGGGACACGTGCGGGCGCGGCGCGGGAAGTGCGACCAGATCGTGACTGGCGCCCTCAATCAACGGGTCGCGCACTTGACTGATGGCTACCGCCTTCAATTGCCCCTCTTGCAGCACATAGGCGCGACCATCCAGCCCACACGCCAGATGTTCGATACCAGGCTGCCCAGCGTTTTCCCAACGTTGTGCCGTCGCATCCCAGGTCAACAGGTTGCCTGCATCGAGTGCAATCTTGCCCCGTTGTCCGAGATCCACCGCCGACGCCAGCGCCTGCAGGCTGGGCAGGGGCAGCCCTTTCTCGATGTGTTTGACCAGCACATCGCTGAGGTTCCATTGCGGGCTTAGTGCATGTCCGTCACTCAAGGGCACGCTGTGCAATTGAAGGCGTGCGTCGCGCACCTGGGCATTGAGTTGCCCGGCGTCATCATGAAAGAAGCCTTCCACATTGACGGCGCCCTTCAGCGCCCGCTCCAGCGCGTCGACCGTTTGCCTGACCATGGGCAGCTTGTCATCTCGTGCCATGCGCAGGTCGGCACGGACTAACTCACCGTCGGTGGTCGCACCAAACAAGGCGTTTCCCGACACCCCGATACGCATGAGTTGCACCGGCAAACCTGACTCATCGACCGGGCGCACAGTCTGTGCGCCAACCCCTTGGAGATGCACAACAGAAATATCCCGGTCCTGACTTAGCAGCACCGTAGTGCGCCCTTGGGCGCTGCTGTCTGCAAACGCTTCGGGCGTCTTCAGCAACTCACCTTCTTTGCTCAGGCCAATGCGGCTGAATGCGCGAGCATCCGCGTCTGGCTTCCAGGAAAGCGTGAGGGGCTCGAACCGAAACAGTCGTGCGCCATCCAGGCGAAACTGCTGGCCCTCTGCAGTGGTTTGAATGGCGCTGACGCTACCCAAATGCGCGCGCCCCGGGCCGTCACCTGCGCCGTCGGCAGCATCGGGAAAGCTGCTTTTGAACACCGCTGCGACAGCGGGTGTGGACTGAATATGAAACAGGTACCGACGTTCATCCTTCATCCGCAACGTATGGGTACCCGCTGCAGAAGGACCATCGGCCACATAGTGTTTATTCGGCTGGTTGAGGTGTTGGGCGATTTCACGCCCCGCAAGCGTCGTATCAGCCTGCACCTTCCCGTTGATAAGTCGGGCATCGAACTGCATTGAGGTCGGTTGAAGTGTTTGATAGTGGAGCAACGACACTGGCGGTAACAACGGCGGGCTTTTACGCGGAGGGGTTTCCTCGTGCCATTGCGTCACGCAATTGGCAAGGGCACGCTGTAATTTGAGAAGCGGATCTAATCCTGTGTGCATGGTAATGCTCCTAAACATAATGAATCACAGCTGTCTAGTGGGCACTCGCTGTTTTTGGTTCCACTTATGCCTAATCACAACGGCGACTTCATGCGCCCGAAAAAACCTTCCATCTGTATTTTGACGCTCGCCTGACCCACTGTTAGTGTCCGGCTCCCCCCTCAACGGAGTGCGCTCGATGAAACTGGATATCTATCAAGTCGACGCTTTCAGCCAAACCGTCTTCGGCGGCAACCCGGCGGCGGTCTGCCCGCTGACCGAGTGGCTGAGCGATGAGCAACTGCAGAACATTGCAGCGGAAAACAATCTCTCCGAAACCGCCTACTTCGTCCCTCGTGAGGGGTTCTATGAGTTGCGCTGGTTTACCCCGCAAGTCGAAGTGGACCTGTGTGGCCATGCCACGCTCGCGGCGGCGTGGGTGCTGATCCATCAGATGGCGGATGCGCCAGACGTGTTGCGCTTTGCTACCCGTAGCGGCGAGCTACGGGTAACGCGTCAGGGCGATGAACTGGCGATGGACTTCCCCGCCAAGCAACCTCAAGGCTGCGAACCGCCCGCGGGCATGTTGAGCGCGCTGGGCATTGAACAGGCCGAAGTGTTCAGCACCGATGACTACATCGTGCTGCTCGAAGACGAAGCCCAAGTTGCCGCATTGACGCCAGATTTCGCAGGCCTCAAGGGCCTGCCCAAGCGCGGGATTGCGGTAACGGCCAAAAGCACGCAGTTTGATTTTATCTCCCGTTGGTTCGGCCCGAATGTGGGCGTGAATGAAGACCCGGTTACCGGATCGGCCCACACGTCATTGGCGCCGTTCTGGGCCGAACGCTTGGGCACGGCGCAACTCACCGCAGAACAAGGCGGCAAGCGCCGTGGCCAATTGCGCTGCGAACTCAAGGGTGACCGCGTGATCATTTCCGGTCATGCGGTGCTCTACCTGCAAGGCACGATTTACCTGTAAAAAAGCAGTACCCCAAGGACAACAGATCATTCTCAAAATGAACGGAGTTCAGCGCGTGTTTTCGATTTCCCGCCGTCAATTGTCAGTGGTTGCCGCAGCCCTCGCCCTGGCAGCCTGCCACACGCCTGTCACCGAACAGCCGCCGGCACCGGAGCTGGGTTCGGGCTATCGCACCGGCCTCACGACCCAACACGCCGAGCGTCATATGGCCGCTGCCGCCAACCCCCTGGCGGCCGAGGCCGGACGCGACATGTTGCGCCTGGGCGGTTCGGCGATTGATGCAGCGATTGCGATGCAAGCGGTGTTGACCCTGGTGGAGCCGCAATCATCGGGCATCGGCGGGGGTGCATTTATCATGCTGTGGGACGGCAAAAACGTGCAGGCGTATGACGGCCGTGAAACCGCACCGGCCGGGGCAACCGAGCGGTTGTTCCTGAAGGCAGACGGCAAGCCGATGACCTTTCCCGAGGCGCAGATCGGTGGGCGCTCGGTCGGTACGCCTGGCGTCTTGCGTGCACTCGAAATGGCACACAAAAAGACCGGCCACCTGCCGTGGGCCAAGCTGTTCGAACCGGCGATCAGGCTGTCGGAACAGGGCTTCGCGATTTCTCCGCGCCTGCACAGTTTGATCGCGGCCGATCGCTACATCGCGCAATCGCCAGACATGGCGGCGTACTTCCTGAACGCCGATGGCACGCCGAAAGCCATCGGCACCGTGTTGAAAAACCCGGCACTGGCAGACGTGTTCAAGCGCATCGCCAAGGAAGGGCCGGATGCGCTGTACCACGGGCCGATTGCCGATGAGATCGCCCGCACAGTGCAGGGCAATCGTAATGCGGGCAGCCTGTCCCTGGCAGACCTGAAGGGCTACACCGCCAAGGAACGCACGCCACTGTGCACTGACTACAAACAATGGAAGGTGTGTGGGATGCCGCCGCCGTCATCGGGTGGGATCGCCATCGCGCAAATCCTCGGCACCTTGCAGGCGCTGGAAGCCCACGACCCAGGGCTGGCCATCGCAGCGATGCAACCGGTGAAAAGCCCATCGCACGACGGCCTTGAGCCGACACCCGAAGCCGTGCACCTGCTGGCTGAAGCCGGTCGCCTGGCCTTTGCTGATCGCGCGTTATACGTTGCCGACGCCGACTTTGTCCCGGTGCCGGTGGCAGGCCTTGTCGCACCGGACTACCTGGCCAGGCGCGCCACCTTGATCGGCGAGCGCAGCATGGGCATCGCCAAGCCAGGCTTGCCTGCGGGCATTCAGGTGGCTTACGCACCCGATCGCTCGCCGCTGCGCATCTCTACCTCGCAAGTGGTGGCAGTGGATGACCAGGGCGGCGCCGTGTCGATGACCACCACGGTGGAAGCGGCGTTTGGCTCGCATGTCATGGTCCAGGGCTTCTTGCTTAACAACCAGATGACCGACTTTTCGTTTATTCCCGAAGAAAATGGCCAGCCTGTTGCGAACCGTGTCGAGCCCGGCAAACGCCCGCGTTCGGCCATGGCGCCGACGCTGGTGTTCGACCGCAAAAGCGGCGAGTTACTGGCCACGGTCGGCTCGCCCGGCGGATCGCAGATCATCGAATACGTGAGCAAGTCCCTGGTCGCGATGCTTGACTGGAAGCTCGACCCGCAAACCGCCATCAGCCTGCCCAACTTTGGCAGCCGCAACGGTGCGACCGAGCTGGAAGCCGGTATGTTCAGCCCCGCATTGAAACAGGCGCTCAAGGAGAAGGGCCATGCAGTGAGCGAGATCGATATGACCAGCGGCATCCAGGCCATCGTTCGCACGCGGGATGCCCAGGGCAAGGTGTCACTGAACGGCGGCGCCGACCCACGGCGCGAAGGCCAGGCGGTCGGCGACTGAACATTTCAATCAACGGAGAAAGCGCCTGTGCAGCAGGCAGATAATCTCGACACCATCCCGGGTGTAGCCCACGGTTTTTGTTCGATCAATGATCCGCTGCGCCCGGCAGAGGTGTTCATCTGCAAGCAGGTGCACAGTGCGTCGGTGATTGAATGGCAAGCCGAGCAGGTGACCAACACCGTGGAGGCGGATGGCGTGTACACGGGTGAGCATCAGCCAATCGCCGTGATCACTGCCGATTGCTTGCCCCTTCTGATTGCCTCGGAAAATGGCGAGAAGGTGGCGGCCGTGCATGGTGGCTGGAAGGGGCTGCAAGGCGGAATTATCGCCAATGCCGTGAAACGTTTTGCCGATGAAGGGATTAACGTCGACCAATTGCGAGTCGCGATCGGACCGGCGATCAAACCTTGCTGTTATGAGGTGAGCGAGGCGTTTGTCGCCCAACTTCAGGCTGACCAGGGGCACTTGTGGCACAGCGCTCAGGCGCCTTGGAGCACCGTGCAGCCTGCACCGCTGTTGCCACCACAGATCGCGCCGCCGCAAGCCAGGCAAGCGGGAAGCGCGTGGTTTGATTTGAGTGGGTATGGAGGAATGTTGCTGCAAGCGGCAGGCGTTCGACCAGAGCAGATCGAGGTGAGTGAGGTATGTACTTACTGCACCTCACCCACGTTTGCGAGCTATCGCCGCAGGACACATCACCCGGAGGAGGCGAAGACGTTGATCTATTCGTGGATTGCTCCCTCGCCGCAAACCGCTGGCCTCACCGACTGATCTTCAGCCCCTTACGCCCCGCATGCCGCTCCAACGCCAGCTCAATCAACCGGCTCACCAGCTCGCTGTAACTCATCCCCGCCGCCTGCCACAACTTGGGGTACATGCTGATGCGGGTGAAGCCGGGCAGTGAGTTGATTTCGTTGATCAACACTTCGCCGGCATCGGTGAGGAACACGTCGACCCGCGCCAGGCCGGAACAGCCCAGCACCTCAAACGCCTCAATGGCCAGCCCGCGAATGCGCTCGCTGGCTTCGTGGCTGATATCGGCCGGTACCACCACTTTGGCAGCCTGGTCGTCGATGTATTTGCTGTCATAGGAATAGAAACCGTTGCTCACCACGATTTCGCCACAACCACTGGCAATAGGATGTTCGTTGCCCAGCACGGCGCATTCGATTTCACGGCCTTGGACGGCGGATTCAACCAGCACTTTTTCATCAAAGCCCAGGGCCAATTCGACGCCAGCCTGGTATTCGGCCTCGTCGCCGACCTTGCTCACACCCACCGAGGAGCCTTGATTGGCGGGCTTGACGAACATCGGCAAGCCGAGCTTGCTCACCGCCGTCTCAAAGGACGTACGCGACGCATTGCTCCGTGTCAGGGTGATGAACGGCGTAACGGCAATCCCGGCATCGCGCAGCAGGCGCTTGCTGATGTCCTTGTCCATGCACACCGCCGAAGCGAGTACATCCGAGCCGACGAAAGGCAGGTCAGCCATGCGCAACAGGCCTTGCAGGCAACCGTCTTCGCCGAGGGTGCCGTGGACAATAGGGAAGATCACATCGACATGTTCCAGCAGGCCGGTGCCAGAGGTCTCCACCAGTTGCTGGCTGGCCTTGCCGGGCACTACAGCCAGTTCGCGGTTGGACTGGTTCAGGGCAATCAGGGCCGGGTTTTCCTGGTTGAGCAAGAAGTTCGACGTATCGTTGAGGTGCCAGTGGCCGGCCTTGTCGATGCCGATCAGCACCGGCTCGAAACGTGAGCGATCCAGCGCATCGACGATATTGCGCGCCGATTGCAATGAGACTTCGTGCTCGGCCGAACGGCCACCAAAAATAATACCTACCCGCACCTTGCTCATGACCCTGCCTCACTGTTGAAAGTAAGGCTTCTTACCACGTGCGGTCAGCGATTCGCCACCAGATGCGCGCCAAACAACAGGTAGCAGCCGCCGGCAAAGCGGTCGAGCCACTTACGCGAGCGGCTGTACACGTTAGCCATACGCTCGCTGGAAAACACCAAGGCCACGCAGGAATACCAACTGAACGACAAGGTCGCCATGGTGATCACCGCCAGCGTCAACAGCATCGGCGATGGCGAAGGCGGCATGGTCGAGGCGAAGATGGTGGCCACAAACAGTGCGGCCTTCGGGTTGGACAGATTACCCAGCAACCCCAGGCGCCATGCAGAGAACAGCGAACGACGCGCCTCAGCCGGCAGCACGTTCTGGCTCATGCTCGGTGCCGAGCGCTTGAAGAGTTTCAAGCCAAGGTAAATCAGATAGCAGCCGCCGATGATCTTGAACGCCATGTACAGCATCGGCGCGGCGGTAAACAGCGACTTGATGCCCAGGCCTCCCGCCAACCCCCACATGATGGTGCCCGTCGCCACACCGGCGGACGCCACCACACCATGGCGGCGCGAACAACTGGCGGCCAATTGCGCGGTGTTGAAGAAGTTAGGCCCCGGCGTCACCACCGCGACAGTCCAGAGCAGCGCCAGCGACAACAACGGAGCAGCGTACGGCAGGTGGGTGAGCAGCATCGAATGATCCTTCTTCGCGGTGTGGACAAGCCCCTACGGGTCGGCAGCCGGCTCTGCCATATGTACAAGCAAATCACCGGGCTGGCAATCCAGATAGGCGCAGATGGCATCCAGCTTGCACAATCGTTCAAGACCCGACAGACAAGCCGCCGCAGACTGGGTTAACGTGTTTCCACCTCTTTTTTGTGACCACTCACCATGGGCAAACCCTCCGTCACCCTCGATTGGCTACACCGCGCCCCGCACGCCAGTGGCCTGGACCGTATCGAGGCGTACTTCGCCGGCTTTGCCTTTGACCCGCATCGCCACGACACCTACGCCATCGGGCGTACGTTGACTGGCGTGCAAAGCTTTCACTATCGCGGCGCCATGATCCACAGCCTGCCTGGCACGACCATGGTGCTTCACCCCGATGAGACCCATGACGGTCACGCCGGCAGTGACGAAGGTTTCAAATACCGGATGATTTACATCGAGCCATCGCTGATCCAGCAGATTCTCGGTGGCAAGCCGTTGCCCTTTATCCCCAGTGGTTTATCCACAGACCCAAGGCTGTTCCGCGCCAGCGAAGTGCTGCTGCAAAACCTGGATAACCCCATCGACCCGTTGCAGGAGCAGGACGCCCTGTTCGATTTGGCCCATGCGCTGAACAACCTCTCGGGCGTTATCGTCAGCCGCAAGACCTTCGATTACCTCGCCGCCGAGCGCGCCCGGGAGTTTATCCACAGCGCCTTGGGCCGCAGCATCACCCTGGATGAAATGGCCGAACACGCCGGCCGGGACCGCTGGGCGCTATCGCGGGATTTTCGCCTGTTGTTCGGCACCAGCCCCTACCGCTACCTGACCATGCGTCGGCTGGACCTGGTGCGCAGCCTGTTGACCCAGGGCCAGTCGCTGGTAGACGCGGCGTTGACCGCGGGGTTCACCGACCAGAGCCACATGACCCGGCAATTTCGCAGCACCTACGGCATGCCACCGTCGCGTTGGGTGAAGATGCTCGGGCGCTGAAACCCCGATTTGAAATGCAACCCGCTCCCACATTTTGATTTATGTTGCGTCCAAAAACGTGGTCGCCCCAGGGCTGCTTTCTCTCAAGCGCAGCGCCAACACCGCCCCCGCCAGCGCAATCGCCGCACTCCACCACAACGCCAGCTCAATCCCTCCCGCACTCGCCACCGACACCAATACCGCCAACCCCAGCGCCCCGCCGATCTGCTGGCTGGTGGACGCCATCCCCGCTGCCACGCCCTGCTCACCCGGCCGGATACCCAGACCCGCCGCTACCCACATCGCGGTCCAAGTCATGCCCTGGCCGATGCTCAAGATGAAAATCCCTGGCAGCAGCGACCAGAACCCCACACCGGTCGGCAACGCCCAGCACACCAGCGCGATTCCGACCGCGCCGGCCAGCTGCCCAATGACCAACGTATTACGCAACCCAATCCTGGCCAACGAGCGCTCCGCCAGCCAGATGCCGAACGTGCACACCAACGTCGCCGGCAAAAATGCCAACCCCGCCTGCAACACGCTGTAGCCGTAGACTTGCTGGTAATACAACGCCAGAAAGTAGTACTGCACACCAAAACTGCTCATGAACACCGCCGTCAGCGCCATCGCCATGCGCAGCTCACGGTAGGCCAACAAACGCAGCGGCATCAGCGGGTCGCGGCCGCGATGTTCGATCCAGGTGAACAGCCCGAGCAGGGCCACCGCCAACGCCAGGCAACCGAGGGTGGACGTTGCTGCCCAACCCCACTCCGGACCTTGTACCAACGAGAACACCAGCAAAGTACCGCCGACGGTCACGGTCAACGCGCCGCTGATATCAAAGTTGCGCCCCCGCGCACGCTCACCATCGGCGGGTATCCAGTAACGCGCCGCCCAGGCGCAGCCACCGGCCAAAGGCACATTCACCAAGAACACTGCTTCCCAGCCCCACACCTGGGTCAGTACACCACCGAGCAACGCGCCCAGCGCCAGGCCCGCCGCCGACGCCGCACTCCACACGGCGAACGCACGGTTGCGTGCTGGCCCTTCGGCGTAGTGGGTATTGATCAGCGCCAAGGTGGCCGGGAACAACATCGCGCCACCCACGCCCTGCACCGCTCGCGCCAGCACCAGCAATACCGCGCTGCCGCCGAGCACGGCCGCCAGGGAAGCCAATGCGTAGAGTGACTGCCCCACCCGGTACAAGCGGCGCTTGCCGAGCAAGTCCGTGGCCCTGCCGCCCAGCAGCAGGAAACCGCCAAACGCCACGCTGTAGGCGCTCACCACCCATTGCAATTGCTGGGCGGAGAAATCCAGGTGCGTGCCGATCTGCGGCAACGCGACAAACACAATGGTGGCATCCAGCGCGATGATCAGTTGCGCCGTGGCCAGCAACGTCAGCATCCAGCCTGAGGGTCGAGAGGAAGGCATCACAGCGTCCTGTCCGGAATGAGAGGTCGTCAGTGTCTTTCATGCCGGATAGATGATAAATAGCGCTATCACTCTTTCAGTAATGACTTTAATCATGGATCTGAACGCCGTTCGCTTGCTGGTCCGCGTGGCCGAAACCCGCAGTTTCACGCGCGCGGCCAGCGACCTGGGTCTAACTCAATCCGGCTTGTCCCGCGCCATTTCGCGCCTGGAAAACGAACTGGGCGTGCGCCTGCTGCAACGCAACACGCGCAGCGTCAGCCTCACCCCCGACGGGCAGATGTTGTACGAGCGCAGCGCGCCGTTACTGGCGGAATTGGCTGAAGCCGAGAAGCTGATGCTCGACCGGCGCAGCAGCCCTTCGGGCCTGTTAAAGATCAGTACGCCGTCGTTGTTCGGGCGCAAAGTGGTGATGCCGGTCATCGGCGAATTGACCTTGCGTTACCCCGAGTTGCGTATCGAAGCGGTGATGACTGACCGTCTGGTGGACATCATCGACGAAGGCTTCGATGCGTTGCTGCGTACCGGCGAGATCCAGGACCAACGCCTGATCGCCCGCGCCCTGCCGCCATTACGCTGGGTCACGGTCGCCGCCCCCGCCTACCTAGCGCGCTTTGGCACTCCGCAAAGCGTTGATGATCTCAAGGACCACCACTGCCTCACCGTGCGCAATTTGCGCAGCGGGCGCATGGTGGATTGGCAATTCATGATCGAGGGCAAGGTGCGGGACGTGAGCGTCGAAGGACGGCTGATCTTTGATATCGGCGATGCCTTGGTCGACGGTGCCGTGGGCGGTTTCGGCATCGCCCAGGTGATGGATTTTGCCGTGCGCGACGACCTCGCAGCCGGGCGCCTGGTGCGTATCTTGGAAGACGTTGCCGGACGCAGTCGGGCGATCTCGCTGGTCTATCCGCCGTCGCGGCAATATTCACCGAAGCTGATGGCGTTTGCCGAAGCGCTGGCAAACGCACGCTGGTAAGGCTTAGAGCTGGCGCCCATCAATCGGCTGGCCGATGGTGAGGAAATGCCCGCCCGCCACATGGTGCAACGTGCGCAGTTCATCATGCCCTTCGAAGTGCCACCGGCCGTCGCTGAACACGCGGTCGTCGGCATAGGCCGCGACGACTTCACCCAGGAAAAGATCGTAAGTCTGCTGATTGTGAGGCTCGGGCAGCAGGCGGCATTCCAGCCACGCCACGCAGCCTTCCAGCAGCGGCGCTTCGGTGTGTTCACCCTTGAACGCTTGCACACCGTAAGCAGCAAACTTGTCAGTCTCGGAGCCGGTGGTGTTGCCGACCGTCTGCACGAGATCCGCCTGCGCCGCGCAAGGCACCTGAAGCACAAAGGTGCCGGCGCCTTCCAGCAGTTGGCGGGTCCATGTTGCCTTGTCCAACACCACGGCGACTTTCGGCGGCTCAAAATCCAGCGGCATCGCCCAAGCGGCGGCCATGATATTGCGCTGGCCGTTGTGTGCGGCGCTCACCAACACGGTCGGGCCGTGGTTGAGCAAACGGTAGGCCTTGGACAGCGGAACGGGGCGACAGTGGGTAGGGCTCATGGAAGGTCGACTCTTCATGCAAGAAAGCACCTACGATACCTGAAGCCCTACGCTCAACTCGACAGTGGGTTGGCGAACGGCTCCACTGCGCTGACCACTTCCTGCGCGCCGTCCTGGCGTTTCCACGATCACCGTGCCTGCCTCGGCCGCCAGGGCCAGGCCGTGCTCGACTTGCAGGCGGCCACCGGTCATCAGGGTGACCGCATCGCGAGCCTTGTCCTGGTTCTGACGCAAGGCGCGCATCAGCTTCCCGTTAAATTCAACGCACCAAAGCGGCTCATGAATGCTACGCGGCAGTTCTATCAGGTATGCTTTTCAAGCAGAAACAAAAAGAAACAATTTAGCCAGTCTGCTCGATAAGGAGTCCCGTTTTGGAGTTATCGACCGCCGCGTGGATGGTTCACGACACCCGTCTTATGCTCTGCGTACTGCTGGCCATCGCCAGCATCATCGTGCTGATCAGCGCGACCAAACTGCCGCCATTTCTGTCGATCCTGATCGGCACCTTTATCGCCGGCGTCGGCGCTGGCCTGCCGCCGGAAGAAGTGGCCAAGGCATTCAGCAAAGGCGCTGGGGCGATCCTGGGTGAAGCCGGGATCATCATTGCCCTGGGCTCGATGCTTGGCGCATTGATGGCGGAATCCGGTGCGGCCGACCGCATCGCCACTACCCTGCTCGGGCTGGGCAAGGGCAAGTCATTGCCTTGGGTGATGGCGCTGGTGGCCATGGTGATCGGCCTGCCACTGTTCTTCGAAGTGGGCCTGGTGATGATGGTGCCGATCATCTTTGTGATGGCTAAGCGTTCGAACCAGCCCCTGCTGAAAATCGCCATTCCCGCCTTGGCCGGCATGACCACCCTGCACGCCCTGATGCCACCGCATCCGGGACCACTGATTGCGGTGGGCGCGCTGCACGCCGACCTGGGCCTGACCATGTTGCTGGGCTTCTGCCTGGCGGTGCCGGCAGTGATTCTTGCTGGCCCGATCTATGGCAACTGGCTGTCCAAGCGCCTGCACGTGGATGAGCCGGCCGACATCGGGGCACTGTTCAGCGCACCGCCCAAGGCGCCGCGGCAGCCGAGCTTTGGTGTGTCGTTGCTGATCATTCTGTTGCCGGTGATCCTGATGCTGGGCAGCACCTTGGCCAAGGTCGCCCTGCCGGCCGAAAGCACCGTCGGCCTGACCTTGAAGTTCCTCGGTGAACCGCTGATCGCCCTCGGCCTGGCCGTGATCGCCGCCGTGATCTGCCTGGGCTGGGCCGCCGGCATGCCGCGTGCGGAAGTCGGCAATACCCTGCGCAAAGCCCTCGCGCCCATCGCCGTGTTGCTGCTGACCATCGGCGCCGGCGGTGGCCTCAAGCAAACCCTGCTGGACGCTGGCGTAAGCCAGACCATCAGCAAGGTCGCCGAAGGTGCGCACATGCCGTACCTGTTGCTGGCTTGGTTGATCGCCGTGGCGTTGCGCCAAGCCACTGGCTCGGCGACTGTCGCCACCACCACGACTGCGGGCATTCTCGCGCCGATGATGGCGGGGTTGGCAGCGACGCAAAGCTCGTTGGTGGCGCTGGCGATTGGTGCGGGCTCGGTGTTCTTCTGCCACGTCAACGACGCAGGGTTCTGGATGGTGCGTGAGTATTTTGGCTTGCAGTTGAAGCAGACGATTTGGGTGTGGTCGGTGTTGCAGACGATTGTGTCCGTCGTCGGCCTGGTGGGTACGTTGCTGTTCTGGCACTTCCTGACCTGATAACTAGGCGGCCAAGGTGTGGCGCCTGCCAAACAGCGCCACACTCAACACCCCCACCGCGCCCATCACCACGCAATACCCCACGCAAATCCACGGGCTGGCCGGCATCAATGCAATCAGCAATAACGGCGTGGTACTCGCCCACAGCGCATACGCAATGTTGTAGGTAAAGGAAATCCCCGACACCCGCACCGGCGCCGGGAACAACCCGACCATCACCGATGGCACCGCGCCCACCACTCCGCAACTCAAGCCCGCCACGGCATAGGCCGCACCTAACCAGATGCCGCCGTTGATCAGGCTCGCGTACAGAACCGCAATCCCCGCTGGCAGCAACAGGCTGTAGACCAGCACGGCACGCCAGGCGCCGATGCGGTCTACGAGCAAGCCCGCCAATACGCAGCCAATGTTGAGGAAGACGATGCCCAAGGCACTCAAGGCGAAGGTGTGGCTGGGGCTCATGCCGAAGGTTTTTTGCATCATGGTTGGGGTGATGACCACGAGGACGACCACGGCTGACGTCAGGACGCAGGTGAGGATCATCGCCGGCAGCAACACGGCGCGGTGGTCGCGCAATACAGTGCGCAGCGGCATCTCGGCGGCGGCTAGGCGGCGAGCCTGCATTTCGAGGAACACTGGGGTTTCGCTGAGCCAGCGACGCAGCCATACGCCGATCACACCGAATACGCCGCCGAGCAGGAACGGGAAGCGCCAGGCGTAATCGAGGATTTCAGCCGGGGTGAAGACTTGTGCCAGCAATGTGGCAGTGAGTGCGCCAAGCAGGTAGCCGAAGGTCAGGCCGGCTTGCAGGAAACCCAGGGCGTAGCCACGATGATGGGGCGGCGCGTGTTCGGCAACGAAGGTCCAGGCGCTAGGGACTTCACCGCCCACCGCTGCGCCTTGCAGCACGCGCAGCGCCAGCAGGATCAAGGGTGCGAAATAGCCGATTTGCGCGTAGGTCGGCATGATCCCGATCAGCAGGCAGGGCAAGGCCATCATCAGGATGCTCAGGCTGAACACGCGCTTGCGTCCCAGGTGATCGGCGAAATGGGCCATCAGGATGCCGCCCAACGGGCGCGCAAGGTAACCCGTGACGAAGATGCCGAAGCTTTGCAGCAGGCGCAGCCACTCGGGCATTTCCGGGGGGAAGAACAGCTGGCTCAAGGTCAGCGCAAAAAAAACGAAGATGATGAAATCGTAGATTTCCAGGGCACCGCCCAGGGCGGCCAGGCCCAGGGTTTTGTAGTCGGAGCGGGAAAAACGCTGCGCCTGTGAGGAAAAGGTGGCAGTCATGTGAAGGCTCGGCAGACAAACAAAATGGCGTGCAGGTTATGAGCTGAGTCCAATGATGGCAATCGCGACAGATATATTTGTTTTCCTCATGGATCGATGAAGATAACTGCATTCCCATATCAATGACCGTAGCGGAACATGCCGGAAAACTGCCGCCCCCCCTAATAAATACAAGAGGAATGCCCCGTGGCCGATGCTATCGAAGAAAGCCGCTATGCCCGATTTGCCCTGCGCTGTTCCAACTTCGCCGAACGCTGGTTTCCAGACTCCTGGGTGTTTGCCGCCCTCGCCGTGATCATTGTCGCCGTGGCGGCCCTGGGCATGGGCGCCGCGCCGACCGATGCTGCCAAAGCCTTTGGTGATGGGTTCTGGAGCCTGATCCCCTTTACGATGCAGATGGCCTTTGTAGTGATCGGTGGTTATGTGGTGGCCAGCTCGCCGCCTGCGGTAAAACTGATCGACCGCCTGGCGCGTATCCCCAAGAACGGTCGCTCGGCCGTGGCCTGGGTGGCGTTGATCTCGATGGTCGCCTCATTGTTGAACTGGGGCTTGTCCCTGGTGTTTGGTGGGTTGCTGGTGCGGGCGTTGGCGCGTCGTACCGATTTGCGCATGGATTATCGCGCGGCCGGTGCTGCGGCTTACTTGGGGCTCGGTGCCGTGTGGGCGTTGGGGCTGTCGTCGTCGGCCGCGCAGTTGCAGGCCAACCCGGCGAGCCTGCCGCCGTCGATTCTGTCGATTACCGGGGTGATTCCGTTTACGGACACCATCTTCCTGTGGCAATCCGGCGTGCTGTTGCTGGCGCTGATCGTGGTGTCGCTGATCATCGCCTACGCCACTGCGCCCGGTCCGAACAGCGCGCGCGATGCCAAGGCCTGCGGCGTCGACCCGGCGTTCAATCTGCCGAAGCTACAAGCACCGACCCGACCGGGCGAATGGCTGGAACACAGCCCGTTGCTGACTATCCTGTTGGCGTTGCTGGCTGCCGGCTGGCTGTTCCATGAGTTCTCGACCAAGCCGGCGATCAGCGCCATCTCGGGGCTGAACACCTATAACTTCCTGTTCATCATGGTTGGCGCCCTGCTGCACTGGCGCCCGCGCAGCTTCCTCGATGCAGTGGCCCGTGCGGTGCCGACCACCACCGGTGTACTGATCCAGTTCCCGCTGTACGGCTCGATCGCGGCACTGATGACCGTGGTCAAAGGCGGCGACGGCCAGACGCTGGCACACCATATCTCGACCTTCTTCACCTCCATCGCCTCCCATGACACCTACGCGCTGCTGATGGGCGTGTACTCGGCGGTGCTGGGCTTCTTTATCCCGTCAGGCGGTGGCAAGTGGATCATCGAAGCGCCCTATGTGATGCAAGTGGCCAATGACCTGCAGTACCACTTGGGCTGGGCGGTGCAGATTTATAACGCCGCTGAAGCGTTGCCGAACCTGATCAACCCGTTCTACATGCTGCCGCTGCTGGGGGTATTGGGGTTGAAGGCGCGGGATTTGATCGGCTTTTCGTTCGTGCAGTTGCTGGTGCACACGCCGCTGGTGTTGTTCCTGTTGTGGGCGTTGGGGAAGACGTTGAAGTATTTGCCGCCGGTGATGCCTTAACGACAGCGGTCAGCTTGTCGATTGAGGCCTGTTTCTGATGAATCGCGTGGGGTTGTCCCACCCCACGCGATGGCAATACCTGACTCCTCCCGCCAACCTCTTTGATTAACCTGACTCGGATTCCCACTCACAAAACACCAAGGAAAATCCGATGACGCCCCTATCCAAATCGCTGGAAGAGTTGATCACTGATATTTATAAGGATGACAACGTTTCGGTCACGGAGTACCGCGCTTTGCGTGACGATGCCGACCGTCGTATGGCGACCGTTATCAAGGAGTTTGGCCTGCATAACAACGTCACAGCCTTCCAGAAATCGATCGACGTGGCGATGCAGCTGTTGCAGACCACTGTTATCGATTCGAAAAAAGCCAAGCTGACTGACACGGGCGAGGCCATCGTCAAGGATGCGCTGACGGCGCAGGTAGAGTACTTGCGAGCCGGCAGCCAGTTGGCATTGCGCCTGTTGTGAGCCTCTGACTCCATAATTGTCTTCGTTCCGTCATATTGCATTGCTACCGTCCTGGCGAAATATCTTGCAACAACTCGCCAGGGATTCCCCGCTATGAGTGACGATCACGAAGACCACCCTTCCGCCGATTCCGTAGCCCAGCCGCCGGTAGACACCAGCCGCCGGCGCTTCCTGGGGGGTGCGGCGGTGTTGGGGGTTGGCGCCACCTTGAGTGCCTGCGGCAACACCAGCGAAGCGCCAGGCAAACCTGTGACGCGGCCGCTCACGCCGCAGGAGCTCGACAAAGCGCTGCGTGATCAGGTGAAAACCGTGGTGGTCATCTACGCAGAGAATCGCAGCTTCAACAATTTGTTTGCCGATTTCCCCGGGGTGGAGAAACCGCTGTCGGCACTTTCTGCCGCCGACACCCAGCAACGCGACCGCGACGGCAGCGTACTGAGCACGCTGCCCCCGGTTTGGGGTGGCGTATTGCAAGTGGGCCCGCAGACTGTAGATGGGGTGACCTACCCCAGCGACGTGCAATTCCAGGAAAACCTGCCTAACGCGCCATTTGCTCTTAAGGGCCCCAACGCTGAAGACTTGCCCTTGAGCCTGGTGACCCGCGACTTGTGGCATGTGTTTTATCAAAACCAGATGCAGATCAACGGCGGCAAGAACGATAACTTCGTCGCCTGGGCGGACTCCGGCGGCTTGGTGATGGGCCACTACGCCCAGACCCGTTATTCGCTACGCCTGTGGGACGTGGCCAAGGCGTTTGTGCTCTGCGATAACTTTTTCCAGGGGGCTTTCGGTGGCTCGTTCCTCAACCACCAGTATCTGGTCAGCGCCACCGCGCCGTTTTACCCGAATGCGGCTCAATCGGTAGCCAAGGCGCAGATCGCCACGCTGCAAAGTGAAGATCCCACCGACCCGCGCCTCAAGCCGCTGGACAAGTCCCCGGCCAGCGCCATGACTGGCCCCCCGCAGTTCGGTCCCAGCGCCCTCACCCCGGATGGCTACGGCGTGAACACCCTGGCCCCGCCCTACTGGCCGACCTGGATTCGGGACCCGGAAAATCCGGATTACGCCAAGCCCGACCTGCCCAACGTGCTGGTGCCGCAAACCCACGAACACATCGGCGACAAGCTGTCGAAAAAGAACGTCGACTGGGCGTGGTACGCCGGCGCGTGGCAAGCGACGTTGGACCAGTTCAAGGATTCGGGCGGGATTCCGAAGATTCCGAACTTCCAGTATCACCACCAGCCGTTCAACTACTTCAAAAAACAAGGCCCCGAGAACCGCGCCGAACGTGACAAACGCCTGCGCGACGGTGGTTTGGGTGATGAGTCGAGCACCAACAGGTTCTTCGCCGACGCCCAAGCCGGCAAGCTGCCCGCCGTGACCTTCTACAAGCCTCAGGGCAACCTGAACATGCATGCGGGTTATGCCGACGTGGCCTCGGGCGACCGCCACATCGTCCGCGCCTTGAAAGTCCTGCAAGACAGCCCGCAGTGGAAAAATATGGTGGTGGTGGTGACCGTCGACGAAAACGGCGGCTGGTGGGACCACGTGGCTCCGCCCAAGGGCGACCGCTGGGGCCCTGGCACGCGGGTGCCGGCGCTCGTGGTGTCACCGTTCGCGCGCAAAGGCACGGTGGACCATACGGTGTACGACACGGCATCGATCCTGCGGTTGATCACCCGAGTGTTCCAGCTGGAGACCTTGGACGGCCTGAAGCAACGTGATGACGCGATGATCGCCCGCGGCCAAAAGCCGATGGGCGACTTGAGTAACGCTTTGCAATTCAGCCTGTAGGTTTTCGTATCCAATAACGACACATCGGGTGATTTAGCACGCGGTTTTCCTGGTCAGACGCTACTGTGTGGAGGTGGGCTTTCATCCCGCGCAGACGGGCTTTCGCTGACAAGGAAACAACCATGTTTAAACCGACCAGGCTGTCCTTCACCCTGGCCGCACTGATGGCGAGTGCGGTCGTACAGGCCGACATCGAGGTACCGCTGGGGAGCACGCAGCGTGTGACCCAACTGTTCGCCTACCCCAATAACTGCAATGTGATCTGTTTTCGGCCATGGACGCTGGAGCAGACCGCCGAGCATTATCTGAGCCAGAGCCTGCAACGGGATGGGTACAGCCGCGCTAAAGTCAGCGTCAAGACCCATGACGGGCAGGTAGCAGCGACGTTCAGTGGCGTCCCTGACAGTTATGGCCAACCCCTGACCACCCTGCTCAATACCGCCGACCTGGCCTATCAAGGCGCCAGCAAACTCAACAGTGACGGCAAGTGGGCCTACAACTGGTACCTGTTCCTGCCGCTGGGCATGGCCCTGGAAAATCGCAAAAGCATCGAGCTGCTGCACTTCCCGCCGGATTACTCGCTGACTCAGGCCCAGGATTACCTGGAATCGGCCACCACTGACCGTTGGGCAGCCCTGCTCGTCGACAATGGCATCCCGGCCACTGAAACACCGGCTTACCAGACCATCATCGACATCGCGCCCATCGCCGCGCCTTCCAACGCCGGCAAGGACCTGGAAGCCGTCTACAGCTACTTCACTGATTACCAGATGCGCATGGTCCAGGAACTGAGCCTGCCCGCCAAAGGGGCATTGCCGATGGTGGCGTTTGGCGCGCCCGTGCGCAGCTGGATCAAGCAGCAATACGGGCAGACCGTGGGTGTATTGGGCCTGGCGCAGATCAGCCCGGGGGCCGGCCAGACCGTGCCGGTGCTGGGCGCCAACCATCCGAGTTACATCTGGTATGCCGCAAGCCCGGACACCTACGAGGGCAACGAACAGAAAGCCGACGAGGCCGGCTTGAAGGTGATGGGCCAGGACTTGAGCGCCGCCTGCTGGCAGGCCGGAATGGGGCAGAAACCGGCGAGTGACCCGAATGTGATGCTTAAAGCGTGCATGAACACCTGGCAGGTCACGCGCAAGGAGCAGACGTGTGAGTTGTTCTACAGCTCGGTGCGCAACCTGCCCTCGGAGCAGGCAAACGCAAAATGCGCCACGCCCGCCATCAAGGCACAGTTGAAGCAGCTGAAGAACGCCGCCCCATCCCCCGCTATTGCAACCCCGGCGCTATAAGCTGCACAAAAACCAACCGATTTCTACTGTCAACAATGACAGTAGAAATCGGCGCCCTGTTCAGCGAGTCTTGAACCGCGTCCATCCGCTGCAAGACTGGTAGTCAGACACCACCTGCAGGTCGATGCAGCCTACCCGAGGAGAGTGATGAAAACTCTGACCATGGATAAGGCTAAAACCGTCGAGAGCGAATGCCTTTACCCCTTCAAGTCACACCTTGAGAAGGGCTACCCTTCTACCGCGCAGTTCGAGGTGGTGCAGGTGGCTAATGGCCTGAGCGCAGGGATCAAGGCGCTTGTCGACTTCAATAGCCGCGTGTGCATCGCCAAGATCTCCGGCTACGCGGTGGGCGAGCAACGCCCCTGTACCGTGCAATTGTCGCCGCGCGTCCACCTGTACGACTGCTGGTTCAGCGGGCTGTTTTCACCCTCCAGCGATCCGAACGTATGTGTCGACAAGCACTACCTTGAGGTCTGGTCCTTGCGTGAAATCCGTGCCGGTGAGCTGCTGACCATCGATCATGCCGAGACTAGACTTCACCCAACGGACGCAGACGATATTGCGGCGGCAGTTGCTCAAAGCCACTGATGGTCGTGTTCAAACTCTTCCAGCGACCATCCTTGATGCCGTAGATGCAACCATGGATCGACAGACTCTGCCCACGGTGCCAAGCGTTTTGCACAATGCTGGTGTGACCAACGTTGGCCACTTGCTGGATCACATTCAGCTCGCACATACGGTCCACACGTTCTTCTTCGGTCGGCAACTCGGCCAACACCTCACGGTTTTCGTAGTAGAGGTCGCGAATGGTGCGCAGCCAGCCGTCGATCAGGCCGAACTGCCGGTCCTGCATCGAAGCGCGCACGCCGCCGCAGCCATAGTGGCCGGTGACGAGGATGTGTTTGACCTTGAGCACGTCCACGGCGTACTGGATCACCGACAGGCAATTGAGGTCGGTGTGCAGCACCACATTGGCCACGTTGCGGTGCACAAACAGATCACCGGGCAGCATGCCGACGATCTCGTTGGCCGGTACGCGTGCATCGGAGCAGCCGATCCACAGGTATTCCGGGGTTTGCTGACGGGCGAGCTTGGCGAAGAATTCGGGATCTTCCTGTTTGATCGCGTCCGCCCAGCGTTCATTGTTATCAAGCAGGTCTTGTAGTTCGTTCATCAGGGAAAGCCTCAGGAATGTTGCGCAGTTTTGTGACTGACAACCTCGCTTGCGGGTCACGCCTAGCGCAAATTAGCTTGAATCTTTGGGGCGCACGGCCTGTCCACACACTATAAGCCCCACAGTATGAGGATTGGCCATGACTGAATCACGACGTCCCTACGGCGCTACACAGCCCGAACCGATTGATGATAACGAAGATCGCATGGGTTCTATGCGCGAGCTGGATTTTGACGAGCCCGATCAAACGGCTGAGATTGGCGATGAAATCCCGCCTCGCGAGCGCGAGCACCTGATACCTGACGAACGGGTACGTGAAGCAGGGATGACCGGAGCGTCCACCGACGATCATGAGTCAACGGATGACGACATGAGCCCGGAAACATTGATCCGCGAGGATGGTGCGCGGGATGCTCGAGAGGAAGGTGACGATAATCCGGCGGATTTCGACTTGAGCATCGTGGACGAGGATGAGATTGGCGGCGGGAATGGGTTGGATGAGGCCGAACTGGCCGACCTTGATCCCGTTGACGGCAATCGCTGAAACGCCACGGAGCTCACTGTAAAAACTGGCCCTGTGGGAGCTGGCTTGTGTGGGAGCTGGCTTGCCTGCGATTGCAACGCCGCGGTGTGGATGACGCACCGCGGCGCCTGCATCGCGGGCAAGCCCGGCTCCCACAGGAGCCTGTGTGGACACTGAGTTTTGTGTTCAGTCGATCAGGGTGCAGGCCATGACGACCGCATCCTCGCGCCCCCCCACAGCAGGGTAGTAATCCCGACGCCGTCCGATCTCGTTGAAGCCGTAGCGCTCATACAAGCGAAATGCGCCGGTATTGCTATCCCGCACTTCCAGGAAGCACTCACGCGCATTGGCGGCATAGGCACGGGACATCAAGTGCTCCAACAGCGCCAAACCCAGGCCACGGCCCTGGTTCTCCGGCTTGACGGTGATATTCAGCAAATGCGCTTCATCAAGGATGATCTGCACCACACCGTGCCCCACCTGCTGCTCACCTTCAAACATCAACCAGATCTGATACTTGCCCAGCCCGTCGAGAAAAATTCCGCGGGTCCAGGGGTGGCTGAAAGCCGCGTATTCAATTTTCAGCACGGCGTCGAGGTCGGCCTCGGTCATCGGGCGGAAGGATAAAGCCTCACTCATCGGTTGTTTTCCAGCGCGCCATCAGCCGGCGCATGGCTTGCCAGACATCAGCCTTACGCTGTGGCTCTTCCATTAATAATTCCAGGCCCGGCAGGGCCCACACCGAACCCAAGCCTTCGACTTGCAGTTCGCGGTACCAGGCCTCGGCGTTGGCTTCGCCGGCAAACCGCACGGCGGGCAGGCCGATCAGCCACAGGCATACACAGGGTTCGTCTTCCAGGCGCGCCGACACAAAGCCTTGCACAAAATCCCGCGCCGCTTCCGGGCCCTGGTCCATGGTGCCGCGCACCAGCAACGGCCAGCGCACCGGGTCGCCGACAATCTGTGGGCTATCGGGCAGGCCGGCGGCGCGCAGCATGTCCTTGAGCAGCATGTAGGCCGGGTCGCGGGTCTGGAAACGCTCGCCGGTCGGTAACTCGACCAGCAGCAGGCAACGCCCGGCCCGCAGCAATTGCAGGGCGAAGCGCGGTGGCGGCACCACCGGAGCCTTGGCCACCGGCGCGGCCTCTTCGACGACCACGGCTTTGACGACCGGCGATGGGCGCGGCACTTCGATCTTCGCCCGCTCGACCACGGGGCGCGCCTCGGGCACAGGCTTGACCACCGCAACCGGCGCGGCCGCCTCCTCGCCCGAAGACTCGAACGCCTCATAGGGCTCAAGCGCCTGCAACAGCTCAGGCCGCGACGGTGCGGCAAACGGCAGTTCGGTGCGGGGCAGCCAGTTGACCACCTGCATGGCGGTCAAGTAAGCGCGACGTCGGGACTCGATAAGCACAGCTCGGCCACTTGTGGATAACTAAAGAGCGGCGATTCTACCGCTGTTCGGTAACAATCGCCCACTGCACACTGACCGGCTGTGGATAAATCCCGCGTCCGATGCAGTACAATCGCGACTTTTAATCGCCAACCAGCCGGCCATTCCCATGATCGAACCCAAGCGCGTCCTGCGCGCCCTCGCCGAACACTGGGCCTTACTTGAGCCACTGTGCGAACACTTCGACCAAGGCACCCTGAGCCTTAGCGAACTGCGTGCGCAACTGGCCGCCCAACAACTGGACAGCACGCCCCAGGACATCACCAGCCTGCTGGACGTGTGGATTCGCCTGGATATCCTGGTGCCTGTCGCCAAGAGCCCGAACCGTTTCGAGCTCAACGCGCAGATCCACGACTTCCTGGCTTATCTTCGTAAGGAGCACCGGCTTGGCCTGTGCCTGGAAATCGAAGCCTACCTGCGCCACCTCGAACGCCTGGCCGGGTATATCCAGGACGCCTTCGACATTCGTGATGGCCACGACCTGGCCCGCCAGCTGCGCCTGCTCGACATGCGCGTGCGCGACGTGTTGAAAAAACTCGCCAACGACGAACAGGCCCTAGCCGCCGTGGCCGACCGCGCCAAGACCAGCGACCGCCAGATCCCGTTGCGCCAGCGCTACGCCGAAGTCCTGGCGACCTGGGACGAATACGTCGAACCGATGATCCAACTGGTGAACGCCGACGGCGCCTTCGAGCAAGGCGTGCGCAAGGTGGAGAATGTGCTGCTGCGCATGCTCACTGAGCAACAGCGCCTCGGCCACCTGGTGGACGACGACATGCTGCTGCGCACCCACGCGCGCATCCTCGAAATGCAGACCAGCGCCCAGCTGACCCTGCGTCATGCCCGCGAGCTGCTGCTGCCGCTGCGCGAAGAAGCGCGCCGGCACAACGCCGTGACCCGTGGCGCGGCGCTGGCGCTGTCGGCGATCCGCCGCAAAGGCCTGGACGCGGTACCGCAAGCAGCGATGCCGATGTTTACCCGGCCGCAAAGCACCTTCCTCGGCAGTGCCAGCCAGGTGGAAGCTTATGTGTATGCCCTGGCGAATTTCGAGCCGAAACCGGCGCGGTTCCCCAAGGCGCACAAATCCCACAAGGGCGAAGCCCAGCGCGCACCGCGGACGGTCAAAGAAATGCTCGAGCGCTGCGAAGACGCGCTGCCGATGCCGGACTTGATGACTTGGCTGCTGGAGCAGGAACCGGACGGCGCGACCGACGAGTTGCTGTACTGGTTCTCGCGCCTCTCGCGTGAAAAACGCTTCAAGCGCGAGCGCCTGGAACGCCGCGATTACCACACACACGAGCACCAGGTCAGCCTGCGCTCATTCGCCCTGCTCCCGGCCACGCCTGACGCGGCCGAGAATTCCGCGAGCACACCTTATGCATCTTGATCTATCCGAACTGTCCCAACTGGCGCCGATCTTTCGCGAGCTGTTCAAGGGTTACCACGTCAGCCGCCGCGATCCGGAGCTGTACGCGCAACTGTCGAACTTCCAGGACCAGTACCGCACGCTGTTCAAGGCCCTGGGCTTTGAGCTGGTGTGCGATACGCGGGGCTTCTACTACTTCGTGCCGGACACCGCCGTGGCTGCCGCGCAGGTAAACAAGACCGCGCAGCGCCTGGCGTTGTTCACGTTCATCATCGTCGAGCACTTGGCCGACCAGGGTCGTGACCCGATTGCAGTGCTGGATGGCGGCAGCCTGGGCCGCGATGAACTGCCGTCGTTGCTGGAGAAGTACCGCGACCTGTTTATCCAGGCCGAAGTGCAGACCCAGGAAGAGCTCGAAGAAAAAATCATGCGCCGCATGACCCAGCTGGGTTTTGCCAGCGAGGACAACGGCATTTACCGCTTCCTGCCGCCGATGCACCGTTTCCTCGATGTGTGCCTGTCGGTGCAGCAGGACCGCGACCTCGCAGCCAGCGTGCACAGCGTGTTGCCATTGCCGGCGCCGGTGATCATCGACGAAGACAGCGATGAAAAACTGCTGAAGACCGATGACCCGCTCGACCTCAGCGACTTTGCGGAAGAAAGCGAAGAAGACGCCATGGCCCGCGCCATTGCCGAAGAACAGGAGACCGACGCATGAGCAAGGAACGCTACGGCATCCGCCGCTTCGCCCTATTGAACACCGCCGGTTACAGCCTGGGTTTGTTCCCGCTGGAAGAACCGCTGTCGGTTTACGGCGCAAACAACCTGGGTAAATCCGCGTCGATCAACGCCTTGCAGTTCCCGATCCTGGCGCGCATGTCGGACATGAGTTTCGGCAAGTACACCCTGGAACAATCGCGACGCTTCTACTTTGCGACCGACACCAGCTACATCCTCGTGGAAGTCTCCCTGCCCCACGGCCCGCATGTAATCGGCGTGGTTGGGCGCGGCCCGGGCGGTGGTTTCGGGCACCAGTTCTTTGCCTATGCCGGCAAGCTGGACCTGGCCCACTATCAGAAGAATGACACCTGCCTGCGTCAGAAAGAGCTGTTCACCAACCTTGAGCGCGAGGGCCTCAAAGCCTACGAGCTGAAGCCGGATGAGCTGCGCCGTTTGCTGGTGGGTGGCCATACATCGATCCCGCTGGACCTGACGTTGATTCCGCTGCGCTCTACCAGCGAACAGAGCCTCAAGACGTTCCGCGCGCTGTTTATCAACCTGCTGCACATGCGCGAAATCACCGCGGCCAAGCTCAAGCAATTGTTCCTGGATGCCTTCGAACACAGCCTGCGTTCCGGCAGTGTTGATTACATCGCGGCGTGCGAAGAAGCCTTCCGCGACGTACGACGCATGGAGCAGGACTACAACGCGTTGGTTGCTGCCGGGCCATTGGTTGAAGCACTGGCCAATGGCGTACGGTTGCGTGACGTATTGCGCGGCAAGTTGCATCGCCTGTCGCCGTTGCTGGATTCGTTGCTGGGCACTTGGTCCGACTACGCCAGTGCACGCAAGGAAGAGCTGACGATCCAGGCCGAGCATTACCGCAACGAGCAGGATGCCCTGCAGAACGACCAGCGTGGCGGCACCCAGGAATTGATGCGACTGGAGCGTGAGATCAGCGGTATTCAGCGTTGGCTGGGCGAGCTGTCGGTGCTCAAGCATCGCTTTGCGCTGGTCGATGACGTCAAGGTGCTGGAGCAGCAACTGCTGGCGGCCAAGGATGCTCACGATGAGTTGGCGGGTGCCTTGGCGCAATCCCGACAGTTCAGTGCCGAGGACCTGGACGAGCGTCTGCGCGACCTGGAAAAACGCTTGAAGTCGGTCAAGCAGCAGCTGGATCACGCGGACAACAACAGCTACGCCAAGCTACGGGAAGAATTCTCGCAGCAGGATGTCGAGCGACTGATGCGCCTGTTCAACAGTTCGCTGTTCAGCCTGCCGCTGGGCGAGCATGGCATCACGCTGGACGAGGAAGGCCTGTGGGTGAAATCCCTGGAGCAGATCCTCGATGGCTTCAAGGGCGAGCGTTTTGAAGTACCGGGGCTGGCCATCGATATCTCGCACATCGAGCCACCGGCGTTGCAGGCCTTGGCGGATCGCGCGGCGTTGCGCGACCAGAAAGAGCGTCTGGAAAAAGAACTCAAGCAGCTGAAAACCCAGCAGGCTGTGGCGTCTGACCGCGCGGCGAGCAAAACCCAGACTGAAGCGCTGTACCAGCAGGTACTTGATGCGCAGAAAGCGCTGGAAGACTTCCGTCGCGCGCAGACCCTGAGCGCAGAAGAAGGCGAGAAACTGGAAAACCTGGCGCAGATGGAAGCGGCGCAAGATGAGTTGAAGCGTTCCAGTGATGCGTTTACCGAGCGCGTCCAGCAGTTGTCGGCCAAGCTGCAATTGGTCGGCCGTCAGATCGGCGACATGGAAGCCAAGCAGCGCACGCTGGATGACGCCTTGCGCCGTCGTCAGTTGCTGCCGGCGGACTTGCCGTTCGGCACGCCGTTCATGGACCCGGTCGACGATTCCATGGACAACCTGCTGCCGCTGCTCAATGACTATCAGGACAGCTGGCAAGGTTTGTTGCGCGCCGATGGCCAGATCGAAGCGCTGTATGCGCAGGTGCGCCTCAAGGGCGTGGCCAAGTTCGACAGCGAGGACGACGTTGAGCGTCGCCTGCAACTGCTGATCAACGCTTATGCACACCGTACCGATGAAGCCCTGACCCTGGGCAAGGCGCGCCGTGCAGCCGTCACCGATATCGCCCGGACCCTGCGCAATATCCGTAGCGACTACGACAGCCTTGAGCACCAGTTGGCGTTGTTCAACCGCGAGATCAACAAGCGCCAGGTGTCCAACCTGCAAAGCTTCCGTATCGTGCTGGCGCCGAACAAGGAAGCGCTCAAGCATATCGACCAGATCATCCACAGTGCCGGTCAGTATGAAGAAGGCGAGACGCTGTCGGTGTTCGACCTAAGCCATAGCGCCGAGCAGGACAACAAGAACGAAGAAGCCAAGGAGTACCTGGCGCGCCTGGTAGCTGCCAACCATAACCAGTTGGGCCTAAAGGATTTGTTCGAACTGGCGTTCGAGATCACCAAGGTAAACGGTCAGCCGGTGATTCATACCGATATCGATGGTGCGGCGTCCAACGGCACCACCATGACCATCAAGGCGCTGACCAACATGTACTTGTTGCTGCACTTGATGGATCGCGACCAGGCCGGGCGTGTGCGTTTGCCGTACTACCTCGACGAGGCAGCGGACATCGATGAGAAGAACCAGGCCGCCTTGCTGGAGACGAGCTTGCAGCTGGGCTTCGTGCCTATTTTGGCCAGTGTGAAGCCGCAGGTATCCGCCCAGGTGGCGATTGACCTGGAAGGCGGTAGCGGGCCGAACGGGATCTATATCGATGAGGCGGATTGGAAGTACATCCGTCGTCACGATGTAGTGAAGGCGACGGTGAACGTGCAGGCGGATGAGCCGGAGTTGGATGAGGTCTGACTTGAATAGCTGAAACGCACAAGGCCGCGATCTTATGGATCGCGGCCTTTTTTATGGCTGGTTTTTTTGTGTCGAATGGAAGGGCCTCATCGCGGACAAGCCCGGCTCCCACATTTGGTATGCATTCTTACTGACGATGCATATCCCCTGTGGGAGCCGGGCTTGCCCGCGATGGACGCACCTCGGTTTACTTGCCGAGTTGAATCTTAGGCGCCCAGGTCAGCCACTCATCCTCAAACTTGTCGAACAGCGGGAAGGTTTGCTGTGGCCGCGCCGCGTTGCCCATGCGTTCGCCGTCTGGCGTGGCAAAGGCGATACCGCCAGCGACCAAGGTCTCCAGGGATTCAGTACGTACGGAGGCACCTTTGAACAGCCCGAAGTCGAAGCCGAAGCCGCTGGTGTTCCAGAAACGACTGCCGCTGCGCACGAGGGCGGCGTACTTGGGCTCAATCAGGATATGGATGAGGACACGGTCAGCGGTCTGGCCCAGCTCATAGCCGGTGACTTTGCCCACGGTGACTTCGCGATAGGTGACCGGAACGCCTTCCTTCAGCGAACCACGGCGGGCGGCGCTGAGTGTCAGGCTCAGGCCCTCTTCCTTATGAGCAGCCTCAGGCGGCTGTTCCAGGGCGACGAAGTTTTTTTGTGGCCCGCCATTTCTGGCTGCCGGTTGCACTTCGATGTATTGGCCGGTGACCAGAGTTTCCAGGTTAGAGGTTTTCATCAGGCCCAACTCGGGCTTGACCACCCAGAACTGACTGCCAACCCGTGCGATGCGGTCCGCTACCTGAGTGATACGCGCGCTGAGCAACACCGACTGCATGTCGGCGCTGAGGTCGACGCTTTCAATCTTGCCCACATCCAGGCCCTTGAAACGCACCGGTGTGCCAGGCCGCATGCCGTCGGCGCGGTCAACTTTGATGGTCACCAATGTGCCGTGCTGGTTGGCGGCCTCGCGGTCGGCGAACAAGCGGAAACGCGGGATGCGCTTTTTCAACGGCACGTTCGGCTCCGGCGTTTCGAAAGCGATACCGCCGGCCATCAAGCTGGCCAAGGATTCACTTTTTACCTGGATGCCACCTGTAAGGCCGCCTGTGAGGGTCACACCGCTGGCATTCCAGAAGCGCGTCGAACCGTTAACCAGGCTTTCGTATTCCTTCTCGATATGAACGCCGATCACGAGTTGTTTTTTCTTGCGCGAAAATTGATAGCTCTGAACCGAGCCGACCTTGACCTGTTTGTAAAGGATCGGACTGCCGACATCCAGCGAGCCCAGGTTATCGGTGAGCAGCACCATGTGCAGGCCGGGGGAACGCAGGTCCAGCGGCGGTGCCTTGGCACGGGCCTCATATTCACGCTGCGGCGGGGTGCCTTTGTCACCGGGCCGGATGGCGATGTAGTTACCTTTGACCAACGCCTCAAGCCCGGTGATACCGGCGAGGGAAATGGAAGGTTTGACCACCCAGAACTGGGTGTCCTGGACCAGGTAGTCTTCCGCCAGGGGGTCGAGTGTGAGCTCAGCATTGGCGCTGGACAGATCAGGGTTGATCTTCAAGGTCTTCAGACTGCCAACCTGGATGCCTTTGTACATCACAGGCGTGCGGCCGGCCTGCAGGCCTTCAAAGTCAGAGAGCTTGACCTTGACCTTGATACCGGCTGCGGCGGCGTCGAAATCTTCATACAAGCGGAACGGCAGGCTCGGGTCGGTGGGCGGACTGTCCTTGCGGTTCTCTGGCGTGGCGAAGGCGATACCGCCAGCGACAATGCTCGAGAGGGATTCGCTGCGCACCTTCACGCCGGAGAGATTGGCGTCAATGCTGATGCCGCTGGCGTTCCAGAAACGCGTGTGTTTGCGCACCAGGTTGGCGTAGGTCGGCTCGATGTAGACCTTGATCTCGACGGTGCTCTGGTCCTCGGAGAGCAGGTAGCTTTTAACCTGGCCGACCTGGATCTGCTTGTAGAAGACGGGGCTGCCACGGTCCAGTGAACCGAGGCGATCGGCTTTGATGGTCAGATGCAGGCCGGGCTTGGCGTCAGACAAGGGAGGCTCTTCGGAGAGTGCCTTGAATTTTCGTGTGGGCTCACCGTCGCCAGGGCTGGCAGCAATGTAGTTACCCGAGACCAGGGTTTCGAGGCCAGTGATACCCGCCAAAGTAACGCTTGGCTTCACCAGCCAGAAACGGGTGTTGGTCCTGAGGTATTGCTCGACGTCCTTGTTCATCTCGATGGTGGCAATCACCCCGCGATTGTTGCCTTCGTCGTCAAGGGCCAGGGTTTTGACCTTGCCCACGGGCATGCCTTTGTAGACCACTTCTGTCTTATTGGCCTGGATCCCTTCCCCGCTTTCAAAGCGCACCTGAATTTCGAGACCTTGCTGGGAATAGGCACGCCATCCCAACCATCCGCCGATGATCAGGGCAATCAGAGGCAACACCCAGATAGCCGACCAATTGGAGGCCGGGCGGGTTTTAGCTTTAGGCAAATCACTCATTGTCGTCGTCCGACTCCGTGTTATCCCAAATCAGTCGGGGATCAAAGGTTACTGCGGCGAACATCGTCAAGATCACCACACTGGCGAACGCCGCAGCGCCGAGATTGGCCTCGACACTGGCAAGTCGCCCAAAGTTTACGACCGCCACCAGAATGGCTATCACGAAGATATCCAGCATGGACCAACGGCCAATGAACTCGATAAAGCGGTACATCACAATGCGTTGCTGGGCAGACAGCGGCTGGTGGCGCTGCACTGAGAACAGTAGCAGCCCAATGCCCACCAACTTGAATGTGGGGACCAGAATACTGGCGATGAACACGACTGCTGCGATGGGGTACATGCCGTGCTGCATCAGTTGGATCACGCCTGCCATGATAGTACTGGGCTCGCCCTGCCCTAACGAGTTGACGGTCATGATGGGCAGCAGATTGGCGGGGATATACAGGATTGCCGCCGTGATCAGCAACGCCCAGGTGCGTGTGAGGCTGTTCGGGCGCCGGGCATGAATCAGCGCACCGCAACGGGTACAGAGTTGCTCGTCGGAGTCAGCGTCTTGTTTATTCAGTTCGTGGCATTCAGTACAAATCAGAATGCCCGCATCAATCGCCCGCATGATCATCCTCTCCTGACAACGCTTGCCAGATCTGGTGGGGCGACATCACCACCTCAAGCAGCACCTGAACCATTAATAGGCTGATAAAGCAGACCAAACCAAGGCCGACCGTGATGGAGGCCATGTCGGCGAGTTTTACAATCGCCACCAGCACGCCCATCAAGTAGACCTCCAACATTCCCCAATCTTTCATGTGATGGTAGATGCGGTACAACAGCAGCCCATAACTGCGGCCGATATTCCAGCGGATGCTGAGCAACACAGCCAATTGGCAGAGTAATTTGAGCAGCGGAATGGCCATGCTGCAAAGAAACACAACGGCGGCGACCCCCTGCATACCGGTATTGAACAGACCGACAACGCCACTCCATACGGTGTCTTCCGAGGACTGCCCGAGTAGATTGAGCTGCATGATCGGCAAAAAGTTCGCAGGGATATACAGCAGCAGCGCGGCCAGCACCAGGGCGAGGCTTCGCTCAACGACGTTGTGGCGATGAGCATAAAGCTCATAACCGCACCGTGGGCATTGGGCTTTTTCACCGACGGCCAGCACCGGCTTGCGCATCAGCAAGTCGCACTCATGGCATGCCGCCAGGTCGTCCAGTGGTAAATCCGATACCTCAAGGGCATCAACCGGCTCGGGCATAAGTAGGGCTCGGACTCTAAAAAAGGTTAGGTGCCTATTCTAGTGGTCTGGTTCAGAAATAACTGTGCATATTTGTTTGGCGAGTTCGGGTGGGCTTATCTACGGAGATGAGTGCTGTTTGCAGCCAGCGCATTGTCGTTATGGACCTACGCGAACACCCCGTGTGCTTTCCAATCGCCCAAAACAAAACCCCTGTTTGCGTTAGCAAACAGGGGTTTCGGAATTTAATCTTGACGATGACCTACTCTCACATGGGGAAACCCCACACTACCATCGGCGATGCATCGTTTCACTACTGAGTTCGGGATGGGATCAGGTGGTTCCAATGCTCTATGGTCGTCAAGAAATTCGGGTACTGAGTCGTGGCCAGATGGCCTCGCTTCAGCAAATTGGGTATGTGACAGCTTTCGGTGTTTTCGTGAGATCGAACTTTCGGTTCTATCGTCTTCACACACCGCAATCTGATGCTCGTTAGAGTAGTCAAATTGCTTGGGTGTTATATGGTCAAGCCTCACGGGCAATTAGTATTGGTTAGCTCAACGCCTCACAGCGCTTACACACCCAACCTATCAACGTCGTAGTCTTCGACGGCCCTTCAGGGGACTCAAGGTCCCAGTGAGATCTCATCTTGAGGCTAGTTTCCCGCTTAGATGCTTTCAGCGGTTATCTATTCCGAACATAGCTACCCGGCAATGCCACTGGCGTGACAACCGGAACACCAGAGGTTCGTCCACTCCGGTCCTCTCGTACTAGGAGCAGCCCCTCTCAAATCTCAAACGTCCACGGCAGATAGGGACCGAACTGTCTCACGACGTTCTAAACCCAGCTCGCGTACCACTTTAAATGGCGAACAGCCATACCCTTGGGACCGGCTTCAGCCCCAGGATGTGATGAGCCGACATCGAGGTGCCAAACACCGCCGTCGATATGAACTCTTGGGCGGTATCAGCCTGTTATCCCCGGAGTACCTTTTATCCGTTGAGCGATGGCCCTTCCATACAGAACCACCGGATCACTAAGACCTACTTTCGTACCTGCTCGACGTGTCTGTCTCGCAGTCAAGCGCGCTTTTGCCTTTATACTCTACGACCGATTTCCGACCGGTCTGAGCGCACCTTCGTACTCCTCCGTTACTCTTTAGGAGGAGACCGCCCCAGTCAAACTACCCACCATACACTGTCCTCGATCCGGATAACGGACCTGAGTTAGAACCTCAAAGTTGCCAGGGTGGTATTTCAAGGTTGGCTCCACGCAGACTGGCGTCCACGCTTCAAAGCCTCCCACCTATCCTACACAAGCAAATTCAAAGTCCAGTGCAAAGCTATAGTAAAGGTTCACGGGGTCTTTCCGTCTAGCCGCGGATACACTGCATCTTCACAGCGATTTCAATTTCACTGAGTCTCGGGTGGAGACAGCGCCGCCATCGTTACGCCATTCGTGCAGGTCGGAACTTACCCGACAAGGAATTTCGCTACCTTAGGACCGTTATAGTTACGGCCGCCGTTTACCGGGGCTTCGATCAAGAGCTTCGCGTTAGCTAACCCCATCAATTAACCTTCCGGCACCGGGCAGGCGTCACACCCTATACGTCCACTTTCGTGTTTGCAGAGTGCTGTGTTTTTAATAAACAGTCGCAGCGGCCTGGTATCTTCGACCGGCATGAGCTTACGGAGCAAGTCCTTCACCCTCACCGGCGCACCTTCTCCCGAAGTTACGGTGCCATTTTGCCTAGTTCCTTCACCCGAGTTCTCTCAAGCGCCTTGGTATTCTCTACCCAACCACCTGTGTCGGTTTGGGGTACGGTTCCTGGTTACCTGAAGCTTAGAAGCTTTTCTTGGAAGCATGGCATCAACCACTTCGCTAACTAAAAGTTAGCTCGTCATCAGCTCTCGGCCTTAAGATCCCGGATTTACCTAAGATCTCAGCCTACCACCTTAAACTTGGACAACCAACGCCAAGCTGGCCTAGCCTTCTCCGTCCCTCCATCGCAATAACCAGAAGTACAGGAATATTAACCTGTTTTCCATCGACTACGCTTTTCAGCCTCGCCTTAGGGACCGACTAACCCTGCGTCGATTAACGTTGCGCAGGAAACCTTGGTCTTTCGGCGTGGGTGTTTTTCACACCCATTGTCGTTACTCATGTCAGCATTCGCACTTCTGATACCTCCAGCAAGCTTCTCAACTCACCTTCACAGGCTTACAGAACGCTCCTCTACCGCATCACTTACGTGATACCCGTAGCTTCGGTGTATGGTTTGAGCCCCGTTACATCTTCCGCGCAGGCCGACTCGACTAGTGAGCTATTACGCTTTCTTTAAAGGGTGGCTGCTTCTAAGCCAACCTCCTAGCTGTCTAAGCCTTCCCACATCGTTTCCCACTTAACCATAACTTTGGGACCTTAGCTGACGGTCTGGGTTGTTTCCCTTTTCACGACGGACGTTAGCACCCGCCGTGTGTCTCCCATGCTCGGCACTTGTAGGTATTCGGAGTTTGCATCGGTTTGGTAAGTCGGGATGACCCCCTAGCCGAAACAGTGCTCTACCCCCTACAGTGATACATGAGGCGCTACCTAAATAGCTTTCGAGGAGAACCAGCTATCTCCGAGCTTGATTAGCCTTTCACTCCGATCCACAGGTCATCCGCTAACTTTTCAACGGTAGTCGGTTCGGTCCTCCAGTTAGTGTTACCCAACCTTCAACCTGCCCATGGATAGATCGCCCGGTTTCGGGTCTATTCCCAGCGACTAGACGCCCTATTAAGACTCGCTTTCGCTACGCCTCCCCTATTCGGTTAAGCTCGCCACTGAAAATAAGTCGCTGACCCATTATACAAAAGGTACGCAGTCACCCAACAAAGTGGGCTCCCACTGCTTGTACGCATACGGTTTCAGGATCTATTTCACTCCCCTCTCCGGGGTTCTTTTCGCCTTTCCCTCACGGTACTAGTTCACTATCGGTCAGTCAGTAGTATTTAGCCTTGGAGGATGGTCCCCCCATATTCAGACAAAGTTTCTCGTGCTCCGTCCTACTCGATTTCATGACTAAGAGATTTTCGCGTACAGGGCTATCACCCACTATGGCCGCACTTTCCAGAGCGTTCCGCTAATCTCAAAGCCACTTAAGGGCTAGTCCCCGTTCGCTCGCCACTACTAAGGGAATCTCGGTTGATTTCTTTTCCTCAGGGTACTTAGATGTTTCAGTTCCCCTGGTTCGCTCCATACACCTATGTATTCAGTGTAAGGTAACCATCTTATGATGGCTGGGTTCCCCCATTCAGACATCTCCGGATCAAAGTCTGTTTGCCGACTCCCCGAAGCTTTTCGCAGGCTACCACGTCTTTCATCGCCTCTGACTGCCAAGGCATCCACCGTATGCGCTTCTTCACTTGACCATATAACCCCAAGCAATCTGGTTATACTGTGAAGACAACATTCGCCGAAAATTCGATAATACTCAAAACTGAGTAACTCACAAATTTTACCTTAGCCTGATCCGTTACCAGTGAAAGTAACGTTCAGTCTATCTTTCTATCACATACCCAAATTTTTAAAGAACGATCTAATCAAAGACTAGAAATCAACATTCACCATCATAACGATGGAATGCTCATTTCTAAGCTTTCATAACGTAGAAGCAGTAGTGGTGGAGCCAAACGGGATCGAACCGTTGACCTCCTGCGTGCAAGGCAGGCGCTCTCCCAGCTGAGCTATGGCCCCGTATTTCTACAGGCGTTTCCCACACAAAATTGGTGGGTCTGGGCAGATTCGAACTGCCGACCTCACCCTTATCAGGGGTGCGCTCTAACCAACTGAGCTACAGACCCAATTTCGGGCTGCTTCTTATCGTCTTCTTCAATGAATCAAGCAATTCGTGTGGGAACTTATGGAGCAGCTGATGTCGTCGATTAAGGAGGTGATCCAGCCGCAGGTTCCCCTACGGCTACCTTGTTACGACTTCACCCCAGTCATGAATCACACCGTGGTAACCGTCCTCCCGAAGGTTAGACTAGCTACTTCTGGTGCAACCCACTCCCATGGTGTGACGGGCGGTGTGTACAAGGCCCGGGAACGTATTCACCGCGACATTCTGATTCGCGATTACTAGCGATTCCGACTTCACGCAGTCGAGTTGCAGACTGCGATCCGGACTACGATCGGTTTTCTGGGATTAGCTCCACCTCGCGGCTTGGCAACCCTCTGTACCGACCATTGTAGCACGTGTGTAGCCCAGGCCGTAAGGGCCATGATGACTTGACGTCATCCCCACCTTCCTCCGGTTTGTCACCGGCAGTCTCCTTAGAGTGCCCACCATTATGTGCTGGTAACTAAGGACAAGGGTTGCGCTCGTTACGGGACTTAACCCAACATCTCACGACACGAGCTGACGACAGCCATGCAGCACCTGTCTCAATGTTCCCGAAG
This sequence comes from Pseudomonas sp. 58 R 12, assembly GCF_900005865.1. Lineage (NCBI taxonomy): Bacteria > Pseudomonadati > Pseudomonadota > Gammaproteobacteria > Pseudomonadales > Pseudomonadaceae > Pseudomonas > Pseudomonas sp. 58 R 12. Next base: position 119,084 of record NZ_CVTP01000003.1, read on the forward strand.
GCACCAATCTATCTCTAGAAAGTTCATTGGATGTCAAGGCCTGGTAAGGTTCTTCGCGTTGCTTCGAATTAAACCACATGCTCCACCGCTTGTGCGGGCCCCCGTCAATTCATTTGAGTTTTAACCTTGCGGCCGTACTCCCCAGGCGGTCAACTTAATGCGTTAGCTGCGCCACTAAAAGCTCAAGGCTTCCAACGGCTAGTTGACATCGTTTACGGCGTGGACTACCAGGGTATCTAATCCTGTTTGCTCCCCACGCTTTCGCACCTCAGTGTCAGTATTAGTCCAGGTGGTCGCCTTCGCCACTGGTGTTCCTTCCTATATCTACGCATTTCACCGCTACACAGGAAATTCCACCACCCTCTACCATACTCTAGTCAGTCAGTTTTGAATGCAGTTCCCAGGTTGAGCCCGGGGATTTCACATCCAACTTAACAAACCACCTACGCGCGCTTTACGCCCAGTAATTCCGATTAACGCTTGCACCCTCTGTATTACCGCGGCTGCTGGCACAGAGTTAGCCGGTGCTTATTCTGTCGGTAACGTCAAAACAATCACGTATTAGGTAACTGCCCTTCCTCCCAACTTAAAGTGCTTTACAATCCGAAGACCTTCTTCACACACGCGGCATGGCTGGATCAGGCTTTCGCCCATTGTCCAATATTCCCCACTGCTGCCTCCCGTAGGAGTCTGGACCGTGTCTCAGTTCCAGTGTGACTGATCATCCTCTCAGACCAGTTACGGATCGTCGCCTTGGTGAGCCATTACCTCACCAACTAGCTAATCCGACCTAGGCTCATCTGATAGCGCAAGGCCCGAAGGTCCCCTGCTTTCTCCCGTAGGACGTATGCGGTATTAGCGTCCGTTTCCGAACGTTATCCCCCACTACCAGGCAGATTCCTAGGCATTACTCACCCGTCCGCCGCTCTCAAGAGAAGCAAGCTTCTCTCTACCGCTCGACTTGCATGTGTTAGGCCTGCCGCCAGCGTTCAATCTGAGCCATGATCAAACTCTTCAGTTCAAACATCTTTGGGTTTTTAAGAAACCCTAAACTTGGCTCAGCAATCGTTGGTTACATCTTTGATTTCTCGCGGAGTAACTTGTGATGCTGATAATCTTGTTGACTATCAGTCTGACTCCACAAGCACCCACACGAATTGCTTGATTCAGTTGTTAAAGAGCGGTTGGTTAAGATCTTTCGTCTCAACCGAGGCGCGCATTCTACAGCAGCCTCATTTGCTGTCAAGTGATTATTTTCAGAAGTTTTCGAAGAATTCTTCAACAACTTCAACCACTTGCGCTTCCGATCTCTCGTTAGCGGGAGGCGAATTCTACAGCGTTA
>NZ_CVTP01000001.1:0-87076 GCF_900005865.1 Pseudomonas sp. 58 R 12
AAACCGGCCCGAGCCCGCGCACCCTGCTCGACGACCTCAAGCGCGCCACCCAGGCCAACGACCCCCAGGCCACCCGCCAAGCCCTCGACGCCTGGGCCCGGCAACAGCCGGAAACCCTGGCGGACATGGCCGCGCGGTTTGTACCGCTGTCGGACGCGTTGGATGGGTTGAACGGCGCGCTCTACAGCGAGGGCGGCCATTATTGGCTGGGTGAAGACCTGTGGCGTGCGGTGAAGGCCATCCCGGTGGCTGAGCGTGAGCTGGATCCGGCCGCCGACACCACCAGCCTGCCGCCGTTGTATCCCAAGTAACGGCAACATCCCTGACGCCACACAAATCAAAATGTGGGAGCGGGCTTGCCTGCGATGGCCAAAGGTATCTACACATTTTCACTGTGATAGTGCGTAGCAGCTGTCGAGCCCCAGCGAGGCTGCGTTTGCGGCCTGTCTGACACACCGCTGACGCAGCCTCGCAGGGGCTCGACAGCTGCTACGCCTGGGGGGGAATAAAGATATGTAGATACTTATGCTGCGATGGCGGTGGATCAGTCAGCTCATTTTTGACTGACACACCGCCATCGCAGGCAAGCCAGCTCCCACAGTTGATCTCCTTCGCCCGCAGGCACCGGGTTCGCATTACAGGTAAACTCCCTTCCTTTTCACCGCCCTTCTCTGTTCATGGCGGCTATTCACTTTTCTGTTTATTCACGGAGTTCGCCTTGCGTCTGTTCCACACTTCCGACTGGCACCTTGGCCAAAACCTCCACGGCCAGGAACGCGACTTCGAACACGCCTGTTTCCTTGAGTGGCTGCTGGGCCAACTCAACGCCCAGCGCCCGGATGTGCTGCTCATCGCCGGCGATATCTTCGACACGGTCAACCCGCCGCTCAAGGCCCAGGAACGGTTGTATGACTTTATCATCAGCGCCCACGAGCAAAACCCCAAGCTGACCATCGTGATGATCGCCGGCAACCACGACTCCGGCTCGCGCATCGAACTGCCCGCACCACTGATGCGTCGCCTGCGCACCCATGCGCTCGGTCGCGTGCTGTGGCTGGATGACGGCGAACTCGACGCCGAACGCCTGCTGATCCCACTGCCGGATGCCAAGGGCAAGATTGCCGGCTGGTGCCTGGCCTTGCCATTCCTGCGCCCGGCGGAAGTCACCGGTGCACACCTGGGTGACGACTACCTGCGCGGTATCGGCCAAGTGCATGAATGGCTGATCGCCGCCGCCAACGCCAAGCGTAAAAAAGGCCAGGCGCTGATTGCCATCAGCCATGCGCACATGGCCGGAGGCTCGGTGTCGGAAGACTCCGAGCGCAGCCTGATCATCGGCAATGCCGAGGCGCTGCCGGCCAGCCTGTTCGATAAAAGTGTCGGCTATGTCGCCCTCGGCCATTTGCACAAGCCGCAAAAGGTCAATGGCGAAGAGCGGATTCGCTATAGCGGCTCGCCGATTCCGTTGTCATTTTCCGAAATCGGCTACAAACACCAGATCCTCGACGTGACGTTCCAGGGCCAATGCCTAGTGAGTGTCGAACCACTGCTGATCCCGCGTTCGGTTGACCTGCAACGCCTGGAGGCTGCGCCGCTGGCGGATATCCTCAAGGCCCTGGCCGAGTTGCCGGACGTCGACCTGCTCGCTGAAACCCAGCGCCATCCCTGGCTGGAAGTGCGCGTGCGCCTGGACGAGCCGCAACCCGACCTGCGCCAGCAAATCGAAACCGCCCTGCAAGGCAAAGCCGTGCGCCTGGTGCGCATCGCCGCCGAGTACGCCGGTAAGCGCGGCAGCGACAACACGGACGAAGACCGCCTGATCGAACTCGACCAGCTCACGCCCCAGGAATTGTTCAGCCGCGCCTGGCAGGACAGTTACGGCAGTGAAGTGGATGAACAGACCTTGAAGGATTTCGCTGTGCTGCTCCAGGAAGTGCAACAGGAGGAGCAACAGCCATGAAGATCCTCGCCATCCGCCTGAAAAACCTCGCCTCCCTGGCGGGCCCGTTCGAGATCGACTTCACCGCAGAGCCGCTGGCCAGCGCGGGTTTGTTCGCGATTACCGGGCCGACCGGCGCCGGTAAAAGCACCCTGCTGGATGCGTTGTGCCTGGCGCTGTTCGGCGCTGTGCCGCGCCTGGGCGACACCGGCCAGGCGAAGATGCCGGATGCCGACAGCGATATTTCCATTGGCGACCCGCGCACCTTGATTCGTCGCGGCACCGGGGGTGGTTATGCCGAAGTGGATTTTGTCGGCGTCAGCGGCCGTCGCTACCGTGCGCGCTGGGAAGCCAACCGCGCCCGCGACAAGGCCAGCGGCAAGTTGCAGAACAGCCGCCAGAGCCTGATCGACCTGGACAGCGACCAACTGCTGGCCAGCCAGAAAACCGAATACAAGACCCAGTTGGAACTGGCCCTGGGCCTGAACTTCGAGCAGTTCACCCGCGCCGTATTGCTGGCGCAAAGCGAGTTCAGTGCCTTCCTCAAGGCCAACGATAACGAGCGCAGCGAACTGCTCGAAAAGCTCACCGACACGGCCCTCTACACCCAGCTTGGCCGACGCGCCTTCGACAAGGCCAAAGACGCCAGGGACGCGCACAAGCAGTTGCAGGACCAAGCCACCGGCGTGGTGCCCCTGGCCCCTGAAGCACGTGCCGAACTGGATCAGCAATTCGACGCCGCAAACGCCCAGCTCAAGAACCAACAGGCCCAACTCAAGCAGTTGGAGCTGCAACACACCTGGCTCAAGGAACTGCGCGAATGGCAGGAGCGCCAGCTCGCCGCCACCGAACAGCTGCAACGGGCACAGGCTGATTGGGATGCCCAGGGCCCGCAACGCCAGGACCTGAGTCGCCTGGAGCAATTGGCGCCGCAACGTCATCAGTTCGCCCGCCAAGCCGAACTCAACAGCGTGCTTGCCCCGTTGGCCGTGCAGATTCAGTTGCATATCGAACAACAGGGCCAACTGCATAGTCGCCAGACGCAGGCCGAACAACAGCAAGCCACCGCGCAAACCGCGTTGGCCGAGGCGCTGAAAAACCAGGCCGATGCCGTGCCTTTGCTGCGCCAGGCGTTTGAAGAGCAGAGCACCCTCGCCCACTTGACCAAAGCGCTGGCCAAGCGCGCCGAGGACAAACAGCAGCACGAACACGCCTGCACCGAAGGCCAGGCCCGGCTTAACGGTCTGCTGGAAAAGCAAAGCCAAGTCGCCGAACGCCTCCAACGCCTGGCCACCGAACTTGATCGCAGCGCCGCCCTCGCCCCCTTGAGCGACGCCTGGACCGCCTACCGCGATCGCTTGCAACAGCTGATGTTGATAGGCAATCGCCTGAACAAAGGCCAGGCCGAACTGCCGCAATTGGAACAACGCGCGGCCCGCGCAGCCGAACAGTTCACCGGACAACGCGAGGCTCTGGACCTGCTGTATCAGGAGGCCGGTGCCGAGCCGCATGCCGTGGCCGAGCAAATCCAGTTGCTGGCCAGCCTGCTGCAAGACAATCGCAAACAGCAACGCGCCTTTGAAGACCTGACGCGCCTGTGGGACAGCCAGCAGCAGCTGGACCAGCAGGCCAACGTACTGACGCAGAAGCTTGCCGACGCCCAACAGCAACGCGAGCAACTGAACCAGACCGGCCTGCAAACCAAGGCGGAGCTGACCGTTGCCGAACAAACCCTGACGGTGACCAAGCAACTGCTTGAGCGCCAGCGCCTGGCCCGCAGTGCCAGTGTCGAAGAATTGCGCGAGCAGTTGCAGGACGACCAGCCCTGCCCGGTGTGCGGCAGCCACGTGCATCCGTACCACCAGCCCGAAGCGCTGCTGCAAAGTCTCGGTCGCCATGACGAAAACGAGGAGGCCTCGGCACAGAAAGCCGTCGACACCCTCAAGGAAAAACTCACCGAGCTGCGCGGCGAAGTCGGTGGCTTGATCGCCCAGCAAAAGGAATACCTGCAACAGCAGGAGCAGCTGGCGACACAACAGCACGCACTCAAGCCGAGCCTGGACGCACACCCACTTTCAGCAGCATTGTTCAACCAGGAGGCGGCCAAACGCAGCGCCTGGCTTGATCAACAACTGGGCCAACTGACCCAAAGCATCACCCAGGACGAACAACGCCAAGGTGCCCTGCTCAACCTGCAACAAAACGCCGGGCGTCTGCAGCAACAACTGCAAGCCGCCCAGGAAGCGAGCCAGCAGGCCCGTCAATTGCTGGTGGATCAGCAACGCGAGCTGGCCAGCGACCGCGAACGTCTTGAGCAGGAACTGAATGCCTTCGCCAGCCTGTTGCCCGCCGACACCCTGGACGGTTTGCGTGCCGAGCCGGCCGCAACCTTCATGCAGCTGGACCAACAGGTCAGCCAGCGCCTTGAACAGCTCGGCCATCAACGTGATGAGCTGGCCGAGCAACAAGAACGCCAACAAGCGATCGAGAAAGAACAGACGCATCAGCAGCACCGCCAGCAGCAACTCGATGCGCTGAATCAGCAGGTCAACGAGTTGGCCGCCCAGCAACAAGCAGCTCAGGAAAAACTCGGCGCGTTGCTTGGCGAGCACGGCAGTGCCGAACACTGGCAACAGCAGTTGGATCAGGCCGTGACCCAATCACGCCAGAGTGAAACCGACGCCAACAAGCAGTTGCAAGAGATCCACAACGCATTGATCCAGTTGGCCGCCGATCTCAAGGCCCAGCAGGAGCGCCAGCAAGCGTTACAGGCCGAACAGCAATCGCTGGACACACGCCTCGGCGAGTGGCGAGCCCGGCACCCGGAGCTCGATAACGATGGCCTCAACCGCTTGCTGGCCTACGATGACGCCCAGGTCAGCCAATTGCGCCAGCAGTTGCAGCACAGCGAAAAAGCCGTTGAACAAGCCAAGGTCCTGCTGCAAGAACGCGAGCAACGCCTGGCCGAGCACCAAGCCCTGCACAACGGCAACCTTGAAGCCGAAGCACTGGACAGCGCGTTGGCTACGCTCAACCAACAGTTGGCTGAGGGAGAAAAAACCTGCGCCGAATTGCGCGCGCGCCAGTCCGAAGACCAGCGCCGCCAGGATGCCAATCAGGCCTTCGCCGAACAGATCGCCAAGGCCTATGACGAATGGCAACGCTGGGCACGCCTGAATGCGCTGATCGGCTCAGCCACCGGCGACACCTTCCGCAAGATCGCCCAGGCCTACAACCTCGACCTGCTGGTGCACCACGCCAACGTGCAACTGCGCCAATTGGTGCGCCGCTACCGTCTCAAGCGCGGCGGCAGCATGCTGGGCCTATTGGTCATGGACACGGAAATGGGCGATGAACTGCGCTCGGTGCATTCATTGTCCGGTGGTGAAACCTTCCTGGTGTCGCTGGCGCTAGCGCTGGGCCTGGCGTCGATGGCCTCCAGCACGTTGAAGATCGAGTCGCTGTTTATCGACGAAGGCTTCGGCAGCCTGGACCCCGAGTCGCTGCAGTTGGCGATGGACGCACTGGACGGTTTGCAGGCCCAGGGCCGCAAAGTGGCGGTGATCTCCCACGTGCAGGAAATGCACGAGCGCATTCCGGTGCAGATCCAGGTCAAGCGCCAGGGCAATGGCTTGAGCACCCTGGAGGTCAAGTGAGCGAGGCGCTGCTGTATTCGTTTCGACGCTGCCCGTATGCGATGCGCGCGCGCCTGGCGTTGCGCTATTGCGGCGTGCCCGTGCGCATTATCGAAGTGAGCCTCAAGGCCAAGCCGGCCGAGATGCTGGCGCTGTCACCCAAAGGCACGGTGCCGGTGTTGAGTGTGAATGGCGTGGTGATCGATGAAAGCCTGGCGATCATGCAGTGGGCGCTGGCGCAGCACGACCCGGATGATTGGCTGCTGCAGGGTGACCCGGCGGTATTGGCGTTGATTGCCGAGAACGATGTGGGCTTCAAGTATCACTTGAATCGATACAAGTATGCCGAACGCTACCCGGAACAACCGATGGAACATTATCGGGCCGAGGGCGAGGTGTTCTTGCGCACACTTGAGGGATTATTGGCGAATCGCGAGTACTTATTCGCCGATCACCCAAGCCTGGCAGACATGGCCCTGGCGCCGTTTGTGCGTCAGTTCGCCCATGTGGATCGGGAATGGTTTGCCGGTGCACCGTATCCCCGGTTACAGCAGTGGCTGGAGCGCTTCCTGCAATCGCCGCTGTTCATTGCCGTAATGGCAAAGACCTGACCCGATAGGGCTCTGTAGTGAGCGGGCTTGCCCCGCGCTGGGCTGCGAAGCGGCCCCATCGAAAACGCCGCACGGTGTCAGGTATTCCTCGGCGCCTGGTTTTGGGGCTGCTTCGCAGCCCAGCGCGGGGCAAGCCCGCTCACTACTGGGATTCGGTTTAGCCTTCAACCAGGTTAAGTAACCGCTCACGGGCAATCTCCGGCTCACCGTCCACCCCTTGTACGGAGGACAGGATGGGGGCGGAGTAGAGAACCAGGATGAGTGCGGCGAGTCGGAGTGCCATGCTGTCGATTCCAGGAATAAATGCGTCAATATTTGAGCGTCAAATTTAAACACATGGCAATGTGATATCAATCATTTTTATTCTGCAGATGCACAAACGCCAAACCACTCGAACGAGCCAGGCTTCGTTCCAGTGGTTTGGCGTCTGCTTTTGTGCAGGTTATTGCTGAGTCTTGTGATCCAGTGCGGCGTAGAAGTTGGCACTTTGTTGCAGGTATTTCTGGGTGTAGGCGCTGGTGCTGGATTTTTTGCCGGAAACTTCCACGCTGGCCGCCGCTGGCAGGGCGACAGTGGCGGAAACAGCGGAAGCGGCAATGATGGAGAAGAGATTCAAGTTCATGTCGGTAACCCTTGTGTTCGTTTGGTTGGGTGGCCTGGGAAGGCCTTGGAACCCAACTTACGCCCGAGGGTTGAACCTTAGAAATGCTTTGAAACAGTAGCCGCTATTAATAGAATTAATACACCGGGTCAGGCCCCGCAGTGCGGGGCCTGTGGCTTATTGACGCACCAGGAACTTGAGGTCACTGGGGGCGTCGATCGCCAGTTTCTGCACGGTTTTACCCAGCAGACCGGTGTTGGGGTCGCGTTCAACCACCACGATTTCGTTACTTTTCTGGTTGGCGATCAGCAAAAACTTGCCGCTCGGGTCCAGGCTGAACTCGCGCGGGTGGTCGCCTTCCACGGAACGGCGTTGCAGTTCCTTGAGGTGCGCGGTAGCCGGGTCGATGCTGAACACCAGCAACTGATTGGCCGTGCCACGGTTGCTCACGTAGAGGAATTTGCCATCACTGGACGCGTGCAACGCAGCGCCAGCCTTGTCCGGTACCGGTTTCCCGGCGGCGAAGTCCACCAGTTGCGTCTGGGTCAGCTGGCCATCTTTGTAGTCAAACACCGCGACCTGCGCGCTCATCTCGGTGGTCAGCCAGGCATGTTTGCCATCAGCGCTGAACAACAAGTGACGCGGACCGCTGCCCGGCGGCAGTTGCACCGAGGCCGGAGTGGCCGGGGTCAATGGCAGTTCATGATTGGCCTTGGGATCGTAGTGATAGGCAAACACCTTGTCCGCGCCCAGGTCCTGCACGAACACGTATTTGCCATCCGGCGACGACACCACCGAATGCACATGGTTGGACGCCTGGCGCTCCGGGTTAACGCGGCTGGCCGGGTGGCCGCTCAGTTGCACCGGGGCTGACAGCTTGCCCTCGGCATCCACCGGCAGCACCGCCAGGCTTCCGCCCGGGTCTTCTACTACCGAGTAGTTGGCCACAAACAGGTAGCGCCCATCGGCGGCCACGCTGGAATGGGTGGGCTCGTTGCCCAGGCTCTGGACCTGGTTGATCAAGGTCAGCTGATGATTCTGAGGATCAATACTGTAGCTGCTCACGCGGCCTACCGCATCCTGTTGGCCCGGCCCGTTTTCGTTGACCACAAACAGGTGCTTCTGGTCCTTGGAAACCGTCAGCCACGACGGGTTCGCGGCCTTGGCCGCCAACACCGGCGCGCCCTGGAACGTGCCGGTACGGCTGTCGAATTGCAGGCGGTAGATGCCTTCGCTGGTGCCAGCGGTGTAGCTGCCCACCAACAGTTCATAGGTGTCGGCCGGCGCGGCTTGCACCGACATCGCGCCTACGCTGCCGGCCATCAGCAGGGGCCAGAATTTACGCATCATCCGCTTCATCCTCGTCGTTGTTGTTGTCGCCCTTGATCGCACTCAGGCAGACCAGACGGTGTTCACCGTCTTCGTTGCTCAAGAGCCAGCTTTGCAAGCTGCTATCAAAGGTGGCGGCGTTCAGTTGATCTGGACTGAACGTCCAACGCTTGAGTTCCCGGCCGTCCATGCTTTCGATCTGCAAGTGATGATCGAACGTGAAGTCGAAGGCGTGCAGCCCGTTGATGATCAGCATGTCGCTGTCTTTCAGGTCGGTGCTCAGGTTGGGTGCTGCGTCGGTCATGATGTGAAGTCACTGCGGGGGAAAAGACACATGATAGGTCAATTCCCCCGCAGTGCCTTGCGGCAATGGTCTATATCGGTCAGTGAGCAAACAAAGAATTGCCCTTCTGCCCCGCCAACTTCTCCGGTTTGATCAGGAACCGCGCCAGCGCCGGCAGCAGCCACAGCGCACCAAACATGTTCCACAGGAGCATGAAGGTCAGCATCAAGCCCATGTCGGCCTGGAACTTGATGGCCGAGAAGATCCAGGTGCACACGCCAATCGCCAGGCACAAACCGGTGAACAGTACGGCTTTACCGGTGGACTTGAGCGTCTGGTAGTACGCCTCTTGCAGCGGCAGGCCGGCACGCAGGAAGCTTTCCAGGCGGCTGTAGATGTAGATGCCGTAGTCCACGCCAATCCCCACGCCCAAGGCCACTACCGGCAAGGTCGCGACCTTGACGCCGATACCCATGAACGCCATCAGCGCGTTGCCGAGCACCGAGGTCAGCACCAGCGGCAGCACGATGCACAGGGTCGCCGCCCAGGAGCGGAAGGTGATCATGCACATGGTCGCCACGCACAGGTACACCAGGATCAAGATGGTCAGCTCCGATTCCTTGATCACCTCGTTAGTCGCTGCCTCGATCCCGGCATTACCCGCCGCGAGAATGAATTCCAGGCCATCCTTGTTGTTTTCTTTGGCGAAGTCCTGCACCGCATGCACCGCGCGGTCGAGGGTTTCGGCCTTGTGGTCGTTGAGGAACACCAGCACGGGCGCCAGGGAGCAGTTGTTGTTGTACAGGCCATCGGCACGGGCGATGGAGTTGTTCAGCACATCCGGGTTGCGCGACAGGGTTTCCCATTTCAGGTTGCCCTCGTTCATGCCCTTGATCATCTGCTTGGACACGGTCACCAGCGAGATCGCCGACTGCACGCCCTCGGTGTTCTGCATCTTCCACATCAACTGGTCGATGGGCGCCATGGCTTCATAGCGCGAGCAGCCTTCGGCCTTGGTCTTGACCATCACCACCAATACGTCGGAACTGGTTGAGTAGTTGCTGATGATGAAATTGTTGTCTTTGTTGTAGCGCGAGTCCGGGCGCAGTTCCGGCGCGCCTTGGTCCAGGTCACCGATCTTCAGGTTCTGGCTGTACCAGAGGCCGCCGCCAAAGGCGACCAGCGCGAGCAGGATCGAGACCGGCGCCACTTTGGCGCTGGCGAATTTCGACAGCAGGCGCCAGAACGGGTGGTCGCGGTGCGCGTCCTTTTTGCTCCTGGCGATGGCGCGCTGGCTGATGCCAGCATAGGAAATCGCCACCGGCAGCAGGATCAGGTTGGTGAACACGATCACCGCCACGCCGATGGACGCGCCGATGGCCAGTTCACGGATCACGCCAATGTCGATGATCAGCAGCGTGATGAAGCCCACCGCGTCGGCGAGGATCGCGATCATCCCTGGCAGAAACAGTTGCCGGAAGGTACGGCGGGCGGCGGTCAGCGCGTTGTCCGCTTCACTGGATTGCAGGGCGATACCGTTGATCTTCTGCACACCGTGGGAAATACCAATGGCGAAGATCAGGAACGGCACCAGCATCGAATACGGATCAAGGCCGAAACCGAAAAAGTGCATCAACCCGAGCTGCCAGACCACCGCCACCAATGTCGTGCTCAACACCGCAACGGTGCTGCGCAGGCAGTTGGTGAACCACAGCAGCAGAATCAGCGTGATAACGAACGCGATGCCAAAGAACAGCACCACCATCACCAGGCCATCGATCAGGTCACCGACCTTCTTGGCGAAACCGACGATGTGGATCTTGACGTTAGGGTTCTGCGCTTCGAACTTGTCGCGAATCTTGTCTTCGAGTTCATGGGAGAACTTGCGGTAGTCAAGGGCCAGCAACTTGCCTTGGTCCTGCGGATCCGGGTAAGACTCCAGCAGCGGGATATCGACAATGCTTGATTTGAAATCGTTGGCTACCAGGCGCCCGACCTGGCCGGACTTGAGCACGTTGTTGCGCAGTTGATCAAGGCTTTGCGGCGAGCCGTTGTAGCTCTGCGGAATCACTTCACCACCGGCAAAGCCTTCTTCGGTCACTTCGGTCCAGCGTACGCTGGGGCTCCACAGCGACTTGAGGCCCGAACGGTCGACGCCGGAGATGTAGAACACTTCGTCGTTGATCTGGCGCAGGGTCTCCATGTACTCCTTTGTAAAGATGTCCCCGTCCTTGGCCTCCACCGAAATGCGCACCGTGTTGCCCAGGTTGGCCAGGTCGTTGCGGTGCTCCATCATCTTCTCGATGAAGGGATGCTTGAGGGGGATCATCTTTTCAAAGCTGGTGGACGGGCGAATCAACGTCGCCTGCCAGAACAGGAAAATACTCACCAGCAGGCAGATGACGATCACTGCCGGGCGGTTGTTGAAGATCAGGCGCTCAAGAAAGGTCGCTTTATCGTTGTGATGACTGCTCATTCTTTGCCCGCCTTCTTATTGTTTTGTCGGTTCAGCGCCGGTGGGCATGGCAACACGAACGCCACCCTGCCCGGCCAGAATCAAGTTGCCGTTGCCTGCCGCCGTGACGGCCGACAGCGAAATACGGTCCGGACGATTGAACACGCTGAAGGTCGCCCCATCGTCATGACTGACCACCACGCTGCCACCGTTGCCGACGACAACGATGGAACCGTCATCCAGCAAAGTCGCGCCCGACAAACCAAACTCCAGCGCTCCCCGCGCCGCGTTCAGCTCAACTTGTTCCCATGTGCTGCCGAAATCCGTGGAGCGGTAAAGGTTGCCGCGCAAGCCATAAGCCAGCAGGGTCTGCGGCTGGGCGGTGCTGATTACGCCAAACAGCGAGCCCTCATAAGGGCCTTCGAGTTTTTCCCAGGTCTGGCCGTCGTCGCTGGAGCGGAACATGCTGCCTTGCTCACCGACGATGAACAGGCCGGCGTCCTTGATATGGGCGATGGCGTTGAGGTGGAACTGGTCTTCGTTGTCCAGGCGGTCACTGACGTCGTTCCAGGTTTTGCCGCCGTCAGTGGTTTCGATCAACGCACCGTAGGCGCCGACGGCCAGGCCGTGGCTGGCGTCGTTGAACCACACGTCGAGCAACGGGGCTTCGCGCTTGAGGTCTTGGTATTGCTGAGTCCAGGTGGCACCGCCATCGGAACTGGCGAGAATTTGCGCATCATGGCCCACCGCCCAGCCCTGCTTTTCATCGACAAAAAACACCGCCGTGAGCAGTTGCCGGGTGGGGACTTTGGCTTGGGTCCAGGTGCTGCCCTGGTCGTCGGAATAGAGGATATGCCCGCGATCACCGACGGCCACCAGGCGCTTGCCGGCATGGACCACGTCGATCATCAGGCCTTTGGCGGCCTTGGGGGATTCAATCGCAAACGCAGGTGTTGCGGTGGTATCGCTGGCTGCCAGTGCGGACGTGGACAACACACCACCGACCAGCAACGAGAGCGCTGTGGCCAACAACGCAACCTTGCGTGCGGCGCGTGGGCGGCAAACAACCCAACCCATGACAGGCTCACTCATAGACCTTTCTCCCATTTATTATTGTTATCGCCTGCCTTCCGGGGCCTTGAAACCTGCAATCTAGAGCGCCTGGAGGAAGCAGGGGCCATCCTATCGGGCTTTCGAATCGTCTGACAATCGGCGCTACGTTATCTTTTGTTAACTGACGCCGTTTCCCCATGGCCTGAATATAGCTGCATTCGCTGGGGTGATCTTCGGCAGCCTAATGAATTTTTATTCCATCTATTGAATTTAGAGAATTTTTATTCCATTAATACACCCTCTCAAAACAATAATGCAAAGGACCACGGCAATGCGCGAACTCGGAATCGGCTTGATCGGCACAGGCTTCATGGGCCGCGCCCATGCCCTGGCATTCAATAACGCCCGCGCGGTATTCGAATTGCCAGTTACCCTCAAACTGGCTGCACTGGCCGACGCCGATACCGAACGCGCACAGCGCTGCGCCACGGCGTGGGGATTTGCCGAGGCCCACGGCGACTGGCAGACGCTGATCAATGATTCCAGGGTCGATGTAGTGGCCATCACCACCCCCAACCATTTGCACTACCCCATGGCCATGGCCGCCATCGCGGCAGGCAAGGCGGTTTACTGCGAAAAACCCCTGGCGGTCAGCCTGGAGCAGGCCGACGCCATGCGCCGCGCCGCCCGTGCGGCTGGCGTGGTCACGCGGGTCGGCTACAACTATCAGCACAACCCGATGATCACCTTGGCCCGGCAGATGATTGCCAATGGCGAGCTGGGCGAAATCATCAGCTTCCAGGGTGAATTCAGCGAAGACTTTATGGCCGACCCGACGTCCCCTTGGTCGTGGCGCTGCGAAGTGGAACATGCCGGCGGCGCGCTGGCGGACTTGGGCAGCCATCTGCTGTCGATGGCGCGCTATCTGGTGGGGGATGTCGTCAGCGTGTGCGCCGATACCCAGACCGTCCACGCCCGGCGCCCTGCCGTCAAAGACAGCACCGACTTGAAATCCATCGCCGTGGATGACCAGGTGTATGCCCTGCTGCGGTTCGCCAACGGCGCGCGCGGCACGGTCAGCAGCAGTTGGCTCAAGCATGGGTACAAGAATCACCTGAGCTTCGAGATCAGCGGGACGAAAGGCACGCTGGCGTTCGATCAGGAGCGCTTGAATGAACTGCGCGTATACCGTGTCGGCCAGGACGGGTTCCAGCGTCTGTTGGCCGGTCCCGCCCTGCCCGGCTATGCGGCGTTCAGCCCGGCTGCGGGGCACCAGTTGGGGTACAACGAGTTGAAGACGCTGGAGGTGCAGGAGTTGATTCTGGCTGTGGCTGGCCAGGGTGCGCAGGGCACTGACTTTGAGGCGGCATGGGAGGTCGAGCGCTTGGCGACGGCGATTCGCCTGGCGGCCAAGGAAGAACGCTGGGTAGCCGTGAACTCACTCTAAAATCCACCACAGAACTTTGTGGGAGCTGGCTTGCCTGCGATGGCGGTGTAACGGGTACACCGCTATCGCAGGCAAGCCAGCTCACATTTGGATCACCTAAACCTTCGAATCAGCGCAAGGCGCGGCGCAGGACTTTACCCACGGTGGTCTTGGGCAACTCGGTGGTCCGAAACTCCACATACCTGGGCACCTTGTACCCCGTCAGATACTCCCGGCAATGCACCAGGATCTGCTCCTGCGTCAGGTTCGGGTCCTTGCGCACTACGATGATCTTGACCTTTTCCCCCGTCACGCCATCTTCCACCCCAATCGCCGCCACTTCCGCCACCCCTGGGTGCAACGCCACCACGTCTTCGATTTCATTGGGGTACACGTTGAAGCCCGAGACCAGGATCATGTCTTTCTTGCGATCCACCAGACGGATATAGCCACGCTCGTCCATCACACCGATATCGCCGGTCGACAGCCACCCCTCGGCATCCAGCACCTCGGCGGTGGCTTCCGGGCGTTTCCAGTAGCCCTGCATCACCTGCGGCCCGCGCACCTGTAGTTCGCCCTGCTCGCCAATCTCGGCCAGCTCGCCGTCTTCACGGATAAACCGCACCCAGGTCGACGGCAATGGCACGCCGATGCTGCCGGTGAATTCCATCTCGCGCATGCGCGCAATATTGATCGGGCTGATGCTCACCACCGGCGAACACTCGGTGAGGCCATAGCCTTCGATGATCGGCAGCCCGGTGACTTCCTTCCAACGCTTGGCCACGGCGGTGTGGGTGGCCATGCCGCCCGCGATCACCATGCGCAAGTCGGAAAAGTCCCGCGCGCAAAACGCCTTGTTTTCCAGCAAGCCATTAAACAACGTGTTGACCCCGGCAATGCCGTTGAAGCGCTCCTTGCGCAGGATCATCTGCACCCGCTTCACGTCCCGCGGGTTGGCAATCAAGATATTGCGCCCGCCCAGGCACATGAACATCAGGCAGTTCACCGTCAGCGAAAAAATGTGGTAAAGCGGCAGCAAGGTGACGTTGGTTTCCTGCTTTTGCTGGTCCAGTTGGTCACCGACCCAGGCCTTGGCCTGCAGCAGATTGGCGATGATGTTGCGATGGCTGAGCATCACGCCTTTAGCGTCGCCGGTGGTGCCGCCGGTGTATTGCAGGAAAGCCAGGTCGTCGAGGTGCATTTCCACCGGAAAATGATTGAGCCCGCGCCCCTGTTTCAAGGCCTGATTGAACCGCACCGAGCCGCGCAGATTGAACGCCGGCACCTGCTTTTGCACGCTACGCAGGATAAAGTTCATCGCCGCGCCCTTGAAGGTGCCGAGCAAGTCGCCGATGGCCGCGATGACCACGCGCTTGACGCTGCTGCCGGCAATGACTTTTTCCAGGGTATGCGCGAAGTTTTCGAAGATCACCACGGTCTGCGCGCCGCTGTCCTTGAGCAAATGCTTGAGTTCATGGGAGGTGTACAGCGGGTTGACGTTGACCACCACCGCGCCGGCCAGGATCGTACCCAGCAGGCAGATCGGGTACTGCAAGCAGTTGGGCATCATCAACGCCACGCGGTCGCCCTTTTGCACACCCTGGCCCTGCAACCAGGCGGCGAACGCAATGCCTTGCACCTGCCAGTCGGCGTAAGTCATTTCGGTGCCGATGCTCACATACGCCACACGCTCGTGGAATTTCTCCAAGTGTTCGAGGAACACCTCGCGCAACGATGGGTAATCTTCAATCGCGGCATCGATATCCGCCGGGACGCCAGGCAGGTAAGCGTCAAGCCAGATCCGTTCGGTTTGTTCCAGGCTTACAGCGTTCATGGCAGTCTCCTTGTTGTTGTTTTTGATAGAGCTACTTTTCGACGATGGCGGTAATGCCCAGTCCGCCTGCCGCACAGATGGAAATCAGGCCGCGCCCGCCGCCGTTCTCATGGATGATCTTGGCTAGCGCTGCCAATTGCCGGCCTCCGGTGGCGGCGAACGGGTGACCGCAGCCCAGCGAGCCACCGTTGACGTTCATTTTCGCCCGGTCAATGGGGCCCAGCGGCGCGTCCAAGCCTAGACGCTCGCGGCAATAATCGGCGTCTTCCCAGGCCTTGAGCGTGCACAGCACCTGGGCGGCAAAGGCCTCGTGGATCTCGAAAAAGTCGAAGTCATTAAAGCTCAGGCCTTCACGTTTGAGCATGCGTGGCACCGCGTAGGCCGGGGCCATCAGCAGGCCTTCGGTGCCGTCGACAAAGTTCACGGCTGCCGTTTCGCCGGTCCGCAGGTAAGCCAGCACTGGCCAGCCGTGCTCGGCTGCCCATTCTTCGCTGGCCAGCAACACCACCGAAGCGCCATCGGTCAGCGGCGTGGAGTTGCCTGCGGTGAGCGTGCCGTTCTGGCGGTCGTAAGCGGGTGACAGCCCGGCGAGTTTCTCCAGGCTGGCGTCAGCGCGTAGGTTATTGTCCCGGGCCAGGCCGCGATGGGGGCTGATCAGGTCGTCGAAGAAGCCACGTTTGTAAGCGGCATCCAGGCGCTGATGGCTGGTGAGTGTCAGCTCATCCTGGGCCAGGCGCTTGATCTGCCAGCGCTTGGCCATTTCCTCGCAGTGTTCGCCCATGGACAGGCCGGTGCGTGGCTCACCATTGCGGGGCAGCAAGGGCTTGAAAAACATCGACGGCCGAACCTTGAGCAGCGCTTTCAGCTTGTCGCCCATGCCCTTGGCGCGGTTGGCCGCGAGCAAGGTGTGGCGCAGGGATTCGTTGATGCCGATGGGGGCGTCGGAGGTGGTGTCGGAACCCCCGGCAATGCCCACCTCGATCTGGCCCAGTGCGATCTTGTTCGCCACCAGCAATGCGGCTTCCAGGCCGGTGCCACAGGCTTGCTGCACGTCGTAGGCTGGGGTGTCCGGGGACAAGGTGGTGGACAGCAGCGACTCACGCGCCAGGTTGAAATCCCGCGAATGCTTGATCACCGCCCCGGCGGCAAACTCACCCAGGCGTTGGCCGTGCAGGTTGTAGCGGTCGACCAGCCCCTGCAAGGCGGCGACCAGCAGATCCTGGTTGCTGTCGTGGGCGTACACCGTGTTGGAGCGCGCAAAAGGGAGGCGGTTACCGCCGATAATCGCGACGCGGCGAACCGGAGCTCGGTTGAAGCTGTAATCAGTCATTTAAGGCTCTCTTTCCAGACGAACAGTCCACGCATGTGAGGCTTGTCACCTGCGAAATTGCGGACTTCAAACTCACGGCAAGGGCCCGCTGCCGGACGGTTCCACAGCGCGACCTGGCCGGGCAGGAAGATCGGCAGCTTGAAATCGCAATGCGCCTCGGCCTGGTCCAGCCCACCGGGCGGTTGCTGCGCGGCAAGGGCGCGGCCCAAGGTCCACATGCCGTGGGCGATGGCACGGCGAAAGCCGAAGATTTTCGCGCCGATCACCGACGTGTGGATCGGGTTGAAATCCCCCGAGACCTTGGCAAAGCGCCGGCCCAGGTCGGCGGGCAGCACCCAACGTTGAGTGCGCAACAACCCTTCTTCCTGCAACGGCAACGCGTCGTCCCAGGGCTCGCCGACCGGGTCGTTGACATCCCGGCGCAGGTACAGGCTGTCGCTCTCCCATACCAGGGTGCCAGCACTGTAGGCACGGGTCGCGATGCTCAACGCCTGCCCCTTGGGATGCGCGACCCAGCGCTCGCAATACACTTCCAGGCGCAAGGCCTGGCCTTCGTGCAGGCGTTGGTGCTGACGAATACGATTCGCCAGGTGCACCATGCCGCTGGCCGGGTACGGGAAACTCGGGCGGGTCAACAGCATCAGGTGCAGCGGGAACGCCAACACATGGGGATAAGACAGCGGCACGCCTTGCTCGCGGCGAAAACCACAGGCACGGCCATACGCGGCAATGCCAGCGGCGGATAACTCCACTGCCGAGCGCACCAGGCGTTCCTTGGGCAATACAGGCGCACCGTCGAGCGCTGGCTTGCGCAAGGCCCGCACGCCGTCCAGCAGCAAGCGGGTGCGTGATGGCGGTGGGTCGATAATCTGTGTCACGTAGTCCATGGCTCAGGCTCCCAGCAGGCTTTGGCCGCACACGCGTACGACTTGGCCGTTGACCCCGCCAGACGCAGGGTGCGCCAGCCAGGCAATGGTCTCCGCCACATCGATCGGCTGCCCGCCTTGGGACAGCGAATTCATGCGCCGCCCCGCTTCACGAATCATCAGCGGGATCTTCGCGGTCATTTGGGTTTCGATAAACCCCGGCGCCACCGCATTCACGGTGACGTGCTGCGCCGCCGCACGCGGTGCCAGGCCCTGGACCAGGCCGATCACACCGGCCTTGGAAGTGGCGTAATTGCTTTGCCCGAGGTTGCCAGCGATGCCGGAAATCGACGACACGCACACGATGCGCCCACCGGGGTTCAACCCTTGGTTTTGCAATAACGCGTCGCTGAGTTGCAGGGGCGCCTCAAGGTTGACCGCCAGCACGCTGCGCCACGCCGTCTCGGTCATTTTGGCGATGGTTTTGTCGCGGGTGATCCCGGCGTTGTGCACCACCACGTCAAAAGCGCCGTATTGACTGACATGGGCCTGCAGCAGTGCGCCGGCATCCGCTGCAGTGATATCCAGGGGCAGCGCCGAACCGCCGACACTCTCCGCCGCGTGTTGCAGCGACGCCTGGGCCTGCGGTACATCCACGCACACCACATGGGCACCGTCGCGCGCCAACACTTGGGCAATCGCCAAACCGATGCCACGGGAAGCGCCGGTGACCAGCGCGCGGCGGCCGGCGAAGGGTTTGTCCCAGTTGACGGGAACCTGGCCGTCCACCGGTTTTTCCAGGCGCACCACCTGCCCCGATACATACGCCGACCGGCGCGACAGGAAGAACCGCAGGCTGCTGTCCAGTGCGTCTTCGGCGCCCGGCGCCACGTAGATCAGTTGCACGGTGATCGCCCGGCGCAACTCCTTGGCCAGCGAACGCACCAACCCTTCAAGGGCGCGTTGGGCGATGGCTTGGGGCAAGTCCTGGCAGTGTTCCGGCGCGGTACCGAGTACCACCACGCGGCCGTGCTGACCGAGGCGCTTGGCGTTGGCATGGAAGAACACATACAGCTCATCCAGTTGCTGCAGGTCGGCCACGGCGCTGGCGTCAAACACCGCGCCCTGCACGTTCACCGTGGACGGCGCCTTGAGCGAGGCCGGGGTGGCGGTGACGGTGTCGGTGGCCGCGAAAATCCGCTGCACCTCAAAGGCCAGGCGCCCTGCCCCGGCGAGGATCACCGGGTTGGCCAGGCCTTGCTGGCCGCTGCGATGACGTTGCAGCGCCAAGGGTTGCGGCAGACCAACGGCCTGGGCCAGGCGACGGCCCCAAGGGGAATTGACGAAAGAAAGGTAGCTGTCACTCATAGGTAGTTCTACTCACAACGCTGTCTTGGCTGTAAACCCGATCAGTGTGGGAGCGGGCTTGCTCGCGAATGCGCCGTTTCAGTCACCCGATGCAGCGACTGATCCACCGCATTCGCGAGCAAGCCCGCTCCCACATTTGGATCGTGTTTCTCCTAATTCACCGAGGTACTTTCACCTTGGGCGGTTCGGCGCTTTGGCATAGGCTCCAGCGCTTGCTTGCGCCGCTGCAACGCCTCCAGCAACCCGAAGTCCTGCGGGAAGTCATCCACTTGGATGCCGTGGTCGGCGTATTCCACATAGCGACCGAGCAAGGTGTCTTCGTCGTCGCTGATCAGGTCCAGCGCCCGCGCCTTGACGCGCCAGACGGTGAAGGCCGTGGCTGAGATCGGCATCGGTTCGATCAAGCCCTGCTTGACGGCGGGCTTGAGTCGGGCGTCGATCAGCTCCACCTGCGGCAACAGGCGGAAGCCCAGTTCGCCGTAGGCCAATTTGTCGATTTCCGGACGTGGGATGTAGGAATTGGCCAGCAAGCGGTCGCGGGTTTCGCCTGGTGTCTGCACCACATCCGCCACCTGGGCCAGCAGACGGTCCGAAGGTTTGCGCAACGGGATACCGAACGGGAACGTCAACGCCCGCACCACGGCCGCCGCCGCTTTTGACGGGTAGTTATCGAGTACCTCGGCCAGCGCTTCATGAGCCCGCAGCAATGCATCCTGGGCCGACCAGTGCACCAACGGCAGGTCCGCCTGGGGCCGGCCGTCATCCTCGAAGCGCTTGAGCACGCAGGACAAAATGTACAGCTGCGACAGAATATCCCCCAGGCGCCCGGTGATACTTTCCTTACGCTTGAGGGCACCGCCCAGTACGCCCATGGAAACGTCCGAAATCAACGCCAGCACCACCGACAGACGATTGGCCTGGCGATAGTAGGACGCCAACGCGGGGTCGGTCTTGGCCGGTACGGATATCAGCCGCCCCGCTGTCAGAGAATGCACTGCCGCGCGTACGGTGTTAGCCAGCACAAAGCTCACATGGCCGAACATCGCGCTGTCGAAGTCTTCCAGCGCCTTGCGCCGGTCCGGGTTGCTCGCTGCTTCCATCTCGCGGAACACATAGGGATGGCAACGAATCAGCCCCTGGCCATAGATGATCAGGCAGCGCGTCATGATGTTCGCGCCTTCCACGGTAATGGCGATGGGGCTTTGCTGATAGGCACGCGCCAGGAAGTTATTCGGCCCCATGCAGATGCCCTTGCCAGCAACGATGTCCATGCCGTCATTGACGATGATGCGCGCGCGCTCGGTGACGTGGTACTTGGCGATGGCCGAGATCACCGAAGGTTTCTCACCCGCATCCAGGGACGCTACCGAGACTTTACGCACCGCATCGCAGGCATACAGGTGCCCGGCCATGCGTGCCAGTGGCGCCTGCACGCCTTCGAATTTTCCGATCGGCAAGCCGAACTGTTTACGCATGGCAGCGTAGGCCGTGGTGCCGCGCACCGCGACCTTGCCCAGGCCGACGTTGGCCGACGGCAAGGAAATCGCCCGCCCCGCTGCCAGGCATTCCATCAACATGCGCCAGCCATTGCCGACTTGCTCGCGGCCACCGATCACCCATTCCAGTGGGATGAAGACATCCTTACCGGTGGTAGGACCGTTCTGGAACACAGCATTCAATGGCCAATGACGGCGACCGCTGTTCACGCCGGGATGGGACGTTGGAATCAGTGCACAGGTGATGCCGAGTGAGCCGGGAGCACCGAGCAAGCCGTCCGGGTCTTCAGCGCGGAATGCCAGGCCCAACACCGTGGCAATCGGGCCGAGGGTGATGTAGCGCTTGTCCCAGGTCACACGAAAACCGAGCACTTCCTCGCCTTCATGGGTGCCTTTGCAGACGATGCCCAGGTCGGGAATCGCCCCCGCATCAGAGCCGGCATAGGGGCTGGTCAGCGCGAAGCACGGAATGTCTTCGCCCCGCGCCAGACGCGGCAGGTAGTAATTGCGTTGGGCATCGGTGCCGTAATGCAACAGCAGCTCCGCCGGACCGAGGGAATTGGGCACCATCACCGAAATCGCCGCCGCCGAACAGCGCGTCGACAACTTCATCACCACTTGCGAGTGCGCGTAGTGGGAGAACCCTTTGCCGCCGTATTGCTTGGGAATGATCATGCCGAGAAACCCGGCATCCTTGGTGTACTGCCAGCCTTCGGGTGACATGTCCTGCCACACCTGGGTGGTTTCCCAGTCATTGGCGATGTCGCACAGGGTTTCCACTTCGTTGTCGAGAAAGGCTTGTTCTTCGGCGCTCAGACTGGCTGGAGCAGCTTGCAACAGGCGCTGCCAGTTGGGCTTGCCGCTGAACAACTCGGCGTCCCACCACACAGTGCCAGACTCGATGGCGGCGCGCTCGGTGTCGGACATCGCCGGCATGATCGTACGAAACAGGCCTAGGGCCTTGCTGGTAAGCAAGGTGCGGCGCAGGGGCTTGATCGTCATCAGCAACGCGGGCAACACCACCAGCACGGCCGCGACGGTGGTACCGAATCCGGCAACCACGTTGAACAGGTAACCCGCCGCCAGCCAGACCAGGCCGGCACCCAACCACAGGGTGGCGGCAGCTTGTCGATATGCCAGGGCAATCGCTGCTGCGAAACCCACCAGTAACCAGATAACCATGGAGATACCTCTACTTGATTCAGGGTACGGCCTACGTGCGCCGGGTCGGATGACCTGCGGCGTAACGCCACACTACAAAATTCGAAAACTATATTCAAATTTTGTTTTGAAATAATTATTTAACGCTAGGGCAAAAAAATGACGGCCGAGCGGGCCGCCTGGTCCATCAACACGCTGAGCGGATCACCCAGCGAAACATCAGAACGTGTAGGTCGCCGACAGGCTGATGACATCGCCGGACGCCTTGACCTTGCCATTGAGACTCGCGCCGCCCAGCCGGTCTACGTTTTGGGTCCTCAACTTCACCTGCTCAGCGAACTGATGGGAATAGGCAATATCAAGCGTCAGGCCCTCGATTGCCTTTACGTCGTACCCGGCGCCAACGGACAGAAAGGTGCGATCACCATCCGGGATCCGCGGGTCACGGGTCGAGTTACGGGTAGGCGTCTGGTCGACGGCCACGCCCGCACGCAAGGTCAGTTCATCGGTGGCACGAAAGTCTCCACCCAGGGAGTACATCCAGGTGTTCTGGTAGTTGTAGGGAATAGAGACGATCGTGAGGTCACCGGACTTGAGCGTCAGGTCCTTGAACGCCGACCACTGCGTCCAAACCACGCTTGCCCCCAGTGTGAATCGATCATTGAACCTGTGCACCCAGTCCAGGCCCGCGGTGGCAGGGATATCCAGCTGGGTACTGGCATGCGCACCGTTCGGAAACAGCTCAAGTCCCGGATAAGCCGTGCCCACCAGCGTACCGCTGCCGCCAAATGGGCTCGGTTGGGT
Organism: Pseudomonas sp. 58 R 12; assembly: GCF_900005865.1. Lineage (NCBI taxonomy): Bacteria > Pseudomonadati > Pseudomonadota > Gammaproteobacteria > Pseudomonadales > Pseudomonadaceae > Pseudomonas > Pseudomonas sp. 58 R 12. Next base: position 22,192 of record NZ_CVTP01000001.1, read on the forward strand.
CATAAGGTTGTAGGAAAACTGATCGGCATGAATGTTGTATTTGCCGGTCATCTTGTTCTTGATCCTGGCGTGGTAATTCAGACCCAGGGTGTCTTTCTCCGTAGGTTTCCAGACGACGCCGGTAAACCAGCCTGCTGAAATATTGTCGACTTTGACCCGTATCAACGCGCCGCCCACGTCCGATGGGAAAGGAGTGCCGCCGAGTATGGAATCGGACACCGCCGCTGCCGACAGCAAGTCGATGTTCTGGCTGACGAAGCCCTTGCTGTGCTGAACGATCACGCCGCCACCGATGGAAAACTCGTCGTTGACCTTGAACGATAATGACCCCGTCAAACCCACGGTTTCGATTTTGGTATCCACTGCAAAACCGCGCAGTTTCGAGTCTTCATCCCAGGTGGATCGCATGCCTTGGGGTACAACCTGGCTCAGCCCGAAGGCAAATTGGTCACCAAGCGGCATCACCATGAAACCCGTCGGTAGCCAAGCGGAAAAACCTCCTTGGCCACCGTCGTTGTTGTTCACGGTAGTCGCTGTGGGATCAGGGAAACCGCTGTCATCCAGCGGGGTACTGGAAATTGGGTTGCCTGCGTAATCAGAGGCCGCGCCTGTGTATTTGATCTTGATGCGTGCGTAGTCGACCGTGAACTGCGCAACGTTACGGTCTATGAACGCCATGGCAGCTGGGTTGTTGTACGCAGCGCTCGGATCGTTCTTGAACAGCGAACCACCGGCAAATGCCCTGCCCCAGCCAGGCGCACCATAAGTCGGGGTGGAGAAACCACCGGCGTGCACAGGTGCGGCAATCATCAGCCCGCCCATAAACGCCAACCCCAGGAGAACCTGTACCGGTCGTGTCTTGTCATTCATACGGTATTCCTAATGCCATCTCATATAGCTAAACCAACAGACGCCTGGTGAAAGGCGCCTGTCTTTTAACGGGCAATCAGCCCTGTGTGCTCAAGCCACCCTCAAGGCACAACGGTGAACGCTGGCGTTGGCTTGACACTCAGGCTCACTACCGTGCAGTTGCCGGCCAGCGGTTGATTGGTCGCCGTCAACACACCGCCGCTGTAGTTGCCTGTGATAGTGGAAGCACCGCAATTGGAGACCGGGTACAGAATAGAACCCGCGATGGTGTACCCGACATTTGTCACAGAACCCGCCGTGGCCCCCGTCGCCGTCAATGTCCAAGGCAAGCCGGTAATCTTGGGCAGGCTGCACAGACCACCACCGGTGATGGCTACAGCGGTAATTTTTGCAACGCCGGCGGCGTCGACATTGCCGGTAAAGGTGGCCCCGCAGTTAACAGCAGCTTGGTAGGAAGACGGGGATTTCACCGAGATCGTGCCGGGTGCAGTGAAGTTGGTGTTTACCGGGGTAATGCTGTACGCATTGGCCATGGAAGCGGTCCCCATGCAAATAGCCAGGGCAGACAACGACACGAGGGTTTTAAAGTTCATCATTATATTCCTCACATATAAAGGCGAGTTATTCGCCGGGGTAATGACCAGGATCGAGAAGTTAAAGGAACATAGCGAAACCCCTTGATCCGGCCAAACTTCAAATCAATGATCTATACATAGCTAGAATCAATTCATTCGGTAATGGTGTGTGAGAGTGCAGTAGGCGCTGCCAAGCGGGCACGGCCTTGCGATAAGTGAACAGCCCCATGGGAACCTAGGCAGAGAGGGCAGAATACTTTAGGTAATTGCATCGCCAGCACTCTTCCCTCAAAATTATTTTTATTCGGACATAGCAACTTTCATACAACTAAGCATGCGCCGAAATAGGAAAAATCTGAGCGATGGAAATCAGCGTTTTATTCAGAGCGTGATTGCGTAACCCACTCCAGATACTTTGGCTTGCGTCACGGTAGGGAAGTTGTGGCGGCTCCTCAGAGCAGCGCTACGAAGGGTAATTGCGTGTCGGATTAGGATGGGCTCGGAGCAACACTGCAACAAGTTGCTAGCGATAAGATGCGAGAGGCATGGGGCAGCAGGAATGTTGATATGAGAAGAGTTCGCTGTCGCTGAATTGAGGACGAACCGCTGGTTGAAGGCAGCAAGATGCGCTTGATGCCTTCTTCCATCGGCCTCCGCAAACGTCAGAACGCGTAGGTTGCCGATAAGCTGACGACATCGCCCGACGACTCGGCTTTGCCGTTGAGGCTGGCGCCACCCAGGCGATCGACGTTCTGGGTCTTCAGCTTGACCTCCTGAACGAACTGGTGGGAGTACGCAACATCGAGACTCAAACCCTTGACCGCTTTGACATCGTACCCAGCGCCCAACGACAGAAAGGTGCGGTCCCCATCCGGGATCCGTGGGTCACGGGTGGAGTTGCGGGTGGGTGTCTGGTCGATGGCCACACCGGCACGCAGGGTCAATTCATCGGTGGCGCGGAAATCGCCGCCGACCGAGTACATCCAGGTGTCTTTATAGTTGTAGGGGATGGAGACGATCGTCGCGCCTCCCGACTTGAGCGTAAGGTCTTTAAACGACGACCACTGCGTCCAGGTCACGCTGGCGCCCAGGGTGAATCGGTCGTTGAACTGGTGCACCCAATCCAGGCCCGCAGTGGCAGGAATGTCCAGTTGGACACTGGCATGGGCACCGTCCGGCGCCAGTTCAAGGCCGGGATAAGCCGTATTAACCAGTGTGCCGCTACCGCCGAAAGGGCTCGGCTGGGTCATGAGGTTGTAGGAAAACTGATCGGCGTAAATATTGTATTTACCGGTCATTTTGTTTTTGATCTTGGCGTGGTAGTTCAAGCCCAACGTATCTCGGTCCGTGGGTTTCCACACGACGCCGGTAAACCAGCCAGCCGAGATATTGTCGACCTTGACACGCATCAATGCGCTACCGACATCCGATGGAAACGTGACCCCGCCCAGGACGGAATCCGACACGGCAGCGGCAGATAGCAAGTCGACGTTCTGGCTTACGAAGCCCTTGCTGTGCTGCACGATCACGCCACCACCGATGGAGAATTGATCATTGACCTTGAACGACAGGGACCCCGTCAAACCCACCGTTTCGATCTTGGTGTCCACGGCAAAGTCGCGCAGTTTCGAATCCTGATCCCAGGTGGAGCGCATGCCTTGGGGAACGACCTGGCTCAGGCCGAAAGCGAACCGATCCCCCAGGGGCATCACCATGAAACCGGTTGGCAACCAGGCCGTAAACCCGCCTTGCCCGCCGTCGTTGTTGTTAGCAGTGGTCGCCGCGAGGTCGGGAAACCCTCCTGCGTCCAACGGAGTACTGGAAATCGGGTTACCTGCATAATCAGAGGCATCGCCCTTGTACTTGATCTTGATACGCGCATAGTCGACGGTAAATTGCGCAACGTTATGCTCTACAAAAGCCATGGCAGCTGGGTTGTTGTACGCCGAGCTCGGGTCATTCTTGAACAGCGAGCCGCCCGCAAAAGCCCGACCCCAACCTGGCGCGCCGTAGGTCGGCGTTGAAAAACCGCCGGCTTGCACGGGTGCGATCACAATCGCCCCTCCTATCAGCGCCAGCCCCAGCAAAACCTGCACATGTTGTTTCTTATTATTCATGCGGCACTCCTTATTGTTATCTGAGCCGGTCCCGCCGGTTCGTCTTGCTGCCTGGCTATTCATGAACTGGCGCCTGGTTCAGGCGCCAGTTTTCAATGGGTGATCAACCCTGTGTGCTCAAGCGGCTCTCAAGGCACGATGGTCAGCGCAGGGCTTGGTGTCACGCTCAGGCTCACCACGGTGCAGCTGCCGCTCAGCGTCTGGTTGGCTGCCGACAGCACGCCGCCGCTGTAGCCCACGGTAATGGTGGACGGGCCGCAATTGGAGGCCGGGTACAGAATCGAGCTGGCGATGGTGTAACCGACGTTGGTCACAGAACCGGCAGCCGGGCCAGTGGCGGTCAAAGTCCAGGGCAAACCAGTGATCTTGGGCAGGGCGCACAGCCCGCCACCGGTCACCGCCACGCCCGTGATTTTTGCAACGCCCGTCGCATCAACATTGCCGGTGAACGTCGCACCGCAATTAACGGTGGCTTGGAAGGAGGATGGCGATTTCACCGAGATGGTGCCTGGCGCGGTGAAGCTGGTGTTAACCGGAGCGATGCTATAAGCGTTCGCCATGGAAGCAGCACCCATGCAAACAGCCAAAGCAGACAACGATACGAGGGTTTTCAAGCTTTTCATTGTTTTTCCTCACATGTTATGGCGAGTCATTCGCCAGGGGGTAATGGCCATGATCGAGAGGTCACGGTGAAACTGCAGAACTTCCCTTTCCAGCCAAATCTCAATTCAATTACCGCAACAACATTTAATGTTTATTCAACCACTTTGAAGTTCGGTGGCATCTTGATCGACACCGTCTTGATTGTGCAGTCTTCGCCAATCGGTACATTCGCGGCTTCCAACTTACCGGTGGCGTTATCCCATGTTCCCTCGGCGGTAGAAGGCCCGCACTTGCCGCCTAAACCAAAGGCATGAACATCCACGCTGATTTTCGACATAGAACCACTCTTGGTGTCTTTGGCAACTAATACCCAGGGCAGGTTAATGGCTTCGACTCGGCTGCATTTGAGGCCGCCATCGAATTCAACTTTGTCGACATTCACCGATGAGCCGTCGGCCGCCACTTTGCCGGCGACCTTGATGGTGCAGTCGGCGCTGATCAGCGCACCTTTGGAAAAACTGATGGGGCCCTGGGCGGTAAACGCACTGCCGGCAGGCTCAATGCGCGCAGCTTGAGCCTGGTGATAGACGATCAGGCCCAGCGCGGCCAATACGATATGGGTGGTGAACTTGGCAGGTGATTGCATAGTGTACGTCCTTCCCTTTAAATTATTTTTGTTCGGGTCAAACACTGTTTTTTTGCAACTCATTTGGAGAATCCTGGGCGATAGAGACCTGCGCGATGCACAGATCCCGAGCGCACAACACATGTTTTAATTCACCTCAGAACGGCTTGGCACTGCCGCTGTATTTCTCCAGATACTTCAAGCGTTGTGAAGGTTGAAGATTGGTCAGGGTGATATCCCCGGCATAATGGTTCAGCACTCGATGGTCCATGCGACGGCGCCACAAGTAAGGCACATAGGCCCAGACAATCATGCTCGCATAGCCGTAGGGAAGTTGCGGCGACTCATCAAAGTGGCGCAACGACTGATAACTACGGGTTGGGTTGGCATGGTGATCGGAGTGCCGCTGCAATTGGAACAGAAAGATATTGGTGACAATACGGTTGCTGTTCCATGAATGCCGTGGTGAGCAACGCTCATAACGACCATTGGGCAACTTCTGGCGTTTAAGCCCGTAATGCTCGACGTAGTTCACCACTTCCAGCAGCGAGAAGCCGTAGATGCCTTGGATGATCAGGAACGGGATCACTGACACGCCCAACCACGCGATCATCGCACCCCACAGCACCACGCTGTACATCCATGCGCTGAGTACGCCGTTCTGCCAATGCCAGGCGGGCAAGCCGAGCTTGCGCAGGCGTTCGCGCTCCAGGTTCCACGCCGAACGGGCACTGAGCCATACCGAGCGGGGCAGGAAGGCCCAGAAGCTCTCCCCCAGGCGCGAACTGGCTGGATCTTCCGGTGTAGCCACACGTACGTGATGGCCACGGTTGTGTTCGGTGTAGAAGTGGCCGTAGAAGGTCGGGGCCAGGGTGACCTTGGCCAGGAACACTTCCAACGCGTTGGGCTTGTGTCCCAGTTCGTGGGCCGTGTTGATCGCGATGCCGGTAGCGGCACCTGTCGACATGGCCATGCCCAGGTAGGTGAACCAGCTCGCTTCGCCATGCAGCTGAGTGCGCGCAGTGATGTAGCTGGCGGCGTGGGACAACCAGTTGGACGGTTCCAGGTTCGCGGCAGCTTGCAACAAACCACCCCGGATGATCCAGTCGATACCGCCGGCGGCCAGCCAACCGGTGATCACCACCGATGAAATGACGAACAGCACGCCCGTGTAGACGATCCAGCGGTAATAGCTTTGGGATTCGAGGTGGCTGACGGCGGATTCGGGCGGGTTGCTCACATCCTCACCAAGCAAGCCGTCGATCAGCGGGATCAGGCCGAAGATCACCAGCACGCCAACCCACCAGAGTTGCTGGATACCGGTGGAAATGGCCAGGGCACCGGAGAGCAATGGCGTGGCCAGGGGCATGATGCCCAGCCACCACAGGTGACGCTTGCCGTCGGTCCATACGCTTGGGGCTGCCAGAGTCTGATTCATGGCAACCTCCGTGGCAGGGAGGCAGAAAAAAGGTTCGGGGAGCGCTGAATGCTCCGAGAAATCAACCATGCGATAAAAGGCGTTTTTTTCATTTTTATTCGCTCTTAGGCATTTCAAAAATCATTTCAAAATAAACATTGAAATATTTTTTTAAAGAAATAGCGCGGAATCGATAGGTCGTCAACTACTTTTTCGAGGCCTTTTCCGCGTGACTGGGCAGTCTGTTTTTCTGCCGTTTGGTCAGGTCTCTAGGGCAAGCATTTCGGACCGTCCACCGCGCAGTGGAGGCCACGATTATTTGTTTGCCAAGGCAAATGGCGGATGCAGGATCGCGGCGGTTTCCGGCGGCCGGGCACGCTTGGCCAATTGCATTACCGCCTCGACCACCCGCGCCGTGGCGGTGATCGGCAACATATGGCCGCGCCCTTCCACCACCTGCAGCTTCAGGCCGGGGACCCTGTCAGCCAGGGCCTGCCCGTGTTTGCGAAAGTCCAGGACCTTGTCACGCGCGCCATAAATCAGGCTGATCGGCAGCGTCAGTTGCGGGTAGCGCTTGACCATGTCCGGTAGGTAATCGTTGACCAGCGCGATCTCGCTGGACGCCGCATAGAAGTTGTCGGGCCGCATGCCCAGCAGCCCGCCGCCCCGGGTAGCAAAATCCTCTGGGGCAGTGTCCGGAGCGAACACGCCCTTGACCACCGAGCGGCGTGTGAGCAGGCCCATTGGCACGGTCAGGGTGTGCGAAACCCAACGCCGCAGCAGGGCCGGTCGTACCGCCAGTGACCAGAACACCAGGGGCAATGTGGGTTGGGGATGGGTCAGGGGTGCCACCAACACCAGGCCAGACACGGCATGGGGATGGTCCAGGGCCAGCGCCAGTGAAATCGCGCCACCGAGGGAATGCCCCAGCACCAGCGGTTTTTCCAGGCCCAGCGTGTCGATAAAGGCTGCCACTTGCCGCGCCTGGGCCGGCAAGTCTGCGGCGGTGCCTTTATGGCGCGTGGAATAGCCCGACCCCGGACGGTCAAGCGTGATCACTCGAAAGTGCTCGCGCAACTGGCCGGACAAGGCATAGGTGAGGTTGCGACTGCTGCCCATCAGCCCGTGAATCATCAACAGCGGTGGGCCCTTGCCCTCCTCGTAATAGTGAAAGCGCTCGCCATTCACTTCCATATAGCGCCCGTTGCTCGGAACGGCAGCTTCGATACGCCGCGTCATCCAGGCACTGAACCCCCACAAAGCAGCGCTCACGCCTATAAACACAGCCGCAGCGATAACCCATTCAACAGCCATAGCTCGGTCCTCTGCATCCCTACTGCTGGCGACCCGACCGGAATTGATCAAGGCCTCAGCCATCGTCCACACCCTGGACCTAAACTTCGTGCCTGTCCGTCGGACAACTCGCACATGAGGAACCTGGGACTAGCGTAGGCGATATTTTCAGGTAGATTATTTAAAATCTTTTTTAAAATAAGTAATTCAATTTTTCTTTGCAATGGTGTTCTATCTAAAAGACAAAACAAGAAAGCGAGCACACCCGATGCCCACGAAGGACTGCTTATGAATGCCCAGAGTGATTCAATCGACATTGCCATCATCGGCTCAGGCTTTGCCGGCCTGTGCATGGCGATCAAGCTCAAGGAGGCCGGGTTCACCGACTTCTTTATTGCCGAACAGGCCGACACCCTCGGCGGCACGTGGCGGGACAACCACTACCCAGGCTGCGCCTGCGATGTGCAGTCCCATGTGTATTCGTTTTCCTTTGCGCCCAACCCGGACTGGACGCGACAGTTCGCGCCGCAGGCAGAGATCCGCGCTTACCTGGAACAATGCGCCACGCGCTTTGGGTTGGCGCCCTACCTGCGCTTCGGCATGGGCCTCAAACGCGCGGTGTTCGACGACCAACAGCAACGCTGGCAGTTGAGCTTCAGCGATGGCCGTCAGGTCAGTGCGCGGGTGCTGGTGTCGGGTATGGGCGGCTTGTCGCGCCCGGCGCTGCCGGATATTTCAGGGCTCGACAGCTTCAAGGGCAAACGCTTTCACTCCCAACAGTGGGATCACGATTATTCCTTGAAGGGCAAACGCGTGGCGGTGATCGGCACCGGCGCCAGTGCCATTCAGTTCGTGCCGCAGATCGCGCCGCAGGTGGCTCACCTGGACCTGTTCCAACGCACCCCGCCGTGGATCATGCCCAAGCCCGACCGCGCGGTTTCGCCCTTCGAACGCTGGCTGTTCAAGCACCTGCCCTTCACTCAGCGCCTGGTGCGCGGCGCCTTCTACTGGGCGCTGGAAGGCCGCGTGGTCGGATTTGCCCTGCACCCACGGCTGATGAAGATGGTGCAGAAAATCGCCTTGCGCCACCTGCATAAACAAGTGGCTCGCCCTTCCCTGCGCAAAACGCTGACCCCGGACTACACCATCGGCTGCAAGCGCGTGCTGATTTCCAATGACTACTACCCAGCGTTGTCGCGCAGCAATGTGGAGGTGGTCACCCACAACGTGCTGCGCATTGAAGCTGACGGTGTGATCACCGCCGACGGCATCAAGCACCCGGCCGATTGCCTGATCTTCGGTACCGGCTTCCAAGCCACCGATCCCCTGCCCCGCGATTGCATCATCGGGCGCGGTGGTGTGGACCTGATGGACACCTGGCAGGACGGCGCCCACGCCTACAAGGGCACCACCGTGCCGGGCTATCCCAACCTGTTCCTGATCGTCGGGCCCAACACCGGCCTGGGGCATAACTCGATGATCCTGATGATCGAAGCCCAGGTCACCTACATCCTCGACGCACTCCAGCACATGCAGCGGCATCGCATCGCCACTGTCGACGTCAAACCCAGTGTCGAAAGCGCCTACAACCAACAGTTGCAAGACAAGCTCAAGCGCACCATCTGGAACACCGGCGGTTGCCAAAGCTGGTACCTCGACCCGCGCACAGGCAAGAACACCACCCTATGGCCCGGCTCGACCTGGCGCTTCAAGCAGGTCACCCGGCAGTTTGCGCTCAAGGACTATGTGGCCGACCTGCTACCGGTCAACGCGCCCAGCCGTCCAGTGCCGGCGCCCCACTCCACCGCAGAAGGCAGCCTGTCATGAAGTCATTCAACGGTCGCGTAGCGGCCATTACCGGCGCGGCATCCGGCATGGGTCGCGCCCTCGCCCTGGCCCTGGCTCGGGAAGGCTGCCACCTGGCGCTGGCGGACAAAAACAGCCAGGGCTTGGAACAGACCGAGGCGTTGATCAAGACCTCGACCCTGGCCCCCGTGTTGATCACCACCCAGGTGCTGGATGTTTCCGACCGCCAGGCCATGCTGGATTGGGCCGCGCGCTGCGTTGCCGAACACGGCCAGGTCAACCTGGTGTTCAACAATGCCGGGGTGGCGCTGTCGAGCACGGTGGAAGGTGTGGACTACGCCGACCTGGAATGGATTGTCGGCATCAACTTCTGGGGTGTGGTCCACGGCACCAAGGCGTTCCTGCCGTATCTGAAAGCCTCGGGTGACGGCCATATCGTCAACACCTCCAGCGTATTCGGCCTGTTTGCCCAACCCGGCATGAGTGGCTACAACGCTACCAAGTTTGCCGTGCGCGGCTTTACCGAATCCCTGCGCCAAGAGCTGGATATGCAGCGCTGCGGCGTCTCTGCCACCTGCGTACACCCGGGAGGCATTCGTACCGATATCTGTCGCAGCAGCCGTATCGACGCGAACATGACCGGTTTCCTGATCCACAGCGAACAGCAGGCCCGCGCCGACTTCGAGAAGCTGTTCATCACCGACGCCGACCAGGCCGCCAAAGTGATCCTGCAAGGCGTGCGCAAAAACAAGCGTCGTGTGCTGATCGGCCGTGACGCGTATTTCCTCGACCTGCTCGCCCGGTGCTTGCCGGCGGCCTATCAAGCCTTAGTGGTATTCGCCAGCCAGCGCATGGCCCCAAAAGCCCGCACGCCGGTGTTTGAAACCAACGACGAGCCCCGTCTCTGAACAGGAGCATGCACTATGTTACCGATCCGCCGTGACATCCATTTTGACCTGCCCGCCGAGCGCATCAAGGACTGGCATGAACAGGGTCCGTTCATCACGCATTTTTTCAACGCGTTGTCGCTGTTGTTCCCCCAGGGCGAGCTGTTTTTCATGGACAGCGTGCGCCACTACCGCCAGCACATCGATGACCCTGAACTGAAGAAAGAGGTCCAGGGTTTTATCGGCCAGGAGGCCATGCACAGCCGTGAGCACGTGGCCTACAACAACCTGCTGCAAGAGGCAGGATTGCCGGCACACACCCTGGACCGACGGCTTAAATTCATCCTCGACCTGCAGAAAAAACACCTGCCGCCGTCCTTCAACCTCGCGGTGACCATTGCGCTTGAACACTACACCGCGATGCTGGCGGAAATACTCCTGAGCGACCCGACACGTTTCGGCCATTCACTCAAAGGCTACCAGCAGATGTGGTACTGGCACGCCCTGGAGGAAACCGAACACAAGGCCGTAGCCTTCGACGTGTGGAACCGCGTGATCAAGCCCGGCCCCAAGCGTTACTTGCTACGCACCGGGACCATGCTGACCACCACGTTGCTCTTCTGGCTGGTGGTATTCGATTTCCACCTGCGCCTGCTGATTGCCGACCGCAAATCGGGGGGGCACCTGAAAGGCTTCTGGCGCATGCTGAAGTTTCTGTATGGGCCCAAGGGGGTTTTCCCACGGATGCTGGTGCCGTGGTTGCATTATTTCAAACCCGGTTTTCACCCCTGGGACCATGACAACCGGGCTCGTCTGGCTGGAATAGACAGCCTGGTCGAGGAAATCGAGCAGACCCAGCGCGGTTATTAGCCCTCGGCTAACGCGGCACGCGCTCGCACAAAGCCTTCCAACTGATCGCCCGGCAGCGCCTTGCTGAAATACCAGCCTTGGATAATCAATTCGGCGCCGGTGTTCAGGAAGGCCAACTGCTCGGCAGTCTCTACCCCTTCCACCACCACACCCAAGTTCAGGGCCTCACAAAAACGCAACATGCCGGTCATGACCTGAGCGCCCTTGGGATCATGCTGGGCCACCACGAAACTGCGGTCGATCTTGATGAAGTCCACCGGAAACTGGTGCAGGTAACTCAAGGCCGAAAACCCGGTGCCGAAGTCATCGATGTAAACCTTGGCACCCATGGCTTGCAGCTTCTGGATGGTCTGGCGCGTGGCCTGGATATCACTGACCAGCGCGTCCTCGGTGATTTCCACCGATACCTGCCCGTGGGCCTGGGCCAGAATCTCCACAAGGCGCTCGCCATAGGCAGCGTCGGTCAGGGTCGCGCTGGAAATATTGATGGTCATCGGCAAGGCAAAGCCAAGTTTTTGCCACTTCTGGTATTGGCGAACCGCCTGGGATGCCACCCACACATCCACGTCCGGCATCAACTGCGCCTGGGCCAGCCATTGCAGGAACTCCCACGGCGAATGCACCGTGCCCTGGGCATCACGGGCTCGCATCAGCGCCTCACAGCCGGTGCATAGGCCGGTGCGAGTCGAGACCTGCGGCTGGAATTCGAGGTAGAACTCGTAGTCGCTGATCTGCTGGATGCGGCTCAGCTCAGTGGCCTGGCGCGCCAAGGTCTTGTGCGAAGCGAGCACCGGGTCCAACTCGCGCAACCGGCCCTTTTCCTCAAGGCCACGGAAGGTCATGTCCAGGGACTTGAGGTAGACCGTGCCGCCCTCAGTGGCCTGGCGATGAATCGCGTGCACATACGGCGCATACACCAGCGTGCCCAGGGCCAGCAGTGCCAGTTGCAGCGCCACCGCCGCCAGGTCGCCGTGGGTGCTGAGATAGGCGTTGAGCAGCACAGGCGCCGTGAACGGTACGCTGACCACTGCCGGCGACACCCAGCCCATCTGCACCACGGTTAACGCCACCGTGGCGTTCAACGCCGGTACGATCAGAAACGGTATGAACAAGCGCGGGTTGAGAATGATCGGTAAACCGAACAGCAGCACTTCACTGACGTTGAACAGTGAGAGCGGCACACTCGCCACCGCCAACAGGCGCATGGACTGGCTCTTGGAGAACAGCAGGATCGCCAGCAACAGGCACAATGCACCGCCCGAACCACCGATAAACGCAAAGCTGCCCAACAGGCCGCTGTTCAACACATACTTGATGGGCTCGCCCGCTGCCGACGCCGTGCTATTCAGCACTACGGCCTGGTCCAGCACATCGAACAACGGTTGCATGGCGTACACACCGTGGATCCCGAAAAACCACAGCAGCGAATTCATCAATGTCACAAACAGGCCGCTGCCGTAGGGCGATTCCAACGCATTGAGTACCTGCGGCCCTTGGAGTTGGGCCACATAGGGCACCTGCAACAACAAGGACAGCACTGCCACCAACGCCAAGGCAGTGATCGCCCCCGGCACCACCATGTTGATCGTACCTCGCAGGTTGTGCCCCACCAGGTCTTCGTTGACCACTCGGGTCCAGCGGTAACGGTGCAGCCAGGCAATCGCCGGCACATTCAACAGCGGCGAGGCAATCGCGATAAACAGTACGAAGGTGGCCGAGGCGCGCGGGTACTCCCGCAGGACAAACGTCGCCACTACCACATGAGCCAGGCACAGGAATGCCACCGGCAGCTGCGGCAGGCGATGTTGGATCGCCAGCATGTAGCCAATGGAAGCGGCCACCAGCAGTGGGATGACGGAGCTGATCTGATTGTGGAGGCCGGCGAGGAACGCCACCACCTGCGGGTCGAAGCCAAGCACGCGAGCACATTCAGACAGGATCAGAAAGCTCGCTGACACCAGCAGGCACGGCAGGATCCACAACAACCCTTCGCGGATCGCTCGCAGCGACTCCGTGCTGGCCAAGGCGGCCAGACGTTGGGTGAAGAAAAGCTTGAACAGCGTTTGCGCCATGACCCATCCCTCTGCCCATCGCCCACTGTCCCTGGAAGGCAGCGCCGTAAACACGGGCTAACGCTACACGTCCAGGCACAGTGAGCGAAAGCTTTTTGCCATTCCTCCGGGTGTTTTTTCAACAATGGATGACAGGAAATTCGCTGAATATTTCCAAATAATTGACTTTTCTAAGCTGGGCCCATCGCGGAGTCTGCTTCAATACTTACTGCCTGTGTGTTTATGGGTGCAGGCTCGCGGCGCCGGGGGCGCAACTGATCAAGGAAGGTTGTTGCAAAGGAAGCAGGCACCAGGGAGATAAGCTGGCTATGCAAAGTAAGCTGCCAATGAAGGGGCACCCGCTGTTTTTCAACGTGCTGCTGTGGGTGTTCGGCGTCGCGCTGCTGTTGATCAGCAGGGGCGTTATTGAACGGGCGACGGGGTCCCCCAACAATAGCTCTGTGGACTTGGCCCTCGTGCTGAGCGCGTATCTGTTATTGTTTTTACTCAACCCCATACGCGCCTGGACCCACCGCCGGCTGCGCAAACGCGCGCGTCGCCTCTGTGCATCCCACCGACCGGAATCCGGCCCTTGATTGGAGCAAGCCTTTGTCACCACCTGGCGATAACCACCAGTTAGCACTGGACAGGTTCCTCAACGAACACCCCGATGTGGCCACCGAACTCAATACCCTGAACCCGCTGGCCGCCCAGGCCAAGGGCGAAACCCTGGCGCAGTACCGCGCCGAGCGGCTGCATGAAGCCTTCGAAGCGGAAGCCGAACGCCAAGGCCTGTTTGCCTGGGAATTGACCCTCAAACTGACCTCCGAGTCCGCCGAAGCCTTCGAAGCCCAGCGCCTCGAGGTGCACAGGGAAGTGGCGCAGATGGCGGGCCTGGGCTGGAGCGAGTACTGCCAGCTGCATGACCTCCCCGGTTGACGCACTAGCTCAGGAACCAGCAACGACGCCGGCCCGCCAACGCATCGCGCAACTCGGCGACGCCTACCGTTCGCTGCTCGGGGTCCATCGCCAATGCTGAACACAACGAAGGCCAACAGTGCCTGGGCAGTTGCCTGGGCCGACGCAGTCGCTGATTCTGCTGGCGTTCGCCGGGGCGGCGGCCTTCGGCCAGTTCATAGAGCACGCAGGCAGCCCCGTACAAATCGGCACTGGCCGACGGCCCCCCTCCCGCTATCAGCTCAGGCGCCGCATACGCCGGCGTCCAGGCATTCAGGCGACTGCGGCTCAAGCTCGGCAACCCAGCTTTTGCCTGCGCCTCGGCATGGCCCAGGCCAAAATCGAACAAGCGTATCCCTTGCTCCCCCACCATGATATTCGCCGGTTTCACATCCCCATGCAGGACGCCTTGCCGATGGGTATAGGCCAGTGCATCCAGCAATTGCAGGGCCATGGGTTGCAGCTCCTGCCATGCCAGCCCCTGCGGACACTCCGGGAGCATGCGATCCAGGGTCAGGCCCGGCATCACTTCCATAGTGAAAAATGCCAGTTGGTGCGTGGTGTCTACCTCGAATGAAAATGCGCGTACCACATGGTCATGGCGCAGACTTCGGGTCAGGGCGAATTCGCTGTACAGCAACACATGAGCGTCGTCGGAGGCAGAAAGGGTCTCGCCCAACAGCTTCAGCGCCACACGGCAGTCGGGCTCGCCGAACGCCTCATGCATCAGGTCCCGGGCCCGATAGACCACGCCCATGCCCCCGGTACCCAGGATTCGTTCAAGCTGATAGCGCCCCGCCAGCAGGTTAGGCGGACCTGCCGCCGCGCTCATGACTGGACCACCACGGCGGTGAGGTCATCCCGCGCCGGCCCCCGCAATACGTCGCTGAATAGCTGCTCCACCACCTGCCGTGGCGTACCTGCACTCATGGCCCTCCCCAGTTCCCTGCAGCTGAGCCCTTGGTACAGACCATCGCTGCACAACAAAAACACATCTCCGGGATGGGTACGCAGTTCCAGTATCTCGAGGCTCAGTGGCTGCCGGGCTCCAACTGCACGGGTCAACGCCCTTGCGCCTGGATGAGCCTGGGCCATTTCTGGACTCAGTTGCTGCTTATCCATGAGGTGTTGCTGCAGGGAGTGGTCACGCGAGAGCTGGTACAGGCGCTGCCCACGCCAAAGGTAGCATCGACTGTCTCCTGCCCAGATACAGGCCGCACGGTCGTGTTCGAGTAACAGCACCACCACCGTACTGCCCATGATGCCCGCCACGCCATCGGCAGGTTGCAACTGACTGTCGAGGCCTCTCAGGCAGCGTTGCACAGCCCCGATCCGTTGATCGAAGCCGCCTTGGCCCGGCAGCGCAGCAAGGCTGCTGACCACCCATTGGCTGGCGACATTGCCTGCTTGATGGCCACCCATTCCATCGGCGACCGCCCAACAACCACCTTGCGGGCAATCCAGGAACGCGTCCTCATTGCGCGCACGGCGCTTGCCTTGCGCCGTGCGCCCGGCACTTCGCCAAGGGTGCGCCCTGCTCACAGTTGCTCCGGCAGGCGGAAGGTGCGCCATGTCGCCATCTGGAACGGGCTTGGGTTGCGTTGACTGGTGAGCAGGTAATTAGCACGCAGGCCGGCCAGGTCGGCTTTGAGTATCTGCGCATTCCTTCCACTGGCAGGCTCGCTTTGCATCAGGTCGAAAAACCGGAACAACGACCAGGCGCCACTGTCTTTTTCAATCCCAAGGGGCCGCTCCGCACCGCGCTCCAGCACCAGGCTGCTGCGACCGCTTTCTGCCTCGTTCGGCCAATGAAACGCCATCGGCACGATTGGGCCGTGACGGTACTCCAGCTGCTGGTCGCCCACTCGCAGCGTCGCCCGGCTGACGGCCTGGTCCAGGCTGTAGGGCGCCAGCGTAAAACGCACGGCCCAATCACCCTGGTCCTCAGTGAAAAACCCCTGGCGAATGGTCTGTGCCTTGGTCAGTTGGTCGAGGAGCGAGCGCGCCATCGGCAGGCTGCGGCCTTCCAGGGCCCGCATGCGATAACGGGAGCCCTCGACACTGACAAATGGCCGCAGGTAACCCTCATAAAAGCGCGCCATGGCGCCCCGTGGTTTGAAGAACTCCTGGAAATCGCTAAGGGCAACGTCGCTGCCGGCGTGAGCATCGAAGGGGTATCGGCGCTGGATAGCCTTCGCATAGAAACCATAGATCTCACTTTGATAACGCTGATTCACATACCCATACGCGCCATCAAGCAACTGGCCCCAGCTCTGGTCGGCCACCCCTTCGAACCAGCCCCTGAGCGGTTGCGGCAAGCGGACAGCCGCGTCACGCAGATTGCCCAACAGCGGCTGCTGCCCGTCCATGCGTTGCCTGGCCATTCTGAAAGCAGCCTGCTCCGGCGAACTCTCCCGGTTCAGTGTCGACAATTGCAGTTGCAGCTCATCGATCAAGCGTAAGGTCTGCGTCAACTCGGCCCCAGGGTTCTGCTCTTCATCAAGCAACTGATGCAAAGGCTCGAAGCGGCGCTGCAACGCACGCCGGGCAGGATCAGGCTGCGCCTGGCGCGATAACGTTCTGGTCAGCACGCTGGTGGCTGCCGCGCCCAACTCACCGACCTGCTGGTTTGCTGCATCAAGTCGGTCCAGGCTCGGCGATAAGCGTGTGTTTTCGCGAACCTGCTGCAACATTTGCACCAATGCCGACTGAGCGGAGGTCAGGCTTGCAAGCTGCTCCGCACCTTGTCTCAGACTAGAACTTTCCAACAGCCTGACCCGCCCCAGGGCGTCACTCCAGGCATCGGCGTATTCACTGAAATAGCGTTGCTCCAACGCCTGCATCAACCTGCGTAGATCCATCGCACTGAGGTCACTGCCTTCGCCAAGCACCCAGTTATCCTGAGCAATGGAATTAACCAACTGATGGCCCTGTTTCTCGAAGAACTGCAGGTATTTTTTGGTATAGAAACCCGGTATGGGGGGCTCGCCCCTGGAGAACGCCGGACCTTCGGCCAGGCGGTACGGTTCCAGGTTCCGCGCTTGTTCCCGCAGCGCCCGATAGACCACTTCAGCCAGCGACTCACCGCGCAATACCAAGCGAGCCTGAGCGATCAACTCATCATTCAAAGGCGCCAAAAACGGTTGTTCAAGGAGCCGCGTGAAGTGTTCACTCAAACGTTTATGCGTCGAAGCATCCCCCGACCACTGGCCTGCCATATGCTCTGCCAGCCACTCGGCATCACGCCGCTCCCGCAGATTGAGCATCAGGTAGGCGCGCAGGTTGTCCAGCAACCGCTCGCGGTCATGCAGGCTGCCTCGCACCTGCCCTTCGAGCAACATGGTCACATGGGTCAGCAGTTGCTGGCGCAAGGCTTCTTCGTAGGCGCCGACCACCATCGGACGAGTTATTTCTCCCTGATACAACCCTGCCCGATCAACCCATCGGACCTGCGCCAGCGGTGCAAATACTTTTGTTGCAGCCAGGCGACTGTCCAGCAACGCCAGCAACGCAAGGCCCTCGTCCGAACGGTATTGGCTGGAGGGCTGGGTTTTGCTCAACTCCGTCAGTTGCGTCAGCCGCTGATGGTTGAACGCGTAACTGTGCGCCCATAACGCCGCTGCCGTCCCGATGACCAGAGAGGCGGCCAGCGCCAGCAGCCCATGACGCCGACGTAGACGCTGCCGCTCAGAGGTATGCAAACCGGCGAGATTGGCCTCGGCAAAGATCACGCGATTGAACAGGCCCTGGACGAAGTGAGGGCGCACATCGCCGGTCTTCGCACAGGTCAGGTAGAACCCGCGCAGGCCGTTGATGCGCTGGAAGCGATGGGCGGAAAACGCAGTCTCGATAAACAGGCACAGGTGATCACCGAGGCGTGCGACCTGCCGGGGAAAGTCGAGCATCCGGCCTCGACGCTCCATGTTTCGCTCCTGATGCAAGCGCGGGATCAGCTCCGCACCCAGGCGTTGCAACAGGTTTTCGAACGATTCTTTCACCTGGGCGATGTCGATGCCGTCCGCACCTGCAACCAGGCCCCCACCCAAGACATCTTCTGCAGCGTCGCCCTG
The DNA here is from genome assembly GCF_900005865.1 of Pseudomonas sp. 58 R 12. Lineage (NCBI taxonomy): Bacteria > Pseudomonadati > Pseudomonadota > Gammaproteobacteria > Pseudomonadales > Pseudomonadaceae > Pseudomonas > Pseudomonas sp. 58 R 12. Next base: position 40,333 of record NZ_CVTP01000001.1, read on the forward strand.
CTGCGCATCAAAGAACTCGACAAACCCCGCCAATCGATCGGCCTGGGTCAACACCAGGTACACCGGCACGTCCACATGCAGTGTCTGCTGGATGTCATGCAGGCGGGTACGCACATGACGTGCGTGGCGCTCCAAGTCGTGCTCATTGCTACTTAAAAGTGTATTGACTGATAACGTCACTATTACGCCATTGAGCGGCCGCGCCCTGCGCCAGGACTTGAGCAGACCCAGCAGTGTCGACCATCCCGCCGCATCGACTGAATGGTCTGGCTGGCCCAAGTACCGGCCAGCCGTCTCGACCATTACGGCTTCTTCGGCAAAATACCAGTCACAGTATGGGGTCATGCCTGGCGTCGCCGCTTCAGCTCGGTCGAGCGGAGATTGCAAGCCACTGGCAGCCAACAGGCAGGTCTTGCCACTGCCTTGCTCGCCAATCAACAGGTACCAGGGCAACGCATGACGCCAACGCTCGCTGCGTTCACCGTAGCGACGGGAGACTTTCAACGTCTGCAACGCCTCCTTGAAGCGCTCGCGCACGTGTCTTGTTTCGTTGTTGATCAATTCCTGCCGTTGATGACGCTCATGGTGCTCAGGCTGATTCAGTTGCGTGGTACGGCGCGCCCCCACCACGACCATTGCCAGCCCCCATAACAGCAGCAACACGCTGATGGTCAGTAGACGGGACGTCGAGCCTTGCCAGAATCGGTAGTCATCCACCGCCAGCAGAGGCCCGAAAAACCACACCAGCAGCGCACTGGAAAACACCAGCAACAAGCTCCATACCCAACTCTTGCGCAGTACCGTACCCACGCCCTTGAAGAATGCGTCCATTCATTGCTCCCTGCGTTAAGAGGACGTCTGAAACAGGCCTGACACCGAAGATTGAGAAGCTTGCAGCGTCGTGATGCGCGCCTGGCCCAGCACCCAGGCAAACCCTGAATACATCACGAGCAAAGCGGCCAGTACGCATATCGCGACCCACGTGGCGGAGACGATGCGTATCGGTGCCCGGGATGCCCTACCCGCCGCTGGCGACAGGGAAACCGGCAGCCGGTCACCTCGCACATGCCTGATCTGGCGGTAAACAGCATCGTGTAACGTTTCCAGTTGCGCCCTTCCACGCGCCATGACGCGGTATTTGCCTTCAAACCCCAACGCCATGCACAGGTACATAAGCTCCAGCATGGCCACATGCTTGACGGGGTCGCGGGACAAACGCTCCAACAACTGGAAAAACTTTTCGCCCCCGAAGGTTTCGTTGTGAAAACGGCTCAACAGGCTCCTCTTTGACCAGTCGCTGCGACTGCCCCACGGCGTGGTGACGACAGCCTCATCAATGACGCTGCACAGCACATAACGCGCCGACATCACCTGACTGTGCTCTGCCCCCAGCTGCAAGGCATGGGTCTCAAACGCGTTGACGCCCGCTGAAAGCTGGTCATTGAGCCCCTGCAGGCTGTCCCGACCGGAACTGACCTTGAGCTGGACAACCTGCGACAGAAGGTCCGAGGCCGCTGCCATCAGGATGTTGGAACCCATTTTGAAGTTCTGTGCCCCCTGCAGGTGGGCGGCATAAATCATTCGGTCTTCCAGTTGCTCGAAGCGGGGCGGCGATGGGAAGTCCGTAACTGGCCCCTGCGCCGGGCCGAGCCCGTCGCGGTCAAGCAGCACGGTTTTTTCGTCCTGCGGGTATTCACTGTCCATAGTCATGGTGTTCAGTTCCTGATAGCCCAGAAGTTGAGTTCCAGCTCGGCGAATTCGCCGCTGGCGTGGAAGGCAAAACCACCCGATTGCTCCAACTGCGCGATGTCACGGGGACTGAGTTCGAGCATGAAATAGGTCTTGCCGGCATGAAACGGGATCTGCCTCGGCGCCACCGGCAGCGGTGTGACCTTGATGCCGGCAAGGTGCAGGTTCACCAGCTCGCGGATACGCTCCACGGGACCGATCTTGAGATGCGCCGGTAGACGATGACGCAGCTCCTCCGTATCGCACTGGGCGGTGGCCGCCAGAATGAACGTCGCGGTGCCCAACAATTTGAGATCGCTTAACGTTATGGATCTGCATCTCAATCCTCCGCCCTGTCAATGTGAGGCGCTGCCATTTGGATACCCTTCTGGTCCAGCACGATTTCGGCACGGGTCAGTTGCCCCGGGCCCACGGGCAACACCAACCGCCATTGCACGTGAGGCAAGTCGCGATAGGCTGCCAGCACGCCGACATAACGGCTGTGCGGCTCAACGCTGAGCTTGAGCGTCATCTGTTCGCCGGGCCGCAATTCCAACTCCTCGCTGCTCACCCAATCTTTGGGCAGTGTCTGCTCGGCCCGGCTGTAGAGGCTGAAAAAATCGGCGTTTTCAAAGGCCACGGGGTGCCGCAGCTCAAGCAGTTGCACCACCACCGGTGACGGACGCCCGTGAAGGTCAGGATTGACCTCGTCGCTGGCCGTCAATGTCAGGTCCAGTTTGGTCAGGGTTGAAAACGGTGAGAGGCTGCTACAGCCGGCCACCAGGGCAAGCGCTAACAGCATTGATGTAACAGCGACTCGATACATGGACATCATCCTGGGTAACCGGCGTGCAAGGTAGAGACCAGGCGCACCTGCTCCTCGTAGGCCTTGGAAAAGTCATTACGCAGCAACTGCTCGCCCAAAGGTTCCTCGACAGTCAGCCGTCGATAGTGGCGCTGGTACGCTCGCCAATGGGCACCATCAGTAAGGAACCTGGGAGGCTTACCCTCACGTTCGAAGCACAGCAGCAGGTGCCCAGGTGCAAAGGCTGTCAATGCACCCCGTACGGCGGCCTGGCAAGCCACGACCAAGGCCAGTTGGTGAACTTGCAAGTCGCGGTACACCTGAGCGACTGCCTGCTCGGCGGAGAGGCGATTCGACTCATCAGCGCCCAGCAACAACGTCATGGCTGCGTGGCTGTCGGCACACGTTTTCAGTGGGTTATGGGTATTGAGCAGCGGGCCGGCCAACGCCGCATTGATCTCACTGTTAAGTTCGTCACGGGTTCGTAGGCTTTGCTGCAAGCCTTCGATGGTTTGCCTGAGCAGGCCCGCCGCCCTGATCGCCAGGGCTTCGCGACCCTGCGTATCAAGCGTGTCCACCTGCAGGCCCAACGCTTGCGCGAACTGCGACCAGAAAGTTTCCAGCGCGGCAGGTGCGGCTGTGATGGGTTCGGGAGATATCACCTCCCTGGTCGGCTCAGCCCACGTCGGTATGACCAAGTGATCGCGGTCCACAGTCCCCTGACATAGCGATTGGGCGGCTGTCGGCGTTGACGTGCGCAAAGCGTCCTGCTGTGCGGATGAATCGTCGTGAAGTTGATCGCGGTCCAGTGTTTCGAGAGGGTCAAGCCCCAGGTACGCATCGTCTGGAATCGCGTCATCACGAGCCAAAGCCTGCCGGTCACGTGCCATCAGGCGGGCGCGAATATCCAGCCTGCCCAACTGGTACACATCTCCATCACTGATCAGCCGGGCCTGGCCCTTGCAAAAACGCTCCACGCCTCCTGACACACCGATACCGTTGCTGCTGATATCGGTCAGGAAATAGCAACCTTCTCGATAACTGACCAAGCCGTGGTGGCTGGAAATCAAGCGACTGGCATCAGGGATGACCCAGTCACAACCTGTCCCACGGCCGATCACACCGCCGACACCATCAAACGTCTTGCGAGCAGGCGGCGCGCCGCTTGCGGTACTGCAGACTTCAAACACTAATTGCATAGCAGCGCTCCTTTCTGCTCACTGCCCACGACGGACCGACTGGGGATCACCCAGCGGACGGTAGTCGGCATCATCAAATACATAATTGGCGTTGCAGCCGCTCAGCAAACACAGCACAAGCACCAGGGCTTGCCACGGATGAAAAGGCATCAGGTATCTCCCATGAAAGTAAGGTGCCTACACGCTCCCAAATCAGCACTCCTCACGAACATCGCCAACGGGGATCTTCAGGCGCGCCAGCCGGTAGAGCAGCGTGCGCCGTGCGACGCCCAACTCACGCGCAGTACGGGTGCGATTGCCACGGTTCTTGTGCAAGCAATCGATCAGGAATACCCGCTCTACCCGCTCCAGGCGTTGGCGCAACGTTGCGTCAATGGGCTCATTGGTGGGTGACACAGACAAGGACAGGTGCGCCGGCAGGATCACACCGTCATCACAGAGCAGTACCGCACGCTCCACCAGGCATTTGAGTTCACGGACATTGCCGGGGAAGGTGTGACTCGACAGTTGATCCAGGGCTGCGTTGGACCACGCCACCGGTTCGCGTCCAAGCGCAGCAGAGGCCTTTAGCGCGAATTCCCGCGCCAGCAGCAACACATCGCCGTCGCGCTCGCGCAGGGGCGGCAGCTCGATGGGAAACTGTGCCAGCCGGTAATAAAGGTCTTCCCGGAAACTGCCTTGGGCCACCATCGCGCCAAGGTCACGGTGAGTCGCGGCGATAATGCGCACATCAACCTTGTGTGCCGCACTCGCGCCCAAGGGGCGGACTTCACCTTCCTGCAACACCCGCAACAATTTGGCCTGCAGCGACAGCGGCATATCGCCGATTTCGTCCAGTAGCAGCGTGCCACCGTGCGCCGTGTCAAACAGCCCGGCATGGTTGCGCTCAGCCCCTGTGAACGCGCCTTTGCGATAGCCGAACAGTTCACTTTCCAGCAGCCCTTCGGGAAACGCTGCGCAATTCTGCACCACGAAAGCTTTGCCGCTGCGCGGCCCCGCAGAGTGGATCGCTCGCGCCACCACCTCCTTACCGGTGCCCGTCTCGCCGCGCAGCAATACGGTGTAGGGGGTATCCAGAACCTTACCGATCAGGCGATACGTCTCATCCATGGCCGTGCTGCTGCCGATCAAACCAAATGCCGTACGTGAGGGAAGCGTGCAGCCACTTGACCGGATGAGGCTCTCTGAGGAGCGCCTACGCCGCAACAAAGCCAGTTGCATCAAGGCAAAACTGCCCAGTTGGCCCAGGGCGGTGATGCAGTCGTGCAAATTTTTCCGGCACGGGCTGGCACACAGCAGCACGCCGTTGATGGCCTTGCCTCGGTTGAACAACGGCACGCATGACAGGGCCCGCCAAGGTGTCGCCATCGCAGGCAGGAACCCGCATTCGTAAACGCTGCCTTCGAGGTCTTCCAGGCTCAAGGCGGTTTGATGGCTAAGCACATAGTGCAACACCTGCTCATGCTGGAAGTCCTTCGTGCAGACCAGATCACCATGGCCAAGCACGCCGGGTAAATGCTGGGCGATCAGTTCAAGTCGGCCAGTGGATTCATCTCGCCAATACAATTGACTGAGTTCACACTGGCTCAGTTGCGCCACCGCCGTCACGCACAGGCCGGGCAAAGTGGCTTCGTCGCCATCAATTCCGAGGCGAATGAACCAGCCAAGCAGCACATCGGCGTGGGCCAGGGGATGGGGTATCTGGGTGGACCGGTTGTCCCTCATTGGCTGAACTCACAGACTGGATAGCCGCTACCCGCAAGGTATGCATGCACATGGTCCAGGGATTCGCCCTGAGCCATGGCCGCCAGCAGCCGATCCACCACCTGCGGCAATAAATGGAGTTCGATCCATTGGTCAATGTAACGAGCGCCGCTGTCGCCGTGGATACACTGCTCGGCCATGTGCGCAACCAACTCTGGCGTATAGCTGAATGCCAGCTTGCGCAGTTGCAACCGTTGCCCCAGTCGTTCCAGCTTGAGCCTTGCCAAGTCATACAGAATTTCACCCGTGACTGGGTAATACGGCACCACGCGCATCCGGGCCAGCAACGCAGGCTTGAAATGGTCGCGCAGCAGCGGATGGATCGCCTCTTGCAGCACTTGCACGCCAGGTCGTTGACCACCTGCGCACAGTTCACCGATGCGCTCGCTGCCCAGGTTGGAAGTCATTAGGATCAATGTGTTGCGGAAGTCGATTTCCCGGCCTTCCCCGTCATTGGCCAGGCCCTTGTCAAAAATCTGATAGAACAGGTTCAACACTTCCGGATCGGCCTTCTCGACCTCATCGAGCAGCACCACCGAATACGGGCGTTGGCGCACGGCTTCGGTCAGCACTCCGCCCTCGCCAAAACCAACATAACCGGGTGGCGCGCCAATCAACCGAGACAGCGAGTGTTTTTCCTGGAATTCCGACATGTTGAGGGTGGTGACAAAACGCTCACCGCCATACAGCAGATCGCCGAGGGCGAGCGCAGTCTCGGTCTTGCCCACGCCACTTGGGCCGACCAGCAGGAATACACCGACCGGCGCGTCGGCTTTATTGAGCCCTGTGGCAACGGCGCGCAGATTGCGATCCAAGGCCTGCACCGCGTGTTCCTGACCGAGGATGCGCGAACGCAGCGCATCGGCAAAGCCCAGGACCCGCGCACTGTGCTCAAGTGCCAGTTGCTCAACCGGGATACCGGTCCAGGCGCTGATGACCTCAGCCACCAGGCGCGGGCACACCTGCTGCGCCAGTATTTGCTGTTCCTGCCAACGTTGTTCCAGATGCTGCCGCTCGCACTCCACGGCTTCCGTGCGCAGGCTGAGCGCGCGCAAGACTTGCTCATCGACGGGATGCCCTTCGTCCCTGTCTCGGCTCAAAGCCTGGAGCTGCCGCGCGTCCTCTGCTTGCTCCGCGTACAGGCGTTGCAACGCGAGCGGCGCTGTTTCCCGGCTGATCCTCAAGCGGGCGCAGGCGGTGTCCAGCACATCTACCGCTTTGTCGGGTAACTGGCGCCCGGCCAGGTAACGGGCACTCATTTTCGCCGCCGCCACAACCGCGTCGTCCCGCACATAAACACCATGGCTGCGCTCATATACCGACACCAGCCCGCGCAGGATCGAAATCGCCTGCTCGACACTGGGTTCGCCAACCCGTACAGGCTGGAAACGCCGCGCCAATGCTGGATCTTTTTCGAAGTATTTCTTGTATTCCGACCAAGTAGTGGCGGCGATGGTACGCAGCTCGCCACGCGCAAGGGCCGGCTTGAGCAGATTGGCGGCATCCGACGCACCCGCCTGGGCACCAGCGCCTACCAACGTATGCGCCTCATCGATAAACAGAATCACGGGCTTTGCCGAGGAATTGACCTCGTCGATCACGCCCTTGAGACGCCGTTCGAACTCCCCCTTGATACTTGCACCGGCCTGCAGCAGGCCCATGTCCAGAGTCAACACCCTCACATCCTGCAGAGGCTCCGGCACCTGGGCGCTCGCAACGCGCAGCGCGAGGCCTTCGACAACGGCCGTCTTGCCTACCCCGGCTTCGCCGACAAGTATTGGATTGTTCTTGCGCCGGCGCATCAGTATGTCGATCAACTGGCCGATCTCGGCATCGCGACACAACACCGGATCGATACGCCCTTCATGGGCCTGGCGTGTCAGGTCGTGGGTGAAGCGTTCCAGCAATGATTCATCCTGCCGCGCAGGATGAATTTCAGGCGCCTGACTCGACACGAAGCCATGTACACGCTGCGCATCCAACCGGCCTAGTAAGCGCTGATAGCCACTTCCTGCGTGGTTTAGCGGGTGACGCAACAGTGCCAGCAACAGGGCGGCGTGATCGACCTCATTCTGTCTCAGCTCGAGATGGGCAACCATCAGGGCCTGTTGGAGCCACTGCACAAGCGCCTGGGCAAACACTGGATTGCGCGAGGCACTCGACTCACCCTTGGGCTGCAGTGTGGCTTGCAGCTCGCCAACTTCGATGCCCGCATCCGCCAATGCCCGTACAAGAAGGCCGTCGTGATGCTCCAGCAGCGTCAACAGCAGGTCTTCCACCAGCACTTCCCTGCCGCCGCGCATTACGCAGCGTTCAGCAGCGCGCTCCAAATCTCGGCGGGTCCGGGTAGTCAACGTCTGGATAAGTTGTTGCAGATCCACATTCATCATAATGATTCGTCCCTAATGAGCGTTGCTCGGCACCAGAACCACACCGTCGGCGCACTCATGTGCCAGCCAGCTGGTCCAGCCGAGTCGACAAACGTTGTGTTCGCCAATGTGCAACGGCCTGATTTCTTCCTTGGCCAGTACGAGGCGCAGGTCATACGCCAAAGGATCCCGCGTCGTCAGCCGCACCAACGCACACAGCAGCGGGTAGTCCTTGCCAGTGGGTAAAAACCCATGGAATGGGTGCCAGCCCAGGCCCTGCAGATGCACCCTGAACTTGCCACTACCGTCGGCGACACGGCTTCCCAGCACCTGGTCATGGCCGAGCACGCTGTTCGCAACACCCAGCTGGTTTTTCTGCGACTCAGCCGTCACTACCGTGCGCAAGACCCATTGTTCGATGAACAAACGGCGGTGCTTGAAGTAGTAGCGCAGCACCGTCTCGATCATGGCTGCCGAATGTGCCCGCAGGCTAAGCAATCCCAGGTAGGGCAGCAGCCGCTTGCAGTCCAATTGCGCCGCATTGCGAATCTGCTGCCCTCTCAACCCGATCAACGCAAACATCTGCTCGGAAAAGGCATCGCACGCGCCCGCCTGGAAACACGCCCGATAACGGTATTTGCGCCAGATCGGCAGCATCAGTCGTTGCAAGCGGTGGTGAAACACGTCCAGGAAGTCTCGCGTAGTGTCGCCCCCTACTCCGTCGGCACAGGCCTGCTCGCCGTAAAACGCAGGCAATGGCGATCCCGCACCGCACAAGCCCAACACGTTCAGGCGAAGACGCGCACGTAACTGTTCGTGCTCGATAAAAAACTCCACTTGGTCAATATCGTGACCAGGAAAACCAAGACCTGGGTTGGCCTGAAAGTCCAACAGGTCATACAGCGCGTCGTCGTCCAATAACGGATGAGCATCGCGCAGACGCTCGATCACCTGCAAAACCGCCTGGAACAGCGAATATTCGCGAATGACCCGGGACAGTTGCGTCAAAGCAGGGGCTGCTGCCCCATCCTTGGTGACCATAGGTACACGTCTCCTTGTGTGCTGATGACTCTTAATTCGTGATAGGCATTGAGGCTGGCGTAGAGCGCGAAGAATTCGTTGAGCACCGAAGCGAACACGAATACCTCGCCCTGCCCCAAAAAGCCTTGGGGGTCGATGGTCAGATCGATTCGTACGCCGCGAAACGGCAAGCCACGCTGCAATCGGTCGACAGCTGTATGGCTGACGGATCGCATCGCACCCAACCTTCTGTCACTGACCTTCTGTGCCTGCCGGTCGTGATAGCGAGGAAAGTCGTAGGTTTGAAGGATCATCTTCAAGGCATTGATGTCGCTCAATGACAGGTAGTTGAGCGACATGTTGCTGATAAGCCGCCACAGAAAATCCTGGTCCAGGGGCGGAGAAAAACTGGCTGTCGGTGCGCAGATATTGCGGAATGACAACCCCTCAGGCGTCTGCTCGCAAGGCTGATTGATATCGCCTACCTGCAACAGCCGAGGCAGGTTTTGATTGGTGCAGGTCAATTCGATCGACAGCGTCTGTGGCTCCACTGCCAGTCCGTTACCAAAGCTAAGCCAGGTATCGAGCCCCGCATGCTGCGCCGACGTCCGTTGGCGAATGCTGTAACTCGGTGCGCCTTGCGAAAGGTCAGTGTCGCCATCATGCTCGAAGGATTCGAAGGGTACGTAGGCCTGATATCCGAGCCCCCCAGGCTGCCAACCGGTGACACTGTCTACGGAAAACACGCCAGCGTTCTCTCGTGAATACTCGCCGGGAATCAGCAGGTATTCGTCTTGTTTGCCATCCAGGCGAATCGGTACGGCGTCATGCGTGAACAAGTTGACGATGGGCGTGCAGTACAGCTTCACGTTATCCAGGGTAGGCACCTGGGACTCACGCGATGGATTGCGCAATTCGAAGCGCAACACCACCCCGTACACTTGCTTGAGTAATTCACCGGGCAAACTGCGCAGTACCTCCAGGCCACCCACATCGACAAACAGGTACTTGTCGGGAAAGGCAAAGTACTCCTGCAGATGGCGATACCCGCGAAAAGTGTTCGACGGATACGGAATCAACGCCTGCTCCTCACTGAACCCCACGGGTTGTACCCGGTCGGCGCTCAATCGCAGCGATATCGCCTGCCCATCACCTCCCTCGAGCGGCTGGCCATCGCGGCCCAAAGGCAGTAGCTCGATACCGCCAAGATGACGCAACAGGCTCAGGTATAGCTCCTGGCTGATGTAGCGATCTCCCGTCAGATGCAGGCGCAAATGATCGAAGGTCGATTCACTGAAATTCCCTTCGTCGCTCACGTCCAGGCGTAGGCTCAAAATCGCACACGCTGCTTGGCAGCTGTACTCCAGCGCGCTCAGTCGCAGCGGTAGAACCTGCGTGGCGTAACAGGTACGAAAACGGCATCGCTCGTTGTTGACTGGGGCGCTTTCGACCGGTGTATCCCGCGCGACCCACACACCAGGGCCGGAATGTTTCAAGGGGTCGAACTGCAGGATGCTGAAGGCGGGCATCGGTCGCATGTAGTTCGGCCAAAGCAAATGCATCAGCGAATGCGTCAGCTCTGGAAGCTCGTCATCCAGTTTCTGCCGCAGGCGACCCGTAAGAAACGCAAAGCCCTCCAGCAAGCGCTCTACATCCGGGTCCTGGCCTGACTCCGCGAGAAAGGGAGCAAGCGCCGGATTGCGTTCGGAGAACCGCCGTCCAAGCTGCCGCAACGCACTGAGCTCGCTTTGGTAATAACGGTTAAACGACATCCGGCATGACCTCTACACGACCGGTGTCACATAGCCGCGCGGTGAACACCACGGGCTGGCGGATGCCCTTGACCATCAGCGTGGCTTCGATAGCGAACGCCAGGGCCAATGGGTCATGATCCCGTGGCAGTGTTGTGACCCGCACATGCTTCAAGCGCGGCTCGTAGGCTCGGATAAATCGCTCGATCAACAGACGCGACTGACTCAATGATTCATGCAGGCTCTGATTCATATCATTGAGGTCGGGCAAACCGTAGTCCGGCAGCGTCTGTACGCTGCCTGCACGGATACTGAGCATTTTCCCGAGATGGATGGCGACGGATGTCACTCCACATGCGGGGGCAGCCGCGAGGCGCTCGAAAAGATTTTGGTGGTGGGGCATTCCCTGGCCTCTGCTCATTCTTTGTCGAGCTTGCCAACCTGGGACAGCGTGAAGTCTGCCCCCATGTACTTGAAGTGCGGCCGTACACTCAGGTTGACGCGATACCAGCCGGGCTCGCCGTCGACGTCACTGACAACAATGCGCGCTGCGCGCAAGGGGCGCCGCCCACGCACCTCGGCGCTGGGGTTTTCCTGGTCGGCCACGTACTGGCGAATCCATTTATTGAGTTCCAGTTCAAGGTCGGTGCGTTCCTTCCACGCCCCCAGTTGCTCGCGCTGAAGGACCTTGAGGTAGTGGGCCAGGCGATTGACCACCATCATGTAAGGCAACTGGGTACCCAAGCGGTAATTCAGCTCGGCCTCCTTGCCTTCGGGACTGAGGCCAAAATATTTCGGCTTTTGTACCGAGCTGGCGGAGAAAAACGCGGCATTGTCGCTTCCCTTGCGCATTGTCAAGGCAATGAAGCCCTCTTGCGCCAGTTCGTATTCACGACGGTCGGACACCAGTACTTCAGTCGGAATCTTGGTTTCGATTTCGCCCATGCTGTGGAAGTGATGCAAAGGCAAGTCTTCCACTGCCCCACCGCTTTGCGGGCCGATGATGTTCGGGCACCAGCGAAACCGCGCGAAACTGTCAGTCAGGCGCGTGGCAAAGGCGTAGGCAGTATTGCCCCACAGGTAGTGCTCATGGCTGTTGACCACGTTTTCATGGTAGGCGAAGGTCTTGACTGGACATTCAAGGGGATCGTAGGGCGTACGAAGCAGGAATCGCGGTACCGTCAACCCGACATAACGCGCGTCTTCGCTTTGGCGGAAGCTTTGCCATTTGGCAAATTGCGGGCCTTCGAAATGGTCTTTCAGATCCTTGAGGTCCGGTAAACCGGTGAAACTTTCCAATCCGAAGAACGCCGGCCCGGCGGCAGCGATAAAAGGCGCATGGGCCATGCAAGCCACACTGGATGCGTACTGCATCAGCTTCACATCGGGCGCGCTGGGTGACAGGAAGTAGTTGGCGATAATCGCACCCACAGGCTGGCCACCAAACTGACCGTATTCAGCACTGTAGATATGTTTGTACAACCCGGACTGAGTCACTTCCGGTGAGTCTTCGAAGTCTTCCAGCAGGTCTTGACGGGAGACGTTCAGCAGCTCGATCTTGATGTTCTCGCGAAAGTTGGTGCGGTCGACCAGCAATTGCAGCCCCTTCCAGGAGGCTTCCAGCGCCTGGAAGTCCGGGTGGTGCAAAATTTCGTCCATTTGCAGGCTGAGCTTTGTGTCGATCTCGGCAATCATGCGGTCGACCAAGCGTTTCTTGACGGGCTCGCCACGGTTTTGCGGCTTGATCAACTCTTCGATAAACGCTGAGACGCCACGTTTGGCAATGCCATACGCCTCGTCGTCCGCACTCAGTAGTGTCTGCGCAACTATGTTGTCGAGGATGCTGTACTGGTCAGCGGTTGGTGCAGGTAGCGGGTGCTGTTGTGTAGTCATGTGGTCAGTGTCCTTTTACTGAAAAATGTCAGGTGTCGGGGGTGTCCAGCCCCAGCTCCGCCAATACCCGGGTGCGGGACTCGTCATCGGCCAGGGCCTGTTCGATAGCCTTGCGAAAGCTCGGGGTGTTGCCCAATGGTCCTTTCAGCGCCATAAGTGCCTCGCGCAACGCCATCAGCTTGTGCAGCTCGGGAACCTGTTCAACCAGGTTCGCGGGATTGAAATCCTTCATGGAATTAATGCGGACCTGAATGGCCAGTTCCTCAACGTCTGCCTCCTCCTGCAGGCGGTTGGGCACGTTGAGCGTCAAGCTCAACGCCTGTTTGGCCAACACGTCATCCAAGGTGTTCTTGTCGATCGCGATAGGCTTGCGATCTTCGAGCTTGCGCACATCCTCACGCTGGGTGAAATCGCCCAGCACCAACAATTTCAATGGCAGTTCGACGTCTTCCTGCGCGCCGCCGATGGCGGGTTTGAACGTGATATTGATACGTTCCTTGGGGGCTACCGAACCTTCTTTGGCCATGGTGTATCTCCTTTTTAAGTGGCTCGAAAGCCTATTCAAGTACCGCTTCCAGATCGAAGAGGCACAGCCTGCGGTGGGTGTCTTCCTTGCGTTCGCGCACGGCGTGGTTTTGTGGCAGCAGATCGCAGCAGCGATACAAAAGCTGGGTGACTTGAAGGGCCAGCTCCGGCTCCCAGCGTTCCAGGCCCGTACGTTGCAATTCGTGGTCGAGGTGTTCGAGCTGGATCTTCGCCAGCTCATGTTTGCCGGCCTGTACACACAGGCGCGCCTGGGCCAGCCGCCAATAAAAACGCGCGCGATCACTGCGAGCGGCGTGCATGCCTTGCTTGAGTTCATGGATGGCGGCCTTGAGCCCGTCCTTTAGCAGCCGGGGCGCCACGCCTTGCAAGGCGATCTCCCAGGGCTCGGCTTCAGCATCAACCACCGCTGCAGGTGATTCGGGCATTTGTAGATGACGCGCAACCTGCAGCGTGATCCAGTCGCGCGTGACGGCATCGGCAAAAGGGGCGCCGTCGTGAAAGCGAAAGGCCGGCAGCTCAGGCAAGCGTTGCAACAACAGAGCGAAGGTCACTTCCAGTTCGGTCATGGCCTGTTCGGCCTGCAAGGCCTCCAGGCATTGCCAGAGCATGCGCAACCCATCGAACCAGAACATCGCACCGCAGAGACTGACGTCGAGTTCAAGCACCAGGTCGGCGTGATGGCCTTGGGCAAAACGTTCGTGGTAACGCTTGAGCTTGTCGGGGGCTGGCCCGCGCAAGGCGGTGACCCGCTCATTATCGGCATCCGGGTAGCTGGCGAGTGCCAGCCATGTCAATGTTCGATTCAGGCGCAGCGCGCGCAGGTCAGTAGCGTTCTGGCGCAACCACCAGGCACACAGGGAACGGGCTTGTTCCTGCAACGTACGCAGCAACTTGCTGGCGTCTTTTTCGTTGTCCACCACCGCTTCGGGTTTGAGCAATTGGCTGGTCGCCTGCTTGACCTGCGCAATGACGCCATTCAACCCCACCGCCGGGGCGTCGCCCTGCGCAGCCCGCTCCAATCGCTGGGCCAATTGCCTGCGTATCGGCAGCAGCAACGGCGCGTCATCGCCCAAGTGCTTGGTCCACAGCTCATCGAGGCATATCAGGTGCTCAAGCACGGCACGGAATAGAGGCTGCTGGTTCTGCAGCGGCGGGCCCTGCATAAACAGGGGCTCAAGGCGCAACACCAACCATCCGAATGCCGCGCCACGGGTGCGCGGTTTTTCAGGGTAGACCGCCGACCAATGATGCTCGCAGAGATAACGCAGCAACCCGAGCCCGGCCAGTAAGCCTGGGAAGGATTCACGCTGGTGCAGCGCCCAGGTCAGCCAGACGGCCACCTTCAGATCCTTGGACTGCTGGCGTAACAGGATCTCGCTGGTTTCCAGGACCTTATGCCAATCGGGCTGGCCGTTGCCATGAATCGACTGCACCTTGGCCAGCTCTGATTCCAAGACTTCATACTCACTTGAAAAGCGCATATCGCTGCCCGCAAAACGTGTTTGCGTACACGGCGAACGTGCAACTTCAAGCCAATAATCACAAAGCTCGTCCGAATAAGACATTTGGCACCGCGCGCAACTAACCGAGACAAAAAGGCCAACTAATCACATTTAAAACTGCACATCAGAAAGCCATCTGTACTTTGCAGAAACCCCTGCAAAGCTCCCAAACCTTAGCCACGCCTATAACATTCAGCAAGCGACGGAATTACACTTAATCCTTTTCCTACAAAAATCCTAAATCGACGAATGCGCAGCTTTTTGCGCACTTAAACAACTGTAGATGCTCGACCTCTTCGAAAACTGTAAGTTTTACCAAGCGATCTATCTGAGCAACTAAATGCGCACCGCTGCGCAATCAAATACCGTCCAAAGCAATTAAAACTCGCCTATCTCATAGAAATTCCATGCACATATAACGCTGCCCCCCTAATTTTATTGGGCGACGTACTTTCAGGCACGCTTCTTGTTATAGGTATTTGCCCAGCCGGCACATTTATCGGTTGGGACTACCTCATTAATCAGGCAAGGAAACCCGTCATGCCAACACCCGCGTATCTCTCCATCACCGGTGTCAAACAAGGTTTGATTACGGCAGGCACGTTTACCCAGGACTCGGTAGGTAACATTTATCAGGAAGGCCATGAGGACCAGATCCTGGTCCAGGCCTTTGCTCATCAGGTGATCATTCCCCGCGATCCGCAGTCGGGCCAGCCAACGGGCCAGAGGGTCCATAAGCCCTTGATGATCAGCAAGGTCTTCGATAAGTCTTCGCCATTGCTGTTCAGCGCATTGACCAGCGGCGAAGAGGTCAAGTGTCGGCTGGAATGGTTGCGCACCTCGTCGGCCGGCACCCAGGAACACTACTTCACCATTGAGTTGGAGGGGGCGACCATCGTTGACATCCAGTCACGCATGCCCAATTGCCAGGACCCGGACAACGCCCATTTCACGCACCTGGAAGATGTGTACTTCACGTATCGCAAGATCGTGTGGACCCATGAAGTGTCCGGGACATCGGGGTCTGATGACTGGCGCAGCCCGGTTGCGGGCTAGGGAGAATTGATACAGGAACGGCGCCAAGGAAGACGCCGTTCCTGCCAGTTGGCTAAACCATCGCCAACGGGTGCTTGCGCTTGGGCGCGCCAAACACGCGATCGATAGCGTCCAGGTCGTGCTCATCCAGTACCAGCTTGGCGGCCGCTGCGTTGAGTCGCACGTGCTCGGGGGTGACGGCCTTGGGTATCGCGATAACACCGTCCTGGCGCAACACCCAGGCCAGGGAAACCTGGGCGGGCGTAACCTCGTGGCGCCGCGCTATCTGCTTGAGGGTCGGGCTGGCCAACAGCTCGCCACCCTGGGCGATCGGGCAGTACGCCATCAAGGGCAAGTGATGCTGTTGCCACCAGGGCAGCAGGTCGAATTCGATACCACGCTCCTCGATGTTGTAGAGCACTTGGTTGGTGGCGCAGGCTGGAGATGCGAGCTCCTGCAGGTCGGCCACGTCGAAATTGGAGACGCCCCAGCGGCCAATCTTGCCGGCTTCGCGCAAGCGCTCAAAGGCGTCGACGGTTTCTTCAAGAGGATATTGGCCGCGCCAGTGCAACAGATATAGATCAATGTAGTCCGTGCCCAGGCGTTGGAGGCTGGCTTCACAGGCACGGGGAACGCCTTTGTGACTGGCGTTGTGCGGGTAGACCTTGCTCACCAGGAACACCTGGTCACGCCGACCGCGAATGGCTTCGCCGACGACTGTTTCAGCACCACCCTCGCCATACATTTCGGCGGTATCGATCAGGGTCATGCCCTCATCAATGCCCAGTTGCAACGCCGCGACTTCGGCGCGGTGCTGGTCGGGGTTTTCGCCCATGCGCCAGGTTCCCTGGCCGATGACAGGGACGGGAACGCCCGCCAGATCAATGGTACGCATGACAACCTCCTGATAAGTTCGCGGATTAACAGTGTGGCATTGACCGGACAAAAGGGTTCAATCGAAGTATGGTTAGCCTTTGCCAAGTCGCCAGGAAGAACCTGCAATGCTGTTTGTCGTCATGCTCGGGGGTAAGCACCCACGCGCAAAGATTGAAGTGCACGATGTGGTATTCGCTGTGGCGGACACGCTGGAAGCGGCCTACCCGCAATTACGCGCTGACTGGTTCGGCAGCCCCAAGGGCGTGCATATCGATTCGTGGATGGCAGTGGACGGCGTCGACGGCTGGAAAGTCGAGATAAGCCACTTGGCACCGGCTGCCGGCGCGCAGCACCTGTACTTCATCAACCTGGGTGGGTATGAAGCCAACAGTTTTGGCGAGGCTCACCACTACCTGCTGGTGGTCGCACGCAACAAGCAGGACGCGATGAGCAAAGGCAAGCAACAGATGCTGCGTCACTGGTCCCAGGCCCATACTGACGCCGTGATGGATATAGACGACTGCCTCCCCATCGACCTGGTGGACGGCCGTTACCTGCACTTGGTGCAAGGCCCGCATCGGCCCATCATCCAGCAAAACGACTATATCGTCCTGCCTTGAACGCTTATGAGCGCTAAGCCGAAGCAGCTAGACAATGGATAGATGCTTACTCAGGTTTAGCGCAGCACCCGAAACCCAGTGGAACTTTGCCAGGAAATAACCGCCTGAATCCGGTACGCTCACCCTTTTTACTCAAGGAGTTACTTCCCATGGCCAAAGCCACCGCCCGTCACATCCTCGTTTCCACTGAAGACAAGTGCAACGAACTCAAGGCCCAAATCGAAGGCGGCGCCGATTTCGCAGAAATCGCCAAAGCCAACTCCAGCTGCCCGTCCAGCCGCGACGGCGGCAACCTGGGCTCGTTCGGTCCAGGCCAGATGGTAAAAGAGTTCGACACTGTCGTATTCAGCGCCCCGGTCAACACCGTGCAAGGCCCGGTGAAAACCCAGTTCGGCTACCACCTGCTGGAAGTCACCAGCCGCCAGGACTGATCCAGTCTGCGCTGATGCTATAAACAACGGCCCGCCTTTTGGTGGGCCGTTGTGCATGTGATGACTGGCGACGCTGATGCCGTTAGCGTACAAATCCTTTTTCTACTTCACACGGCGTTCAAGGCTGACAATGCGATTGGCTTTTTCCTACCTGTTTAGCTCGACCCTGGCCCTGCTGCTGGCCAGCACCGCCGTGATTGCGGCGCCCCAACCTTACCTGACGGTATACGGCGAACCGGCCAAGTACCCCGCCGGCTTTAGCCATTTCGACTACGCCAACCCGAATGCCCCCAAGGGCGGCAGCCTGCGCCGCTCGGCCATTGAGATCGGGCGTTTCGACCATGTGCTGCCGTATATCGACAAGGGCATCGGCGTTTCCCAGGTCGACGGCTGGCTATACGCGCCCCTCGCCCAGCGCTCCCTGGATGAGCCCTATACGGTCTACGGCCTGGTCGCCGAAAAAATGGAACGCGCCGAGGACGGCCTGTCGCTGCGCTTTTTCCTCAACCCCAAGGCACGTTTTGCCGACGGCAAGCCGATCACCGCCGAAGACGTGCGCTACAGCTTCGACCTGTTGATGACCCAGGGCAGCCTGCGTTTTCGCACGCTGTTCGCCGACGTCAAGCACGTCGAAGTCGAAGGCGAGCGCCAGGTGCGTTTTGACTTCTCCAGCAATGAAAACCGCACCCTGCCCCTGGACATTGCCACCCTGCCCGTCTTCCCCGAGCACTGGTGGAAAACCCGTGATTTCGCCAATGGTGGCGGTTACGAGGCCCCACTGGGCAGCGGTCCGTACACGATCACCAAGATCGACTCCGGCAGCACCATCACCTTTACCCGCGACCCGAATTGGTGGGGCAAGGACTTGCCTGTCAGCCGCGGCCTGTACAACTTCGATCACTTGAGCCTGGAATATTTCGGTGACACCGAAGTGGCCCGCCAGGTCTTGCGCGGCGGCGCCTACGATTTCAACCGCGAATTTTCCGCCACCGGTTATTCCATCGGCTACAACGGCCCGGCCCTCGATGATGGCCGCCTGCAACGCGCTCATTTGGCCAAGCAGATGCCGCAAGCGGCCCAGGGTTATGTGTTCAACGTGCAAAAGCCGATGTTCAAGGACCGCCGCGTGCGCCAGGCGCTCGCGATGCTGTGGGACTTCGAATGGGCCAATCGGCAGATGATGCGCAACATGTACATCCGCCAGCAGAGCTTCTTCTCTAATAGCCCGCTGGCTGCCAGTCAGTTACCCAGCAAAGAAGAGCTGGCGATTCTTGAGCCCTTGCGCGGCCAGATTCCCGACGAGGTCTTCACCCAGGTCTTCAAGGCACCGGTGACCGATGGCAGCGGCATGATCCGCGACAAGCAGTTGCAAGCCCTGGCCTTGCTGGAAGAAGCCGGCTGGAAACCTGAAGGCGATAAACTGGTGAACGCCGAGGGCGAGCCGCTGGAGTTCACCTTCCTCAATACGCAGAACGGCCTCGAGCGTCTGCTGCTGCCGTACAAACGCAACCTGGCCCAGATCGGCATCACCTTGAATATCCGCCGTATCGACTCCTCGCAGTATGTAAACCGAATCATGACGCGAGATTACGACATGATCGTAATCGGCTTCCCGGTTACCACGTCGCCAGGCATGGAGCTGTACAACTACTTCGGCTCGGCGGCGGCCTATGACCCCGGCGCCAATAACTACATGGTGCTCAAGGACCCGGCCGTCGACACCTTGATCAAGGGCCTGGTCAAGGCCGACACCCAGGCGCAGATGCTCACCTACGCCCACGCGCTGGACCGGGTACTGCAATGGAATTACCTGTGGATCCCCAACTACTACCCACCGGGCACTTCGGCCGCGTGGTGGAACCGCTTCGGTCGCCCGGCCATCGAGGCGAAGAACGACGAAGCCCTGGAAACCTGGTGGGAAATCAGCCCCACGCCACTGACGAATGAACAAATGACAGCCGAGTTGAAAAAACGCGGAGGTGCGCGCTGATGTTTGCCTATATCGTGCGGCGCTTGTTGCTGATCATCCCGACGCTGGTGATCATCCTGCTGGTGAATTTCGTGATCGTACAGGCCGCCCCCGGCGGTCCGGTTGAGCAAGCCATCGCCAACCTGCAAGGCATCGGCGGCGGTAGCGTCGGCGGGTCATCCGGCGAAGGCATCAGCAGCGGTTCCCGCGCCAGTCGTGGCCTGGACCCTAAGTTGATCAAGGACATCGAAAAACAATACGGTTTCGACAAGCCCGCGCCGGAACGCCTGTGGCTGATGCTCAAGAGCTATGCCCAGTTGGATTTTGGTAACAGCTTCTTTCGCGGCAAGACGGTGATCGACCTGATCCTGGAAAAAATGCCCGTGACCATTTCACTTGGTTTATGGGCAACGCTGATCACCTACCTGGTGTCGATCCCCCTGGGCATTCGCAAGGCCGTGCGCCACGGCAGCAGCTTCGATGTGTGGAGCAGCACCGCGATCGTCATCGGCTATGCCATGCCAGCGTTCTTGTTTGCGATGTTCCTGATCGTGGTTTTTGCCGGCGGCACCTCGCTGAACTGGTTCCCGGTGCGCGGGCTGGTCTCGGAAAACTTCGAAGCACTGAGCACCGTGGGCAAGATCGCCGACTATTTCTGGCACCTGGTATTGCCGGTAACGTCGTTGGTGATTGGCGGTTTCGCCACGCTGACGATCCTCACCAAAAACTCGTTCCTCAATGAAATCACGCGTCAGTACGTGGTTACCGCACGCGCCAAAGGTTTGAGCGAAAGACGCGTGCTGTACGGTCATGTATTCCGCAACGCCATGTTGCTGGTGATCTCGGGCATTCCCCAGGCGTTTATCAGTGTGTTCTTCGCCGGTTCCTTGCTGATCGAAGTGATCTTCTCCCTCGACGGCCTGGGCCGCATGAGTTACGAAGCCGCCGTATCGCGGGACTATCCGGTGGTATTCGGCTCGTTGTTTATCTTCACGTTGTTCGGCCTCTTGATAAAACTGATCGGTGACCTCTGCTACACCTTGGTGGACCCGCGTATCGACTTCGCCGCGAGGAACGCCTGATGCTTAATTTGTCTCCCGTTGCCCGTCGGCGTTTCGAGCGGTTCAAGAAGAACCGTCGCGGCTGGTGGTCGCTGTGGCTGTTTATCGGCCTGTTTATCCTGACCCTCGGCGGCGAGTTGATCGCCAATGACAAGCCTTTGGTGCTGAGCTTCAAGAACGAGCTGTATTTCCCGGTATTCAAGCGTTACACCGAGCAGCAATTCGGCGGCCAGCTGCCGTTCCAGGCCGACTATCGCAGCGATTACGTGCAAAAGCTGATCAAGCAGGACGGCGGCTGGATGCTGTTCCCGCCGATCCCGTTCAGCGACGACACGCCCAACTACGAACTGACCCGCCCTGCCCCCAGCCCCCCTTCAACGGTGAACTGGCTGGGCACCGACGACCAGTCGCAGGATGTGTTGGCGCGGGTGATCTTTGGCGCACGGGTGTCGATCCTGTTTGCCTTGGCGCTCACGGCGATCAGCGCCGCCATCGGCATTGCGGCGGGTGCCTTGCAGGGCTATTACGGCGGCTGGGTGGATTTGATTGGCCAGCGCGTTCTGGAGGTGTGGTCCGGGCTGCCGGTGCTGTACCTGCTGATCATCCTGTCCGGCTTTGTCGAGCCGAATTTCTGGTGGCTGCTGGGGATCATGGCGCTGTTTTCCTGGCTGGCCCTGGTGGATGTGGTGCGCGCCGAGTTCCTGCGCGGGCGCAACCTGGAATACGTCAAGGCCGCACGAGCATTGGGGTTGGGTGACGGCAAGATCATTCGCCGGCATATCCTGCCCAACGCGATGACCGCGACGTTGAGCTACCTGCCGTTTATCTTGACGGGGGCGATTTCGACCTTGAGCGCCCTGGACTTCCTGGGCTTTGGCATGCCGGCAGGCAGCGCCTCGCTGGGCGAACTGATCGCCCAGGGTAAACAGAACCTGCAAGCGCCGTGGCTGGGCCTGACGGCGTTTTTCACCTTGGCGCTGATCCTGTCGCTGCTGGTATTTATCGGCGAGGCATTGCGTGATGCCTTCGACCCCCGTTCATGAGTGCTCCCGTATGAACTTGATCGAAATCCGCGACCTCAGCGTCGCGTTCACTGGCCAGACCGTGGTGCGCAACCTGAGCCTGGATGTGCGCCCCGGCGAATGCCTGGCGCTGGTGGGCGAGTCGGGCTCGGGCAAGTCGGTGACGGCCCATTCGATCCTGCAATTGCTGCCCGAAGCCGGTACGCAAACCACAGGTTCGGTGAAGTATCGAGGCCAGGAATTGATCGGTGCCTCAGCGGCTACCCTGCAAAAGCTGCGCGGCAACCGCATTGCGATGGTCTTCCAGGAGCCGATGACCTCCCTCAACCCCCTGCACAGCATCGAAAAGCAGATCGGCGAAACCCTGCTGCTGCACAAGGGCCTGGGCGGCAAGGCGGCGCAGGCGCGCATCCTCGAATTGCTTGAGCTGGTGGGCATCCAGAAACCCCAGGAGCGGCTCAAGGCCTACCCGCACCAACTCTCCGGTGGCCAACGCCAGCGGGTGATGATCGCCATGGCCCTGGCCTGCGAGCCGGAGTTGCTGATCGCCGACGAACCCACCACCGCCCTGGACGTGACCGTGCAGCGCAAGATCCTGCTGCTGCTCAAGTCCTTGCAGCAACGCCTGGGCATGTCGCTCCTGCTGATCAGCCATGACCTCAACCTGGTGCGCAGCATTGCCCAACGCGTGTGCGTAATGCGCGCCGGGGAGATTGTCGAACAGGCCGACTGCCAGACCCTGTTCAATTCGCCTCAGCACCCTTACAGCCGCCTGCTGCTGGATGCTGAACCGGCCGGTGATGCGCTGTGCAGCGATGAGCGCGAGACGGTGTTGCAGGTCGACGACCTGAGCGTGCAATTCCCGCTGAGCAGCGGCCTGTTTCGGCGCAAAACCTATCTGCGTGCGGTGGATGGCATCAGCCTCAGCGTGCAGCGCGGCAAGACCCTGGGGATCGTCGGCGAGTCTGGCTCGGGTAAATCCACCTTGGGCCAGGCGATCCTGCGTTTGCTCGACTCCAGCGGCAGCATCCGCTTCCAGGGTGCAGCCCTCGACCCGCTGAATAACCAGCAAATGCGCCCATGGCGCAAGCAGATGCAGGTGGTGTTCCAGGACCCTTACGGCAGCCTCAGCCCGCGCATGACCGTGGAGCAGATCATCAGCGAAGGCCTGGAAGTGCACGCGCCGTGCAGCCTGGCCGATCGCGATGCACAGGTGGTTCAGGTGCTCAAGGACGTGGGCCTTGACCCTGCCAGCCGGCACCGTTATCCGCATGAGTTTTCTGGCGGTCAGCGCCAACGTATCGCCATCGCCCGCGCCCTGGTGCTCAAGCCGGCGCTGATGCTGCTGGACGAACCCACCTCGGCCCTCGATCGTACGGTGCAGAAACAAGTGGTGGCACTGCTGCGTGAACTGCAAGAGAAATACGGCCTGACTTACCTGTTTATCAGCCATGACCTGGCGGTGGTGCGCGCCATGGCCCACGACATGATCGTGATCAAGGACGGCAAGGTGGTGGAGGCCGGCGCGAGCCACCAGGTGTTTGATTCGCCGCAGCATGCCTATACCAAAGAGCTTTTAGCCGCGGCGCACATTCCCCTGTAGGCGCTGGCTGCCTGCGATAGCGATCTGAAGGGCGCCATCGCAGGCAAGCCAGCTCCCACAGGACCGCGATCCTATCTATATTTTGTGTGGGTGGCATGAGCATGAACATCACCGATAACCTCAAGGATTACCAACAGGTTCGCGGCCTGGCCATCCAGTCGCTGTTCGAGATTATCGAGCAGTCCAGCGAGGGCACGGTGATTGTCGACCGCGACGCCAATATTGTCTGGATGAACGAGCGTTACGCCAAGCGTTTCGGCCTGAAAAGCGCCGATGAAGCCATCGGCCAGCCCTGCGAACAGGTGATTTCCAACAGCCTGCTGCGCCAGGTGGTGCGCAATGATCAGCCGATCCTGCTGGATATCCAGGACACGCCCAAAGGCCCGCTGGTGGTGATGCGCCTGCCGATCCACAACGACGCAGGCGCGGTGATCGGGGCGATTGGTTTTGCCTTGTTTGATGAGCTGCGCAACCTGTCGCCATTGATCGAACGTTACCTGAGCATGCAACAGGAGCTGGCCTCCACCCGCTCATTGCTGCGTTCGCGCCAGAGCAAATACAACTTCGCGCACTTCATCGGCACCAGCGCCGCCAGCCTTGAAGTGAAACGCCGGGCGCGGCGCAGTGCGAGTGCCGAATCGCCGGTATTGTTACTGGGGGAAACCGGCACGGGTAAGGAGTTGCTCGCCCAGGCGATTCACGGCGCCTCCACGCGGGCGCACAAGGCCTTTGTCAGCGTCAACAGCGCGGCGATTCCCGCAGACCTGTTGGAAGCCGAGTTCTTCGGCACCGCACCGGGCGCGTTTACCGGTGCTGACCGCAAGG
Source organism: Pseudomonas sp. 58 R 12 (assembly GCF_900005865.1). Taxonomy (NCBI): domain Bacteria; kingdom Pseudomonadati; phylum Pseudomonadota; class Gammaproteobacteria; order Pseudomonadales; family Pseudomonadaceae; genus Pseudomonas; species Pseudomonas sp. 58 R 12. The sequence continues at coordinate 64,352 of NZ_CVTP01000001.1, forward strand.
GCCGTCCCGGTAAATTCCAGATCGCCCAAGGCGGCACGCTGTTCCTCGACGAGATCGGGGACATGCCCCTGCCGCTGCAAAGCAAATTGCTGCGGGTATTGCAGGAAAAAGAATTTGAGCCAGTAGGCTCCAACGAGATGCTGCACAGCGATGTGCGGGTAATAGCCGCCACGTCGATGGACCTGGAAGCGGCAATCAAGCGCGGTGAGTTTCGTGCGGACCTGTATTACCGGCTGAATGTGCTCCCAATCCAGGTGCCGCCGTTGCGTGAGCGGTTGGAGGATATCCCGGCGTTGAGTGAGGCGATCCTTGAGGAACTGCGCAGCCAGCATGAACTGGATCATGAAGCGTTGGCGTTGCTGGCGCAGCATGCGTGGCCGGGGAATATCCGTGAGCTGCGTAACGTGCTGGAGCGCGCGGCGTTGTTGAGTGATGACTTGGTGTTGGATGCCCGGGAAATTCGTGCGGCGATTGGTACGTTCACCCCGGTGCAGCGTGGCAGTACGGTGGTGCCGGTCGAGGGGGAGAGTTTTAGTGTGGCGCGGGAGCGATTTGATCGGCAGGTAATCGGGGCGGCGTTGGAGGCGTGTGAGGGGAATGTGGTGGAGGCGGCGAAGCGGCTGGGGCTTGGGCGGTCGACGTTGTATAAGAAAATGGTGGCGCTGGGGATCAGCGAGTCTCAATAAAGAGACACCGATCTACATATAAAGACATTACACTGTGGGAGCGGGCTTGCTCGCGAATGCGGTGTACCAGTAAAGAATCCTTTGACTGACACACCGCATTCGCGAGCAAGCCCGCTCCCACATTGGATCTTCATCTGTCTCAAAATAGAGACTCAGTTCAAGATCGCCATCAAAAAAACATGAATTATCTATATATTTCAATCAGTTAAAATCTTGGCACACATCTCGCTATAGGCCTCCTCCAAAGCCTCACCCCACAAAAATAACAATCCGATGGAGACACACCATGAGTGTGATCATTGCCCTGGCAGCCCTGGCGCTGCTGATGCTGGCTGCCTACCGTGGCTATAGCGTTATCCTGTTCGCCCCCATCGCCGCGCTCGGCGCTGTCCTGCTCACCGACCCGTCCGCCGTCGCCCCTGCCTTTACCGGGGTGTTCATGGAGAAAATGGTGGGCTTTATCAAACTGTATTTCCCGGTGTTCCTGCTCGGTGCGGTGTTTGGCAAGCTGATCGAGTTGTCGGGCTTCTCGCGCTCTATTGTCGCCGCCGCGATCCGTTTGCTCGGCACGCGCCAGGCGATGCTGGTGATCGTATTGGTCTGCGCCCTGCTCACCTATGGCGGCGTGTCGCTGTTCGTGGTGGTGTTTGCGGTGTACCCGTTTGCGGCGGAGATGTTTCGCCAGAGCAATATTCCCAAGCGGCTGATCCCGGCAACCATCGCCCTCGGTGCGTTTTCGTTCACCATGGACGCCCTGCCCGGCACGCCGCAGATCCAGAACATCATCCCCAGTACTTTCTTCAACACCACCGCCTGGGCCGCGCCGTGGCTGGGGTTGATCGGCACAATCTTCGTGTTCTGCGCCGGCATGCTCTACCTGGCGCGTCAGCGCAACAAAGCCCAGCGCGCGGGCGAAGGCTATGGCGCCGAGCTGCGCAACGAGCCCGAAACCGCTGAAAACCTGACCCTGCCCAACCCATGGATCGCGCTGTCGCCGCTGATTCTGGTGGGGGTGATGAACCTGTTGTTCACCCACTGGATCCCGCAGTGGTACGGCAAGACCCACAGCCTCAGCCTGCCGGGCATGAGCACACCGGTCACCACCGACATCGCCAAGCTGACCGCAATCTGGGCGGTGCAGGCGGCGTTGCTGGTGGGCATCATCATGGTGCTGGTGTTTGGCTGGAAGGCGATCAAAAGCAAGCTGGCCGAAGGCAGTAAAAGTGCGGTCAGCGGTGCGCTGCTGGCGGCGATGAACACCGCCTCGGAATACGGTTTTGGCGCGGTGATTGCTTCGTTGCCAGGCTTTTTGGTACTGGCAGACTGGCTCAAAGGCATTCCCAACCCGCTGGTCAACGAAGCAATTACCGTGACCCTGCTGGCCGGTATCACCGGCTCCGCGTCGGGCGGCATGAGCATTGCCTTGGCGGCCATGTCCGAGAGCTTTATTTCGGCGGCCCATGCGGCCAATATCCCCCTTGAAGTGCTGCACCGGGTGGCTGCCATGGCCAGCGGCGGCATGGACACCCTGCCCCACAACGGCGCGGTGATCACGCTGTTGGCGGTGACTGGCCTGACCCACCGCGAAGCCTACAAGGACATTTTCGGCATCACGATCATCAAGACCCTCGCGGTGTTCGTGGTGATCGGTACTTTCTACGCCACCGGCATTGTGTGAGGTTTTCATGACGACATTGAACGGCAAGACCGCCCTGGTCACCGGCTCCACCAGCGGCATCGGTCTGGGTATCGCGTTGAGCCTGGCAAAGGCCGGGGCCAATCTGATCCTCAACGGCTTTGGCGACGCCAGCGCGGTGATCGCGCAAGTGCAAGCGTTTGGCGGCAAGGTCGGCCATCACCCGGCGGACGTCAGCGACCCGGCGCAGATCGCCGACATGATCGCCTACGCCGAGCGTGAATTCGGCGGCGTGGATATCCTAGTGAATAACGCCGGCATCCAGCACGTCGCGGCGGTGGAAGACTTCCCGGCTGAGCGCTGGGACTCGATCATCGCGATCAACCTGTCCTCGGTGTTCCACAGCACGCGCTTGAGCTTGCCAGGCATGAAAGCCAAGGGCTGGGGGCGTATCGTCAATATCGCGTCGGTGCATGGGCAAGTCGGTTCGGTGGGCAAGGCGGCGTATGTAGCGGCCAAACATGGCGTGATCGGGCTGACCAAAGTGGTCGGCCTGGAGACCGCGACCAGTAACGTCACGTGCAACGCCATCTGCCCAGGCTGGGTGCTGACGCCGCTGGTGCAGAAGCAGATTGATGATCGCGCCGCCAATGGCATCGACCCGCAGCAGGCGCAGCATGATTTGTTGGCGGAGAAGCAGCCGTCACTGGAGTTTGTCACGCCGCCGCAGCTGGGTGAGTTGGTGCTGTTTTTGTGCAGCGAGGCGGGTAGCCAGGTGCGCGGTGCGGCGTGGAATATCGACGGCGGTTGGCTGGCACAGTAGACCCCCATCGTGCACACACAGGAGATCTAAATGTGGGAGCGGGCTTGCTCGCGAATGCGGTGGGTCAGTAACAAATTTCTGGCTGACACACCGCATTCGCGAGCAAGCCCGCTCCCACATTGGGTCGATTTTGCTGGATAGATTTGTAGAAGAATAAGAGACTTGCGTATGTCCGACATCCTCTGGCAACCCTCCCCAGCACGCATCGCCAAGACGCGCATGGACCAGTTCCGCCGCTACATCAACGAACGCTACAGCGTGGAGCTCAGCGACTACCCGGCGTTGCACCAGTGGAGCATCGACCAGCGCCCGGATTTCTGGAGGGCGATCGTGGCGTTCTTCGACGTGCAATTTCGCAGCCCGCCCACGGCGGTGCTGATCGAAGACACCGAGATGCCCAGCGCCCACTGGTTTCCCGGCGCCACCCTGAATTTTGCCGAGCACCTGCTGCGCCGCCGCGACGATCACCCGGCGGTGGTCGCCATCAGCGAAGATGGCCAGCGCGAGCAATTGACCTACGCCGAACTGGCCGCCCACGTGGCCGGCCTGCAAAAAAGCCTGCGCGCTGCCGGCGTCACCCAGGGCGACCGGGTTGCCGCGTGCATGCCCAACACTTGGCAAACCCTGGTGGGCATGCTCGCGACCACCAGCCTGGGCGCGATCTGGTCGTGCTCATCGCCCGACTTTGGCACCCAGGGCGTCATCGACCGTTTCGGCCAGATCGAACCCAAAGTGCTGATCACCTGCGCCGGTTACCGCTATGCCGGTAAGGACATCGACCAGACCGCCAAGCTCAATGAAATCCTCGAGCGCCTGCCGTCCCTGGAACAGTTGATCATCGTGCCTTATGCACGGCCCCAGGCGCGAGTCGAGGACTACCGCACCCACGCCAGCATCACCCTGTGGCAGGACTTCTACCAAGCCGGTGGCGAGCCGGAATTCGTCGCCGTGCCGTTCGATCATCCGCTGTACATCCTCTATTCCAGCGGCACCACCGGCATCCCTAAATGCATCATCCATGGGACCGGCGGCGTGCTGCTCACCCACCTCAAGGAACACGGCCTGCACGCCGACCTGTCGCGCGAGGACTGCCTGTTCTACTACACCACCTGCGGCTGGATGATGTGGAACTGGCTGGTGTCGGTGCTGGCCATCGGCGCTACGGCGGTGCTGTATGACGGTTCGCCTTTTCATCCAGGCCCCGAGCGGCTGATCGACCTGATCGACGCGGAAAAGATCAGCGTGTTCGGCACCAGCCCCAAGTTTCTCGCCACGCTGGAAAAGTCCGGCCTGCAACCGCGCCTGACCCACGACCTGGGCAGCCTCAAAGGCCTGATTTCAACGGGTTCACCCTTGTCACCGCAGAGCTACGACTACGTGTATCGCGAGATCAAGGGCGAGTTGTGCCTGTCCTCCATGTCCGGCGGCACCGATATCGTCTCCTGCTTTGTGATCGGCAACCCAGTGTTGCCGGTGCGGCGCGGCGAAATGCAGTGCAAGAGCCTGGCAATGGCCATTGAGGTGTGGAACGACCAGGGCCAGCCACTGATCGGCGAAAAAGGCGAACTGGTGTGCACCCGGCATTTCCCGGCCATGCCGATCGGCCTGTGGAACGACCCGGAGCGCCAGAAACTGCGCGCCTCGTATTTCAGCCAGTTCCCCGGCGTATGGGCCCAGGGTGACTACGCCGAACAGCGGCCCAATGGCAGCCTGTTGATTCACGGGCGTTCCGACGCCGTGCTCAACCCGGGCGGCGTACGCATCGGCACGGCAGAGATCTACCGCCAGGTGGAAAAAGTCCCACAGGTGCTGGAAAGCCTGGCGATTGGTCAACGCTGGCAGGACGACGTTCGTGTGGTGCTGTTCGTGCGCCTCAACGACGGTGTCGAACTGAACGCAGCCCTGGAGCAACACATTCGCCAGGTCATCCGCGCCAACACCACACCCCGCCATGTACCGGCGAAGATCCTCGCTGTCACCGATATCCCCCGCACCATCAGCGGAAAGATCGTCGAATTGGCGGTGCGCAATGTGGTGCACGGCGAGCCCGTGAAGAATACCGACGCCCTGGCGAACCCGCAGGCGCTGGAGCAGTTTCGCGATCGCCCTGAACTGGCTGAAGGATGAAAGGTTTCAGCCTTGGCGCACGGTTTTGAAGACAAACCCCGAATGCATGCTATTTTTCGGGGGTAGTCACTCATTCCCAAGTCACGGGATAATGGGTGTTGTCATCTTTCAAAGCGTTACGCTCAGGGCTTTTACATCATGAAGGGAACATCCACCGGTAGCGAAGCCGCCGCTTTAATTGCGCGGCTGGACTGGGCGCAAAGCCCACTCGGTGAGGCCAATGATTGGCCACAAAGCCTGCGCACTGCCGTGGATATCGTCGTGCACTCGCCGATGCCGATGCTGCTGCTGTGGGGCAGCCAACTCACGCAACTCTATAACGACGGCTTCGCGCTGCTGGCGGGTAACAAACACCCCGACGCCATGGGCAAGCCCGCGCACCAGACCTGGCCGGAGCTGGAAAGCTTTGCCGCGCCGGTCTACGACGCAGTGCTCAGCGGCGAGGTGCGCACGTTCAGCGAGCAGCGCTTCGTGCTGCAACGCAATAATCGCGACACCGAGATCTGGCTGGACCTGACCTACAGCCCGGTCCGCGATGAAAGCGCCAAGGTGGCTGGCATCCTGGTCACCGCCATCGAAACCAACGAACGCCGCCGGGCCCAGCACAACACTGAACAACGCCTGCAACTCGCCTTGGCGGCCACTGACGCCGTAGGCACCTGGGACTGGGATATCGGCGAAGACCGCTTTATTGCCGACGCGCATTTCGCCTACCTGCACGGCGTCGCCCCCAGCGATGCAGGCCTGCTGCCGATCAGCGACTACTTGCAAGGCGTGCACCCCGAAGACCGCGGCACGGTGACGCGCAGCATCAAGCATTGCATCACCTTCGGCACCGAATACGCTGAGGAATACCGCCTGCTGCAGGCCGACGGCAACGTGCGCTGGGTGTTTGCCCGGGGCCGTTGCTACAAGGACCATCAAGGCCGCCCGGCGCGGTTCCTCGGCGCCGCATTGGACCTCACCGAACGCAAGCACACCGAGCAAGCCCTGCGCCAAAGCCAGACAGAGTTGCAGCTGATCATCAACGCCATGCCGGTGCTGATCGGCTATGTCGACCACGAACAGCGTTTCCGCCTGAACAACAGTGCGTACCTGGAGTGGTACGGCAGGACGCCCCAGGAGCTGTACGGCAAGACCATCCGCGAAGTGCTCGGCGACGAGGTGTATGCCGGGCGGGCGGACAAGATTGCCGCCGCGCTCGAGGGCAAGGCCTGCAGTTTCATGACCGTCACACCGCACCGCGACGGCCGGCCGCGGCATGCCTTAATGAAGTACCTGCCGCGCTTCAGCAATGACGGTTCGGTGAATGGTTTCTACATCTTTGTGATCGATGAGACCGAACGCAAACTCACCGAAGAAGCCCTGCGCCACCTCAACGAAAACCTCGAGGAACGCGTGGCCCAGCGCACCCAGGCGCTGGCCGAGGCCAACCAGCGCCTGCAAAACGAAATGTACGAGCGCGAGCGCGCCGAAGACGCCCTGCGCCATGCGCAGAAAATGGAAGCGGTCGGCCAACTCACCGGCGGTATCGCCCATGACTTCAACAACATGCTCACCGGCATCATCGGCAGCCTGGACCTGATGCAGCGCTATATCGCCGCCGGGCGCAGTGATGAGATCGGGCGTTTTACCGATGCCGCCGTGTCGTCCGCCCATCGTGCTGCCGCCCTCACCCATCGCTTGCTGGCGTTCTCACGCCGCCAGTCGCTGGATCGACGCCCGCTGAACCCAAACCAATTGGTGACGTCTCTGGAAGATTTGTTCCGGCGTACCAAGGGCGCGCATATCGCGCTCAAGGTGCAACTCGGCCACGACATCTGGCCGGTGAACACCGATGCCAGCCAACTGGAAAACGCCTTGCTCAACCTGGTAATCAACGCCCGCGATGCCATGCCCGATGGCGGTGAAATCCTGATTGAAACCGCCAACAGTTACCTGGACGGCACCGACATCACCACCCTTGAACCGGTCAAGGCTGGCGACTACGTGATGCTGGGCGTGTGCGACAACGGCACGGGCATGGCGCCGAAGATCCTGGCCAAGGCGTTCGACCCATTCTTCACCACTAAACCCATCGGCCAGGGCACCGGCCTGGGGCTGTCGATGATCTACGGGTTCGCCCAGCAGTCCGGCGGCCACGTGACCATTCAAAGCGAACCGGGCCACGGCACGTGTGTGCGCCTGTACCTGCCGCGCCTGTACGGTACGTCGCTGGAAAGCAGCCAGCCGCCGCACCTAAGCGAACCCCCGTTGGCGCTGGAGGGTGAGGCGGTGGTGGTGGTCGAGGACGACCCGGCGGTGCGCATGCTGGTGGTCAATGTGCTCGATGAGCTGGGCTACACCGCGCACCAGGCGGCGGACGCACGGGCGGCACTGCCGCTGCTGGAGTCGGACCTGCGCGTGGATTTGCTGGTCACCGATGTCGGCCTGCCGGGCATGAACGGCCGGCAGTTGGCGGAAATTGCCCGTCAGCAGCGGCCCGGTCTCAAGGTCCTGTTCATGACCGGGTACGCCGAGAAAGCCGCTGAGCGCCAGGGCTTTCTGGAAGACGGCATGGACATGGTTGCCAAACCGTTTTCCATCGACCTGCTGGCCACGAAAATCCGCAGCATGATCAGCGTGGACGAATGAGTTCAGGCATAATCGCGCGCCGTCGCACACCTGGTAGAGATCAATGAAAGCCCAAGCCCGTCATATCCTGGTGAAAACCAGCGAAGAAGCCGAACAACTCAAGCAACGCATTGCCAAGGGCGAGGCGTTTGACGTGCTGGCCAAGAAGTACTCCACCTGCCCGTCTGGCAAGCGTGGTGGAGATCTGGGTGAAGTGCGGCCTGGGCAGATGGTCGGGGCGATTGATGCGGTGATTTTCAAGAAGCCCGTGAAGGTGGTTCACGGGCCGATCAAGAGTAAGTTTGGGTATCACTTGGTGCAGGTGTTTTACCGGGATTGAGGGGTTGGCTTTAGACCGCTTTCGCGAGCAAGCCCGCCCCCACATTCGACTGCATTCTTTCAGTTAAAACGCTGTCAACTGTGGGAGGGGGCTTGCTCCCGAACCGCCGCAGGCGGCCATTCACCTGGGAATCAAAGCCCCCGACACCTGGATAACCCGGCTCGCCAACCGATGCCCAGCCAAAGCAGCCTCCTCGGGTGACCCACCCTTGAGCCGACCAGCCAAATACGCCGCACTGAACGAATCCCCCGCCGCCGTCGTATCCACGACCTTCTCCACCTTCAGCGCCGGCACGGCAAAGCGCTCCCCGGCACAACGGATCAAACACGCATCCGCCCCGCGCTTGAGCACCACCTCAGCAATTCCCGGATACGCCGCGAACACCTGCTCACTGTCGGCATAACCAAACAGCGCGCGCTCGTCATCCTCGGTCAACAAGGCAATATCCACCTCGGCCAACACCTGGTGATACGCCGCCCGTGCCGCCTCGACACTGGCCCACAAGCGCGGTCGGTAGTTGTTGTCGAACACCACCTTGCCCCCGCGTCGACGGGTTTCGATCAGGGTTTGCAGCAAACGCTCACGGCCGAGTTCACCCAGTACCGCCAGGGTAATGCCGCTGAAATACACCACGTCGTAGTCCGGCAAGGCGGCCAGGATCGGCTCGGCCGCAGGCGTGGTGAAGCACTCGCGCACGGCGGCTTCGTTACGCCAATAGAGGAATTTACGCTCGCCATTGGCATCGGTCTGGATGCAATACAAACCTGGCAAACGCCCGGGCAGGCGCTGGACCCTGCCCAGGCCCAGGCCTTCTTGCGCCCACTGTTGGCACATGGCGTCACTGAAGCTGTCATCGCCCAGTGCGGTGACGTAGTCGACGTGAGCGGTGTCGCCCAGCTCGCGGCGCAGGTAGACCGCCGCGTTCAGGGTGTCGCCGCCGAAGCTTTGGTGCAGGCTGCCGTCGGCGCGGTGTTGCAGTTCGATCATGCATTCGCCGATGAGGGCGATGTGGGGTTCGGGGGTCATGGCGGGTTCTCGGGTGTTGTTCAGGGCCCCATCGCAGGCAAGCCAGCGCCCACATTTGAAGGTATTCACAATTCAAAATGTGGGAGCTGGCTTGCCTGCGATGGCCGCAACTCGGTCTAAAAGCAAGTACGCAAAGACTCAATCACCTGCAACTGCTCATCCACCAGACAACCCACTTGCCACTTGTCAAAGGTCAGGCACGGGTGCGAAGTGCCGAACGAGATAATGTCGCCAATACGCAACTCCACCCCCGGCGCCACGGTCATGAATGCGTGCTGGTCCATCACCGCCGTGACCTTGCACGCCCCCACGTCATCACCTTCCGCCGGCAGGATACCGGCCTTGTAGCGCTTGAGTGGCACCGGCAAACCGGCGTCATAGGCGACGTCACGCTTGCCCAGGGCGATCACCGCAAAACCCGGCTCGGGCATCGATTGCACATGCGCCCAAACTTCCAGCGCCGGGCGCAGGCCTTCGCTGAGGTCGCTGCGACGGTCGAGCACGCAGCATTGCGCCTCTTTGTAGATGCCGTGGTCGTGGGCCACATAGCTGCCCGGGCGCAACACGCTGAGGAAGCGGCCGGCGGCGTTTTGCGCCTCGAACGACTCGGCGATCAAGTCGTACCAGGCCGACCCCGACGCGGTGACGATGGGCTTGGGCAGGTCGAAAGAGCCGTTGTTCTGCAGGTCCACCGCCAAGCGCACCAGGCTGGCGGCGAACTCACGGATGCCGCTGATGGCGTGCTCGCCATGGATCACACCTTCATAGCCTTCGATACCGGTAAGGGCCAGGGCGGGCTGGGCCTTGATCGCCTTGGCCAGATCACGGACCTCCTGCTCGCTGCGGCAACCGCAACGCCCACCGACCACGCCGTACTCGATCATCACGTTGAGGCGCAAACCACGAGCGGCGAAAAACAGGCCCAGGTCAGCGACGTTGTCCGGGTGGTCGACCATGCAGTGGAAGTCGAAATCCTTGTCGGCCAACAGGTCGGCGATCAACGCCATGTTTGGCGCGCCCACCAGTTGGTTGGCCATCAACACACGGCGCACACCGCCGGCGTAGGCAGCACGGACCTGTACAGCGTTGGCCAGGGTGATGCCCCAAGCACCCGCTGCGATCTGGCGCTGGAACAGTGCCGGCATCATGCTGGTCTTGCCATGGGGCGCGAGTTCGGCGCCGCTCTTGCTGACGAAGTCCTGCATCCAGCGGATGTTGTGTTCCAGGGCGTCACGGTGCAGCACCAAGGCTGGCAAGCTGACGTCGCGGACCAGGTGGGCACCGACGGCGGCGGCGCCCTTTTCAACGGCATTGATGGCAGACATGGGAAAACTCCTATTCGTTGATGCGCCGGGCCAGGTTGTTGGCGCTGTCGATCAACACCCGGCGATAGTCGTTGTAGTTTTTGACCGCATCGGCGCGCGGGGCGACGATGCACAGGGTCGCAATGCTGATGCCTTGGGCGTCGCGCACCGGGGCGGCAAAACAATGGGTAAAGGTGTCGGCCACACTGTCGAAGGAAAAGAAGCCATCGAGGGTGGCCTGACGGATTTGCGCCAGGAAGGTCTCCAGCGGCAAGCGCTGGCCATCCGGCAGGATGAAGTCGTCGGGATCGATCAGGTCGATGATCTGCTGGTCGCTCAAATGCCCCAGCAGCAGGCGTCCGGAGGCGGTCCAGGGGATCGGTGCGTTTTCGCCGATGTCCGAGGAAATCCGAAAATGCCGCTCACCTTCGCGCATCAGCGCCACCGTGTATTTGCGCCCGTTGAGCAGGCACATCTGCGCGGTTTCGTGGGTCAGGCTGACGATCTCCTGCAAGGCGTGGTCGGCCTCGCGGGTCAGGTCGAAATGGCGCAGGTGCGCCTGGCCAAGAAAGTACAGTTGGCGGCCGAGGTAGACGTGACCGTCCTTGCCCACCGTTTCCAAGATGCGTCGTTCAAGCAGGGACGCGACCAATTCGTAGACGGTGGATTTGGGGCTGCCAATGCCGCTGGCAATATCATTCGGGCGCAGGGGCTGGCCGATTTCCTTGAGGAAGTCGAGGATATCGAATGCACGGTCCAGGCCTTTGGCGCGGCGTTTGATGGTGTCTTCGGTCATGGCGGTTTTCGGTCCGGTCAAAATGTTGCTATCAACACATATCCCCTGTGGGAGCGGGCTTGCTCGCGAATGCGGTGGATCAGTTATAGATGCATTTACTGACACACCGCTTTCGCGAGCAAGCCCGCTCCCACATTTGATCTCGGGTGGTCTCAAGAGTGGGGGGCATTTAGCCTTTTTTCTTGTAGGCCACGCAATCAATCTCGACCTTGCAATCGACCATCATGTTCGCCTGCACACAGGCACGTGCCGGGGCGTGTTCCGGGGTGAAGTATTCGCCGAATACCTTGTTGAAACTCCAGAAGTCCCGGGGGTCTTCCAGCCATACGCCGACGCGCACGACATCTTTGAGTTCGTAGCCGGCTTCTTCGAGGATCGCCACCACGTTGCGCATCGTCTGGCGGGTTTGCTCGATGATCCCGCCGGTGATGATTTCGCCGTCCACCGCAGGCACTTGGCCTGAGACGTACAGCCAACCGTCCGCTTCCACCGCGCGGGCGAAAGGACGTGGCTGGCCACCACCGGCTGTGCTGCCGGCACCGTAACGAGTGATGCTCATAAAAATAGGCTCCTGATTAAAAACGAATGTTCTTGAGAAATTCCGCCAGGCGCGGCGATTGCGGACGTTCGAAAATATCCTTCGAGGTACCCTGCTCTTCAATGCGGCCCTGGTTCATGAAAACGATTTTGTCCGAGACTTCATAGGCAAAACGCATCTCGTGGGTAACCAACAACATGGTCATGCCCTCTTCCGCCAGGCCCTTGATCACGCTGAGCACTTCGCCCACCAACTCGGGGTCGAGGGCCGAGGTGACTTCGTCGAACAGCATCAGGCTCGGGTTCATGGCAATCGCACGGGCAATCGCCACACGCTGTTGCTGGCCACCGGAAAGCTGGCCGGGGAAGTGGTTGCGACGCTCTAGAAGTCCCACGCGATCCAGCCATTTTTCCGCCAGCGCGATGGCTTCGTCCTTGCCCATTTTCTTGACCTTGAGCAGGCCGAGGGTAACGTTCTGCAACGCCGTCAAATGTGGGAAAAGGTTGAATTGCTGGAACGCCATGCCGGTCATCGCACGGTGCTGGGCGATCACCCGTTCAGGATGACGCACGCGCTTGCCGGCAATCTCGCTGTAACCGATAGACTCGCCATCCAGGGTGATCTGGCCGCCCTGGAACTCTTCGAGCAGGTTGACGCAGCGCAACAGCGTGGTCTTGCCCGAGCCGCTGGAGCCGATCAAGGTCACCACATTGCCGCGCTGCATGGACAGGTCGACGCCCTTGAGCACTTCGACTTCGCCGTATTGTTTACGCAGGCCGCGGATATTCAGCAGCGGTTGGGTTGTTTGAGGTTGGTTCATGGCAAGGCCACCCGCTTTTCAATGTAGCGCCCGAATAATTCGATGGCGTAGTTGATGACAAAAAACAGAAAACCGGCGAACAGGTAGAACTCCAGGGTCATGAAAGTGCGTGCGATCACTTGCTGGGTGCTCAGCAGCAGCTCGGCCACGCCGATTACCGAGAGCAAGGTCGAGGCCTTGACGATTTCCGTCGAGGAGTTGACCCAGGTCGGCAGAATCTGGCGCAACGCTTGGGGCAACAGCACGTAGGCCAGGGACTGGTAGAACGTCAGGCCAATCGCCCTGCCCGCTTCCAGTTGCCCACGGGGAATGGCTTGCAGCGCGCCGCGCACGATTTCCGAGACGTGGGAGCCGCAGAACAACGTCAGCCCGACCGCACCGGCCTGAAACGCGCTGATTTGCCAGCCGAGCGCCGGCAGCATGTAGAAACACGCCAGCACCAGTACAAATACCGGTGTGCCACGGATCAAGTCGACATACAGACGAAACGGCGCACGCATCCAGAATTTGCCGTAGGTGAGGATCAACCCGGCGACAATGCCGATCAGGGTGCCAAAGATAATGGCCAACGCCGAGACATACACGCTGGCCTGGAAGCCCGCCCAGAGCGTCTCCCGGGCGATCCACAACTCATGCAGCCAGCTTGGGGATTCGTACATGGAAACCTCGCTTAACGACGGATCGCCAGGCGCTGTTCCAGGTAGCGGAGCAGCATGGCGATGAGGTAACAGGCAGTCACGTAGAGCGCAGTCGTGACCATCCAGGTTTCAATCACCCGATAGCTTTCGACGTTGATCTTGCGGGCGTAATAGGTCAGCTCCGGCACCGCGATGGCGGCGGCGAGCGAGGTGTCCTTGAACAGCGAAATGAAGTTGTTCGACAGCGCAGGCAGCACGTTGCGCAGCATCACCGGCACGGTGATGTAGGCGCGGATACGCCATTCACCCAAACCGATCGCCAACCCGGCTTCACGCAAGCCCTTGGGAATATTCAACAGCCCGGCGCGGAACACCTCGGTCAGATAGGCACCGGCGTAAAGCGACAAGGTGATGATGAACGAGGGGATCTTGTCCAGGCGGATGCCCAGGCTGGGCAAGGCGAAGTAGATCAACAGGATCAGTACCAGGATCGGTGTATTGCGCACCACCGTCACATACACCGAGGCGAAGATTCGCAGCGCACGGTGCCTGGACAGCATGGCAAACGCCATCAGCAGGCCGATCACGCAGCCGATGGCGATCGACAGCAATGCCAGTTCCAGGCCCAGGCCGAGCCCCAACAGCAAGGTGTCGAAATCGCGCCAGACGGCGGCAAAGTTCAACTGATAGTTCATGGTCGACAGTACCTGAATGGGGCGCCGTTCGCGGCGCCCCGGCTTTCACGAATTACTTGAACTCAACCGGGAAACCGATCGCCGGCTCCGGCAGATCAACGCCGAACCACTGCTTGAACGAGGCCTTGTAGGTGGGGAATTCCACACCGGTCATGGCTTCATGCAGCGCGGTGTTGACGAAGTTCAGCCAATCCTGGTCGCCACGCTTGACGGCGCACGCGTAGGTCTGCGGGCTCCAGGCGTAGGCCGGGCTGCGGTAGCGGCCGGGGTTCTGCACCATCAGGTATTTGACCGAGGACTGGTCGGTGGCGGCGGCGTCGGCGCGGCCGGAGTTCACGGCCTGGTACATCAGGTCGACGCTGTCGTACTGGTCGACCTTGGCCTTGGGCAGGGCCTGATGCACCAGCTGTTCGGCGTACACGTTTTGCAGCACCGCCACGGTCACGCCATCGCCGCCTGCCTGCAGGTCTTCAATCTCTTTGTACTTGCTGTTGTTCGGCAGCAGCAGGCCCACACCTTCGCGGTAGTACGGCAGGGTAAACGCGACTTGCTGCGCGCGGCTGGCAGTGACGGTAATGAACTGGCAACTCATGTCGACCTTGTCGGTCAGCAGGTTGGGAATGCGTGCGTCGGACGACTGCACCACAAACTCGACCTTGCTCGGGTCGTTGAATAAACCCTTGGCCACAATGCGGCCGATGTCGATATCAAACCCCTGCAACTTGCCATCCGCTCCCTGGAAGTGCCACGGCGCATTGGTACTGCCTGTACCCACGATCAGGTGCCCACGCTTGAGCACGTTATCGAGCTTGCTGTCCGCCGCTTGCACGAGGCTGGCGAGGGAAGCCGATGCGGCGAAGAGAAAAACACACGCTTTAAACACGGAAGGTCGGTGATGCATGACAAGCACTCCAGGAGTTGTGTATTCCGCTATACCGGAACTTAGTATGTAACAACGGAATAGACAGCAGAAAGTGTGCCACACGCGCTAACAGAAAAATATGCTTGGAATAAATTCGTTAGGAATCAGTTGGATGAATGTTTTCGGCGATGAGGCGTTGCGCCATCACTTGGAATGAGCGTGCTACCCAAGGCCCCACACAGCGGTGATCGGCCCCACTTGAGTGCGCCATAACAGTGTTACCGCGCACCCGTGCAGTGCACGCCCAACCTGGAAAAATCCCTGCCCTGGGCTAGCCTTGGCACATTCATGCCGATAAGGACCCCGCCCTGATGAAGCTACGTCTCAGCCTGTTTTTGCTGGCCTTCCTGGTGGCCGCCGGCGCCTCTGCCAGCAACGATCGTCGTGACTGCAAGGAAGAACTGCGCAAGCTCAACGAAGCCTTGAGCACCCACTACACGAGCCAGAATCACCACGGCTATCGCGAAGCGAAGGCCTCCAGGGACAACTTGGAATACAAGAAATGTGCGAGCCAGGCACGCAAGGCGCGGGAACGCGTGGAACGTGAGGGGGACCTGTAAAGGTTGACAGTAGACGGTAGTGACCTTCCGGCTTAGCGTTGGCCAAACACCGCTGCCGATAGGGAGATCACCATGGGAATCGCCAAAGACGTCATCACCAGCATCGAGGACTACCAGTCGGTGCTGGCATCGAATCGGATCGTTTTCTTACTGTTTGTTATGCCGGACTGCGCGCCGTGCGCAAAGGCCGTGAAGCTTTTCGAGCCCATCGCCGACACCTATGACTCCACTATAAAAAGCATGGTGCTCGAGACAGCCAAGACCCCCAAGCTGCCACTGGAAATCAACAGCACGCCCACACTGGTCACGCACGTGGAGGGCAAAGTCATGGAAGTCTTCAAGGGGTTCGACTCCTGGGAAACCCAGGAGCAAACACTCACAGAAATCTTCAGACGTTATGCCCGGCAGCGGGCTCCAGGCGAACCTGCGTGACCCGCCGCTCCTCCACCGCCGCGACAGTCAGGCGCCAGCCCTCATGCACAAGGCTGTCGCCCACCACCGGCAAGCGGTCCAGCAGGCTGATCACCAAGCCTGCCAGGGTCTGATAATCCTCAGTTGCAACCGCGTTGAAGCCTGTGCGCTGGCGCACGTGGTTAAGGTTCAACGCGCCATTGGCGCGGAAACCCGCTCCCTCTTCGACGATATCCGGCCCCTCGATCTCGCTGGCATCCGGCAACTCACCGGCGATGGACTCGAGAATGTCGGTCATGCTCAACACCCCCATGAAGTCACCGAATTCGTTGATCACGAACGCAATGTGCGTGGACTCCTGACGCATCTGCTCCAAGGCGTTAAGGATCGAAAAACTCTCCAGCAGGTTGATCGCGCGGCGTGCCAAGTGCTCCAGGTTGGGCTCGTTGCCGGCCAGGTACTCCTTGAGCAACTCCTTCTTTTGCACAAAGCCTAAGGGCTCATCGACGGCACCGTTGCGGATCAAAGGCAGGCGCGAATAGGACGAATGCATCAGTTTCAAGCGGATAGTGTCGGGATCGTCCGCCAGATCGATACAGTCGACCTTGGCCCGCGGCGTCATCAGCGTGCGAATCGGCCGTTCGGCCAGTTGCAGCACGCCACTGATCATCACGCGTTCACGTCGGTCGAACAGCGGACCTTGTGCAGCATCCGACTCGCCAAGCAAATCGGCCACGTCTTCGCCCACCTCTTCCACTGCCAGGCTGCGGCCGCCGAGCAAACGCATCACCGCGTGAGCAGTGCGCTCACGCACCGGCAACACACCTTGCGCCGATTTTTTGCGGCGGGCGCGGGCAATCTGGTTGAACACTTCGATCAGGATCGAGAAACCAATGGCCGCGTACAAGTAGCCCTTGGGAATATGGAAGCCCAGGCCTTCGGCGGTCAGCGCGAAACCGATCATCATCAGGAAGCCCAGGCACAGCATGATCACGGTCGGGTGTGCATTGACGAAGCGGGTCAACGGCTTGCTCGCCACGATCATCAGGCCGATGGACACGATCACCGCGATCATCATCACCGCCAGCTCGTCCACCATGCCCACGGCGGTAATCACCGCATCCAGGGAGAACACCGCGTCGAGCACCACGATCTGCGCCACGATTGGCCAGAACATCGCGTAGGCCACGTTGCCGGTTCGCTGTGCGACATGGCCCTCCAGGCGCTCGTGCAATTCCATGGTGGCCTTGAACAGCAGGAACACACCACCAAACAGCATGATCAGGTCACGGCCGGAAAAGCTTTTGTCGAACACCTCGAACAGTGGCTGGGTAAGGGTCACCAACCAGGAAATACTCGCCAACAGGCCCAGGCGCATCAGCAGTGCTAGGGACAAACCGATCAAGCGCGCACGATCACGCTGCTCCGGCGGCAACTTGTCCGCCAGGATCGCAATAAACACCAGGTTGTCGATGCCCAGAACCAGTTCCAGCACAATCAAGGTCAACAGGCCGAGCCAGGCCGTTGGATCCGCTAACCATTCCATTTATAGAGTCTCTTCAATCGAATTTCAGAATGCCAGACACGGCAACGCACGGTCAGGGGACCGGGACAAGACTAGCAGTCGGAATACGGGGTGCTTCAGCGGGAACAGCGGCAGCGGTTGTCTTGAGGAAAGACGACTGGGAGGCTCCGAGAGGGTGTTCATGCAAATCCTGCGATGACAAAAGGACCTGAATCGTACAGGCGAAAGCGAAATCTCCCACAACGCAAAACTATTACAAAATCTGTAAAACCGGAAAAACTCGCACGATCATATGATCGAACAATGAAATTAATATCAGACCAAAAATAACAAGTAACGTGCCAAGCCACGAACAGAAATCGTTATAGCCCCCTAAAAAGGCCTATTTCGTTGTTTTATGGGAAAGCATTTGACTGATCAGATTTTCATCTGATAAACATATGATCACAACAAGGCAATGAATGAACAACTGACTACAACAATAATTGGGGTTCTCATCATGAAACTTGGTACGACCTTCGCCGCCGCTGCGGCCCTCTCCCTCCTCGCCAGCAGCATCGCCCTGGCTGCCGACGGCAAGACCTACAAGGTCGGCGCCGCGGTCTACGGCCTCAAGGGTCAATTCATGCAGAACTGGGTGCGCGAGCTCAAGGAACATCCCGCCGTCAAAGACGGTACCGTGCAACTGACCGTATTCGACGGCAACTACGACGCACTGACCCAGAACAACCAGATCGAAAACATGGTGACCCAGCACTACGACGCCATCCTGTTCGTGCCCATCGACACCAAGGCCGGCGTGGGCACAGTGAAGCAAGCCATGAGCAACGACGTGGTAGTCATCGCCTCCAATACGAAAGTAGCCGATGCCTCCGTACCCTATGTGGGCAACGACGACGTGGAAGGCGGCCGCCTGCAGGCCCAAGCCATGGTCGACAAGCTCAACGGCAAAGGCAACGTGGTGATTATCCAGGGCCCGATCGGCCAGTCGGCGCAGATCGATCGGGAAAAAGGCGAACTGGAAGTGCTGGGCAAGCACCCGGACATCAAGATCATCGAGAAAAAGACCGCCAACTGGGACCGCGCCCAGGCCATGACACTCACTGAAGACTGGCTGAATGCCCACCCCAAAGGCATCAACGGCGTGATCGCGCAAAACGATGACATGGCCCTAGGCGCCATACAGGCACTGAAATCCCACGGCCTGACCGCCAAGGACGTACCGGTCACCTCCATCGACGGCATGCCGGATGCGATCCAAGCGGCGAAAAAAGACGAAGTCACCACCTTCCTGCAAGACGCCCAAGCCCAATCCCAAGGCGCGCTGGATGTAGCCCTGCGCGCACTCGCCGGCAAGGACTACAAACCGCAATCGGTGATCTGGGAGCGCTACGCCAAAGACGTGAAATGGGCCGATGGCACCGCGAAGAACTACATCCTGCCCTGGGTGCCCGTGACCAACGCCAACGCCGACGCGCTGTACAAGCAAGTCAGCGGCGCCAAATAAAACGTTGCCGGTTGATCGCTCCCGTGTGCGCACAGGAGCGATGAGCTCACCTTTGCCCCGAGGCCCGCCATGTCCACCGTTACCGAACGTTCGCAAGCACAACTATTCCCGGTCATCCCGAAAACCATGCAGGCAGTGGTCTGCTATGGCCCGGAAGATTATCGACTGGAAACCGTCGATGTACCTGTGCCCGGCCCCGACGAAATCCTCACCAAGGTCGAGCTGTGCGGCATCTGCATGGGCGATATCAAGACCTATCGCGGCGCGCCTTCGTTCTGGGGCGATGCCGAGCAACCGCGCTATGTGAAACCGCCGATGATCCCCGGCCATGAATTCGTGTGCCGCGTGGTCGCCCTGGGCCCCGACGCGGAAAAACGCGGCGTGAAGGTCGGTGACCGGGTCATTTCCGAGCAGATCGTACCGTGCTGGGGTTGCCGCTTCTGCAATCACGGCCAGTACTGGATGTGCCAGAAACACGACCTGTATGGCTTCCAGAACAATGTGCAGGGCGCCATGGCCCAGTACATGATTTTCACCAAGGAAGGCATCATCCACAAAGTCCCGGACGCCATTGCTCCGGACGAAGCCATCCTGATCGAACCCCTCGCCTGCTCGCTGCATGCTGCAGAGCGCGCCAATGTCGACTTCGATGACGTGGTGGTAGTTGCTGGCGCTGGCACGCTGGGGCTGGGCATCATCGGCGCAGTGCGCATGCGTAACCCGAAAAAACTCATCGTGCTGGACATGAAACCCGAACGCACCGCGCTCGCCCTGCGCATGGGTGCAGACGAAGTGTGGAACCCGGCCGAAGTCGACGTGGTGGCGAAGATCCGTGAAATCACCGACGGCTACGGCTGCGACATCTACATCGAAGCCACCGGCCATCACAAAGCGGTCAACCAGGGCCTGGCGATGCTGCGCAAGCTGGGGCGTTTCGTTGAGTTCAGCGTGTTCAATGACGAGGCTACAGTGGATTGGTCGATCATCGGCGACCGCAAGGAGCTGGACGTGCTCGGCTCGCACCTGGGGCCCTACATGTACCCACGCGCCATCGACTTTATCGGCAACCGCAAGATCGACATGCGCGACGTGGTCACCCACAAGTTCGCCCTGGCAGACTTCAAGGAAGCGTTTGCGGTGATGGAGCGCGGCGACAAGTCCTTAAAGGTGGTACTCGAGCCTTAACCATCAACGCCAAACCAATGTGGGGCATTGGTATGTAGTGAGCGGGCTTGTCCCGCGCTGGGTGGCGAAGCCGCCCCAACTCAGGCACCGAGTTTTTTCAGCTAGAACTGAAGTGCCTGGGTTTGGGGCGGCTTCGCCACCCAGCGCGGGACAAGCCCGCTCACTACAATGCCCGCATGGGATTACCAACATTCAACGTCGGGTTACCAGAACCGCTGCTGGGTCAACCGGCTCCACCAAGTCAACAGCACCCGGTCCACCGAGCCACTCGCCGCCAAGCCAACCCGCTCCTGCAAGCTCTTACGCTCGGCATAATGCAGGTGGAACACCTCGGCGGTCTTGGCCTTGGTGGCCAGGTATTCGTCGCTGGTTTGCAGCTCATCGACCAATTGCTTGTCGAGCGCCGCAACACCCAGCCACACTTCTCCGGTCGCGACATCATCGATTGCCAGCTGCGGGCGATAACGCGAGACGAAATTCTTGAACAACTGGTGAGTGATGTCCAAGTCTTCCTGGAACTTCTCGCGGCCCTTCTCGGTGTTTTCGCCAAACACGGTGAGGGTGCGTTTGTATTCACCCGCGGTCAGCACTTCGAAGTCGATGTCGTGTTTTTTCAGCAGGCGGTTGACGTTAGGCAACTGCGCCACCACACCAATGGAGCCGAGGATGGCAAACGGTGCGCTGATAATCTTCTCGCCAATGCACGCCATCATGTAACCGCCGCTGGCTGCGACCTTGTCGATGCACACGGTCAACGGCACGCCCGCCTGACGGATACGCGCCAGTTGCGAAGACGCCAAGCCGTAGCTGTGGACCATGCCGCCGCCGCTTTCCAGACGCAGTACCACTTCGTCCTTTGGCGTGGCCAGGCTCAGCAGTGCGGTGATTTCATGGCGCAGGCTCTCAGTGGCCGAAGCCTTGATATCGCCGTCGAAATCCAACACAAACACCCGTGGCTTGGCCTCGGCTTTCTGTTTGCCTTTCTTCTTTTCAGCCTTGCCTTCGGATTTTCGCAACGCCTTGAGCTGGTCTTTGTCGAGCAGGCTCGACTCCAGGCGCTCACGCAGGCCCTTGTAGAAATCATTGAGCTTGCTGACCTGCAACTGGCCGGCGGATTTGCGACGACCTTTGCTGCGCAACGCCGCGAAGCTGATCAATACCACCAGAATAGCGACCACCAGGGTGACGGTCTTCGCCAGAAAGCTCGCGTATTCGGCCAGAAAATCCATAGTTCTCCTTACAAGTGCAGTGCGCCAGGCGCGGATGACCCCAGCATACCGACGGGGCTTGCTGTGAGCCAGTGCTCAAACCGCCACCAGGCGCCCTCCAACGCACTTTTAAAACAAGCGTATGTTTTTTCATTGACAGCTTGAAGGCATCCTCATAACCTCGCCAGACTTTCAACGTACCGGGAAAACGGACGTGGGCAGCATCTATTTGATTCGACATGGCCAGGCCTCCTTCGGTGCAGACGACTATGACGTCTTGTCGCCCATCGGCGTGGAGCAGGCACAAGTGCTCGGTCGGCACCTGGTGGACATGGGCCTGGTCTTCGATCGCTGCGTGGCCGGCGACCTGCGCCGCCAGCAACACACCGCCACCGCCGCCTTCGAACAATACAGCGCCCTGGGCCTGCCGGTACCGGTGCTGGAAGTCGACAGCGCTTTCAACGAATTCGATGCCGAGGCGATCATCCGCGCCCTGCTCCCCGACCTGCTCACCACCGAACCCGAAGCCCTGGAGATCCTGCGTAATGCCGCGCAGCACCGCAGCGAATTCCAGCGCATCTTCGCCTTGATCATTGAACGCTGGCTGGCCGGCACCTATGACCCGCCAGGGCTGGAAAGCTGGTTGGGTTTCGTCAAGCGTGTCCAAGGCGGCCTGCAACGTATTCTTGAAGCGGCGGAAAACACGCAGAAGATCGCGGTGTTCACCTCCGGCGGCACCATCACCGCCCTGCTCCACCTGATTACCCGAATGCCCGCCGCCCAGGCGTTCGAACTGAACTGGCAAATTGTTAACACCTCGCTCAACCAGCTGAAATTCCGCGGTCGCGAGGTGGCACTGGCTTCCTTCAACAGCCATACCCACTTGCAACTGTTGAAGGCGCCGCAGCTCATCACCTTCCGATGAACTGCGGCCAACCGTGACCCCAAGGTCACTGGACTCCACCCTAAAGGATCGAAACCATGACTGACGTAGCCAAAGCTGTAGAAGCAATGAAAGCCAAGTTCAACCCAGCCGCCGCTGACGGTCTGGACCTGGTGTTCGGTTTCCGTATCGACGACACCAAGAACTTTTCCCTGGTCGTCAAAGATAAGACCTGCGAGCTGCAGGAAGGCGAAAACCCGGACGCCCAAGTGACCCTGGTCATGGACAGCGAAACCCTGGAAGGCATCGTCGACGGCTCTACTGACGGCATGCAAGCCTTCATGGGCGGCAAGCTGCGCACCGAAGGCGACATGATGCTGGCGATGAAGCTGAGCGAGCTGTTCCCTTCCTGATTCACGGGTAACCCTGGATCCCTGTGGGAGCGGGCTTGCTCGCGAATGCGGTGGGTCAGTCAACGAATA
>NZ_CVTP01000011.1:0-115256 GCF_900005865.1 Pseudomonas sp. 58 R 12
CCAGTCCATCAGCTACGCCGAACTGAATCGCCAGGCCAACCGCCTCGCGCATCACCTGATCGGCCAGGGCATTGGCCCGGAAGTGCTGGTGGGCGTGGCGGTCGAGCGTTCGTTCGACATGGTGGTCAGCCTATTGGCAGTGCTCAAGGCCGGCGGCGCCTATGTGCCGCTGGACCCGCAATACCCGCGTGAACGCCTGTTGCATATGCTTGAAGACAGCGGCGTGCGCCTGGTGCTGACCCAGTCTCATGTGGCGATGCCATTGCCCGAAGGCATGGCGACGGTCGATCTGGCGGATGCGCACCTGGCGTTGTGCCCTGAAAGCGATCCGCAGATAACGGTTTTTTCGCAGAACCTGGCCTATGTGATCTACACCTCCGGCTCCACCGGCAAACCCAAGGGCGTGGCGATCAACCATGCGGCGCTGACTGAGTTTTCCAGCATTGCTGCTGGCTATTCACGGTTGACCTCGGAAGACCGCGTTCTTCAATTCGCTACCCTGAACTTCGACGGTTTTGTTGAACAGCTGTACCCGGCGTTGACCCATGGCGCCACGGTTGTGCTGCGCGGTCCCGAGCTGTGGGACAGTGCGCGGCTGTACGAGGAAATCATCGCCCAGGGCATTACCCTGGCCGACTTGCCGACCGCCTACTGGAACCTGTTCCTGCTCGACTGCCTGGCCGCTGGCCCGCGTGCTTACGGTTCGCTTCGCCAGATCCACATCGGTGGCGAAGCCATGCCGCTGGACGGCCCGGCGCAGTGGCTCAAGGCCGGGCTTGGCCATGTGCGTTTGCTCAATACCTACGGCCCGACGGAGGCCACTGTTGTATCGAGCGTGCTGGACTGCACATCAGGCACCGAACTGATCGGCGCCACCGCCAGCCCGATTGGCCGTTCACTGCCAGGGCGGGCGTTGTATGTGCTGGATCGTGACTTGAACCTGGCGCCGCTGGGCGCCGTGGGCGAGTTGTACATCGGCAGCAGCTGCGGCTTGGCGCGTGCCTATCTGAACCGGGCGTTGCTGACGGCCGAGCGTTTTGTACCGGACCCGTTCGGCGAAACCGGTGAGCGCCTGTACCGCACGGGTGACTTGGCGCGCTACCGCGCTGACGGTGTAATCGAGTACGTCGGCCGGGTCGACCATCAGGTGAAAATCCGTGGTTTTCGTATCGAGCTGGGGGAAATCGAAGCGCTGTTGCTGGCCCAGGACGGCGTACGTGAAACCCTGGTGTTGGCTGCCGACAACCAGTTGGTGGCCTATCTGGTCAGCGAGCAAACCGACGCCGAAGCCCTGAAGTCGACTCTGCGTGAACAACTGCCGGACTACATGGTGCCGGCGCACCTGGTTTTCCTTGAACGCATGCCGCTGAACCCGAATGGCAAACTGGATCGCCAGGCGCTGCCAAAGCCCGATGCCAGCCAATCGCAGCAGCTGTGGGTCGAGCCCGTCACCGAACTGGAGCAACAGGTCGCCGCTGTCTGGGCCGATATCCTGGGCGCCGAGCGAGTAGGGCTGACGGACCACTTTTTTGAAATGGGCGGCCACTCGTTATTGGCCATGCAGGTCGTCTCGCGCCTGCGCAACCTGCTGGGCAGGGAAATCGCCCTGCGAAGCCTGTTCGAACAACCGCGCTTGCAGGGGTTTGTTGCTGCCTTGTCGACCGACAGCGGCACACCGCTGGCGCCTCCGCTGTTGGCCGTGGGGCGAGATCAACCCTTGCCCTTGTCCTACGCCCAGGAGCGCCAATGGTTCCTCTGGCAACTGGACCCGGACAGCGCGGCGTATCACGTGCCGGGTGTCTTGCGTTTGAAGGGCCAACTGGACCAAGCCGCATTGCAGCGCAGTTTCGACACACTGGTCGCGCGTCATGAAAGCCTGCGTACCCACCTGCAACAAGACGGTGAGCGTGCGGTGCAGGTTATTGCGGCGAACACATCGGTAGCGATCACCCGTAGCGACGTAGAAGAGGCTGCACTGCGTACTCATGTGGAGGCGTTCATTGCACAACCGTTCGACCTGACCCAGGGGCCGCTCATGCGTGTGGGCCTGCTGCGCGTCGCCGACGATGACCATGTATTGGCGCTGGTGCAGCACCACATCATTTCCGATGGTGGGTCGATGCAGGTGCTGGTTGATGAACTGGTGCACTTGTATGTTGCGTACAGCCAGGGCCAAACGCCGCAGTTGCCGGACCTGCCGGTGCAATACGCTGACTACGCGGTGTGGCAGCGCAATTGGATGGATGCCGGCGAAAAAACACGTCAGCTCGATTACTGGCGCGGCCTGCTTGGCGGTGAGCAACCGGTCCTGGAGCTGCCACTGGATCACCCGCGTCCGACCCAGCAAAGCCATCGCGGTGCGAGCCTGGAGATCAACGTTCCCTCGGCGCTGGTCAGCGCATTGCGCACGCAGGCCCAGCGTCAAGGGGTGACGCTGTTCATGCTGTTGCTGGCGTCGTTCCAGACCTTGTTGCACCGCTACAGTGGCCAGCGAGATATCCGCGTCGGCGTCCCCGTCGCTAACCGAAACCGCGTGGAAACCGAGCGCCTGATCGGCTTCTTCGTCAACACCCAGGTGCTCAAGGCCGACATCGATGGGCAGCAGACGGTTGCCCAGTTACTGGCGCAGGTCAAGCAACGTGCGCTGGATGCCCAGGCGCATCAGGACTTGCCTTTCGAGCAACTGGTAGAAGCCTTGCAGCCTGAGCGCAACCTGAGTTTCAACCCGTTGTTCCAGGTGCTCTTCAATCATCAGACGCAGGCCTCTGCCCGCGATGAGCGCCAGCCACTACCTGGCCTGAGTGTCAGTGGGCTGGCGTGGGACAGCCAGACCGCCCAGTTCGATCTGAGCCTCAATACCCACGAATCGATCGAAGGGCTTGCCGCCTCGCTCACCTATGCCACTGACCTGTTCGAACCCGCTACGCTGGCGCGCATGGCGCGTCATTGGCTGAACCTGCTGCAGGGCATGGTGGGTGATGTGCAGCAGCGTATCGGCCAGTTGCCGTTACTTGACCACCGTGAGCAGCAAACGGCGGTGCACGGCTGGAACGCCACGACCCGCGACTACCCGCTGCAACGCTGTGTGCACCAATGGATCGAAGATCAGGCTGCGTTTACACCCGATGCGCCGGCGTTGGCGTTTGCCGGGCAACAGCTGAGCTACACCGAGTTGAATCGCCGCGCCAACCGCTTGGCCCATCGTTTGATCAGCGCCGGTGTAGGCCCGGACGTCCTTGTGGGGCTGGCGCTAGAGCGTTCCATCGAGATGGTGGTGGGGCTGTTGGCGGTCCTCAAGGCCGGTGGCGCCTATGTGCCGCTGGACCCGGAATACCCGCGCGAACGCCTGGCCTACATGCTGCAGGACAGCGGCGTGAAGCTGCTGCTGACCCAGGCGCATTTGTTGGAACAGTTGCCGATCCCGCAAGGCTTGGACAGCCTGGTGCTCGGCGAGTCCTGGTTTGAAGGGTATGCCGAACACAACCCGGACATCGCCCTGGACGGCGAAAACCTCGCCTATGTGATCTACACCTCCGGTTCCACCGGGCAACCCAAAGGGGCGGGCAACCGACATTCGGCGCTGACCAACCGGTTGTGCTGGATGCAGGAAGCCTATGGCCTGACAGCCCGCGACAGCGTGCTGCAAAAGACCCCGTTCAGTTTTGATGTCTCGGTGTGGGAGTTCTTCTGGCCCTTGATGACCGGTGCGCGCCTGGTGGTTGCAGCGCCTGGGGATCATCGTGATCCGGCCAAGTTGGTCAGCCTGATCAACCACGAGCACATCACCACGCTGCACTTTGTGCCCTCGATGCTCCAGGCGTTCCTGCAGGATCCACAGGTCACCACCTGCCAAAGCCTGCAACGTATCGTGTGCAGCGGCGAAGCACTGCCGGTGGATGCCCAGCAACAGGTATTCGCCAAGCTGCCCCAGGCCGGGCTCTACAACCTTTACGGCCCAACGGAGGCTGCCATCGACGTGACCCACTGGACGTGCGTCGACGAAGGCCAGGCCACCGTGCCCATCGGAGAGCCGATCGCCAACTTGCGCACCCATGTGCTGGACGCCGGTTTATCGCCGGTACCTGTCGGCGTGGCGGGCGAGTTGTACCTGGGCGGCGAAGGCCTGGCGCGCAGTTACCATCGCCGCCCCGGCCTTACCGCTGAACGTTTTGTACCTTGCCCCTTTCATGCCGGCGCTCGCCTGTATCGCACCGGCGACCGCGTACGCCAGCGCGCTGATGGTGTGATTGAGTACCTCGGGCGCCTGGATCATCAGGTCAAGCTACGCGGCCTGCGGATTGAGCTGGGTGAAATCGAAGCGCGTCTGCTCGAACACCCGGATGTGCGCGAAGCCACCGTGCTGGTGGTGGACGGTCAGCACTTGGTGGGTTACGTGGTGCTGCAACAGGCTGGCGACGACTGGCGTGACCGCCTGGGCGCCTATTTGGGGAATCACCTGCCGGACTATATGGTGCCCGCACAATGGGTGGTGCTGGAACAGATGCCGTTGAGCCCCAATGGCAAGCTGGACCGCAAGGCGTTGCCCAAGCCCGACGCAACGGGCCGCGAATACGTTGCGCCGCACACTCGGTTGCAACAGCAGATTGCCGACATCTGGGCACAGGTGCTGGGCGTCGAGCGCGTGGGCTTGCACGACAATTTCTTCGAACTGGGCGGCCACTCGCTGTTGGTGCTGATGCTCAAGGACCGACTCAACAAGGCGTGCGGTGTGTCGCTGGCGGTCAATCAATTGATGCTTCATCCCACCGTGGCCGGGCAGGCGCGCTGCATGGAGGGTAACGGCCCGACGTCGCTGATCGTGCCGCTCAACGGCCAGACTGAAGGCACGCCACTGTATTTATTCCACCCAAGTTTTGGTTCGGTGCATTGCTACAAAGCCATTGCCCTGGCGTTGCGTGAGCAGCGCCCGGTGATGGGCGTGATGTGCCGCGCCTTGGTGGAAGAGGGCGGCGAAGTGCCGAGCTGGGCGCAGATGGTCGAGGATTACGCCCAGCAGTTGCTGCGTGCCCAGCCGCAGGGTGCCTTTTGCCTGGCGGGCTGGTCACTGGGCGGCAACCTGGCCATGGAAGTGGCCTATCACCTGGAACAGGCCGGTCGTCAGGTCGAATCGGTCGGCTGGATCGATGCGCCGCCACCGGCTCGCTTCACTGCGTTCTGGAGTCAGGGCGCGCTGGTGGACGACCGCGTGATCTCTGCTGCTGAGCGGCGTGCCGAGCTGCTGGCGGTGATGTTCCCTCCCTATGCCGAACAGATCCAACGTGTCTGGCAAGCGGCTCCCGGCAACGAGGATGAACAATGGCAGTGCCTGTCCGACTGGGCGGAATCGACCCTGGGCGACAGCTTCCGTGTACTCAAGGAAGAGTTGCAGGAGGGCGGCGAAACCGAGCGCTCCTGGGCGATCAAGCAACTGCTGGATGAGCGCCTGCAAGACACCGACTACCGTGCGATCAAGGCACCGGTCAACTGCTGGTGGGCGGCGCTGAGTGAGGGCGGTATTCACCAGGCACTGATCGAAAGCGGCATGCGCGAGGTGATCGGCCAGGCGGGTATCCAGCGCTCGGTGGTGATCGAGACGACTCATCATCGGATCGTGGATAACGCTGAGTTCATCCGCAGCTTTGTGGCCGTCTTGCAGTAAGCGGTTGAGGTAAGAAACGCCCCTGATCATCAAGCATGATCAGGGGCGTTTTGTTATGGCCATGAAAAAGCCCCTGGTCACGTGGTGAGCAGGGGCTTTGGGGGTTGCGGGTCAGAAGTCGTAACGGGTGGTCACCATGAAGTTGCGTGGGTCGCCAGGGTAGGCGGAGTCATAGAAACCGATATTGGTGTAATAGTGCTTGTCGAACAGGTTGTTGACGTTGAGGGTGGCCGACAGGTTCTCGGTCACTTGGTAACGGGTCATCAGGTCAACCAGCCAGTAGGGTTCCTGGGTGAATTTTTCAGAGCGTCCGCCGCCGGGGTAGCCCCAATTCCGGACAGTCTGCCAGCCTGCGCTCTGCCAGCGTGCGCCGCCGCCGACGGTGAGCTTGTCGAGGCTGCCTTGCAGTTTGTAGGTGGTGTAGAAGCTGACTTGGTCTTCTGGTTCCCAGGTTGAGACCTTCTTGCCGTCATCATCTCGTGCGATCTTGTGGGTGTAGCCTGCCTGAAGCTGCCAGCCAGGGGTAAGTTCGCCAGAAATTTCAGCCTCGTAACCCTTGGTTTTGCTCTTGGTACCGACGTAAGCAGTGAAGTCAGTGGTTGGAAGGGAGTTAAAAGCAGAGTCGGTGACTGGGCGATTGGTCTCATGCACTTCGAAGTAGGCCAAGCTCGAATTCAAGCGGCCATCGAAAAACTCACCTTTGACACCCAGTTCGTAGTTCTTGCCTTCATCTGGATCAAGCATCGTGCGTGTGCGGTCGCGGTACTCGGTCTGTGGCTTGAAAATCGTGGAGTAACTGGTATAGGCAGTGAAGTTTTCGTTGAGGTCATACGTCAAGCCGGCATACGGAATGACTTTTCCGCTTTCCTCACTGTCGCTGGTTCCGGTGACCTGGTAATTGGCAATCCGAGTGCCCAGCAACAGGTGCATCTCATCCGTCAGGCTGAAGCGTCCGGTGATATAGGTGCCGGTCTGGCGAGTGGTCTCATCACTGATCCTGGAGGGCGCGCCCCACAGCGGTTCGATGGCCTGGCCGTGCCAGTTATAGAAATCATAGGAGTTGTCGAAGTAGGTGACGTTGCTTCGGTAATCCTTGCCTTTCCATCGGGAGGTCGAAAGCGACTGGCCAATCACCAGCTCATGTTCGCGACCAAACAGGTCGAACGGCCCTGAAGCGTAGACATCCAGGCTGTCGCTGGTGGTTTCACCGGTGTATTTGCTGGCAAAGATCGAACTGGCGGTGGCGGAGTCCTGGGATATGTAGCCCAGGGGGGCGTTGTAGCCGTTGATCTGGTGGTTGTATTGGCCTTTGGTGACCCAGCCGTTGTCGAAATTATGCTCCAGCGTGGCAAATACAGTCCTGCTGTATTGTTCCCATGAACCCCATTTAGGACCATTGTTGAAAGAGCGCGGCACGTCGAGTTTATTGCCGACGGCATCAAAAATCGTATGGGTGCCGGTCCAGCTCGAGCCTTTGGGGTTGCTGTCCTGATAGTCGGCGCCCAGGGTCAACAGGGTGTCCGGGGTCAAGTCGACTTCAAGGATGCCGTAGTAAACGCCGGTCTTGCGGGAGTAGTGGTCGAGGAACGACTTTTTGTCTTGATACGCCGCCACCGCGCGTCCACGTACGTTGCCGCTCTCGGTCAGCGGGCCGCTGACATCGACCTGTGTACGGTAGTTGTCCCAGGAGCCAGCACCCAGTTCAATGCTGCTCTTGAACTCGGAAGTCGGCTTTTTACGGATCAGGTTGATGGTGCCACCAGGCGCGCCGGCTCCGGTGAGCAAACCGGTGGCGCCCTTGAGGACTTCAACCCGGTCATAGATCGCCATGTCAGTCATGGTCTGGCCTGCCGAGTACTGGGCATTGCGCAGGGTCGGAATGCCGTCGTACTGGAAGTTCTCGATGGAGAATCCACGGGAGTAGTAGTTGGTACGCTCGGTGTCGAAGGTCGACACCGTGATACCCGGTGTATGGCGCATCACATCGTCAATGGATTTGAGCCCAAAATCATCCATCACCTGGCGCGTCACCACCGAAATCGATTGCGGCGTCTCCCGTGGCGTCAGCACCAGGCGCGTCGCCGTGGCGATGGTGCCTGGGGTGTACGAACCGGTGCCTTCGGTCACGGTGCCCAATTGGTTGGCCGTCACCTGGGTGGCACCCAGTTCCAGCCCTGAGGTTGCGACCGCACTGATGGTCACGGCGTTGCCCTGCAGCGTGTAATCGATGCCGGTGCCTTTGAGCAGGGTGGCGATGGCTTGCTTGGGTTCCTGCTTACCTTTGACGGCGGTGCTGGTTTTGCCCTGCACGTCGGTAGGGCTGTAGAGCACTTGCAGGTTGCTCTGCTGGCCAAACGCTTGCAGTGCCGTCCCCAACGGCTGTGCAGGGATGTCGAGCTCGATCTCTTGGGCCTGGACGTACCCGGCAATGGGCATCGATACCGCAAGGGCCAGCGCGCTTGGCAACAGGTTGAAGTTCAGGGCCCGTCGCATCGATAGCGCTTTGCTCAGGGGGCTCAGACCGAGTCGTACTGACATGGATGCTTTCTCTTCTATGTTTTAGTTGGCAGATTCTAAGTGTTTATTGAGTGTGGTTCTCATTCCCACTAGTGAGACGTTCCTACTTGCAGAAACCGGAAAAGAAATTTCACGCAGGCTCCATTTCATGTACCACCTGGCCGGCACGCAGGCGCACGAGCTGGTCGGCGATGTCGAAATAGCGGTCGTCGTGGCTGATCACGATGATGGTCTTGCCCAGTCGCTTGAGGTCCGGCAGCAGTTCGGTATAGAAAATGCGGCGGAAGGCCGGGTCCTGGTCGGCGGCCCATTCATCGAACACCAGCACCGGACGTTCTTCGAGCCAGGCATTGACCAGTGCCAGGCGCTTGCGTTGGCCGGTGGACAGGTCGGTGGTGCTGAACACGCCATCCTTGACGCTGACTTTGTGCGCGATTTCCAGGCGCTCCAGGTAGTTGGCGGCGCTGTCCAGCGACTGTGTGGCACTGCCCTGTACCAAGTCATCGAACAGGTAGTAGTCAGCAAATACCGTGGTGAACAACTGGCGATAGTCGTCGCGGACCGGGTCGGTCACGGTTTCCCCGTTGAGGCGGATTTCACCGGCCTGGGGTTGATACAGGCCCAGCAGCAGCTTGATCAGGGTGGTCTTGCCGCAGCCGTTTTCGCCGACGATAAACACGATATCGCCCTGCTTGATGCTCAGGTTGATCGGGCCCAGGTGGAAGGGCTCGCTGCCTTCCACCGGCGGCGGGCTGTACGTCACGCCGCGCAGTTCCAGGCTGTGCACCAGAGGGTGCGGCGCCTCGGTATCGGCCATCAGCAGGTGCGGTTCCGGTGACGAGAAGCGTTCGGACAGTTCGGTAATGCGCGTAAAGGCAATGCGCGCCTTGCCAATGATCGGCAAGTAACCCACCACATGCTCCAGCGGGCCTTTCATGTACAGCAGCACCAGCACGAAACCGGTGATCACTGCCGGGTCCGGGTTGGGGCTGTAGGCCTGCATCGCCAGGGCGATGCCGATAACCACGAAAAACAGCATCGAACCGAACGTCTTGGCGATGATGTAGATGTTGACCGAGCGCACCTGAATGTCGCTGATCCGGTCGGCGGTTTCCTGGATGCGGTGGGTATTCATCCGATAGCGGCGTGGGCGATGGATGCGCAGCTCCTTGGCGCCCGAGGCAATGGCCGAGTAGTAACGTTGCAGCTCGTCTTCGAGGTCGCGGGCTTCGTCGAAACCGCGAATGCCCTTGGCGCCTGCAATGAACTGCACACTGCTGCCGATGATGATCGCCACGATCATCATCACAAACATCGGCACCGACAGGTACGCCAGGTAGCCCAGGCAACCCAGGGTCACTGTGGCGGCAATGGCCAGCGGGGTGAATGCGAAGGAAAAGTCACTGATGGTGTCGACGTCGTGGGTCAGCACCGGGATCAGGCGGTGGGAGCGGTAGCGCTCGATCTGCTCGATCGGCGCCGACAGCACCTTCTCACCCAGTTCCTTGCGCAACGCCGCGATGATGCGCTGGCCCACGTAATTGGTGCCGATGTCCGACACAATCGAGCTGGTCAGCGCCAGCACGCACAGGGCGGCGAAGGTCAGCACCACGCCTTGAGTCATGCCGGTGGAGGAGTGCAGGGCATTATTGATGGTCGCCAGCAAAAAGGTGATGGCCAGGCCGCCGGCCATGCCCAGGGCGACGGAGACGCTGACGATGGTGCGAAAGGGCCTGAGCAATGCGAGCAAACCGTTGAAGGCGCCGCGCTTGGGGTCGGTCATAAATACTTCCCGGAAAGTGAAAAAGAGGGGGCTGGGCACACAGACCCTTACCCATGACAAACGAAGGATTGGCGCGACTATTTAGCTCGGTGCGCTCGGCGGTGGCGGTGGCGGATAAATTGCGCGGCGGCTGGTTCGTTCTTGTGGTGTAGGCGCACGCGCATTGGCGCGTGCCTGATCTATCCAGCGAGAGCGAAGCAATGACGAAAAAGAATCTGGTGTACGTGTGGTCCCTGCGCAATGCCGCGGCTGACAAGGCCGGGCAGCCAGTGGCCTACAAGGACCACGAGCGCTACATGATGTCGGTGCTGGAATCCCTGGCGGGCGCACTGAACGACACGCCGCTGGGCGAGGCCTACAACCTGGTGGGCGTGGTGTATGACGACGACGAGCAAAACCCACGGGACCAGCAGTTGGTCCGCGATTACGGGTTTGCCTACAAACCGGGTCGCCAATGGCTATACCCGGCCGACCTGCGGGTGCAGGGGCGCCTGGTCAATGATCTGCTGCTGAGCGTGCCGTCCACCTACCGGCGGCTGCCACGCGGTAGCGCGGAACACATCGCCGGCAAGCAGGATTTCGAACGCCGCCTGCACGACACGCTGGTGGAGCTGAAGGCAGATATCGTGGTACTGGACGGTTTGTTGGTGATCCTCGACGAGCTGGTGCGCCCGGGCGCGCCGTTTGCCCGCCGCATCATGAACATCCACCCGGGGATTACCCGCATCGAATCGCCCTACGAGCGCCGTGGCGCCTACGCCACCTGGAACGCGCTGTACGGTGCGCGTGGGCAAACGGTGGTGGATTGGGCGACCAAGGAGACCCGGCCCTCGGAGCCGCTGTACCTCACCGGCGCTTCGTTCCACTACGTGGACAACGGCATTGACTCGGGCGAAGTGTTCCACGACGTGCTCAAGACTGAGATCGCGCCGGATGACACCATCCTTGAATTGCGCTGGAATAACTTCAACAACAGCCTGTTCCCGGCGTTGCACGAAGGGTTGGCGTTGTTGGCGCAGAAGGGCTGACCGCAATCTTCTTGAGCCTTGCGGTCCAAATGTGGGAGCTGGCTTGCCTGCGATAGCGGTGGGTCAGACACATTGATGTTAGCTGACCTGCCGCCATCGCAGGCAAGCCAGCTCCCACACTGGAGGGTGCCCGTGTTACAGGTCGCGCACTACCCGAAACCCGATCCAGTCCCCGCGCGTCTGCGGGTAGATGTTATTGCGGTTGCCCGAGCGCGAAAACACCGGCGCTTCGCCCCAGTCGTTGCCGCGAATCTGATACAGCTCGCAGGTCGGCTCCACCCAGGCACTGCCATCGGTGGGGGCGCCCTTGTAGTCCGCGTGGTAGCAGTCGGCGACCCGCTCATACACGTTGCCATGCATGTCGTACATGCCAAAGGCATTCGGCGGGTAGCTGCCGACGGGTGACGAGTAGCTGTACCCATCCGCAGGGCCGTAGGTGTTGGCATGCTTGGCGATGCTGTAGCCCTTGCCCTCATCGAACGGGAACGGGAACGGCCCGGTCGAGCCTGCGCGTGCAGCATATTCACGCTGCGATTCGCTGACCATGTGGTACGGCTGCCCAGTCTTTTTCGACAGCCAGGCCACATAGCCTTTGATGTCATCCATGTCCATGCACACCGCCGGCTGGCGTGGGCCCTGGGGGTAGCGCGGCCTGCTGGCGATGCATTCGCGGCCGGGGCGGGTGTCGCCATCGGCGATGGTCACGCCGGTCTGGCGGACATAGCTGTCCCATTCGCCAGCGGTGATGTGAAAACGGCTCATGGCAAACGGCTTGGCGAAGGTCACTTCATGCATCGGGCTTTCATCCGGCTCGCGGCCGACTTCATCGTCCGGCGTGCCCATGGTGAAGGTGCCGGCGGGCAGCACCACCATTTCCGGGCAGTCCTTGCAGTCCTTGAACACTTTGCCGGGTTGCGGCGCGGCGGCTTGGGCCAGGTTGGGCAGGAGTGCGCCGCACAGGGCGGTCAGTGCCAATGCCGTGAGGGGTTTGAGTCGGGATGGATTCATGTGGGCATCTCGTTCAAAGGAAAAAGGGTGGGCGTCACACCTGCTGGCGAAGCAAGGTCATGAAACGCTGGATTTCATCGGAGGAATTGAGCAGGCCAGGGGCAGTGCGAATCACCGGGCCGACATCCCGGTTCACCGCGTCGATCACCACACGGCGTTTCATCATGTTGGCCGCGACGGCATCACAGTCCTTTCCTTTGACGCGGAAGAAGGTGAAGCCGGCCGACAGTTCGGGGCTGCGCGGCGTGACCAGTTCGATCTGCCGCTGCGCCAACAGCTGCTCCTTGAGTTCGGTATTCAGCGCACGAATGCGTGCCTGCACCTGCGCCTTGCCCAGTTGCAAGTGCAGCTTGAACGCCTCATCCGCCGCCCAGCGATGCTCGAAGGCGTGGTAGCCGCCCGGCGTCATGCGGGTGGCGAAGTCTTTGTCTTCGGAGAAGGTTGGCACCATCGGTGTCACGTATCGGTTGTCCGCGTCGCGGGCGCAGACAAGCCCGGTGCCGCGTGGGCCGAACATCCACTTGTGGGTGCCGGCGATAAAGAAGTCGCAATGCATGTCCGGGAAGTCGAGGTTTTCCACGCCGAAACCATGCACGCCATCCACCACATAGAGGATGCGGTCCTGGTCGTCGCGGTTGCGATTGTGTTCGTCCACCAGCGTGCCGATTTCGCCAAT
The DNA here is from genome assembly GCF_900005865.1 of Pseudomonas sp. 58 R 12. Lineage (NCBI taxonomy): Bacteria > Pseudomonadati > Pseudomonadota > Gammaproteobacteria > Pseudomonadales > Pseudomonadaceae > Pseudomonas > Pseudomonas sp. 58 R 12. The sequence continues at coordinate 12,672 of NZ_CVTP01000011.1, forward strand.
GGGCAGTTTCACGCCACTGCCGGACTGCACCCAGGTCATGCCAAGCACGCGGGTGTTGGGGCGGATATGGCGCTGGATGTTGCCCAGCACCTCGTCGGCGGACACGCGGTGGGCGCTCTCGAATAACTTGATCCGGCGCACCTGCGTGCCTTCCTTGAGTGCGCGATAGTCCAGCACATTTTGGGTGGCGTAGTGCTCGTGGACGGTCGTAAGGATTTCCTGGCCTGGCCGTACCTTGATCCCGCCGTAGATCATCGCCAACCCTTCCGAAGTGCTGCCGGTGAGGGCGATCTGTGCAGGCGTGGCCTGCAAATAGCGGCCGGCCCACTCACGTACCTGGCCTTCACGCTTCCAGGTTTCCTGCAGGTCCCAGTCCATCGCCAGCCCTGGGTTGCGGTCGATCTGCGCCCGGTAACGCTCGATGGCCTCGCGTACCGGCTTGGGGTGCGAAGCCACCAGGAAGTTGGAGAAGTGCAGGTAATCCGGGTCTTGGTTGAACAGCTGCTTGAGGCCCGTCCATGGGGCATCTGTGGTGTTGGCGGCGATTGCTTGCGGGAGCAGCGCGGCGCCCAGTGGCAGGCTGGCGGCAAATACACCCGCCTGCTTGAGGAACGTACGGCGGTCGGTCATGGACGTGCTTCTAAGTGATTAGCGGTTGGCCAATGGCTTGGCGGCTTTTTGTACTTGGTCCCACACGCGCAGGAAGTTACCGCCCCACAGTTTGGCGATATCGGCTTCGGAATAGCCGCGCTGGATCAGTTCGGCGGTGACGTTGCGTATCTCGCCGACGTTCTCCCAGCCCTGGATGCCGCCGCCGTCGTTGAAGTCCGAGGAGATGCCGACGTGATCAATCCCGATCTTGCGCACCGTGTAGTCGACGGCGTCGCCCCAATCCTTGAGCGTGGCCTTGGGCTCCTCTTCAAGAATGCCGTACAGGCCTTGGGCATATTGGCCGAACTTCTGCTCGGGCCAGGCGGCAATGATCGCGTCGCCCGGCATCAAGGCCATGGCCAGGTTGGGCAGGGGAGGCAGGTCGAAACGTGCGCGCAGGGCATTGAGCTTGTCCTGGGTCGGCTGGCTCAAGGGGCGTAGATACGCCGGGAACCCCACGACCTGAACCACGCCGCCGCTGTTCTTGATCAGTTGCAGTTCCTTGTCACTGAGGTTGCGCGGGATATCCACCGACGCGCGTGGCGCTGAATGGGAGGCCACCATCGGTGTGCGGCTCAGCTGCGCCACTTGCTCGAGGGCCTTGGTCGACATCTGCGACACGTCGATGATCACGCCCAGGTCGTTGAGGCGGTGCACGGCTTGTTGGCCAATCGGCGACAAGCCTTCGAGTGCGTCGGCGGAGTCATTGAAAAACGGCAGTGGGCGCGAAGAATCGGACCAGGCGTTATTGCCGATATAGCTGAACCCGAACATGCGCATGCCGCGTGCGGCCCACAGGTCCAGCTGGTTCAAGTCGTTGCCCAAGGGGTAGGCATTGAGCATGCTGATAAAGATCGCGAACTTGCCCTCGCCATGCAGGCGCCGGAAGTCGTCCGGGGTGTAGGCAATGCCCACCTGGTTGGGAAAGTCGCGGACCATGCCGGAGATGATCTTGAAGCGCACCTCTTGCTCATGGCGCGCCTCTTCGACAAAACCGTCGGTGGGCTTGTGCGGGGCGTTGGGGCCGTTCCAGATTTCCGGCCAGCCAAAAATCGTCAGGGCCGCGCCGGACAAGCGGCCACGAGCCGCCTTGGCCAGGTCGAATTGGCCGTTGCCATCCTTGTCGGCCTCGTTGTCGATGCCGCCGAAATCCAGGGGCACGGTGATATGGCTGTCGAATGACAACAGGCGATCCTGCATTTCATTGGCCTGCTTGATCACTTCCAGCGGGTAGCCGGCATTGCCCCTGAACCAGTGATCCCAGGCCAGGAAGCCGGCTCCGGCGCCAATGGCGAGTGCCAGCGGCAGGCCGATATACAACGCCTTTTTCGAACGTGGTTTTGTCATTGCCATCTCAGTCAGTTGAGGCCTTTGCTATCAGGGAAGAACGAGCGTCGGGCACAGAAATTTAGGCGGCGGGCAGGTCGCGGTAAATTTCCCCGGCCTGCAAACGTTCTAGCTCTGATTAAGCCGTTTCCTAAGGTAGACAATGACGATCTCTCGACGTGGGTTCATCGCAGGCCTGGCGCTGACTGGCGCGGCTGTGCCCGCGGCCTTGTATGCCCATCGCGAGTTGACGCGTGAAGAGTTTCCCATCACCCCTGGCGAAGCCACCGTGGACTTGGCGGATACCGACGGCCAGCACCTGGCGAACACCCTGCGAGGGGTGTGGAACCTGCGCCTGGAAGGTCGCGACGCGGGCCTCAAGGGCTTACCGTTGCAAGGCCTGATGTTGCTGCTCGACATTGCCCCCCGTGGGCGCGGCCTGCGCGGCTACCTGGACACTGCCGCCAACCTGCGCGCCGAGGGTGAGCCTCGTTACCGGGTGCTCGGGGACCTGCTGACGGGCGAGGGTGCCGTGCTGTATTGGCGATTGATCGACCGCGACTCGGCCGACGGCATACCCGCCTACGAATTCAAGATGACCCTTGATGAAGTCTGGGCCAACTTCGCCAATGCCGGCAGCGCTACCCTCAGCGGGCAGATTCTTGAGCTGGACCGGCCGCTGGCGCTGGTTGAGCGCGACAATCGTTTTATCGCCCACAAGCAAGCGTTTCCTGAAGCGCGCGAACGCATCGGCCTCAACCCGGCCCTGTTGGCCTGGCTGATTGCTCCCGAGCACCGCTTGTTCCACCAACTGTGGCACGCCACCCGCGACCAATGGCACAAACTCTCCGAAGAAAAACGCGACGCTCTGCGCGGCATCGGCTGGCAACCCGGCCCGCGGGGCCAGGAGCGCGACGCCCGGGGCAAGCGCAAAGACCGCAACGGCTCGGGCATCGACTTCTTCTTCATGCACCGGCACATGCTCGGCACCGCGCGCTCCCTGCAGGATTTGCCCTCGTGGCCGCAATTCCCCGAACCGCAGCCGGCGTTGGAACGTGATCGACTGGGCTTCCTGCGTTACTTCGACAACCACGACGGCTTCGCGCTGCCGCCCACGTGGTCGGCGCCGGATGACAGCGCCTACACCCAGTGGGTCAGCGACATCAAGGCCGCCGAGACCTATCACAGCAACTTTCAGGTGTGGGAATCCCAATACCGCGACCCCCGTTATTTGTCCAAACTGACACTCGGGCAGTTGGGTTCAGAGATGGAGTTGGGCCTGCACGACTGGCTGCACATGCGCTGGGCCTCGGTGCCGCGTGACCCCTCCAACGGTGCGCCGGTGCCGTTCGCCCGTGACCCGTCCGACTTCGCCCCACGCTGGTACACGGCGGAGAACGACTTTCTCGGCGACCCGTTTTCCTCCCATGTGAACCCAGTGTTCTGGCACTTTCACGGCTGGATCGACGACCGTATCGAAGACTGGTTTCGCGCCCATGAGCGCTTCAATCCGGGTGAAGTCCGCCGCATGCAAGTCAACGGCGTGGCCTGGTTCGCGCCGGGCCGCTGGGTCGAGGTGGGAGACCCGTGGCTGGGCCCGGATACGCATGGCTGCAGTACGACGCCGGGGTTGCAGATGGGGCGGTCGATGGAAATGGACCCGGAGACCATGAAACTGGCGCTGCGGATCACCTTTGGCGAAGACGAAGGCATGTTGCAGGGGCTGTTCAAGCGAGTGCCGAAGCGGCCCTGGTATGCGCGGCACCTGAAGCTGAAGCCGCGCGAGGTTTGAGTGCCCGGCTGCGACCCGACAAGCCAGCGCCACAGGGCGGTGGTGCTTCATGGATGTGCAGCCGTGTCATCCTCCGTCGAATACAGCCACCGCAACAACGAATGCCGCCCACTGATCCCCAGCTTGATCGCTGCGCGTTTCAAGTAACTCTCGATGGTATTGACCTTCAATGCCAACTCCTCTGCCAGCTCCGGCGCCGTGCGCCCGGCCAGCAGCCCCAGGCACACCTCGAGCTCACGGTTGGACAACGTTAGCCCTGACTGTACCAACCGCTCTTCAATGCGCCGGCGCAGGGTTTCGATACCCTGGTTTTGCGGCATCACCGGGTCGCTGTCCTGGCGGCACGGGTGGATTGCCGCGATGTGCTTTTCCACCATGGGCAACAGCAGCGTGGAGAAGTCCTGCAGCATGCTGCGTTCCTGCGGCGAGAAGTTGTCTGACGGGTGTGAGCGATACACCGACAGCACGTAGCGTACGTCGTCCTTGTGGCGGGTGAGGTGCAATTGCGCGGCGTGCTGTTCCCCGTCCAGGGTTGCCACCGAGTCGGTATAGACCGGGCTGATCTTGCGGCGGGTGTGCCCGTCGGTACTGACCTGCAATTGGGTGATATGGGTGGCGTCCACTGCCAGTTGGGTGAGGATAAGGTCATGCAGCATGCGTGGGAAATGGCGACTGCCGGTGCTGGCGATGACCTTGCCAATATGAGGAAACAAGTGTGCGTTCATCAATTCGTCCATGAGGCGTGCAGGTGCTCGGCTTTATAGCGGCGGGGATTGAGAGGCTAGCCAATGCGAACAACCTGCCGTGATAGTCCTTCCCGCCGGGACCTATGCTAGTACAGCCTGGCGGCGGGAAGGGGATCCAATCTGAAAAGATCGGCTCAAGCACTCACAAGCTGAGTACGACGCGGCGCGGCGCGCGCGCACTTAGCCAGCTCCCACAGGAAAGCAGACCTGCGGAGTACCCCAAAACTGCTTTTGATCTGCTCTGCTTTTGATCTGGCTTGTGATCTTGATCTGAGGCGGCCCTGAGGGCACGCGGAGCCTAAGCGAGGTGCCGAGTGGTGGGGCAAGAGCCCTTTGCTTACTTTGGGCTGGGCCGGCATTCCGGCTTTTCCAAAGTGAGCCGCCGTAAGGGCGGAACCCTAAGTTGCCGTTACCCAAATAACGGATATGTACCCCCCAAACAGCACGTACATCCAATTTTCCCCACCCCAACCCCCTGCAAACTACCCTCATCGCTGAAACATCAAGGCAGAGGGACACCCCATGGACCCAGCACCAAAACCAGGCTCCGACGAAGTCGTCACCCTGGTGGTCAAACACCTGATCAAACAAGGCAGTGAAGCCGATTACGAAGCCTGGCTACGCCGCATCGTGCGCATCGCCGGCGACCGTCCTGGCCATCTGGGCGTCGATGTGGTGCGCGGTAAGCAGGGCAAGCTGGCGTTGTTCACCTGCGTATTGCGCTACCGCTCCACCGATGACCTGAAAACCTGGCTCGACTCCCCAGAGCGCAAAACCCTGATCGCCGAAGCCACGCCCATGCTGGCCGACGGCGACAAGACCGAAATCGGCGCCGCCAACGAATTTTGGTTCGCGCCCCTGGCCGACAGCGCCGCCAAGCCGCCGCGCTGGAAGCAGGCGGTGGTCAGCCTGTTCGTGATTCTGCCGCAGACCTTGCTGTTGCCGTTCATCTGGGGGCCGATCCTGCGTCTGCACCCGTTCTTGTCCAACTACGTGGTCTCCACCTTTCTGGTCACCCTGACCATCGTCCTGCTGGTGGTCTACCTGCTGATGCCGGCGGCTACCCGCCTGTTCGCTCCCTGGCTTGAAGCCTCTGTAAAGGAAACCCTATGAACGCCGATCTGATTCTGTTCAATGGCCAGTTCCACACCGTGGACCGTGAAAACCCACGTGCAACCGCCGTCGCCATCAGCCAGGGGCGATTTGTTGCCGTAGGCACCGACGGTGAAGCCATGGCGCGACGTGGCAGCGGCACGAAGGTAATCGACCTCAAGGGCCGCACCGTCATCCCCGGCCTCAACGACTCGCACCTGCACCTGATCCGTGGCGGCCTGAACTACAACCTTGAACTGCGCTGGGAAGGCGTGCCGTCCCTGGCCGATGCCTTGCGCATGCTCAAGGACCAGGCTGATCGAACCCCGACGCCGCAATGGGTGCGTGTGGTCGGTGGCTGGAACGAATTCCAGTTCGCGGAAAAGCGCATGCCAACCCTGGAAGAGTTGAACCAGGCCGCGCCGGATACCCCGGTCTTCGTGCTGCACCTTTACGACCGTGCCTTGCTCAACCGTGCCGCGCTGCGTGTGGCCGGCTACACCAAGGACACGCCAAACCCTCCGGGTGGCGAGATCGTGCGTGACAGCAATGGCAACCCCACTGGCATGCTGGTGGCGCGGCCTAACGCTATGATCCTGTATTCGACCCTGGCCAAGGGCCCGAAACTGCCGCTGGAATACCAGGTCAACTCGACCCGCCAGTTCATGCGCGAGCTCAATCGCCTGGGGCTCACCAGCGCCATTGATGCCGGCGGTGGTTTCCAGAACTACCCCGATGACTACGCGGTGATCGAGCAACTGGCCAAAGACGAACAGTTGACGGTGCGCATCGCCTACAACCTGTTCACCCAGAAGCCCAAGGAAGAACTCAGCGACTTCAAGAACTGGACCGGCAGCGTCACCCTGCACCAGGGCGATGACTACCTGCGCCACAACGGCGCGGGCGAGATGCTGGTGTTCTCGGCGGCGGACTTCGAAGACTTCCTTGAGCCGCGCCCCGACTTGCCGCTGACCATGGAGCAGGAGCTGGAGCCGGTGGTGCGCCATCTGGTGGAGCAGCGCTGGCCGTTCCGTCTGCACGCGACTTATGACGAATCCATCTCGCGCATGCTCGACGTGTTTGAGAAGGTCAACCGCGATATCCCGTTCAACGGTTTGCCGTGGTTCTTCGATCACGCCGAAACCATCACCCCGAAAAACATCGAGCGCGTACGTGCCCTCGGCGGCGGGATTGCGATTCAGGACCGCATGGCGTTCCAGGGCGAGTACTTCGTCGAGCGTTACGGCGCCAAAGCAGCCGAAGCCACGCCGCCGATCAAACGCATGTTGGCCGAAGGCGTACCGGTAGGGGCGGGCACTGACGCCACGCGGGTGTCGAGCTACAACCCATGGACCTCGTTGTACTGGATGGTCAGCGGCCGCACCGTCGGCGGCCTGGAGCTGCACGCCGAGGGCCTGCCGCGCCTCACCGCGCTGGAACTGTTCACCCATGGCAGCGCCTGGTTCTCGTCCGAACAGGGCAAGAAAGGCCAGATCAAGGTCGGTCAATTGGCAGATGTGGCCGCACTGTCGGCAGACTTTTTCAGTGTCGATGAAGAAGCCATCAAGTGGATCGAATCGGTACTGACCGTGCTCGGCGGCAACGTGGTCTACGGTGCTGGCGATTTCGAAGATTACGCACCGCCACGGGTTCCGGTGCTGCCGGACTGGTCGCCGGTGGTCAAGGTGCCGGGTCACTGGCGTCCAAGTTCGCCTTTGCAAGCTCAGGTTCACCACTGCAGCGGCCCGTGCGGCGTGCATTCCCACAGCCATGAAAAGGCGCGTCTTTCCAGCGTGCCGGTCAGCGACTTCCAGGGTTTCTGGGGGGCGTTTGGCTGCTCGTGCTTTGCTTTCTGAATCCCATACATCCCACAGGAGTTACCCCATGACTTACAAGCGCTTGAACAAAGATGACGCCGTTGTCCTGTTGGTCGATCACCAGACCGGCCTGATCTCGCTGGTACAGGACTTCTCTCCGAACGAATTCAAGAACAACGTACTGGCCCTGGCCGACGTCGCGAAGTTCTTCAACCTGCCGACCATCCTCACTACAAGCTTTGAAAGCGGCCCTAACGGTCCGCTGGTTCCAGAGCTCAAAGCCATGTTCCCGGACGCGCCGTACATCCCGCGCCCTGGCCAGATCAACGCCTGGGACAACGAAGATTTCGTCAAGGCCGTCAAGGCAACCGGCCGCAAGCAGATCATCATCGCCGGCGTGGTGACTGATGTCTGCGTGGCGTTCCCAACCCTGTGCGCCCTGGATGAAGGCTTCGAAGTGTTCGTGGTCACCGACGCTTCCGGCACCTTCAACGAAACCGTGCAACAGGCTGCCTGGGCGCGCATGACCGCCGCCGGTGCCCAACTGGTGAACTGGTTCTCGGTGGCCTGTGAGCTGCAAGTTGACTGGCGCAACGACATGGAAGGCCTGGCCAACCTGCTGTCGCCACGCATCCCTAACTACCGCAACCTGATGAACAGCTACTCGGCGTTTACGGCCAAGTAACTGTATAAACACCGCACTGCTGAACCCTGTGGGAGCCGGGCTTGCCCGCGAGGGCGGTGTGTCAGCTGACAGCAATGTTGGCTGACACACCGCCATCGCAGGCAAGCCAGCTCCCACATTTTGTTTTGTGGTGTGGCCACTCACAGGCTATAAGTCCGCTAAATGTCCACCGAGAAGCGACAATGAACCCCTTTGAAGACATGCGCCTGTTCTGCCAAGTCATGGAATCCGGCAGTTTTACCGCCGCGGCCGAACAGCTGGGCCTGTCCAAGCAGTTCGTCAGCCGCCGCCTGATCCAACTGGAAGATCGCCTGGGCGTGCGCCTGCTCAACCGCTCCACACGCCGCCTGGATGTCACGCCACTCGGCCAGAGTTATTACGAATCCGCCTTGCGCCTGCTCAGTGAAGTCGAGCAAGTGGAGCAGGGCATTGCCGGGCAGAACAGCGAGCCACGCGGCACCATTCGCCTCAGCGCGCCGTTGTCGTTTGCCATGGCCCATTTGGGCTGCCTGTTGCCGCAGTTTTTGCAGCGCCATCCGCAGGTGTCGGTGGAAGTCGACTTAAGCGATCGCCCCGTGGACCTGATCGGCGAGGGCTACGATCTGGTGCTGCGCATTGGCACCTTGGAAGATTCCACCCTGATCGCCCGCCGTATTGCCAGCATCCCACGGGTGTACTGCGCCAGCCCCGAGTACCTGGCCCTGCGCGGTACGCCGTTGCAGCCCGAGGACCTGGCCCAGCACGATTGCCTGCCTTATGGCCATGGTCGCCAGGTGCAATGGCGCTTCAAGGGCAAGGTGCAGGCGCTGAATGTCAGCGGTCGCATGCGCGTCAATAACGGCGACCTGCTGCGCGATACCGCCATTGCTGGGCTGGGCGTCACGTACCTGCCGACCTTTATCGTCGGCGATGCGTTGAAGGACGGCCGCCTGGTCAGCCTACTGGACGAGTTCGCCCCCGAAGCCCTGACCCTGTCGGCCGTGTACCCGCAACACCGGCAGAGCTCGCGACCGGTGCAGGCGCTGGTGGAGTTCCTGCGTGAGCGCCTGGCGAATGACGGTTAACCAAGTGCAGATGTCCAGGGTTTGTATGGGTTCCTGGATCTTGTTTGTGAAGGCCGCAAGCGAACCCTTTGACGTGGTGACAATGGGGGCTGATGTAACGATTTCCCGCCTGCACGGTTGGCTAAGGCTCGGCCACATCCAGCGACGCCAGCCCTATCTGCCCATTGTCCAGCGCTTCCAGCAGCGCCTCCTGATCCAGCAAACCACCTCGGGCAATGTTGATCAGATGCAGCCCCGGCTTGGCACTGCCCAGCACATCACGGTTCATGATATGCCGCGTGGCCTCGGTCAGCGGCGCTGCCCCGCGAGGTGGTCACCGGGGGCCGTTGAACAGCCATTGCGGATAAAAGTCGATGCCTGACGACACCAGGTGCACCCACTGTGCGCCGTAAGGCCAACCCGGAGGCAGGGTGTCCGGGGCGGTGTAGCCGCGCACGTTGATCGGGCGCAGCAGCAGGATATTCGCGCTCGCGGATTACGTCGTTGTAGTCTTCGTCCAACTGGCTGGCAATCATCACCTGACTCATGAGCGTTCCTTCTGGCGTTGGGCGAAAACGGCTTTGCCGACGCCTTGCAAGACGGCGTCGTTCTGTGGGGTATGCACGCGACTGCACAGTACGTCGCGGTAATGCCGCTGCAACGGGCTATGACGTGACAGGCCAGGGTTGCCCGAAGCCTCGATGGCCAGCTCCACGGCGCGGATGGCGTTGTGGGTCACCAGGTACTTCAACTGCGCCGCATTGGCCGCTGGGGTATGGCCCTCGGCGGCGGCGTCGAGCAGGCTGCGGTTGGCAAACAGCAGGGTGTCGATATGACCGACGGTTTCCTGGAAGCGCGGCAAGGTCGACAGCGCGGCGCCGAGGTTGGACGGTGCGCGCGCTTCCAGCCACGTCACCAACCAGTCCCGCGCGGCCTGGGCCACGGCGTCATACACCGAGGACAGCAACACCGACATCCACAGGAAACCTTCGCCATCCAGCTCCGGCGTCGGCGCGCTGCACGGGCTGACGCTGACGGCGTGGTCCAGTGGCACCAGCACATTGTCGAGCACCACTTCATGGCTGCAAGTAGCACGCATGCCAAGGTGATCCCACGTGTCGATGATGCTGACGCCGGGGCTGTCTTTTCGCACCAGCCAAGCGCCAACCAGCGGGTCGGCGTCATCGCTGCGCGCCCACACGCTGAACCAGCTCAAGCCATGGCTGCCGGTGGAGTAGATCTTTCGCCCGCTGATGCGCCAGCCTTCGGCGGTGCGCACGGCGGTGGTCGCCGGAAGGCCGCCACGGGCCGGGGTGCCGAGGTCGGGTTCGACGCGCAGGGCGTTGATCAAGGCGCCGTTGCGCACCGCGTCTTCGGCCACTTGCTTGCGCAGGTGGGGCGGCCAGGTCTTACTGTCTTGCAGGCGCGTGTGCTGCAGGTACTGCATCACCAGGATCAGCGCGGTGGAAGGCTCACCCTTGGCAATCGCACGGATTGCCTTGCGCGCCTGGGGCAGGCTGGCGCCGCCGCCGCCCAAGGATCTGGGCACGGTGAGGGCGACCAGGCCGTGCTCGTGCAGCAACGTGAAGTTGGCGTGGGGGAAGGCGCCGCTCTCGTCATAGACGTGCGCGGTGCCTGCCAGCTCGGCGCTGAGGCGTTCGAGCAGGGCGTCGAAGTTGGCGACTTCCACGTAGCGGAGAGACGGCTGGGTCATAAGCATGTACTCGGTCAACAATGGGGGAGCGGCTTGTGTGCGCTGGTCGTGGGGCATAGGCGTGTAGTGAGCGGGCTCGCCCCGCGCTGGGTTGCGAAGCAGCCCCAAACCAGGCGAATCGGGTCTATCTGGAAATCGCAGTGTCTTTAGTGGGGCTGCTTCGCAGCCCAGCGCGGGGCAAGCCCGCTCACTACAGGTTCTGGCTGCGGGTGGCGGTCATGCCAGCGCCTCTTGTTTTTCTTCAAGCTCGGCGGCGACACTGTAGCGATTGGCCGGCACGTCCAGGCCGAGGTTGTCGCGCAGGGTATGCCCGCTGTAGTCGGTGCGGAACAGACCGCGCTGTTGCAGCACCGGCACCACTAGTTCTGTGAAGTATTGCAAGCCATCCGGCAGCACCGAGTTGATGATGAAACCATCGCTGGCGCCGCTTTCGAACCAGGTCTGGATGGCATCGGCGACGTGTTCCGGCGTGCCGACAAAATCACGTTTTGGCCGCGAGAAGCGCAGGGCCACTTCGCGCAGGGTCAGGCCTTCGTCCTTGGCCAGTTGCTTGATGCGGTCGGAGCCGCCTTTCTGGCTGTTGGAACCGAGGTCGCCGAGTTCCGGAAAGGGCGCGTCCAGCGGGTATTGACTGAAGTCATGGTCGTTGAATGGGCGGCCGAGGGCGACGATGGCGTCTTCCACGGTGACCAGGTCCACGGCCTGCTGGTAGCGGCTTTCCACTTCTGCTTGATCACGGCCGACAATCGGGCGGATACCCGGCAGGATCGACAGGCTGCCCGTGTCACGGCCAAAGCTTTTAGCGCGGCGTTTGAGGTCTTGGGTATAGGCCAGGCCTTCCTCGATGCTCTCCACATGCACAAAGATCGCATCGGAGTGTTGCGCGGCAAAGTTGCGCCCGTCTTCCGACGTGCCTGCCTGGAAAATCACCGGCTGCCCCTGGCGCGAGCGCGCGATATTCAGCGGGCCTTTGACCGAGAAAAACTCGCCCTTGTGGTTCAGCGCATGCAGTTTGCCGGGGGTGAAAAATTCGCCGGTCTGCTTGTTGTAGGCAAACGCGTCGTCTTCCCAGGAGTCCCACAGGCCCTTGACCGTGTTCAGGTGTTCCTTGGCAATGCGGTAGCGCACGGCATGCGGCGGATGTTCCGCTTTGCCGAAGTTGTCCGCAGTGCCGCTGAGCCACGAGGTGACGACGTTCCACCCGGCGCGGCCGCCGCTGATATGGTCCAGGGACGAAAACTGCCGCGCCACCTGGTAGGGCTCGGTGTAGCTGACGGTCACGGTGGCAACCAGTCCGATATTCGTCGTGATCGCGGCCAGCGCCGAAAGGATGGTGAGCGGCTCAAACCGATTGAGGTAATGCGGGCTGGATTTGGCGTGGATATGCAGGCTGTCGGCGATAAACACGAAGTCGAACTTGGCGGCTTCGGCCAATTCAGTCTGCTGCTGGTAGAAACCAAAGTCGGTGCTGGCATTCGGTTGGGCCTGCGGGTGGCGCCATTCGCCCCAACCGTGACCGACTCCGTGGACCATGGCACCGAGTTTCAATTGACGTGGCTTGCTCATGTTCTGCTCCTTCTAGCGCGATGCTTGGGAAAGTGGGACACGCTTGGCGTTAAAGCTCTTGTCGAAGCCCTGCGACACATCGATGTGCTTGGTCAGCAGGCCTTCTTGTTGATAGGTGTCGGCGGTCGCTTGCAAGCCGCGGATGACCGAGTCGTCGATAGCGACCGGCGTCAGGTGGGTGTCCTTGGCCACTTCCACATGCACTTCCAGCGGCAGGCCGGTGATCTTGGCCTGGGCGGCAGCGTATTCGTCGGGGTGGGTATTGGCCCAGGCGTAGGCACGGTCGACGCGGGCGACAAAGTCGTCGAGTTGCGGGCGCTTGTCGGCGATGGCTTGGCTGGTAGCCGCGAGGTACAGGTGATTGCTCAACAGCTGGCGGCCGCTGACCAGTACGCGGGCCTGGCTTTGCGAGGTGACTACGGTGGTGTACGGGTCCCAGGTGGACCACGCGTCGACGCTGCCGTTATCCAGCACCAGGCGTGATTCGCTGGGCAGCAGGAAAATGAACTGCACGTCCTTGGTGGTAAGGCCGGCGCTGGCGAGCGCCTTGATTGCCAGGTAATGCCCGATGGAACCGCGCCCGGTGACGATTTTTTTGCCCTTGAGATCGGCGACGCTCTTGATCGGCGAGTCCTTGGGCACCAGCAGGGCGGTGGTGTTGCGCCCTTCGGCGTGGATGATGCTGACCACCTTGAGCGACCCACCGGCGCCGAGGGCAAACACGTAAGGCGCATCGCCCAGGGCGCCGATGTCCACCGCATTGGCATTCAAGGCTTCGCCCAGCGGCGAGGCGGACGGGAATTCCGACCACTGGATTGCATAGGGCACGTTTTTGGTTTCGCCGGAGACTTCCAGCAGCGCCTTGATCGTCGATTTCTGATTGGCTACCCGCAGCGGTTGCAGGTCGGCGGCATGGGCGCTGGACATCAGGCCGAGCGCCAGGGCGGTGCCCAGGAACAGGCGCTTGAAGGGTTGGGTGTAAAGCATGGGCAAACTCCAGGCGTTTATTGGACTTGAAGGCATACCTCCGCCTGGAGAAGGGGTCGGTGCCGAGCGTGGTGCAGGGGGTGGTCAGATAACGTGGAAACCGTGGGTGCCGTCGCGAGCCAACTGATCGACCAGGCCGAACTCCCAATCCAGATAGGCCTGCATGGCTTCCTTGGGGTTATCGGTGCCTTCATATGGGCGGCGATAACGGTCGATACGCGGCGAGGCCAGGTGGGTTTCACCTTCTTCCAACGGCAGTTGCGCGTTGATCCAGCCGGTGGTGCCGTCTTGCAGCAGGAACACTTGCTTGCCGGTGATGGCTTCGACTTCGGCCACCGCCAGGCGCGCCAGCTGGCTGCTGCCACAGGTCAGCACATAACGCTGGGCGGCGGGCACCTTGGCCAGGGCTTGGGGCAGTTGTGCACGCAAGGCCCACCAGGCACCGGGGATATGGCGCTTCACGTAGTTGGCGCTGGCGGTGAAATCCAGCACCACGGTGTCGCCATGCTCCAGCCAGTCGGCGAGGGTGTGGGGGCTGATCAGTTCGGCTTGTGGCGGCGTCGGTACGGGGGCGATCCAAGCGCCTTTTTCGCTGAAGTCCGCCGGTTGCAGGTCATCCAGCACATGCACTTCCCAGCCCAGTTGGGCCAGCCAGGACGCCGACATATTCGCGCGCACGCCGTCGTCATCCCCCAGCACCAGGCGGGCGCCGCGCACGCTGGCGACGTGGTCGGTTTCCTGAACCAACTGGCCGCCTGGCGTGGAGCGCGCGCCCGGCAGGTGACCGACTTCGAATTCTTCCGGGGTGCGAACATCGAACAGGTAGGTCGTGCGGGCCGCGTCCTGCGCCAGGCTTGCAGATCGGCGAGGGTAGCGCGACCCACGCGCGCCTTGTCGGCGACGCGGCGCGCATCGACGGCGGCGATTTGGCGATGTTCTTCCGAGGTTGGTGCAAAACGGCGCGATTGGCCGTGGGCGAGTTTCTGCCCGGCGAGGGTCCAGCCGATGGTGCCGTTGCGCAGGGCCGACACCGGGTTGGCCACGCCGGCGTTGATCAGCGACTGCGTGCCGATAATGCTGCGGGTACGCCCGGCGCAATTGACGATGATGCGGGTGGTCGGGTCCGGCGCCAGTTCGCGGGCACGCAACACCAACTCGGCACCGGGCACGCTGATGCCGGTGGGGATGCTCATGGTCTGGTATTCGTCGAAGCGGCGGGCGTCGAGCACCACCACATCGGCCTGGCTGTCGAGCAGCGCTTGCACCTCTTCAGCCGCCAGGGACGGCGTGTGCCGCTCGCTTTCCACCAGCTCGCCAAAGGCTTTGCTTGGCACATTGACATCGATAAACAGCTCGCCACCGGCCTTGCGCCACCCCTGCAGGCCACCTTCAAGCAGGCTGACCTGACTGTAGCCCAATGCGATAAGACGCTCGGCGGCGCGGGCGGCGAGGCCTTCGCCATTGTCATACACGGTGACCTGGGTATCGCGCCGTGGAATGCGCGAGTACACCTCCAGTTCCAGCTTGGACAGCGGGATGTTCGCGGCAAACAGCGGGTGGGATTCGGCAAACGGCGCTTCTTCGCGCACGTCGACCAGGGCGACTTCCTGACGGTCCAACAGGGCCTGGCGAATCTGGGCAAAGCTGCGTGTAGATACGGTGGTCATAGGGCAGGGCTCTTTTCTTCGGACAAATCCCAGATATTCGGGAGGAAGGCGTTGGAATAGCCGGAAATGAACAGTTTCTCGCTGCCATCGGGCTGGTACACCGCACGGCGCACCGCACCGATATTGGCGCCGTACACATGAATGCTGATCGACACCTGGTCGCCGTGGGCATTGCTCACTTGATGGATGTCGCCGACTTTGGGCGACACGGCTTCAACCTGGCCCGGCACCAACTTGATCGGCTTGCCTTCGGCGGCCAGGCTGCCATCGGGTGCGCGTTCAAAACCCTGGGAAAACTCTGCCCCGCGCAGCATTCCGATTAACCCCCACACCCGATGATCATGGATCGGCGTGCTTTGCCCCGGCCCCCACACAAAACTGACGATGCTGAAGCGCTGGCGCGAGTCGGCATGCAGCAAGAACTGCTGGTAGCGCTCGGGGTCAGGTTGGGCAAATTCGTCGGGGAGCCAGTCATCATGGCTGACCAGTTGCGCCAGCAGCTTGCCGCCACGGTGCAGCAGGTCACCTTCGCGTGGATTGCCGTCAATCAACTCCGCCAGGGCGCCTATAAAGGCTCGAAGTCTCTCGGGGTGTCGGGCCTGGGTCATGGCAGCTCCATCGTGTGGTCGGTTGCGATGGGTTTATCTAAGCATAATGTTTATATTTAATATGCTATTTTTTAATGATTAGCTTATAGCTGAAGGTAATTTAGAACCGGCTTGAATAGCGTTAGACGTTATCGATCACAGGGCGGGCTATCCAGATAGCCCGCCTGCAACTATGCTTCGCACACATCTTAATGACTGTTCTCTATGTGCGGCCCAAATGAAAATTGACGATATCGATGCCTTTGTCGAAGTGATTCGTTGCCAGTCCATCAGCCATGCCGCCGAGTCATTGCAACTGACCCAGCCGGCTATCACCCGCCGCGTGCAGAACTTCGAGCAGGCGTTGGGCGTGGAGCTGTTCGACCGCAATACCAAGCCTCTCAAGCCGACACTGATCGGCACCCGCGTCTACGAGCAGTGCCGGCTGATCCTGCGCGAGATGGATGCCCTGCGCGAATTGGTCGCCACCGACGCACCGCCCAGCGGCCTGCTGCGCCTGGGCGTGCCGCAGACCATCGGCGATGTGGTGCTGCTGGACGCGCTCAAGCACCTGCGTACCGAATACCCGGACCTGCGTGCACAGGTCGCCACAGGCTGGGGCAGCCAGTTGGTGGGCAAGATCGAACGCGGCGAGCTGGACGCAGCGGCGGCGTTGTTCCCGGCCGGCAAGATTTTCCCGGACAACATCGTCGGTGAGTCGATCGGCAAGATGGAATTGGTGGTGGTGTGTGCCAAATCCCAGCTGCCGAAGAAGCCCTGCAAATTGGCGGATGTGTATCAGAATGGCTGGATTCTCAACCCGGACGGCTGCGGTTTCCGCGCCGGTTTGCAGCGCACGTTGTCGGATCAGGGCCTGTCACTGCGGGTGAACCTGGAAACGTTCGGTACCGAGTTGCAGTTGGGATTGGTGGCGGACGGTTTGGGGCTTGGTCTGGTGCCGCGCCCGCTGTTGGAACGCAGCGCCCACTTTGAGCAGTTGGCGGTGATGCCGCTCAAGGACTTCAAGCCGGTGATGGATTTGTGGCTGATCTATCCGCACTTCCTCGGCAACCTGCAAGGGCCGGTGGATGCGTTTGGCAAGTTGGTCGCCGCTTCCCTGCACAAAATCCGCAACGCCGCCTGACATTGTGGGAGCTGGCTTGTCGAACCGCTGCGATGGTCATAAGTATCTACACATCTTCAACGTGAAATTGCGTAGCAGCTGTCGAGCCCTGGCGAGGCTGCGTCAGCGGTGTGTCAGACAGCCCGCAAACGCAGCCTCGCCGGGGCTCGACAGCTGCTACGCAGAAGGCTCCCTCAAGTTGTGTAGATACCTATGGCCATCGCAGCGGTTCGACGATTCGACAAGCCAGCTCCCACATTTGATCTGTGCCGTGACCAATGTAGTTATGAAAAAAAATAATAATTATCTTAGATTAAAATGTGCTTTTTATTATTTTTTTGCATCCCATAGGCTGCCTGGAAGTCCTTAAGGCCATCCAGGAAGTTTTGCCATGAGCAGCGTCACCTCGATTTCCAGTGTTTCCAACACTGTTCGCAGCCGCGTCACCCCGGAAGAATGGGACGTGCGCGTCAAACTGGCCGCCGCCTATCGCCTGGCGGCCTTGTACAAGTGGACCGACCACATCTACACCCACTTCTCCGCCCGTGTTCCGGGCCCGGAGGAGCATTTCCTGATCAACGCCTTCGGGCTGTTGTTCGATGAGATCAGCGCCTCCAACCTGGTCAAGGTCGACCTCGACGGCACCCTCGTCGACGACCCGACCGGCCTGGGCATCAACTACGCCGGCTACGTGATTCACAGCGCCATTCATGGCGCACGCCACGACCTGCAAGCGGTGCTGCACACCCACACCCGTGACGGCATTGCGGTGTCGGCGCAAAAAAGCGGGTTGTTGCCGATCTCCCAGCATTCCATTGGTTTCTCCGGGCGCGTGGCGTACCACGGCTATGAGGGCATTGCCCTGGATTTGGACGAGCGCGAGCGGTTGGTGGCGGACTTGGGTGACAAGAGCGTGATGATCCTGCGTAACCATGGGTTGTTGACGGCGGGGGGCAGCGTGGAACACGCCTTCCAGCAGCTGCAGCAGTTGGAGCGTGCGTGCAACATCCAGGTCGCGGCGCAGGCGGCGGGGAATGCGGAATTGATCTTTCCGCCAGCGGACGTGGTGGAGAAGGTCGAGCAGCAGGCCAAGGTGTTTGCCAATGGCGAAGGACCGGGGGTGGCGCGGCATTGGAATGCGTTGATTCGGCAGTTGGAGCGCAGCGATACCGACTACAAAAACTGATCTTCAAGCCACTGAAGATCTAACAATGTGGGAGCTGGCTTGCCTGCGATAGCATCAACTCGGTACCGCTGAAACACCGAGGTGTATGCATCGCAGGCAAGCCAGTTCCCACACTGTTTTGTGGTGGTGTTGATTAAGCGACTTGCTGGGCCTGCTCGCGCTCTGCGATCAGTTGGCGGGTGAGGGGGATCAGGCGCTTGCCATAGTCAATCGCATCGTTGAGCGGATCAAACCCGCGAATCAGGAACGTGGTAATCCCCAGGTCGTAGTAATCCAGCAGCGCTTCTGCGACCTGTTCGGCCGTGCCCACCAACGAAGTCGAGTTGCCCTGCGCCCCCAGCAACCCGGCAATCCCGGTCCACAAGCGCTTGTCCAGGCGTGACCCCTGCGCGGCTGCCGCGAGCAACCGGCGTGAGCCTTCATTCGGCGGTTCACGCCGCACAAAGCCATTTTTTTCTGCCAGCTCGGTCGCCTGCTGCAAGATGCTGTCGGCGCGTGCCCACGCCAGCGCTTCGGTTTCGGCGAGAATCGGCCGCAACGACAAACTGAAACGAATCGTGCGCCCATGCTTGGCCGCTTCAGCGCGAACCTGGGTCACGGTCTCGCGCACCTGCTCGTAGGTTTCACCCCACAGCGCATACACATCGGCATGCTTCCCCGCGACAGCAATCGCGGCTGCAGAAGAACCGCCGAAATACAGCGGAATATGCGGCTGTTGCGGCGACTTCACTGTGGAGTGCGCGCCTTCGACCTGATAGTAGGTGCCCTCAAAGTCAAAGGGCTGTTCGCTGGTCCATTCCTGGCGCACCACGCTCAGGTATTCGTCGGTACGTGCGTAGCGTTCGTCCTTGCCGATATGGCTGCCATCGGCACGCAGTTCGCGGTCGTCGCCACCCGTGATGATGTGCACCGCCGTGCGCCCGCCGTTGAACACATCCAGCGTGGTGAATTGACGTGCCGCCAGGGTCGGCTGGGCAAAGCCCGGGCGGTGAGCGATGAGAAACTGCAGTTTCTTCGTGACGCTGGCGGCATGGGCGGCGATCAGCGTGCTGTCCGGGCTGTTGGAATGGAAGGCTACCAGTGCGCGGTCAAAGCCAGCGTCTTCGTGGGCGCGGGCCACGGTCTCGACATAGTCGGGTTGCAGGGTAGGGCCGCTGCGCGGGTGAATCTCGGAAGCGTGATGGCCGCCAATGTAGCCGATGAATTCGATGCTCATGGTCTGTCCTTGTCGAGTAGGGATCAACACCTCCGCCGAGTAGGGGTCGGTCATGCTCGTCCAAGGTAGGGTCAGCAACAGCCTATGTAAAATGCCGTTTGGTTCTATTCTAATTATTAAAATACAGAATCATGTTTTTGTATTTTTATCAGTAAATCGCATTTTATGCAGGGTGCGCAGTGCAAGGCTGACCATTGATAACGTTGTATTTCGCCTTGGGCTGAGGTCTGATGGGCGCCGAATCAGGCACGTCAACGGTAGGAGATTTATGCGGGCAGAACTTGCGCAATATGGCGGCATCACCGTCATGGTTCCGGCCGCGATAATCATTGCTGTGTGGCTCTGGTATTCCAATCCTCGGGCACTTCGGACCTGGGTACTGACAGTCGGTGCCACTTACTTACTGGTTGCACTCAGCAAGGTGTTGTTCAAGGGGTGGGGCTTATCGTTTCAACACTTGGACATCGCCGTATTAAGCGGCCATGCAATGAACACGTGCCTGATGGTCACGGTGGGCGCGAGTCTGGTGGCGCGCCAGTTCAACCCGGCTTTACGTTGGCCGTCGGCGTTGGCGGGGTTATTGGCCAGTCTGTGGTTCAGTGCCTATTGCGTCGCGCCTTATATCCATCCGTTGAATGAAGCCTTGGCTGGCGCGGTGCTGGGTGTGGGCGCGGCTCTCGTGTTTCTTTGGCGGATTGAAGCCACCCCTGTCGAGGTATCCCCCTCGTTTATCGGCGGTGGGTTGGTGGTCTTGTTGGCCTGTGCGCTGTTGCCCAAGTACAACGCAGAGTTGCTGCTCAATCGTGTCGCAATCACGCTGTCGGGGGCCGAGCACGCCCATCAAGAACCTTCCTGGCGGTCGGATGCGGCGCACAGGAAGGCCGAGTAAGTCACCAGGTCCAAGGCCCGGTTGCTTTCCACCATAAGCTCCAGCAACACCGTCTGCGCGTTGAAGCGCCGCACATCGCCGCGCCGCCGCGCCTCTTTCATCTGCTTGAACAGCGTATGGGTGACTTCCTGCGGGGAACTGCCGTGCAGTTGTTCAAGCCAGCGCCCGATGGCCTGGGTATTGCGCCGATACTGCGCGCCCATCGCCGGCTCGGCAAAGCCTTCGAACATCCCCGTGAGTTTCCTCAGCGCATAGCTGCGGATCACATCATCCAGCAGGCTCATGGCCGCTCCTCGGTGCCGGAGATGTTCGCCAGCAACTCGGCGGTCTTAACCTGCATGAACTGGCTGTCGCCGCGGCTTTCCACGCACAGGCACACCGACAATGCGTCACTGACCTGCAACTTGAAGCGCCAATCGGCAAAGACCATGGACAGTCCGGAACAGGACTCATCGCTGTCCAGCGAGTTGTCGCCATATAGCAGCTGCATGCGCTCGACGACGCGCGTTGAGTTATTCACGTCAACATGAATATTTCCCGAAGAAGGAAATAGGCCAATACGCTCTACCAATAACTTTGAAGTGTTCATGGCCGTCCCTTCGCTGTTGCAGTCAGGCGGCACTTTATTATGTAGAGGGGGAAAAGTACTGGAATGTTATTTTTCGTCGGTTAATACAACTGTTGTTATTTTTTGTCTTGCGCGATAGATGGTCGCGCTTTATCAGCTGTGGTCATAATTACTCGGAAGTTAGTTGTTGGTTAGTTAATAAGGTCGTCCCTTTTGCCGAAGAATAAGCATGCGGTGCGTGGGAGGTTGCCTTGTTCAAAAAGATATTAATCGTGTGCATCGGCAACATTTGCCGCAGCCCCACGGCGGAACACTTGCTGGGCGTCGCGCTTGCACCTTCCGGCATCCGGGTGAGCTCGGCCGGCCTGGCAGCACTGCGTGATCACCCGCTGGAGCCGCTGGCGGGGCAAGTGTTGCAAGAGCATGGGCATATGCCCCAAGTGCACAAAGCGCGGCAACTCAGCGTGGAGGCGGTGAGCGAAGCCGACCTGATCCTTGTGATGGAGCAACGGCACATCGACGGTGTGCTCAACCTTGCCCCTGAAGCACGGGGCAAGGTGTTCCTGCTGGGCAAATGGCAGCACGACCGCGAGATCACCGACCCCTATCGCCAGGGTAAGCCTGCCTTTGTGCAGGCCTATGCATTGATCGAACAGGCCGCGCAGGCCTGGGCCCAGCGCTTGGCGCGCTGATGCTCCCTCTTTAAATGATTGCAAGGACGAAGACGCGATTTATGTATTCACCCCAGAACGCCTCCCCGGACACCCCTCACCGTGACGAGATCGATGTGCTCGGCATGCTCGGCACCCTGATCGATCATAAGTGGCTGATCGCGGGGATTACTGGCACGTGCATGCTGATCGGCGCGGCCTACGCCATCCTGGCGGCGCCGGTGTACCAGGCGAATGCGTTGATCCAGGTGGAACCGAAGAAAAACGACATGCTTGGTTTCTCTGATGTCAGCAGCCTGCTGGGGAAAGAGTCGCCGGCGGTGACTGAGATCGAGCTGATCAAGTCGCGCACCATCATCGGTAAGACCGTGGACACCTTGGCGCTGGATATCACCATCACCGCGCAGCATTTTCCGTTGATTGGCGGCTTCCTGGCACGGCGTTACGCACCGGAGCACAAAGGCGATATCGCGCCGCCGCTGTTTGGGTTCAGCCGCTACTCGGCCGGTGGCGAGCAACTGTTGCTGACCACGTTGAACCTGCCTGCCGGGTTGCTGGGCACCCAGTTGATACTGGTCGCCGGCGCTGACCAGGCCTACACGCTGTTTGATGAGGACGGCAATCAGATCGCCGCAGGTCGCGTCGGTGTGCCATTTGCCGCCGACGGTGTCGAGGTCCTGATCAAGGAGCTACGCGCCAACCCCGGCACACACTTCAAAATTGTGCGCAAGCCACGGCTGGATACCGTGGCCGACTACCAAGACCTGCTCACCGTGGTCGAGCGCGGCAAGGAATCTGGGATCATCAGCCTGTCCCTGGAGAGCACGCGTCCGGCGTTGGCGATTCGCACGTTGAATGAAATCTCTAATCTCTATGTGAAGCAAAACGTCGACCGCACCTCGGCCGAAGCGGCGCAAAGCCTGTCGTTCCTCAACGACCAACTGCCCCAGGTGCGCCGCGACTTGGAAAAGGCCGAAAACGCCTTGAACCGCTTTCAGACCCGCAGCAAATCCATCGACATCAGTCTCGAAGCCAAAGCCGTGCTGGACCAAGTAGTGGCCCTGGACACCGGCATCTCCGAGCTCAAGCTGCAACAGGCCGAGATGGACCGCAAGTTCACTCCGCATCACCCTGCTTATCGCGCGTTGATCGCCAAGCTCGCTGAACTCAACGCCAAGCAAGCGCAGATGACCAAGCGCGTCGAAGGCTTGCCCAGCACCCAGCAAGAACTGCTCAGCCTGACCCGAGATGTGCAGGTGGGTACAGAGATCTACACCCAGTTGCTCAACCGCTCCCAAGAGCTGGACGTGATGCGTGCCGGGACTGTGGGCAACGTGCGTTTGATCGACAGTGCCGACGCCAACCTTGCCAAGCCCGTAGAACCGCGAAAAGTCATCGTGGTGCTGCTCGCCATGGTGTTGGGCGGCATGTTGTCGGTCGGCCTGGTACTGGTGCGCAGCCTGCTCAACCGAGGCCTGGAAAGCCCGGATGACATCGAGAAACTCGGGCTACCGGTGTACGCCTCGATTCCTTTCAGCCTGTTGCAGAAGGCCGAGGAAACCAACGCAGCCAAGGGCCGCTCGGCCGCACCGTCGTTGCTGGCGCTCAATCACCCTCACGACTTGGTGATGGAGGCCATGCGCAGCCTTCGCACCAGCCTGCACTTCGCCATGATCGAGGCCAAGAACAACCGATTGATGATCACCGGTCCCAGCCCCGAAGTGGGCAAGACATTTGTCTCGGCCAACCTGGCGGCGATTGTCGCGCAGTCGGGCCAGCGCGTACTGCTGATCGACGCCGATATGCGCAAGGGCTACTTGCATAAGATGCTTGGCAAGGCAGTGGAAGAGGGGTTGTCCGACCTGCTGGCCAAACGGTGCGATTTGCAGCAGGCGATTCATCCGACGGCTGTGGAGCGTTTTGATTTTATCGGACGTGGGCAGATTCCGCCGAACCCGTCCGAGCTACTGATGCACCCCAATTTTGCCGCTCTGCTGGCTGAGGTCAGCGAACACTATGACTTGGTGATCATCGATACGCCGCCGCTGCTGGCCGTAACCGACGCCGCGATTGTCGGACGCCAGGCGGGCACCAGCCTGTTGGTGACGCGATTTGGAGTGAACTCGGCGAAGGAAATCGAGCTGACCCTGCGGCGCTTCCACCAGAACGGCATTGAGCTCAAAGGGGCGATCTTCAATGGCGTGGAAAAACGTCGTTCCGCCAGCTACGGCTACGGCGACTACGGCTATTACAGCTATGCCTATCAGTCCGACAAGGCCTGATGAGCTATGAACAAAGTGCTTGAAATGCCCCGTTCGTTGTCGCGTCGTTTTCGCCTCAACGTGCTGAGTTATGGCTACACCCAATTGGTGACGTTGGCGGCGCAACTGGTGCTGGTACCGTTTTTCCTGCATGCCTGGGGCACGGGGCGCTATGCCGACTGGCTGGTGCTCACCGGTATCCCGTCGATGCTCAGCCTGCTCGACTTGGGGGTGGCCCAGGCCTCGGCCACCAGCGCCACCTTGCGCGCCAGCCAAGGCGATGTGCCCGGTGCGCGGCGCAGTGTGCAGACCGCATTGGCGTTTACCCTGGTGGTGGTCGCGTGGGTGCTGGTGTTCGCCCTGACCGTGGGGCAGTGGGTCGACTGGGTGGGGCTGCTCAAGCTTAAGACCCTGGTCCCCGAACAGGCCAGTCTGGTGGTGCTGTTCATGTCCGGCTACCTGTGCACGCGTCTGCTGGGTGGGCCGATTGACGCCTGGTTCCGGACCATCGACAAGACTGTCGGCGGGGTCTTTATCATGGCCAACCGCAGGACCTTGGATATTGTGCTGTCCATCGTTGTGCTGCTGCTCGGCGGCTCGGAGCTGCAACTGGCGCAGGGCATGTTTTTCAGCCAAGTGCTGTTCCTAGTGTTGGTGACCCTGTTTGTCCGGCATATTTCACCTTGGCCGCTATTGGGCCTGGCGTCGGCCTCCTGGGCCGAGTTTCGGGGAATCTGGAAACCGGCGCTGGGCAGCGCGGCGATCCCGCTGGCCCAGGCGATCACCCTGCAAGGCGGTCTGCAAGTGCTCAACCAGATCGCCGGCCCGGCCGTGGTGGTGGGTTACACCATGGCACGCACCCTGATGCGCCTGATCATTCAGCTGGGCATCACCTGCAGCAATGCCCTTACACCGGAAATCTCGCGGCTGGCCGGGCGCGGTCAGTTCGAGCAGGCGCGGCGTTTCACCCAGCGCGCCAGTTCATTGGTGCTGGGCCTGTGCGTGCTGGTATATGCCGCTGTTATCTGGGCCGGGCCGCAGATCATCCTGCTGTGGAGCCATGGACTGGTGCAGGTCGACCGCGTGTCCCTGGCGCTGATCGGCTCCCACACGATCTTGAATGTGGCGTGGTTCATCCTCGCGGCCATGCTCATTTCGACCAATCGTCACACCCGCACTTCGCTGATCTATGCGGTGAGCAGCGCGGTGGCCTTGCTGCTGTGGCTGGCGTGCAAGGAGCGCATTGATCCGCTGCTGGGCGCCTCTTTGCTGCTCTCTCTGCCGGAACTGGTGGTGCTGGTTTACCTGCGGGTGCTGCGTGCTGGGGAGGTAGGGCCATGATGCTATCCCAGGCGCGACTGACCCTTTACCTACCGCTGACGTTTTTCGCTTTGCCGCTGGCGCTCAGTAACAACCTGTCGCAGCCCTTGGCGCTGCTGCTGTTACTGCCGTTCGTGGTGTATGCGGCGCGTGGTTTTACCCGTGCGTTGCCGTTACTGGCCCTGGTGATTGGCTCCAGCGTGTTGCAGGTATTGGTCAGCAGCGGCGCGAAAATTTCCCTGTACCAGTTCCTGCGTTCGGGCATTCCGTTTTTCTATTTTGTACTGCTGTTGGCCGGCTACAGCTATGTGTTGGCCAATGTGGAAAAAATTGCCCGGGCTCATCGTTTCAACTACCGCCAGATCATCGAGCGGGTCATCTATATCTTTGCCCTCGGCCAATTGCTGCAGGTCAGCCTGTACGGGGTTGGCATTGACCTGACCAACGCCGCCTCCAAGTCCAGCGACGAGGTGGGCCGCATCATGCTGTTCCCCACCAGCTCGGCGGTGCTGCTGTTTTTCTATGCCTGCTGCCAGCGCAAGATCGGCCTGATGCTGATCCTTGCCGTCACGCTGCTGGCCGCTGGATCCAAGACAATCCTCGCGGCGATGGCGGTGATGATCCTGCTGTCGGCCATTACCCAACGCAAGCTCAAATCCCTCGCGGTGCTGGTGGTCGCCATCGGCGCCCTGGGCACCTTGACGTTCTATGCCAGCCCCCTGGCGGTGTCGCGCTTTGCCACTTACCTGTTTGAAGAGAAGGGTGAGGACGTGACCCGCGCGTTCGAGATCGCCCATGCCAAGGAGTCGTTCCTGGAAAACCCGGCCACGGTGTTTCTCGGCAATGGCCTGGCCAAGCAGTTGACGCCAGGGGTGCCCACCAACGATGAACGCTGGTTCGAGAACTCCAAGTTCGACATTGAGAACGGTTATTGGGGGGTGATCGCCAAGCTCGGGGTGATCGGTGTGGCGTTGTTCTGCCTGCTGTTCAGCACCCTGCCGCGCAACCCAGTGTCGCTGGCGGTGGTGGCGATCCTGCTGATTTTTTCGTTCAAGACCAGCTACCAGTTCTTCACCACCTTTGATGGCAGCTATTTGCTGGTGTGGTCGATGTTCATCGGCTTGCTCAACAAAGCCGCGCCTGCGCGCCAGGCCTTTGTCCTGCCGGCACACCCTACACATTCCTTATTAAGACAGGCTGGATCATGAGCGCATCTGCACGCCCCGTCAGGGCCGGGATACTGACCTACCATTTCAGCGAGAACTTCGGCGCCGTGCTGCAAGCCTATGCCTTGCAGCGCTGGCTACAGCAACAGGGCCTGCAGGTGAGCCTGATCAACTACCATCCGGCCTATGTCGAGGATGGCAGCGAGATCCGGCAGCTGTTCAACCCGCGCCAGCTCAAAGCCAATCTCAAGGCGGTTTACCTCAAGGCCCTGGCCTTGAAAACCCAGGTGCTGGGGCCGAATGCCCAATCCCGCCAATTCCAGGCGTTCAAAGCGCGTTTCCTGAATATCCAGGAGCCGCGCTACGCCCATGCCGACCAGCTCAACCAGGCCGTCGCCGGTCAGCAGTTGCTGGTGGCGGGCAGTGACCAGATCTGGAACCCCTCGGGCCAGACTGGTCTGGATCCGGCGTACTTCCTGGCGTTCGATTGCGACAAGACGATTCGGCGCATCTCCTACGCCGCCAGTTTCGGCAAGGAATACCTGGAGCCCGAGTACCACGCCCGGGCCGAAGGCCTGCTCAAACAACTGTCAGCGATCAGCGTGCGCGAAGAGAGCGGTGTGGGCATTGTGCAACAGGTCAGCGGGCTCACCGCCCAATGCGTACCCGACCCGACGTTGCTGCACCGTGATTATTCAGCGCTGCTCGCCACTGCCACTCAGACCCGTACTGGCCACGTGTTCTGCTACGCCTTGCGCACGGGCGTGGGCGTGCGCGAAGTGGCCCATGCTCTGTCCCAGCATGTAGCCGGGCCGATCGTTTCGCCGTACAACGCGCACCGCCGCTGGCGGCAGATCGGCGAGACCGTGCAGGTCGGCCCCCAGGACTGGCTCAAGTTGCTCAAGGAGTCGGCCTACGTGGTGACCAATTCCTTTCATGCGACGGTGTTCTCGATCATTTTTGAGAAGCCCTTTATTGCTGTGGGGTTGCCGGGTAACAAAGCCTCGCTGAATGCCCGGGTGCGTAACTTGCTGGAGAAGCTGGAACTGTCGCAACGCTTTCTACCGGCGGACAACGTCGACCAGGTTCAGGCCCTGATCACGGTGCCGATTGATTGGGTGGCGGTGCGTGCACGGCGCCAGGCCTTGCAGCAAGTCGGCGAGCGCTACCTGTTGGAACAACTGGCGGCGCTGCACTCATGAGCGATTTTGCCCAACTCAAGTATGTCGACACCTTGCCCCGTAGCAACAAGGCCCGGCGCCTGTTGTGGGGCGTCGTCTACCAACTGCTGTTTCGCCCCACACCGCGCTGGATGCTGCACGGCTGGCGCAGTTGGTTGCTGCGTCGCTTTGGCGCCAAGGTCGGCGTGGGTTGCCGGATTGCGCCTACGTGCAGCATCTGGGCCCCGTGGAATCTGGAGATCGGCGATTACACCGCCATTGCTGACGGCGTGGATGTGTACGCCATGGCCAGGATCACCCTGGGTTCGAAGGTCGCCATCAGCCAGCGCAGCTTCCTGTGCACAGGCACCCACGATACCCGCAGCCTGCTGCGGCCCTTGGTGACGCGCGAAATCCTGATCAAGGACCACGTGTGGGTGGCTGCCGAATCCTTTATCCATCCCGGCTGCGTGCTGGAGGAGGGCTGCGTGGTGGGCGCGCGATCAGTAGTCATCGCCAACCTGCCGGCCTGGATGATTTGCGTTGGTGCGCCGTGCCGACCCCTCAAACCGAGAGACATCACACTATGAAACAGTTGAAACGCATGATGGATAAGGCGTGGAAGTTGATGTTTTTCGTCAGCGAATTCTTTCGCGACATGCTCATGTTTATTCGCCACAACGGTTACTCGCCGCTGGAGAGCCGCAACAAGAAGCTGTTCTACAAGATCCTGATCGAAACCCACACCGTGGAAAAAGGCTTGTCCCTCAAGGAGCCCAAACCGCTATTCGGTAAGGACAAGATCAACGGCATCATCCATATGCTCAACGAATACGATCGCACCTATTCGGCGTTGCCATTTGAGATGGCCCTTGGCGCTTTCCAGGGCTACCTCGACTTGCACCGCACCCTAGGCGTGAGCGACGAATTCGTGTTTTACCTGGATGCCTATGTTGAGCACCTCAAGCGCGACGGTACCCTCGGTACGGGCGGCATCAAGCGCGCCGCGGCGTGGCCGGGCAGTGGTGGGCTTGATGCCAAGGCATTCCTGCAATCACGCTCCAGTTGCCGGATGTTCCAGGCCGGCAAGATCGACAGCCACCTGCTGACGTCGCTGGTGGAGCTGGCGCAGTCGTCACCCTCGCAGTGCAATCGCCAGTCATCGCGAGTTCATGTGTACCAGGACCGTGAAGTGATCGCGCAATTGCTTGAGCTGCAAGGTGGATCGCGCGGCTTTGCCCAGTCGGTGGACAACCTGTTTGTGGTTACTTCTGAAGTCACCGCCTGGGGCGGTGCCGGCCAACGCAACCAGCTTTACGTCGACGGCGCCCTGTTTTCTATGGGGCTTTTGTTGGCGTGCCACGCCAACGGTCTCGGTGCGTGTCCGCTGAACCTGGCGATCCTCAATTCGGTGGAAAAGAAAATCCGCAGCATCGGCGCCATTCCTGCCAGCGAGCGGCTGATCATGATGATCGCCGTGGGCCTACCCCTGGAGAGCCATTTCCGCGCCGCGCGTTCACCACGCAGGCTGACCACCGAAGTCCTGCAACTGCACGGAGGTTGATATGAAGCGCGAAACCATCAGCGTGATCATCCTCACCTACAACGAAAGCCTGCACATCGCCCGGGCCATCGATTCGGTGCGGGCCTTCAGTGATGAAGTGCTGGTGGTGGATTCGTTCTCCACCGACGACACCTGCGACATCGCGCGTCGCCACGGCGCGCTGGTGGTGCAGCACCCCTTCGTCAACCAGGCCAAGCAGTTCCAGTGGGCGCTGGACCATTTGCCCATAACCGGTAATTGGACCTTGCGCCTGGACGCCGATGAAATCATTGAGGCTGACCTTGCCGCCGAGATCAACACGCGGCTGCCGACGTTGGCCAGTGATATCACCGGCATCAACTTCAAGCGCAAGCATATTTTCATGGGCCGCTGGGTACGCCATGGCGGGCGCTACCCTCTGAAGATGCTGCGGTTGTGGCGCACCGGCCTCGGTCGCATGGAAGACCGCTGGATGGACGAGCACATTTCGGTGGCTGAGGGCCGCACGATCACCCTGGAGGGTGGGTTTGCCGACCATAACCTGCATGACTTGACGTTCTTCACCCACAAGCACAACGGCTACGCCACCCGTGAAGCGATTGAAGTGCTTAACGCACGGCTCGGGTTGTTCGCGATCCGCGATGAGCTGCATACGGGGCAGAGTTCGTTCCAGGCCAAGGCCAAGCGCCTGGTCAAGAACCGTGTGTATAACCGCGTGCCGTTCACCCTGAGTTCGACGGCGTATTTCTTGTGGCGCTACATCATCCAACTGGGGTTTCTCGATGGCCGCAGCGGCTTGGTCTATCACTTGCTGCAGGGCTATTGGTACCGCTTCCTGGTGGGCGCCAAGGTGCTCGAACTGGAAACCGCGATTGCTCATTTAAACGATAAGGACGCCATTGTCCGGGAACTTTCAAAGTTGACCGGACATAACTTGAACCTGCCCACACCGAAGTAACTGACCGTTTTTAACAAACACCCAAGTTTGGGTGTCGGCCTTCGCTCGCCTATCAATTGGGAGACAGACATGAATAAAGTCGCGCTTATCACCGGAATTACCGGTCAGGATGGCTCGTATCTGGCGGAACTGCTGCTGGAAAAAGGCTATACCGTGCACGGCCTCAAGCGACGTTCTTCGTCGTTCAATACGCAGCGTATCGATCACATTTACCAGGACCCGCAGGCCCTGCATAAAAACCTGATCCTGCACTATGGCGACCTGGCGGATTCGTCGAACCTGACGCGCATCATCCAGCAGATCCAGCCCGATGAGATCTATAACCTCGGTGCGCAATCCCACGTGGCGGTGAGCTTCGATTCGCCGGAATACACCGCCGATGTGGACGCCCTGGGCACCTTGCGCATTCTCGAAGCAATACGCCTGCTTGGCCTGGAAAAGAAGACCCGTTTCTACCAGGCCTCGACCTCCGAATTATACGGGCTGGTGCAGGAGACCCCGCAGAAGGAAACCACGCCGTTCTACCCGCGTTCGCCCTATGCCGTGGCCAAGCTGTACGCCTACTGGATCACCGTGAATTTCCGCGAGGCCTATGGGCTGTATGCGTGCAACGGGATTCTGTTCAATCACGAGTCGCCGCGTCGCGGTGAGACCTTCGTGACACGCAAGATCACCCGCGCCCTGGCCAACATCGCCCTGGGCCTGGAGCCGTGCCTGTACATGGGCAACATGGATGCCCTGCGCGATTGGGGGCATGCCAAGGATTACGTGCGCATGCAGTGGATGATGCTGCAACAGGACAGCCCCGAGGACTTTGTGATCGCCACCGGCGTGCAGTATTCGGTGCGTGATTTTATCCGCTGGTCGGCGGCGGAACTGGGACTGGGCTTGCGCTTTGTCGGTGAGGGCGTGGACGAGGTGGCGGTGGTCGAGCACATCGACGGCGACCTGGCGCCGGGCATCCTGGTGGGCGATGTGATTGTGCGCGTCGACCCGCGTTACTTCCGCCCGGCAGAAGTCGAGACGCTGCTCGGTGACCCGTCCAAGGCCAAACGCTCGCTCGGTTGGGTGCCTGAGATCACGGCGCAGGAAATGTGCGCGGAGATGGTCCGCGAAGACCTGAAGATCGCCCGGCGCCACGCCCTGTTGCGCCTGCACGGGCATGACGCACCGATTGCCGTGGAGAACTGAGCATGGCACGTGATCTTGATGCGCGGATCTTTGTCGCCGGCCATCGTGGCATGGTCGGCTCGGCCATCGTGCGCCGGCTGTGGGCGCTGGGGTATACGCAGATCCTCACCGCCGGCCGCAATGAGCTGGACCTGCTCGACCCGGCGGCGGTGCAGGCGTATTTCGCCAAGCAGCGTGTGGACCAGGTGTACCTGGCGGCTGCCAAGGTGGGCGGGATTCATGCCAACGCGACTTACCCGGCGGATTTCATCTACCAGAACCTGATGATCCAGGCCAACGTGATCCATGCCGCCCACAGCCATGGCGTGCAGCACCTGTTGTTCCTCGGTTCGTCGTGCATTTACCCGGTGCATGCGCCGCAACCGATGATCGAGGCGGTGTTGTTAGATGGCGCGCTGGAACCCACCAACGAGCCTTATGCGGTGGCCAAGATTGCCGGGATCAAGCTGTGCGAGAGCTACAACCGCCAGCATGGCCGCGATTACCGCAGTGTGATGCCGACCAACCTGTACGGGCCGGGCGATAACTATCACCCGGAAAACAGCCATGTCATCGCAGCCTTGTTGCGGCGTTTCCATGAGGCGACCCAGCGCGGTGATGAGGAGGTGGTGATCTGGGGCAGTGGCCGGCCGCGACGTGAGTTTTTACATGTGGATGACATGGCGGCGGCCAGCGTGCATGTCATGGAACTCGACGCCGCGCGTTACCGCGAGCAGACCCAGCCAATGTGCTCGCACCTGAACGTCGGCACCGGAATGGATTGCACCATCGCCGAACTGGCCCAGGCCCTGGTACGCGTGACCGGCTTCCAGGGGCGTTTGCGCTTCGACGCCAGCAAGCCCGATGGCGCGCCACGCAAGTTGCTGGATGTGAGCCGTATCAATGCCCTTGGCTGGGAGGCCTACGTGCCGCTGGAGGAGGGCTTGCGCGACGCCTACAACGCTTATCTCGCGGCCCTCGAACAGCCTCGGGGCCAGTGATGAAAATCCTTCTGTATGGCATCAATTACAGCCCGGAACTCACCGGTATCGGCAAGTACAGCGGTGAACAGGCACGCTGGTTGGCCGAGCAGGGGCATGAGGTGCGAGTGGTGACGGCGCCACCGTATTACCCACAGTGGCAGGTGGGCGAAGGGTATTCGCCGTGGCGCTTTCGCACCGAGCAGGACGCGGGCGTGACGGTGATTCGCTGCCCACTGTATGTGCCGCGCCAGCCCACCGCGTTGACCCGCCTGCTGCACCTGCTGAGCTTTTCCGCCAGCTCGTTTCTGGCGGTGCTGGGGCAACTGCGCTGGAAACCCGACCTGGTGATGCTGGTGGTGCCCACGCTGTTGTGCGCGCCCCAAGCGTTATTGCTGGCCAAGCTCAGCGGTGCACGGTCGGTGTTGCATATCCAGGATTATGAAGTGGATGCGATGTTCGGCCTGGGCATCGGCGGCGGTTCCTTGTTGCGGCGCCTGGCGTTTGGGATCGAGCGCTGGTTGCTGCGACGTTTTGATCGGGTCTCGACGATTTCCAGCGGCATGCTCGACAAGGCCCGTGGCAAAGGTGTGAACAGCAAGCGCCTGCTGTTTTTTCCCAATTGGTCGGAAACCTCGCGTTTTCGCCAAGTAGCGCACAGCCACGCTTTGGTTGAGCGCCTGGGTGTGCCGCCGGGAGCACGGGTGTTGTTGTACTCCGGCAACATCGGTGAGAAGCAGGGCTTGGAGCTGATCCTTGACGCCGCCCAGGCCCATGCCGATCGCCCGGAGCTGGTATTTCTGGTCGTCGGCCAGGGCACCGGCAAGGCGCGCTTGCTCGAACGGGTGCAGCGCGATGGCCTGCGCAATGTGCTGTTCGCGCCGTTGCAGGCCTACGAGGATTTACCGGCGCTGCTGGCCTCGGCCGATGCGCACCTGGTGATCCAGAAGCGCGGAGTGGCGGACGCGGTGTTGCCGTCCAAGCTCACCAACATCCTGGCGGTGGGTGGCAATGCAATTATCACCGCCGACCCAGACACCACACTCGGCCGCCTGTGCCAGGAACACACGGGCATTGCGGTGTTGATCGAGCCGGAATCCGTCGCGGCGCTGAACGCAGGAATCGAGCGGGTGCTGGCCTTGCCCGCGCGCAATGAGGTGGCGTTGAACTACGCCAAGGAGTTCCTCGACAAGGAACGCATTCTGCAACGCTTTCTGGCACAGGTTTGATGGTATGTGGCTTGATTTATCGACCTTCCAAACGGTCGTGGCATCGACGCCATTAGTGGCGATCGACCTGGTGGTGAGAAACCGCCGTGGCGATGTTTTTCTCGGCCTGCGCGTCAACCGGCCGGCCTATGGTTTCTGGTTCGTGCCCGGTGGGCGCATCCAGAAAAACGAAAGCCTGGACAGCGCTTTCCGGCGCATCACCCTGGATGAGTTGGGGCGCACATTCGAGCGCGCCAGTGCACGGCTGCTGGGGGTGTTCGAGCACTTTTACGATGACAGTGTCTTCGCCAACGCCGGGGCCGGGCCGGACACCCACTACGTGGTGCTCAGCTATTGCCTGGAGCTTGACGACGACCAAACGCTGCAGCCACCTGTCGAGCAACACCAGCATTACCGCTGGTGGCCGCAGGATGAGCTGCGCTTCAGTCCGCGAGTGCATAAACACACCCGTGCCTACTTCTGAATCTCTGTCCCAAGGATGCTCTCATGTTAATACCCGTGATCATGGCAGGCGGTTCGGGGTCGCGCCTGTGGCCGCTCTCGCGGCAACTGAACCCCAAGCAGTTCCTGCGCCTGACCGACGCGCACCTGTCGATGCTGCAGCAGACCATCACGCGACTTGCTGGTGCCAACGTGGCGTTGCCGCAGCTGATCTGCAACGAACAACACCGCTTTCTGGTGGCCGAGCAATTGCGCCAGCTGGGCATGGAACAGGCGAGCATCCTGCTGGAGCCCGTGGGGCGAAACACGGCGCCAGCCATCGCCCTGGCGGCGTGCAAGGCCGTCGCCGAGGCCGAGGACCCGATCCTGCTCGTGCTGGCGGCAGACCATTTGATCGAAGACATCCCGGCGTTTCATGCCAGCCTGGAAGTGGCACTGCCGCTGGCCAGGGACGGCAAGCTGGTGACCTTCGGCATCACGCCCACCAGCGCGCATACCGGCTACGGCTATATCGAGCAAGGTGCTGGGGTGGGCGAGGGCGGTTATCGGGTCAAGCGCTTCGTCGAGAAGCCGGACGCGGCCACGGCGGCGCAGTATGTGGCCGGCGGTGAGCATTACTGGAACAGCGGCATGTTCATGTTTCGCGCCAGCCGCTACCTAGAGGAGCTCGAACACTTCCAGCCGGCGATTCTCGAAGCCTGCCGCGTGGCACTGGAGGGCGGTAGCCAGGACCTGCCGTTTACCCGTGTGCAT
Source organism: Pseudomonas sp. 58 R 12 (assembly GCF_900005865.1). Lineage (NCBI taxonomy): Bacteria > Pseudomonadati > Pseudomonadota > Gammaproteobacteria > Pseudomonadales > Pseudomonadaceae > Pseudomonas > Pseudomonas sp. 58 R 12. The sequence continues at coordinate 46,979 of NZ_CVTP01000011.1, forward strand.
GCCGCGACCTTTGCCACGTGCCCGGACGACTCCATCGACTACGCCGTCATGGAAAAAACCAGTGACGCGGTGATGGTGCCGTTGCAGGCTGGCTGGAGCGATATTGGCTCATGGTCGGCGTTGTGGGAGGCCAGTGCAAAAGACGCCTGCGGCAATGTGTTGCGCGGCGATGGGTTGCTGCTGGATAGCCACAACACCTATGTCCACGCCGACAGCCGATTGGTCGCCACGGTTGGCGTGCAAGACCTGATCATCGTCGAGACCAAGGACGCCGTGCTGGTGGCCCACAAGGACCAGGTGCAGCAGGTCAAAGGCATCGTCGACCAGCTCAAGCAGGCCGGGCGGCATGAACACCTTAACCACCGTGAGGTATATCGGCCCTGGGGCATGTATGACTCGGTGGATAACGGCCAGCGTTACCAGGTCAAGCGCATCACCGTGAAGCCGGGGGCCAAGCTGTCGGTGCAGATGCATCACCACCGTGCTGAGCACTGGATCGTGGTCAGCGGCACGGCTCGGGTTACCAATGGCGAGCAGACTTACCTGGTCTCGGAAAACCAGTCGACCTATATCCCCATTGGCCAGGTGCACGCGCTGGAAAATCCGGGGGTGATCCCGTTGGAGTTGATTGAAGTGCAGTCGGGCTCCTACCTGGGTGAAGACGACATTGTGCGTTTTGAAGATAAGTACGGACGGACCTGAAGTTTCCGACAATTAATAACGTTTTATACAACTTCAATAGCACTCAATGCAGGGGCGGCCGGGCACTTCGCCGGGAAAACGTTATTTTCAACTAATCACGTTAAATCTTACCTGTCTGGTGTGCTGTTTAGTTGGGTGGCACTATCGGCCTGACTACTCACTGACGATAAGGAGTCTGTTATGAGGAAATCACTGGCTATTATTATGCTCAGTGTCTTGAGTACGTCCGCGTTGGCTGCCGAGTTGCCGTTGGGGCTCGACACCGCCGTGGTGGGGTCTGTGACAGTAGGGGAAACCCTGCTGGTCGGCAGCGCCCTTGTTGCCGGCGTTGCCGCTGCATCCAGCAGCGGCGGCAGTTCCAACGGCGGCACCACCACGGGTACCACTGGCACGACCGGCACCACAGGTACCGGCAACTAGTTGTAAGCCTTCCGCTTTTGGACCGCTTGGATTCCCCGCCCAAGTGGTCTTTTTTTCTTGTCGTTTATCGCGAGTGTCCTAGCACTATGATGCGTATTTTTTCTGTTGCGGCCGTGGCCGCTGCATTGTTGCAAGGCTGCATGTTTGCCCCAGGCCAATATATGGATACCGCGGCGTTGACCGAGGAGGGCGGGGCTGAAAACAGTCGGGTGGATTTAATTCCTATCACGCCAAAGTTGCTCGCCATGGACGCGGCAACCCAAGTGCCTTATTCCATACCAGCGGAACTATTAAGTTATAAGCCTGGCCCCTATTTGATCGGCGCCAATGACGCGCTGTATATCACCGTGTGGGATCACCCTGAACTCACCGCACCTTCCGGTCCACAGCAGCAGATCGACGCCAACGGGCGGCTGGTCAACCCCGACGGCAAACTGTTTTACCCCTATGTGGGTCCGCTGGTCGCCAAGGGGCGTTCGATTGAAGCGCTGCGCAATGAGATCACTGACAAGTTGCGCCAATACATCGACAGCCCACAGGTAGACGTCAGCGTGCTGCGTTTTGCCAGCCAGCGCGTGGTGGTGACTGGCGCTGTCGCCAAGGCGGGGCCGCTGCCGATCACCACCATCCCGATGAGTGTGATGGAGGCTGTCTCCACGTCGGGGATCGACCCGCTGAATGCCGACCTGTCGAACCTGACGCTCACCCGTGGCGGCAAGCGCTACACCCTGGACCTCGACACGCTCAACCTGGAGCAGTCGCGCTTGAACGACATTTACCTCAAGGACGGCGACCAGCTGTACCTGGCCTACAACGACCGCAAACGCATCTATGTGATGGGCGAGGTCATGCAGCCGCGTGCGCTGAGCTTCAAGACCCGCAGCATGAACCTTTCCGACGTGCTCGGCTCGGTGGGTGGGGTCAACCAGAACACCTCCAACGCCGACGCCATCTATGTGATCCGCGGCGCGCAGAATATCGCGGCAGAGCCGGCCAAGGTGTTCCAGCTGGAAGCGGCTTCTCCTTCGGCCATGGCCCTGGCCACGCGCTTTGAGGTGCAGCCTCAGGATGTCGTGTTTGTCGGCCCCGCCAATATCACGCGCTGGAACCGCTTTATCAGCCAGTTGATCCCTTCCGCCACGATCGTCGGCATCGGCGCGTCCACTCAGAACAACCTGAGCGAAGTCAGCAACCGATAGGGTGGAACCTGCGTGAACACTCTTAAAATCGCTACTTACATGGGGTTGGCGTGGCTGCTGGGTGGCTGCAATCCGCTGATGACCGCCTCCCTCGACACGTTCAGGGCGGCCGTGGCCGGGCCCGCGCCGCTGGTGTTGACCCAGGCGCAGGTGGATGCCGTGCCGTTCCCGCAGATCAAGGTCACCACAGTGTCCAGCCAAGGGGTGATGGCGCTGATTCGCCAGCGCGGCGACCTGCAATTCTGGGTGGCGTCGGGCAAGCAGGTGCTGCTGATGCGTGACGGCCTGGTGGTGCGCACGGTCGGCCTCGGTACCGACCTGGATGGCACGCACTGGCAGGGGCAATCGCCGTTCCAGCTAGGGCTGCACCGTGTGCCGGATGGCTATCGCAGTACGCGGCAAATCGATTTAGTGGGTGGCTATCGCATGGGTATCCCACTGACCAGCCGCATGACGCGCAAGGGCCTCGAAACCATCGAGATCCTCGACAAGCCCTATGCCTTGTTGCGCATCGACGAAGACGTTGAAGGCGCTGGTTTCAAGGCGCGCAACCGTTACTGGGTCGACCCCGCCGACGGTTTTATTGTGCGGAGCGAACAACACCTTTCGCCGAGCCTGATCCTGACCATTACCCAGTTGCAACCCACCCGTAAGGACGCCCGATGACCCGTCGAACACTCACGGCGCTGGTCCTGTTGTGCAGCTGTGCCAGTGTGAGCCAGGCCGCCATGACGGTCAGCGGCCAGGTACGCAACCCAGGCCCCATCGCGCTACAAACCGGGGCACGCTTGTTGGAGGTGATCACGGCGGCGCAACCGGATGCCCAAGGCTATTGGCTGGGCGCTGCCTGGCTGCATCAACCGTTGCTTGAAGGTCAGGCGCGTCTCAAGGCCGGCGTGTTGTTTGACCTGCAAACCCTGCACCAGGCCGCGTTGGCGGCGGGGCGCGAAGGCCGTGCCGCTGTTGCCGCGCAGGTGTATCAACAGGTGCAGGCCTTACCGGTGACCGGCCGCCAGTTGGCGGTGCTGGACCCGGTGGCGGTGGAGGTCGGTTTTGCGCCCAACCTGCCGGTCAGCGAGGGCGACCGCCTGGTGTACCCGCCGAGGCCTGACAGCGTGCGTGTGCTGGGCGCGGTTGCCGCTGCGTGCACCTTGGTATTTCAGCCGCAACGGCAAGCGCGCGACTACCTCACTGCGTGCCCGCCATCCGTGGAAGCGGACGCCGATTACCTGTGGCTGATCCAGCCCGACGGGCAGGTCACGCGTTTGGGCATTGCCCCCTGGAACCGCAAAGACGGCGCAGCCCCTGCGCCCGGCAGCACGTTGCTGGTACCGATTCGCAGCGATGACCTGGACCCGCCCACCCCTGAACTGAATCAGCAATTGGCCGAGTTTCTCGCCACCCAACCCTTGGCCGAGGTCACGCCTTGAAATTATGTATTGCGGCCGTGCTGCTGGTGCCCTGTGGCGTCGCGCATGGCGATCCCCGTTACACCCAAAGCGATTTTGGCGGGGTGGGATTGCTGCAAACCCCCACCGCACGCATGGCGCGCGCGGGCGAGCTGAGCATCAACGCCAACCGCACCGAGCCCTATAGCCGCTACAGTTTTTCGGCGCAGCCGCTGGACTGGCTGGAAGGCACCTTTCGCTATACCGCGATCACCAACCGCCTGTATGGCGCCGAGTCGTTCAGCGGCGGCCAGAGCTACAAGGACAAGGCCGTCGACGCCAAAGTGCGCCTGTACCAGGAAAGCCATTGGCTGCCGGAAGTGGCACTGGGGTTCATGGACCTGGGCGGCACCGGCTTGTTTTCCAGCGAGTACCTGGTGGCCAACAAGCGTTATGGCGATGTGGATTTCAGCGCCGGCATCGCCTGGGGTTACATGGGCAGTCGCGGTGATTTCGGCAACCCATTGGGCGTGTTGGATGATCGTTACAACAGGCGGCCCACCGCCGAAGGTTCCGGCAGCTTTTCCAACGGCTATTTTCGCGGCCGGCCCGCGTTGTTTGGCGGGATCGCCTACCAAACGCCCTGGGCGCCGTTGAGCCTCAAGCTCGAGGTTGAAGGTAACGACTACAAGAACGAACCCCGGGACAACTCGTTTCGCCAGGACTCGCCGGTCAACCTGGGCCTGGTCTACAAGCTCGCCGACTCCATCGACGTGAGTGCTGCCTGGGAACGCGGCAACACCGCGATGTTCGGCATCACCCTGCACACCAATTTTGCCAGCCGCAAGGCACCGGTAAAAACCTACGACCCACCGGCCCCCCCATTACCGGCCAAGGCACCGAGCACACCGCCCGACCAGGTGGACTGGGCGGCAGTCTCCCAGCGTCTGCATGACAATGCCGGCTACACCGTGCAGCGCATCACTCAACGCGGGCCGGAGCTGGTGGTGTATGGCGAACAGCAGCGCTACTTCCACAGCGCCAAGGCGGTAGGGCGTGCCAGCCGTATCCTGGACAACAGCGTGAACGACCAGATTGATTGGTTCACGTTGGTCAGCGAACGTTATGCCATGCCGATCGAGGAAACCAGCGTACCCCGCGAGACCTTCCGCGAGGTGGTCAACAACCGCGAAGACTTGCAGGACCTGCACCGCCAGGTCGAAGTCAATCGCGCCAGTGAACGCACGCAGACGCTGCTCTATACCCAACCGCCCAAGCCGTTCAGCTATGGCATCGGCCTTGGCTATAAGCAGAACGTCGGCGGGCCGGATGGCTTGCTCTACCAGGTTTCCGCCGATCTCGACGCCGAATACCGCTTTACCCGCAACACGTGGTGGAGCGGCTTGCTGAGCGTCAACCTGTTGAACAACTACGACGGTTTTACCTATGACGCGCCCACGGGGTTGCCTCGGGTACGTACCGACCTGCGCAAGTACATGACCAGCGCTGACGTCACCCTCCCGACCTTCCAGCTCAACCATGCGCAGCGCCTGGACCAGGACCTGTACGGCATGGTCTACGGCGGTTTGCTCGAGTCGATGTACGCCGGTGTCGGCAGCGAAGTGTTGTACCGGCCGATGGGCCAGGGCTGGGCCGTGGGGGCAGACCTGAACTACGTGCGCCAGCGCGGCTTCGAGCAGGATTTCAGCCTGCGCGATTACCGCACGGTGACCGGGCATATCACCGGCTACACGGACTTGCCGTTCAACCTGCAGGGCGCCTTGAGCGTCGGTCGCTACCTGGCCAGGGACTGGGGCGCGACGCTGGGCCTTTCGCGGGAGTTCAACAATGGCGTGCGCATCGGTGCATGGATCACCCGTACCAACGTGTCCAAGGAAGAGTTTGGGGAAGGCAGCTTCGACAAAGGCCTCTATCTGTCCATTCCGTTCGATGAGTTGATGAGCCTATCGACCATGCGCCGCGCCAACCTGGTGTGGGCACCGCTGACGCGTGACGGCGGCGCGCGGCTGAATCGCGCCTATTCGTTGCACTCGATGACGGATGGACGGGACAGTGAATTGTTCTACAAGAACATCGACAAGATGACGGAGTGAGGCGGGAAGGGGGGCTTGAAGGTCTAATCCCAGTCCGCCAAAGGCTAACACCGTACCTGTGGCGAGGGAGCAAGTACCTTTCGCCTTAGCGGCGGTTTAACTGACGGGTATCAGACTTGAACGTCCAGCTTTTCTGTCAGTAGATATCCTTGGACAGCAGCGTAAATGGCGTCTTCACCAGGATCTTGATATCTAGCCACAGCGACCAGGTATTGATGTAGAGCAGGTCGATATCGACGCGTTTTTGCATCTTCTCCAGTGTCTCGGTCTCACCCCGGCAACCATTGATCTGCGCCAGCCCCGTGATACCGGGCTTGATGCGATGACGCGCCATGTACGCGTGAATCTTCCCCGAGTAATAGTCGTTATGCGCAACGGCATGGGGCCGCGGGCCGACCAGGGCCATGTGCCCTTGCAGCACGTTGAACAGCTGTGGCAATTCATCGATGGAGGTACGCCGGATAAACCGGCCGACCGGGGTGATGCGCGAGTCGTTGCGGCTGGCCTGGCGTACCTCTTGGTCGTCATGCATGCGCATCGAGCGGAACTTCCATACCTTGATCACCTCGCCATTCCAGCCATGGCGGTCCTGTTTGAAAATCACCGGGCCGGGAGAGGTGAGCTTGATCAGCAGGGCGAACACCAACAATAACGGGCTCAGCACCAGGATCGCCAGCAAGGCCAGGCTCTTGTCCAGCAATGACTTGCTCAGGGCAGCGGTGGGGCGGCTGGTCAGCGGGCTTTCGTTGAGGAAGATCGCCGGCAACCCATCCACTTCGGCCACGCAATGATTGAGTAGCAGCATGTTGTTGAGGTCGGGCACCCAGATCACATCGACGCTGATTTCCAGCAAGTTGAGGTACAGCGCCTCGATGTGGGTGGCATCCTGCAACGAGTGAGTGATGTAGAGCCGGCGAATGCCGTGCTGCCGGATCAGTTGCGGTAATTGCGGCAGTTCGCCGAGTATCTGCGATTGCGCCTCCGACGCCGCATCGGCGTGGCTACCGACCAGTCCAACCAAAGGTGAACGCTTCTGGCGCGACAGCGTTTTGGCCAAGTCGACCGCCAGTTTGCCGGTGCCCACGATCAATGACTTGTGCCGCTGGTGAAGTTGGCGATGGTAATACCTGGACAGGCTGTGCAACGGGATATAACACAGTGCCAACAGTGGGTAACTGACTGCCGCCCACAACAGTAAAATTTCCAGAGGAAACAATGAACTGGCATTACAGGCAATGCCCACGGCAAACAATATACCTATGGTCAGCAACCAACCCATGAATAGTCGACCTAGGCCCACGCCATAATCGTCTTTCTTACTATACACATCACACAGGCTATACGCAGGCAGCGACGCCAGTATGGTAAAGGCGGCCAAGACACGATAGTTATATTCAAGTTGACCGGTTTTCAAGAACACCAACATAAACAACAGTGTCACGACCAAACCCGATGCGAGCGTCCACTGGCCCCAGAACGTCAAACCCTTGGGCGTCAGGTTGCGATGCATTCTAGTGTTGTTCAGCATAGTTCTGCTCCCGGTGGTGACCACGTGCGTGGTGGCAGGGTTTAATCACGCGGTGCAATACCGCACTAAAACGACAGGCACGCGCAAGCGCGTACCCGTGGATAGTAATGAACGGCAGGGAGCATTGGCTGACGACTTATAACAAGGCCAGCGAGATCTTATTAGAGGGTGTTATAAAAAGGCAGGTATCAATAGGCAGGGTGAGTGATAAAGTGTCAGTTGTCTTATAGTTATCGGCGTGACTGAGTCAGCTCGAGCGGCTTTTTGATTTTTTGGGTGAGGCAATAACCACGGTTTCTGACTGCACGAAACAAACGTTCGCCGTCGTTGGCCCGCTTGAACTTTTCTTGCAGTCGACTCAGGCACATTTCCAATCCGCGATATAACTCGGGCTCGCGCCCGATATTACGGATCAACTCTTCCTTGCTCACGACGCGCTCTTCATGATGCAACATTTTTTTAATCAATGCGGATTCAATGGTGGTCAAGGAGATGCGCAAGCCGCCCTTGACCAGGGTTCGGTCATGCTGGGTCAGCAGCCAGAAATCCTGAGACAGTTGAGTTCGCTCAGGGGTTATTTCCGCAGGACGAGTATGGTTTTTTGGCGTGCTGTCATGATCCTTTGGCGTGGGCATTCTGGATTCTTGTCGCACGGCGGTAGAAGAATGTAAGGGTAGCGTTATGGTATGGGTAATGACATAGGTGTTCAGCCGTGGGTGTTCACTGGGGCTGGAATGTCGATGGCTAACTCCGCGTTTTTTGTCGGCGACCTGCGTGGTTGCTGGCTCACCAATATCATAATGAAACAGCTCTGCATTGGGCGTGAAGTCCCGCAGTGCGATAGCGGGAACTGTCGGTGTAAAGGCGTATTTCTTGAGAGAACTCATGGTGTTCACCGGTATCAGGAAGATGCAGTTGTTATAAGCGGTCAGCAGGAGAGTAATAACCGCCCTGAAAGTATTCGAAAGGCAGGTTTTTAGCCAGAACGGCGCTGTCGGCAAATTCAACCGTGTCAGCAATGAAACATACCCGGGTCGCACTGATCAGCTCTAGCATGCGGTCGTAGAGCCGATCGAACAGATCGGAGCGTGTGTTGAGACTCAGCCGGAGCGCGGAATCCGGGAAGGGCATTTTTATATAGTCGTAAAGCTTGAGGTCGATCAACAGATCTGCCGGCTTTGTATCGAGTCTGTAATTATTGTAGGCAAGTGTGAGGCTGCATTGGTCTTTTAGTTTATATAGCTGGCGCACCATCGCCCTGCGTTCAACCGGACCGGGCAGGGCATCCAACGGGTTATCGATACTGAGGGTGAAGGGAAGTTTGTGCTTTTCCAGTGACTGGGCAGTCTGAATAATGTACGTATGAAAGTCTTCGTTCATTAATACGGCTTGATTAATCCGCAGGAACGTGTGGCTTACCGTTGGGTTCAAGGCATTGCGCCGTGCGCTGATACGCTGAAGTGCCTCGCTGTAGGCACTTTGAGGTAATGCCTGAGTGTCCTTGGACGTCAGGCTGATTTCATTGCCCCAGAGTGTATGGTTGCGGTCAACAATGGCTTGCCTGACAAGGTTGAAGTCCACACTGTGCGCAGGGGATATTCTCTCGCTATTCACGATTCGACCTCTCTTGGGCGGTTTGCAAATGGCTGGCGCAAATAAGACCGCGGCTTAGTTTGTATCCATAACCGCGGATATTCTGAATGATATTGTCACCGTAGTGTGCCTTGATTTTACTGCGCAATCGGCTGATGGATTTTTCCAGCGCGCGGGAGTCATAGTATTTGGTATTAAGTCCCATGACGGCGGCGATCTCATTGTGACTGAGTAGTCGACGCTGGATAAGCGCTTCCAATACTTTCATTTCAACAAAAGAGATTTCCAGTTTTTTGCCGTCACCGTGAATGCACATGCGGTCCTGATCGAGCACCAGGGCGCAACGATTCAGTCGTGCCGTCTCGCTGAGTAAGTCTTCAAACAGGCTCGATTTTTTTTCAGGGGATGTTTCTATCACTTTGATGCAGTAGTCCGCACCGGCCAGATAGTATTTGGTTTTACTCAAGGTCGAGGCAAAAGTGATAACGACGAATATCGTGCAGCCAGGGTTTTTATCTCGGGTTTTTCTTATTATCTCCAGCGTTTGATTGCTGGCCGAGGGGGTGTCGATTTCTATAATGATGGCACGGTAGTTCCCGTGGCTTTCGTGGGGGTCAACTAGTTGTTCGTAGTAACGTGTATCGACTTTTAAATCATCCGTTACAGTGCGAACTATGAGCGCTCGAAAGTCCTCCGATTTAGATTGAGTCCGTGCAATAGCGAGGACATTGGAAAAATGCATCACCTACTCCCTTTTCCGGCATGCAAGGCCGTCAGTTCAATCGCTGCTAGCGTTTAGATACTAATCGAATTGAATACGGCAAAACGTGACAAATTTTAACATTCGCCACTTTGTTTTTCAGAGAGGGAAGGGGTAATGCGCGGCTATTGCGAGGGTGTTTGTACGAACGTACACATATGCTAGTGCAAATTCTTAATGCTCGATAAGTATTTTAGACCAAACGCTTTTTTGGTGGAATCGGGTAAACCCTTGCATCGCTAGTGGCAAGGGGGGACTGGATTAAGCCTGCGACGCTTCGGCGAACTCATCGATTGCGGGGCTGCGCGGTCATGCCCACACGTTAGCCAGCAACGTCGGCCAGGGCGATCTACGGCTGGCCCAGACCAGGTGCAACCGACGCCGGGGAGGGGCTGTTGTGCAGGTTGCCAACACTCAAACCTGCTCCTCCTCCCGCAACTGCACACTCATGTCATCACAACTTTGCGCCCAGTCGCTGAGCCATTGCGGCATTGGCGGTGACGCTTCACCCAGCCCCAGCTCACGTAAAAAATCCGCTGGGGGCAGGGTGCCTTTGGCCGAGCGGAACAGCCCGCGCATCACAACCACGCCGACCACCCGGCCCTTGCTCACAAAGCGGTGCTCCATCAGGCTCCATTTTTGGTCCCAGCCGAGCATGCGGGTGTGCACCTCGAACACTTCGAACAGCTTCAACTCCCGGCGGAACTTGCCCCAGGTATCGCCCACGATCGGCAGCGCCTTGTTGCGCAGCGCCACGCGAAAGGCGCCGGTGCGCAACACAAAATCCATTCTGGCGACGTCCGCCAGGGAAAAGTAGCGGCCATTGGTGACGTGCCGGTTAATGTCCAGGTCCAGCGGCCAGACGCGCATGCGCACCACGGTGGTGGCCAGGCCATGGACAGGTTTGCGCCAGGGGCGCCGGGACAGCATGAAGAGCAAGCGAAACCAGAGATTCATCAAGGCACCAGACAGTTGATCAGTGGCAGCACTGTAAAGATGTGGAATCGGCTAAGGTAGGTGCACAAATGACTTATTACCTGCGAAAAGCGCAACAGGGCTCCTTTCATGCACATTACCTTGCTCCTGGCCGATCGTTGTTCTGCCGCCAGTGCCACCTTGGCGCTGGAGATGCTCAGCGCCGCCAACCTGTTCGCCGACAGCCCACCCTTCGACGTGGTCGTTGCCTCCTTGGACGGCCAGGCCGTGGAGGCTTGGGGCGGGCAGTGCTTGCAGGTGGACCGCGCGGTGGCGCAGATCGCGCAGACCGACCTGGTGCTGATCCCAGGTTTTTTGTTCACATTGAAGGAGGCCCTGCCGAACTTTCCTGCCTACGCAGCCTGGTTGCGCGAACAGCATGCACGCGGCGCGGTGTTGGCTTCGATGTGCACCGCAGCGTTTTTGCTGGCTGAGTGCGGCGTTCTACAAAACCTGCGCGCCACGACTCACTGGGCGTTTGCCGACCTGTTTCGACGACGCTACGCGGACGTGAACCTGGATGACGCGCAGATCCTCTGCGAAGAAAACCGTGTGATCACCAGCGGTGGGGCAAGCGCGGCGATGGACTTGATGTTGCATCTGATCCGTCGTTTCGGCTCTCCGGAACTGGCCCACACCTGTGGTAAATACTTGCTGATCGATAATGTGCGTAGCGAACAGTCGGTATATGCCATGTGGTCGCTGCCCAAAAGCCATGGCGATGGCGAGATCCTGCGCGTGCAGCACTGGCTGGAGCAGCACTTTGCCGAGGCCTTGGTCATTGACGATGTGGCCCGGCGCTTTGGGTTTGGCGTGCGCAATTTCAAGCGGCGTTTTAAGGACGCTACCGAGTACACCCCGATTGCCTACCTGCAAACCCTGCGCCTGGAGCGGGCCAAGCAAATGCTGGAATCGACCCGCATGACCCTGGAAAGCATCACCTACGCGGTGGGTTACGAAGACAGCAATTCCTTCCGCCGCCTGTTCCAGCAACGGGTGGGCCTGTTGCCGGCGGCGTATCGCAAGAAGTTTCTCGCCCATCCAGGTTGATTCAGCGCCGTAACTGCGGTTCGCCCTCGATGCAGGCCACCAGGAACTCCATCACTACCTTTAATTACGACGATGGCCGATTCGCCGACCATGTGTTGCAGTTTTCGCGCCTGCCGCACACGCGGTTTGATCGTTAACTATGGCAATGTTTCGGGCTCGCTGACGGACCTCGACCCGATTGAACTGGGCGAAGCCGGATCGTTATTTTTGACGCGGCCACGGCTGGCCGACCACATGGCCGATGGGGCCACTGTGCAGCGACGCGCCAATGCGGTCTTTGCGGCGATGCTCGAAGGGGCTTTGACGGTGGATATCGAGGGGCATTACACGCTGGAGACCGTGCAGCAGGTGCACGAACGCATCGAAGCGCGGCAACAGGTCGGCAAGGCGGTGCTGTGGGGGGACCGTGAGTTGCATTAATAGCGGGCGAAAAAAAAACCGGCTGATCAGGCCGGTTTGGGGTTCCCGCAAGCAGCGGGAGGTTAAGCGTTGTTGCCTTGCAGACGATCAGCACCGCCTTCAGCCAGACCGCGTTCTTGCAGACGATCAGCACCACCTTCAGCCAGACCGCGTTCTTGCAAGCGATCAGCACCGCCTTCGGCGACACGGCGGTCCAGCAGGCGGTCCGAACCACCCTCTGCAACACGACTTTCGATCAGGCGATCCGAACCGCCTTCAGCAACCACTGGGTGAGCAAATGCATTTGCAGCAAGTACCGAGAAAGCGAGGCTAAGCAAGATTTGGCGTTTCATGATGGTGTGCTCCGAGTGTTTTAGTTTGGGTGTTGCCTGGTATGGGTTTGATGGTACGCGTTGCATTTTTTAAGAGAACTTCATTGGGCTGATGGTGACTATCGACGCCAGCGATGGCTCGTGTTGGCGGGCCATCGCGGGGCCGGTCATGGCATCTGCGGCAATTCCTGTGGGCGCAGGTCGAACACCAGCACTTCGGCGTCTTCACCCTGGCTCAAGCGGATCTGCCGCTCATCCCGTACCCGAGCGCCATCGCCTTCCTGCAAGCGCTGGCCGTTCACTTCAACGCTGCCCCGGGCCACATGGATGTACACGTGGCGGTCCGGCGGCAGGTTCAGGGTTGCGGCTTCGTCACCGTTGAACAGCCCGGCATACACCCGTGCGTCCTGACGCACGCTGAGGGCGCCGTCATTGCCCTCTGGCGAGATGATCAACTGCAGGCGCCCACGTTTCTGCGCCTCGCTGAAGTGCTCCTGCTGGTAGCGCGGCTCGGCGCCGGCCACCGCGGGCACGATCCAGATTTGCAGGAAGTGCACGCCACGGCTTTGGCTGTGGTTGAACTCGCTGTGGGCTACACCGCTGCCGGCGCTCATCAGTTGCACGTCGCCAGGGCGGATCACCGAGCCGGTGCCCAGGGTGTCCTTGTGTTCCAGGGCGCCTTCGAGCACATAGGAGAAAATCTCCATGTCGCGGTGTGGGTGCTGGCCGAAGCCTTTGCCAGCGGCGACGCGGTCATCGTTGATCACCAGCAGGTCGGAAAACCCTTGTTCATTCGGGTTCCAGTAGTTGGCGAACGAGAAGGTGTGGAACGACTTCAACCAACCGTGATTGGCGGCGCCGCGTTCGGAAGCTTTGCGAAGGGTCAACATGGTCTTGTCCTCAAGTGGGAGCGGGCTGCGACATGCAGGGCTCCGTCGTTGAGAAAGAGATTAATGGTTACTGGACGGTTGATTAAGAAGGTGGATTCTGAATAACTGTCGCTTATGAGTTGACAGTTTCAGGCATGGCATACTGTCCGCCGTTTTCCTTTTTTGATGGACCTTTCCCTGTATGAAAACCGTGGCCATGGCGCTGTTTCCGGACTTCCTCCTGCTCGACATGGCCGGGCCGCTCGAAGTGTTCTCCATTGCCAACCGCTACCTGCCGGCGGCCGCGCACTACCAGATCCTCACTATCGGCACCGAGCCCGGCCCGTTGCGTGCTTCCAACGGCGTGATGGTGCAGACCGATCTGCTGCTGGACCAGGCCCTGGATGCCTACGACTTGCTGCTGGTGCCCGGCGGGCCCGGTGCCTATAACGAATGCCACCCCGCGCTGTTGCCCTGGCTCAAGGCTGCGGCCCCACGGGCGCGGCGCTTCGGCTCGATCTGCACCGGTGCGTTCGTGCTGGGGCATGCAGGCCTGCTCGACGAGCACCGTGTAACAACCCATTGGCACTACACCGAACGGCTGATCAAGGCGTTTCCCAAGGCGATTGTCGAGACGGATCAAATCTACTTGCAGGACGGGCGCTTGATCACTTCGGGTGGCGTCACGGCCGGTATCGACCTGGCGTTGTCGGTGGTGGCCCAGGACCATGGCAAGCAAGTCGCGGTGGACGTGGCCAAGGTGCTGCTGGTGGTGATGAAGCGCCAGGGCGGCCAAGCTCAGTTCAGCCCGATGACAGCGGCGGTTGCGCCCCAGGAAACCGCGATTACCCGCGTGCAGAACTATGTCCTGGCGCATTTGGAGCAGCCTTTCACCATCGAATCCATGGCCGAGCTGGCCGGCATGAGCGCACGCCATTTTGCGCGGCTGTTTGCCAAGGATGTGCAAATGACGCCCATGGCGTTCCTGCAAGGTGCGCGCATCGACCGCGCCCGGCAGTTGCTGGAATCCACCGACCTGCCGCTCAAGACCGTGGCTTTCCACGCAGGCTTCGGCAGCGTGCGGCATATGCGCTTTTTGTTCAGTGAGAAGCTGGGCCTCAACCCGACCCAATACCGACAGCAGTTCAGTTAACGACAGAATGTCCGTCTCGCGCACCCGATTGTCCGTGTCGCTCCCCGTTCCAGCATTGTCCTGTCATCGCCAACTGGCAAGATAGCGTCAAGCCCATGGAAAAGGATGCGCAAACGCCCAAGGCCGGGTGTTTCAGCGCGATGACCCACATGAATAACCCTCAGGCGATTGACGCTGATGGCACGGTCCGCTTCGGCGCCTATGTCTTTCACCGGCAACAGCGGTTGGTCAGCAAGGCCGGCTGGCCCGTACCCTTGGGCGGACGTGCGCTGGATATCCTCACGGCGCTGCTCGAAGCGCCTGGGCAGTACATCAGCAAGGCCACCTTGATCGAGCGGGTCTGGCCGAACAGCGTGGTGGAAGAAAACAACCTGCGCGTGCACATCGCCGCACTGCGCCGCGCCCTCGATGGGCAACGCTTCATTCTCAACGACCCGCAGCGCGGCTACTGTTTCACAGCACCTGTACAGGACGCGGTACACGTCATGCTGCCCCGGCACAATCTGGCAGCGCGGCTCAGCCCTGTGATTGGCTGCGATGAACTGTTGGGTGTGCTGGTGCGGCGCCTGTCGGGGCAGCGCCTGATGACGCTCACCGGGTGCGCCGGCGTAGGCAAGAGCACCTTGGCCCTGGCGCTGGCCGAGCGCGTATTGCCGCGTTATCGGGACGGTGTGTGGTGGGTCGATCTGGCCACCGTGGAAGCGCCGATGAGTATGCTGTGCCACCTGGCCACCGCGCTGAACCTTGAACCGAGCGCCAGCGCTACCGAGTTAAGCCGTCAATTGACCTCCCGCCAGCTGTTGCTGGTGCTCGACGGCGCCGACCTTCTGCTCGGCGCCTGCCGTCACCTGGTGCGGGTGCTTGGCAAAACAGCGCCTCAAGTCAGTGTGCTGGTGAGTAGTCGTGAGGCCCTGCAAGTCCACGGCGAATGGGTGCAGCGCGTGCCCCGGCTGGCGGTGCCTGCACCGTCGGCACTGAGCAGTGTTGAACAGGCGATGGCCTATCCGGCCGTGCAATTGTTCGTTGCCCGCGGGCGTGCCAGTCAGCAGGGCTTCGTGTTGCGGCCCCAGGACTTGGCGCCGCTGCGGGATATCTGCCGACGCCTGGATGGCATTCCCCTTGCCCTGGAACTGGCGGCCGCTCAAGTGGATGCCCTGGGTGTGCGCGGGCTGCAGCAGCAACTGTGCAAGGGCTTGCAGGTGCTGACCCGCGGCCGCCGTACGGCAGTGGAACGTCACCAATCCCTGACCGCCGCCCTGGACTGGACCTGCGAGCGCCTGAGCCTGCCGGAGCGCTGGCTGTTCCTGCAATTGGGGTTGTTCAAGATGGCGGTAACCTTGCCCACCTTGGGTGAACTGGTCGCCGGCACCGAGCTGGAACACGCCGATCTGTCCTACCTGCTGAGGCGTCTTGTCGGCGTGTCGTTGCTGACCCTCGAGCCCGGCCCCGGCAACCCGCGTTACCGTCTGCTCAATTGCGTGCGCAGCTATGCCCTGGCACAACTGCGCGATCCGGAGCAGGTGGCGCGTTTGCAGCAGGGTTATGGACATTACCTGGGACCGTTTTCAGGCCGGCCGTTTGTCCTCAAGCTCGTCGAGCAGGCTGCGTACGCGAACTAGGTCCTGGGTGGCGAAGCCTTCGGTGAATCGCGCGTAGATTGAACTCAACAGGTCGCGTGCAGCTTGCTCGCGACCTTGGGACAGCCACAGCCGCGCCAATGATGTCGCGCAACGCAGCTCCCAGGCGAGCGCGCCTTGCTGGTGCGCCAGCGCCAGGGCATCGTGCAGCAGTGCTTCGGCCGCGTGGATATCCGCCATGCTGTTGGCGCGTACCCGCAGAATTTCCGGCGCACACCAGCCCGCGTCGCCTGTGCGTGCGCGGTCGAAGGCAGGCTCATCGACCGTGTGTGCATCGAGCGTGATCAGGATGTCCTCGATCAGCCCCAAGCCTTGCCAGTCTTTATGCCCGAGGATGCCGGCGTAGTGCCCCGCCCAAGTCTGGAACAGTTGCACCGAATGCTTGTGCGCGTGTTCCAGCAACAATGCCTGCAGCGTCTGAGCGCTGTCCTCTTCACCGTTGTAGCGGGCGATCACCACGCCTGCCAGGGCCAGGGTGTAGCAGATGGAAGTGCCATGATTGATTTGCAGCGCCAGTTCCAACGCCTGGCTGGCGGTACGCCAGGCTTGCTCGGGGAAACCTTGCAGCCAGAGGATTCGCGCCAATACGGTCAGGGAGGCAACGTTTTGGTCGTATTGCACGCCAATCCCGTGGGCGAACCGGTTGAGGTGGCCGCTGTGCGCCATGCGTTGGATCAATTGTTCGGCGTTATGCCGGGCGAGTGCCTGATTGCCGTTGTAGTGCTGCGCCAATACCCGCAGGCGTTGGGCGCTCAAGTCCAGTAGCGGGTCAGTGCGTGGGTCGAGGCGATCAAATTGCATGCTCTGCGCCAACGCCTGGCGATAGCGGCCTGCGCACAAGTTCACCGCCAGATGACCGGAGATGGCGCGCATTTGGCCAGCGACATCCTGGCGCTCCTCAGCCAGGCGTTGAGCCCCGACAAAGGCCGCGATGGTCTGGGGAGCAGCCCCCATGGCGTGGTAAGACAGGCTGCCCAGCGCCAATTGCAGTTGCATTGTCAGTTGAGTGCAGGGCGTACGGACCTGCTCAATCAACGCCAGCGCCTTGCCCACATACAAGCCGTGTTCCCGGAGCAACGACAACTCTTGCCAGAGCGGCATTGCGCTGACCGTCAAGCGGACAGCCAACAGGTGTTCACCGCCCTGTGCGAGCCCCCAGTCGAGCGCGGCGCGGACGTCTTCGCGCAGCGGTGCGTAGCGGTCGATCCAGGGCTGGGTCGCGATCAGCTCCCAATCGCCGCGCGCCTGCTCCATCAGTGCCAGGCAGCGCGCTGCATGGCGCTCGCGGGTGGCGTCGAGCTCATGGGCAACGCTGAGTTTTTCCAGGGCGTAGGTGCGCGTGATGTCCAGCAGCCGATAGCCCATCTCGTCATCACCGGCCTCCACATTGAGCAAGGATTTGGCCACCAATTGCGTGATCGAACCCAGCACCTCAGCCGGCGCCACCTGTTCCCCGGCAATCACCGCTGCGGCGCTCGCCAGGCTGAACCCACCTCGGAACACCGCCAGGCGCCGCAGGCAGACTTGCTCGCAGGCGGTCAGCAGCTCAAAGCTCCAGTCCAGCGTGGCGCGCAGGGTCTGATGCCGCGGCAGCGCACTGCGTCGGCCACGGGTGAGCAGGCGGAAGTTGTCTTCCATCTGCACCAGTAGCCTGGGCAGGCCGAAGCGTTCGATTTGCGCCGCCACCAACTCGATCGCCAGGGGGATGCCGTCCAGGCGCTGACAGATATCAATCGCCAGCGGCAGTTCGGTTTCACTCAGTTCAAAACTGTCCTGATATGACATGGCCCGCTCGATCAACAATTGCAGGGCCGGGTAGCCCAATGCCTGGGCGCGGTTACCGGAGGCAGGCGGGCAGGCCAGGGGTTCCAGGCGCTGCACGTACTCGCCCTCGGCGCGCAATGCCTCGCGGCTGGTGGCCAGGATGTTCAGCCTGGGCGCGTGGCGCAGCAAGGTTTCGCTGATCAGGGCGATGTCATCGAGCAGGTGTTCGCAGTTGTCGATCACCAGCAGCAACTGGCGCTCCTGCAAACTGCGGGCGAATGTGGCCAATGGTTCGTGCTCGACGTGGGTCAGGTCGAGCAGGGCGGCGAGATTGGGCAGGATCATCGATGGCGCGCTCAGCGGCGCCAGGTCGAGCAAGCGAATACCGTCGCGGTAATGCCCGATCAGCAATTCCGCCACGCGCAAGGCGACGGTGGTCTTGCCGATGCCGCCGGCGCCGGTCAGGGTGATGAAGCGTTGTTCGGGCAGTTGTTGCACCAGGCTGTCGATCAGGGCCTGGCGGCCGATCATCCGGGTGCGGCGCAAGGGCAGGTTGTGGCACGGGCTTTGGGGAGCGCCGTCGGTGGGTAGCGTCATCGGTTCGATGCTCAGTGGCGCAACAAAACTGTAGCCGCGCTGGGCCACGGTGACGATATAGCGCTGCCCGGCCTGGCCGTCGCCCAAGGCCTTGCGCAACGCCGCCATGTGCACGCGCAGGTTGCCGTCCTCGACCACGCTTTTCGGCCA
The DNA here is from genome assembly GCF_900005865.1 of Pseudomonas sp. 58 R 12. Lineage (NCBI taxonomy): Bacteria > Pseudomonadati > Pseudomonadota > Gammaproteobacteria > Pseudomonadales > Pseudomonadaceae > Pseudomonas > Pseudomonas sp. 58 R 12. The sequence continues at coordinate 65,609 of NZ_CVTP01000011.1, forward strand.
GACCCGGGCGATCAGTTCCTGCTTGCTCACCACATTGCCGGCCTGCTCCAGCAGGATCAGCAGGATATCCACTGCCCGCCGTCCCAGGCGCAACGGGCGACCCGCCTCCAGCACCAGGCGTTGGCGCGGGTGGATGCGGTAAGGGCCGAAATGCACGGCCTGATCGCTGAGGTCACTCATGGGTGGCCATGCTCGGGAGGGGGGAGCGGCCAGCATATTCCAGGTCCGTACAGACCACTAGGCAGCAATCACTTGAGGCTTGTGGCGCGAGTGGTGATTTCGCCAGGTCATCGGGTTGACGCCCTCGCTGCGGGTGAACATATGGCAGAAGTGCGCCTGGTCGCAAAACCCGCACTCCAGGCTGATTTGCGTGAGGCTCAAGGAGGAACTGGTGATCAATTCCTTGGCTCTCTGGATGCGCTGTTGGCGGATCCACTCCTGCGGCGACAGCCCGGTGCTGCACTTGAAGGCGCGTGAGAAATGGCTGCGCGACAACGCACAGGCCTGGGCCAGGTCGGCAATGGCCAGGCTTTCGCCGAGATTGGCCAGGATCAATTGCTTGGCGATACGCTCGCGCCGGGGGCATAGGCCACCGGTGGCGGATAAACGAGGGGCATATTGCTCGAGTCGGGCCATGACAAATATCCGCAGTCGATGGGAGCGTTCCCGTTGAATGGATGCAGTGTAGACGCCGCTAATCTTGTTGCCGGACCGCCCGGCTGACGAGTTAATCGTTGTTAATTTCGTCAGGTGCCGGCCTGGAAAAGACAGCACAGCCATGCAATCCCAACTGCGCTTCGTGTGTTTATCTGTAGGCTCTCCAATCGTTTGGATACCACCATGAACCGCAACGACCTGCGCCGCGTCGACATGAACCTGCTGGTGATTTTCGAAGCGCTGATGTTCGAGAAGAACCTGACCCGGGTCGCCGAAAAACTCTTCATGGGCCAACCCGCGGTCAGCGCGGCGCTGGGGCGTCTGCGCGATTTGTTCGACGACCCTTTGCTGCTGCGCAACGGGCGGGGCATGGAGCCCACGCCACGCGCGCTGGCGATACTCAAGGAGTTGCAACCGGCGATGGACACCATTTCCGGCGCGGTCAGCCGTGCCAAGGATTTTGATCCTTCCACCAGCTGTGCGGTGTTCCGCATCGGCCTTTCCGACGACGCCGAGTTCGGCCTGTTCCCGCCACTGCTCAGCCAACTGCGCGAAGAGGCCCCAGGCATCATCGTGGTGGTGCGTCGGGCTAATTACTTGCTGATGTCATCGTTGCTGGCCAGTGGTGAGATATCCGTTGGCGTGAGCTACACCACCGAACTGCCGGCGAATGCCAAGCGCAAGAAGCTGCGGGACATCCCATGCAAGGTCCTGCGTGGGGACGACGGCGCCGAGCCGCTGACCCTGGATGACTACTGTGAGCGGCCCCATGCGATGGTGTCGTTTTCCGGGGACTTGAGCGGCAATATTGACCTTGACTTGGCGCGCATTGGCAGGGCGCGACGGGTGGTGCTGGCGGTGCCGCAGTTCAGCGGCTTGCGCGCGTTGCTGGCGGGCACGCAGATTATCGCGACGGTGCCGGATTACGCGGCGTGTGCGTTGACCGAGGGCACGGCGTTACGGGCGGAGGATCCGCCGTTTGCGATCGAGGCGGCGGAGTTGTCGATGGTGTGGAGCGGGGTGCATGACAATGACCCGGCGGAGCGGTGGTTGAGGGGGAGGATTGGGGAGCATATGGCGCGGGTGGTTTGACCTTCTGGGTACATATCCGTTATTTGCGTAACGGCGGCTTATGGTTCCGCCCTTACGGCGGGTCACTTTCGAAAAGCGCGAAAGTAACCAAAGCGCTCTTGCCCCAACACTCGGCACCTCGCCTAGGCTCGGTGTGCCCTCACTCCGGCTTTGGAGCGTGGGCCGGAGTGAGGGCATGTCGAGCCTAGGCGAGACACCGAGTGGTGGGGCAAGAGCCCTTTTGGTTACTTTTGGGGCTCTTTTCCAAAAGTGACCCGCCGTAAGGGCGGAACCATAAGCCGCCGTTACCCCAATAACGGATATGTACTCACCCCCACCCCAAGAAAATTGGTCACCCATTCTTCCCCAAAATTGGATATTCCTCCCCAACCCCCCGGTGACTAACCTAGCCACCAACCCCACCGTTCCGGAGCAATACCATGCAAACCCGTACCGATTTCTACACCGCCTCCCCAGACGCGATGAAAGCCATGCTCGCCTTGGAGGCCGCCGTCGGCAAACTGTCCATCGAGCTGCCATTGCTGGAGCTGATCCGCCTGCGTGTGTCGCAGATCAACGGTTGTGCCTTCTGCCTCGACATGCACACCGCTGACGCGCGCAAAGGGGGCGAGACCGAGCGGCGCCTGTACACCGTGTCGGCCTGGCGTGAAACGCCGTTTTTCACACCGCGTGAGCGCGCCGCGCTGGCCTGGGCCGAGAGCTTGACCCTGCTGAGCCAGACCCACGCCCCGGATGAAGATTTCAACGCGCTGGCCGCCGAATTCAGCGCCCAGGAGCAAGTCGACTTGAGCGTGGCCATCGCCACCATCAACAGCTGGAACCGCCTGGCGGTAGGTTTTCGCAAGATGCCGAAGTAACCCGTCAGAAATTGACCGACGCACTCAGGCGCGCCGTCAATGGCGCGCCTTGGAACAGGTAGTCATCGCCCATGTACTCGCCCGCGTCGCGCCAGTAGCGCTTGTCGAACAGGTTGTCGACGCTCAGGCGGAACACCGTCTCATAGCCGTCCACCTTGGTGGTGTAGCGGCTACCCACATTCACCACCGCGTAATCGCCCACTTCCACCTTGCCGGTGCGGTTGGCGGACTTCTTGGCGCTGTATTGCACGCCACCCAGCACCGCGAGGCCATTCACCCACGGCAAGGCATAGTCGGCATACACGCTGGCACGCAGCTTGGGCACGTTGATCGCCTGGTGACCTTCGTACTCCGGCGTGCCGCTGCCGGTGACCCGCGCACGAATCGCCGCCACGCTGGTTGCAATTTGTAGGCGGTCGGTGGCCCAGCCGTTGGCCGACAACTCCAGCCCGGTGTTTTTCTGCTCGCCTTGTTGCACATAGGTGAAGTTGCCCGCGCCGTCGGGCTGGGCGTACTGGTAGGCCTGGCGGGTCTGGAACACGGCGGCGGCGAAGCTGATGCGGCGCCAGTCGTACTTCACCCCGGCTTCGATTTGCCGTGAGGTGGTCGGGGCCAGGGTTTCATTGGCGTTTCTGGCGTACCAGGGGGCGGTGCCGCCCAGGGACAGGCCCTTGCTGTAGCTGGTGTAAAGCGAGAGGTTGTCCACCGGCTTGTAGATAATCGATGCCTGGGGCAGGAACACATACCGTTGAGTGTGGCGGGCTTCATTGCCGTTATCGTCAAAGGCGCGCTCATCCAGGCGCACTTCACGGCCGCCAAGAAGGGTTTGCCAGTGCTCGTTGAAGAGAATGCGGTCGCTGGCAAACAGGCCGTATTGGCGGCTGTCGAGGTTGCGATGGCTGTCATTCAATGGGACGTCAGTCGGTGTAAAAGTCGGGGCGTCGGCGTTGATATTGCCGCTGCCGATCCACTCGTTGACTGGTTTGCGCTTGTCGATCACGCGGCGAAACGCGCTGGTACCGAAAGTCAGTTCATGGCCCAGGCCGGCGGTGTCGAACAGCCCGGTCATTGCCGCTTGTACTTCATCGTCGCGACGGGTGTCGTCCGGGCTGCGGTAGTCGTAGATGTCGTAGTTGCCTTCGGGCGTGAAGGTGTTGCCTACGCCGCTGGTGGCGCCACCCCAGGCAAACGAACTGTAGTCATCGATCACCACCTTGCTGCGGGCGGCACTGACACTGCCTTTCCACTGGTCGCTGAAACGGTATTCAAACTTGCCGTTGAGGTTCAGTGATTCAATGCCCACCTGCCTGGAGCCGCTTTGGTGCCCCAGCAGTTTTTTCGGCGAGGCGTCGTGTGGAACCTCAGTGCCGCCCAACAACTGGTAACCCGGCACCGAGCGCTGTTGCTTGTCCTGGTATTCCGCATCCAGTTGCAGCACCGCATCGGGGCTGATGTTCCAGTCGAAGGCCAAGGAGACGAAATCGCGCTGGCCATTGGCGTGTTCGACATAGGCATTGAGGTCTTCATGGGCCACGTTGGCGCGCAGGCCGAACTGCTGCTCGCTGCCAAACCAACCGCCGACGTCGGTGGCGATGTAGCCGCTGCCGCGATCGTCGGTGGAGACGGTCACCGAGCGCACATCTTCCGGGCGCTTGGTCACGTAGTTGATCACGCCGCTCGGCTCGGAGATCCCGCTCTGCAAGCCCGCCAGGCCTTTGAGTACTTCCACCTGCTGCTTGTTTTCCAGGGCGACGTTTTGCTCGCCGGTGATGGTGCGCCCGTTGATCTTGTAGCTGCTCGCCGCGTTCAGCGAGAAGCCTCGCACCACGAAGTTTTCGTAATAACCGATGGGCGCATAGCTGTCGCCCACCGAGGCGTCGTTGCGCAGCACTTCACTGAGCAGGCGCGCTTGCTGGTCTTTGATCAGCGCGGCATTGATCACGCTGATCGACGCCGGGGTGTCCAGCAGCGGCGCGTCATCGACGCCGCCCACCGAGGCGGTTTCACTGCGGTAGCCGGACTCATCCTGGCCCTGGACCTTCACCGCCGGCAGTTCAATTTCAGCCGCCAGGCTGCTACCGATGCCGCCGCTGAGTAGCAAACCGAGGGCGAAACGTGAGGTGACGACGGGACGAAAACGCAAAACCATGGGGGCAAGGCCTTAAAGCGCAGGGCGGGGGGCGCATAAACTAGGCATAACCGCGCACTTTTACAAGTTTTCGAGAATGGTTCGCGGCTTGAGACAATCCGTCTCAACCTTCCCACCGATCCCACTGCGCCTCGACAGGCCAAGGTGCACCTGCGATAGACAAGGCTTCCTTCATCACTCGCAGGAGATAGCCATGAGTATCGCTGGAAAAGTTGCGCTGGTAACCGGCGCCGGGCAGGGCATTGGCCGGGCCATCGCCCTGCGCCTGGCACAGGACGGTGCCGACATCGCCCTGGTGGACATCAATGGCGCCAAGCTCGAAGCGGTGGCTGCCGAAGTCGTGGCGTTGGGACGCCAGGCCTCGGTGTTTGTCGCCGACGTGTCCAAGCGTGAGCAAGTCGTGGCGGCGGTGGAGCACGCGCACCAGACCCTGGGTGGCTTCGACATCATCGTCAACAACGCCGGGGTCGCGCAGATCGACTCACTGCTGGACGTCAGCCCGGAACAGGTCGAGCGCACCCTGGGCATCAACGTGCAAGGCGTGCTCTGGGGCATCCAGGCTGCCGGCAAGAAATTCAAGGCGCTGGGGCAGAAGGGCAAGATCATCAATGCCTGCTCCATCGCGGGCCACGAAGGCTTTGCGCTGCTCGGCGTGTACTCGGCGACCAAATTTGCCGTGCGCGCCTTGACCCAGGCGGCGGCCAAGGAACTGGCCAGCGCCGGGATTACGGTGAATGCCTACTGCCCGGGTGTGGTGGGCACCGATATGTGGGTCGAGATCGACAAGCGCATGGCCGAGATTACCGGGGCTGAAGTGGGGGCGACGTACAAAAAGTATGTGGATGGGATTACCCTGGGTCGCGCAGAAACGCCGGAGGATGTGGCGGGGTTGGTGTCTTATCTGGCAGGGCCGGACTCCGACTATATGACCGGGCAAGCTCCGCTGATTGACGGCGGCCTGGTCTACCGCTGATCCCCCAAGGCCTACTCGGTTGAATGTGGGAGCAGGAAAGCCAGCTCCCACATTTTTGGTCTCACTGTGTCAGGTGGTTTTGCCGGGCATGTCGATACCTAGCTGGTTAACTCGGCGATACAGCGTTGCCCTTGAGATGCCCAACGCCTGCGCCGTTGGCAACGGCTTCCAACGATGCCGAATCAACGCATCCAGCACCACCTGCCGCTCCGGACTCACGTTATCTTCCACCCGCGCCTCAACCTGATCCCCTCGCACCTCCACCGGCAGATCCGCCACCTGCAGCGTCCCGCCTTCACATACCGCACACGCATACGCCAGCACATGCCGCAATTGCCGCACGTTGCCCGGCCAGGCGTAACCCAGCAGCAGTTCCAGCGCTGCCTGGCCGATGCCCACCGCGACGCCGCTGTTGCGCGCTTCCTGCTCCAGTAGTCGATTGATCAAGGCCAGTTTGTCGGTACGCTCGCGCAACGGCGGCAGGCAGAAACGCGCGCAGCCGAGGCGAAAGTACAGGTCTTCACGAAAACGGCCCTCAGCGACCAACACCGATAAATCTCGGTGGCTGGCGCAGATCACCTGGATATCCACCGCGCGGGTTTTCGCCGCGCCCAGCGGCGCAACTTCCCCTTCGGCCATCACCCGCAGCAGGCGCGTCTGCAAGGCCAGGGGCATGTCGCCGATTTCATCCAGGAACAACGTGCCGCCATCGGCCTGTATCAACAACCCCGGCATGCCTTTGCTGGAGGCGCCGGTGAACGCGCCGGCGACGTAGCCGAACAGCTCGCTTTCAATCAGGTTCTCTGGAATCGCCGCACAGTTCACCGCCACAAACGGCCCATCGCGACGGGCACTGCGCGCATGCAGTTGGCGGGCGAAGACTTCCTTGCCGGCACCGGTTTCACCCTGCACCAGCACGGGCAGGTTGCGGTCCTTGACCCGCACGGCCAGGCGCAGGTGCTCTTCCACGCGCGCATCGACCAGCGGGATCAACGCCGCACGCGCCGGTTTGCGGCGCGGTGCATTGACGCGTACATGCAGGGCGCCAGGCTCGCCAATCCAGTGCAGTTGCTGGGCCGATTGGTCGGTCACTGCGCGCAATGCATCCAGGTCGAACACTTCACCGATATGCTCCGGCACCTGGCCAAAGCGCAGGCGCAGGGCCTGGCGCGCTTTGCTATTGAGGGCATGCAAGCGACCGTCTCGGTCCCAGGCCAGCAGCAGGTCGGGCTGGCTGTCCACATAGCCGGGCGTGCTGTGGGCTTGCAGCACCCAATGCTCGCGGGCGGTGTGCATGAAAAACGCGTTTTCGATGGCCTGGGCACTCTGCGCCACCATCTGCCGCACCAAATGCTGGCTGCGGCGGTCATCCGGGGATTTGAACGCGGAGGCGTCCATCACCCCGAGCAGGTTGCCCTGAGGGTCGAAGATCGGCGCGGCGGAGCAGGTGAGGCCGATAAATGCCGCACGAAAGTGGTCGCGCTTGTGCACCGTCACCGCCGACTTGCTGGTGAGCACCGTGGCCACGCCGCACGTGCCTTCTTCAGCTTCCGACCAGCAGGTGCCCAGGTACAGGCCGGCCTTGCGGCAGTCGGTGCGTATCGAGGTGTCCACGCGGTGGTCGATGGTCTGGCCCTGGGCGTCGGTGAGCATCACGCAGTAGTCGGCCTGGCGCACGCGGTGGTGCAGTTGCCCGACTTCTTCGCTGGCGATGCGCATGAACAGTTCGGCGCGCTCGCGGCATTCCTTGAGCAAGGGCTCGCTGAGGATGCGCGGGCCCTGCAGGGAACCGGGGTCCAAATGGTGTTGCTCCATGGACCGCCGCCACGAATCGAAAATCAACGACGGCACCGGCGCCTGGGGCAGGCGATCGGCATTGCGGACCACGCGACTGACGCAGTCGACGTGCTCCCTGGAGTTCGCGGCGAGCATAAGGCCTCCGGTTCTCGGTCTTTGTTGTTATGCCCGCCATTAAGCGCGCATGCGTCGGGTGGGACAAGCAGTGGCTGACCAACTGCCAGGCATGAGACGCAGCGTCTCAAACACCCTGAGACACGGCCTGCACTGTGCAATGCGCCGTCTCATTCTGCGCGGGCAAGTAGCACCCGCACAACGCCAGGGCACTGCTCTGGATCAATGCTTTGCGAGGTTTTCCCGGGGCTTGGCACAGCCTGTGCTGAATGCCCTGTAGCTGGCCGTAGCCAGCCTTTTGTGTGTCGAGACAACCTGGAGAACAACAAGATGTCCACTCACCTGTCCACCGATCAATTGCTGCATGCCTATACCGTGATGCGCACCATCCGTGATTTCGAAGAACGCCTGCACGTGGAATTCGCCACCGGCGAGATCCCCGGGTTTGTGCACCTCTACGCCGGCCAGGAAGCCAGCGCCGCCGGGGTCATGGCCCACCTCAACGATGAAGATTGCATCGCCTCCAACCACCGTGGCCACGGCCATTGCATCGCTAAGGGCGTGGATGTGTTCGGCATGATGGCCGAGATTTATGGCAAGAAAACCGGCGTTTGCGGTGGCAAAGGCGGCTCCATGCACATCGCCGACCAGGAGAAGGGCATGCTCGGCGCCAATGGCATTGTCGGTGCCGGTGCGCCATTGGCCGCTGGTGCGGCGCTGGCCTCCAAACTCAAGGGCAGCCAGGGCGTGGCCGTGGCATTTTTTGGCGACGGTGGTTCCAACGAGGGCGCGGTGTTCGAAGCGATGAACCTGGCCTCAATCATGAAACTGCCGTGCCTGTTCGTCGCCGAAAACAATGGCTATGCCGAGGCCACCGGTTCCGGCTGGTCGGTGGCGTGCAAGGACATTGCCGAACGCGCCGTGGGGTTTGGCATGCCAGGCGTAATTGTCGATGGCAATGATTTCTTCGCCGTGCATGAGGCGCTTGGCGTCGCCGTGGAGCGAGCGCGCAAAGGCGATGGGCCGACGCTGGTTGAAGTGAAATTGAGCCGCTTCTACGGCCACTTCGAAGGTGATGCGCAAACCTATCGCGGCCCGGATGAAGTGAAAAAACTGCGCGAAAGTGCGGATTGCCTGGCGCTGTTCCGCCAACGCTGCAGCGCCGAAGGCTGGCTGGACGCGGCGCAATTCGAACGCATCGACGGCGAGGTTGCACAGTTGATCGAAGACGCCGTGCGCCTGGCCAAATCCGATCCCAAGCCCCAGGCCGCCGACCTGCTCAGCGATGTCTACGTCGCCTACCGCTAATAACAACAACTACGTGGAGAGAACTTTATGGCTCGCAAAATCAGCTATCAGCAGGCGATCAACGAAGCCCTGGCCCAGGAAATGCGCCGTGACCAGAGCGTGTTCATCATCGGCCAGGACGTGTCCGGCGGCACCGGTTCCCCTGGCGAACAGGATGCCTGGGGCGGTGTACTCGGCGTGACCAAAGGCCTGTACCCGGAATTTCCCGACCGCGTACTCGACGCGCCACTGTCCGAAGTCGGCTATGTCGGCATGGCGGTCGGCGCCGCCACGCGCGGCATGCGCCCGGTGTGCGAGTTGATGTTCGTCGACTTTATCGGCTGCTGCCTTGACCAGTTGCTCAACCAGGCCGCCAAGTTCCGCTACATGTTCGGCGGCAAGACCACTACGCCGCTGGTGGTCCGCGCGATGTACGGCGCCGGTCTGCGTGCGGCGGCCCAGCATTCACAGATGCTCACTTCGATGTGGACCCACATTCCCGGCCTCAAGGTGGTGTGCCCGGCCACGCCCTATGACGCCAAGGGCATGTTGATCCAGGCGATCCGCGACAATGACCCGGTGATCTTCCTCGAGCACAAGATGCTTTACAGCCTGCAAGGTGAGGTGCCGGAGGAGCTGTATACGGTGCCTTTCGGCGAAGCCAACTTCGTGCGCGAAGGCAAAGACGTGACCCTGGTGACCTACGGGCGCATGGTGCATATCGCCCTGGAGGCCGCCGCCAACCTGGCCCGCCAGGGCATCGACTGCGAAGTGCTGGACCTGCGCACCACCAGCCCGCTCGATGAAGACAGCATCCTCGAAAGCGTGGAAAAAACCGGGCGGCTGGTGGTGATCGACGAGTCCAACCCACGCTGTTCCATTGCTACCGATATCAGTGCCTTAGTCGCCCAGCGGGCGTTTGCCTCCCTGCGCGCACCGATTGAGATGGTCACCGCGCCGCACACGCCGGTGCCGTTTTCCGATGCGCTGGAAGACTTGTACATCCCCAACGCCGCGAAGATCGAGGCCGCCGTGCTGAAGATCGCTGACAAGAGGAATGCCGCATGATCCATACCCTGACCATGCCCAAGTGGGGGCTGTCGATGACCGAGGGCCGCATCGACGTCTGGCTCAAGCAGCCCGGCGATCGGGTGGAGAAGGGCGAGGAGGTGCTGGACGTGGAGACCGACAAGCTCTCCAGCAGTGTCGAAGCGCCCTTCAGTGGTGTGTTGCGCCGGGTGCTGGCGCTGAGCGACGAGACCTTGCCGGTAGGTGCATTGCTGGGGATTGTGGTGGAAGGCGAGGCCACCGAGGCCCAGATCGATGCGGTGATCGAAAGCTTCAACGCTGGGTTTGTCTCAAGCAGCGCCGAGGCCGAAGCAACTGGGCCGAGTGCGCAGAAGGTCGAAATAGGCGGGCGCTTGCTGCGCTATCTCGACCTGGGCGAAGGCGGCACGCCGTTGGTACTGGTGCATGGGTTTGGCGGTGACTTGAACAACTGGCTGTTCAACCAACCGGCATTGGCCGCCGAGCGCCGCGTGATCGCCCTGGACCTGCCGGGGCACGGCGAGTCGGGCAAGCACCTGCAAAACGGCGATGCGCAGGAGTTGAGCCTGGCGGTGTTGGACTTGCTTGACCACCTCGATCTTGACCGCGTGCACCTGGCCGGGCACTCCATGGGTGGGCTGGTTTCGCTGACGGTCGCTGGCCAGGCACCCGAGCGTGTCGCTTCGCTGACCCTGATCGCCAGCGCCGGCCTGGGCCCGGATATTAACGGTGATTACCTGCAAGGGTTTGCCGAGGCCAATAACCGCAATGCGCTCAAGCCACAGTTGACCCAACTGTTCAGCGACCCGGCGTTGGTGACGCGGCAGATGCTGGAGGACATGCTCAAGTTCAAGCGGCTGGAAGGCGTGGACCAGGCATTGCGGCAGCTCAATCAAAAGCTGTTTGAGGGCGGGCGGCAGATGATTGATGTGCGCAATGTGGTGGGCCGACAGCCGAGCTTGGTGATCTGGGGGAGTGAGGATGCAATCATCCCGGCCAGGCATGCCGAGGGCTTGGACGCCCAGGTGGAAGTTTTGCCAGGGCAGGGGCATATGGTGCAGTTGGAGGCAGCAGAGTACGTCAACCAGCTAATGGCGACCTTCCTCAAATCCCAAGCCTGATAGAGATCCAAATGTGGGAGCTGGCTTGCCTGCCAGCTCCCACAGTTTTGGGCGCATTTCAACCATGGCGCTTCAGGGTTTCGCTGGGCAACTCCTTGAACAACGCCCGATAACTATTGGAAAACCGCCCCAAATGCCAGAACGACCAGTTCATCGCCACTTCGGCCACGGTTGAGTCAGGTGAACCCAGCAACTCCCGCCGCGCCCCGTTCAACCGGCGCAACCGCAACCACTGCGCCGGGCTCATCCCCGTATAGGTCTTGAACCCTTGCTGCAACTGACGCAACGGCACGCCGGCAATCTGTGCCAGTTCCAGCAGGTTGACGGCTTCATCCGGCGCATCCGCCGCCCATTCGCCAATGCGCGCCATCAGCAGGCGCGCTTCGCCGCGTCGTTGCAATGAACTGCTGTCCAGGCACACACAGGCGTTGTCGAGGATGAACAGGCAATCGTCGAGTAATTGCTGGCTGAGCGCGTCACGGCTGGCAGGGTCGATCACGGCGGACAAGCGGGTGAGGGTGCCACTCAGCCAGCGGGTGAACAGTGCATTCTGCTGGCAAGTCAGCGGCGCCATGAACAAACCTTCCAGCTTTGCCACGTCCAAGCCATGGCGCTGCACGAACTGCGGCCCGAACACCACCGCCACTTCGCGGTAGTTTTCCGGGGTGATCCAGGTGTTGCGGCTTTCGCCATTGAGCAGGTACAGCGCGTTATCGCTGCCGTCGAAACAGAACGCGAGGGCGCCGGTTGGCGCGTTGAAATGTTGTTCCACCCGCGTGTTCATGCACTCTTCGTAGACCTCCACGCCTTGCAGGTCGAGGTAGCGGATCTGCCCCGCAAAATGCCCCGGGGACATCTGCTGGTACTGTTGCACCCAGCCGGGTGTCGCACTGCATTGGGCGGCCACATCACCGGTGGTGAAGGCCTGTACGCGCAAAGCGGTTGCCTGTGTCATGGGTGATCCGTGCGCACTCTATTGGTGCGTTATGGTGCGTGCAAAGTGGATAGAGGTGGTTCGACATACGGCTCAAGATAGACCTCAATGCGCGGGCAGTTCAACCCGGCGCGGCATCCCCTCTGCGAGGTTTCCGATATGCGTCTTGTGAACAAGCTTATCCCCCTGGCCTTGGTCGCCGCCCTCAGTAGCACCAGCGAAGCGGCACAAACCGTGAGCGTCTACAACTGGACCGACTATATCGGCGAGACCACCTTGGCTGACTTCCACGCCAAGACCGGGATCAACGTGGTCTACGACGTGTTCGATTCCAACGAAACCCTGGAGGGCAAATTGCTCGCCGGGCGCACCGGTTATGACGTGGTGGTGCCGTCCAACCACTTCCTGGCGCGCCAGATAAAGGCCGGCGCATTCCTCAAGCTGGACCGCGCGCAATTGCCCAACTTCAAGAACCTCGACCCCAAATTGCTCGCGCTGCTGGCAAAAAACGACCCGGGCAACGCGCACTCGGTGCCGTACCTGTGGGGCACCAATGGCATCGGCTACAACGTCGACAAGGTCAAGCAGGTGCTGGGCGTGGACCATATCGACTCGTGGGCGGTGTTGTTCGAGCCGGAAAACATCAAAAAGCTCAATCAGTGCGGTGTGGCCTTCCTCGATTCGGCAGATGAGCTGTTCCCGGCGATCCTCAACTACATGGGCAAGGACCCACGCAGCGAGAATCCCGAGGACTATAAGCAGGCCGAGGCCAAGCTGCTGACGCTGCGGCCGTACGTCACCTACTTCCATTCCTCCAAGTACATTTCGGACCTGGCCAACGGTGATATCTGTGTGGCCTTCGGTTATTCCGGGGACGTGTTCCAGGCGGCCAACCGTGCCAAGGAAGCCAAGAACGGGGTGAACATCGCCTATTCGATTCCCAAGGAAGGCTCCAACCTGTGGTTCGACCTGCTGGCGATTCCCGTCGACGCGAGCAACCCGAAACAAGCTCACGCGTTCATCAACTACCTGCTCGACCCTGAAGTGATCGCCAAGGTCAGCGCCTCGGTCGGTTACGCCAATGCCAACCCGGCGGCCAAGGCCTTCATGGCCCCGGAGCTGGTGAACAACCCTGAGGTGTACCCGCCGCAGGAAGTGCTCGACAAACTCTACATTTCCACCACGCCAACCCCGGCGACCATGCGCCTGATGACCCGCGCCTGGAGCAAAGTGAAGACCAACAAATGACCCCATCCAGTGACCACGCCCGATCCTATTACCGTGCTTCGGCCAATGCCCTGCCGGAGCGCCCGTCACTCGGCGCAGACTTGAATGCCGATGTGTGCGTGATCGGCGGCGGGTTCACCGGCGTGAATACCGCTATCGAACTGGCGCAGCGCGGGCTCTCGGTGATCCTGCTGGAGGCCCGGCGCATCGGCTGGGGCGCCAGTGGGCGCAATGGCGGGCAGTTGATTCGCGGTATCGGCCACGATGTGTCGGGGTTTGCCAAGTATGTGGGCGAGGAGGGCGTGCGTTACCTGGAGCGCGCCGGTATCGATTCGGTGGCGCTGGTGGGCGAACGGATTCGTGAGCACAACATCCAGTGCGACCTGCGCTGGGGCTTTTGCGAACTGGCCAATACGCCGGCGCAGTTTTCGGCGTTCAACGCTGAACAGGAGCACCTGGCGAAGCTGGGGTACACCCATGAAACCCGGCTGGTTGGCCCGCAGGACATACAGCAAGTGGTGGGCTCGACGGTGTATGCCGGTGGCCTGGTGGACATGGGCTCGGGGCACTTGCACCCGCTGAATCTGGTGTCGGGTGAAGCGCAGGTCGCCGAATCCCTCGGGGTGCGAATTTTCGAGCATACCGAGGTGTTGGAACTGACCCATGGCGACACGGTTCAGGTGCGCTGCGCAGGGGGCACGGTGCGCGCCGCCCATCTGGTGCTGGCGTGTAATGCGCATCTGGAAGAACTCGAACCGCGCTTGAGCGGCAAAGTGCTCCCGGCCGGCAGCTACATCATTGCCACCGAGCCGCTGTCGGGAGAAATGGCCAACCAACTGATCCCGCAAAACCTGGCGCTGTGCGACCAGAAAGTCGGCCTGGATTACTACCGGCTGTCCGCCGACCGTCGCCTGTTGTTCGGTGGTGCCTGCCATTACTCCGGACGCGATCCGGCGGACATCGCCGGCTATATGCAGCCGAAAATGCTCAAGGTGTTCCCGCAGTTGGCCAATACCGCGATTGAGTTCCAGTGGGGCGGCAAGATCGGCATCACCGCCAACCGCTTCCCCCAGGTCGGGCGCTTGAAGCAATACCCCAATGTGTTCTACGCCCAGGGGTATTCCGGGCATGGGCTGAACGTGACCCACTGGTGCGCGCGGTTGTTGGCTGAAGGGATTCATGCAGGCGCGGGCCAGGGCCTGGATATTTTCAGCCAAGTGCCACACATGACCTTCCCCGGCGGCAAAGCGTTGCGCTCGCCGCTGCTGGCGTTGGGGATGATGTGGTATCGCCTGCGGGAGCTCGTCTAGCAGGCGCCGCAATCCAAACGTGGGAGCGTCAGCCCTTGGGTTCGGTGAGCACTTTGCGAAAGGTTTCCACCAATGGCCGCAGGTTGATCCGATGCCACGCCGCCCATAACGGAGTGGTGTAGGTCAACCACGGCAATTCCCGCAGCACCACGCCGGGCGGTGCATTGCGGCTCAGGCCTTTTTGCACCATCGCCACGCCCAGCCCTGAGGCCACCAAACCCAATGCGGTGAACGGCTCGCTGGCTTCCATGGGTATCTGCGGGGTAAAACCGGCGCGGATGCAGGCGGCGACAAAGTCATCGGCAGGGTTGGCGCTGGGTTTGCGCTGCACGCCGATCCACTGTTCGTCCGCCAAGTGTTCGGGCAGCAAGTGGTTTTCTCGGGCCAGCGGATGATGCTCCGGCAAGGCCAGCAGCATCGGGTCGTCCAGCACTTGCAGCGCGGTCAGATCGGGATCGTCGGCGGCTGGCGGCTCGCCGACCAGGGCGATGTCCAGGCTGCGTTGGCGCAGGCCTTCGAGTTGTTCCAGGGAGGGCAGGTTATACAGCTTGATATGCACGTTGGGCCGGTCGTCGCGTAGGACGCGCAGGGCGTTCGGCAGCACGCCGGCATGCATGGCGTTTTCGATATAGCCGATGCACAGGCCGCCTTCCTCGCCACGACCCAGGCGCTTGCCCAGGGATTCCAGGCGATTGGCATGGGTCAGCAGCGCCTTGGTTTCGGCGAGAAAGGTCTGGCCGTCGCGGGTCAGGCGGATGCGTTGCTGGCTGCGTTCGAACAGGGTCAGGCCCAGGCGTTCTTCGAGCTGGGCGATCTGCCGACTCAGCGGCGACTGGGAAATGTGCAGGCGCTCGGCCGCGCGGCCGACGTGTTCTTCTTCAGCGACCACTTCGAAGTAACGCAGTTGGCGTAGATCAATCATGTCAGACCTCTTCTTTTAAGACCTGAGAGGACTCAAGTTCGTCGCAGTATGTCTTGGACGGTCCGATCTAGGCAATCTAGGATTTGCTCAACGGTCACAGCGACCTCTTACCCAATTGAGGATCCACCATGAGCTTGAAAGACAAACTCCCAGGCCAACTCGGCTTTGGCACCGCACCCCTGGGCAACATGTTCCGCGCCATTCCTGAAGACGAAGCCCAGGCGACCGTCGAGGCCGCCTGGAACGCCGGAGTGCGCTACTTCGACACCGCGCCGTTCTACGGCTCGGGGCTGTCGGAAATTCGCCTGGGCCAAGCCCTGTCGAAGTACAACCGCGATGACTTCGTGCTCAGCACCAAAGTCGGCCGGGTGATTCTCGACGAAGTCGAAGAAAGTGCCCGTGACCTTGGCGAAAAGAGCGGCGTGTTCGAACACGGTCGCCCGAACAAAATGGTCAACGACTACAGCGCCGACGCGACGATGCGTTCGATTGAAGACAGCCTGACTCGCTTGAAAACCGATCGCCTGGACATCGTGTGGGTTCATGACATCGCCCAGGACTTCTACGGCGACCAATGGCTGGAGTACTTCAACCAGGCTCGCACGGGCGCCTTCAAGGTCCTGACCCGCCTGCGCGAAGAGGGCGTGATCAAGGCCTGGGGCCTGGGTGTGAACCGCGTCGAACCGTGCGAACTGACCCTGGACCTGACTGAAGCGCAACCCGACGGCTTTTTGCTGGCCGGCCGCTACACGCTGCTGGACCACGATCGTGCCCTGCAACGCTTGATGGACGCGGCCCTGGCGCAGAACGTCGAGATCGTCGTCGGTGGCCCCTACAGCTCCGGCATCCTCGCCGGTGGTGCGCACTTCGAATACCAGAAAGCCAGCCCGGCGATCATCAGCAAGGTCGAACAGATCAAGGCAATTGCCCAGGCATTCGGCATCAGCGTAAAAGCTGCGGCGCTGCAATTCTCGCTGGCGCATCCGGCAGTGGCCGCGGTGATTCCAGGTGCCAGTCGTCCGGGGCGGATTGCCGAAGACGTCGCAGCGTTGTCAGAGAAGATCCCGGCAGCCTTCTGGCAGGCCCTGCGCGATGCCCGATTGATCTCGGACCGCGCACCACTGCCGCTCTAACTTCAGGAGTAATAACCATGAAAATTGATGTAAGTGGCAAAGTCGCCATCGTCAGCGGCAGCACCGCCGGCATTGGTCTGGGCATCAGCCAGGCGCTGGCGCAGTCCGGCGCTACCGTGGTGGTGATCGGGCGTGAAGCCGGCAAGGTGGATGAGGCTTTGGCGAGCATTCGCCAGGCCGTCCCCGGCGCTGACTTGCGCGGATTGGTGGCGGACCTGGGCACGGCTGAAGGCGCAGAAAAACTGTTTGCCGCCGAACCGCGTGCCGACATCCTGGTCAACAACCTGGGCATCTTCAACGATGTGGATTTCTTCGAAACGCCAGACAGCGAGTGGACGCGTTTCTATGAGGTCAATGTGATTTCCGGCGTACGCCTGGCGCGGCATTATGTGCCGGGCATGGTCGGGCATGGCTGGGGGCGGGTGATCTTCCTGTCGTCGGAGTCCGGCGTGGCGACGCCCGCGGATATGATCAATTACGGCGTGACCAAAAGCGCCAACCTGGCGGTGTCCCATGGCTTGGCCAAGCGCCTCGCGGGCACCGGTGTGACGGTCAACGCTGTGCTGCCGGGCCCGACCTTCACCGACGGGCTGGAGCAGATGCTCAAGGACGCGACGCAAAAGTCCGGGCGCAGTGCGCGGGACGAGGCGGACGTATTTGTGCGTAACGCGCGGCCGACCTCGATCATCCAGCGTGCGGCGAATGTGGATGAAGTCGCCAACCTGGTGGCGTACATTGCTTCACCCCTGTCGTCTGCCACCACCGGTGCCGCGTTGCGGGTCGACGGTGGTGTGGTCGACAGCATGGCGATCTGATTTTTTTCATTTCTGGAGTATTTATTGTGGCAACAGCCTCTTCTGTGATTGAAATCCCGGTATCGGCCGATCAGGTCTGGCAATTGATCGGCGGCTTCAACAGCCTGCCGGACTGGCTGCCGTTTATCGTCAAGAGCGAACCGAGCGAGGGCGGCCGCGTGCGTCACCTGCAAACCGCTGACGGTGGCGAAATCGTGGAGCGTTTGCAGACGTTTGATAACGTGGGGCGCACGTACAGCTACACCATTGAGCAATCGCCGTTTCCGGTGAGTGCGTACCTGGCGACGTTGCAGGTTGAGGCGTTGAGCGAGTCGTCGGCGAAAGTGACCTGGTCCGGTGTGTTTACGCCGGCGGCAGGCACCACGGATGCGGCGGTGGAAGAACTGTTCGCTGGTGTTTACAGCGGCGGGCTTGAGGCGTTGCGGGCCAACTTTCCGGCCTGACTTTCAGACGTAGAGCAGGCCCATGTGGGAGCTGGCAAGCCAGCTCCCACAGGGTTTTGTGGTGCTTGGGCTACTTGGGCATGAGCTGCTGGCGGCATTCCAGCACCAATCTGGCACCGCCTTGCTCGCTTGTACCCACTTCCAACTTGAACCCGTGCAAGTTGATGATCGCCGCCACAATCGACAAACCCAACCCGAACCCGCCTTGTTGGTCACTTTCATCCACGCGATAGAAGCGTTGGAATACCGCTGCACGTTCTGCCAGTGGTATGCCCGGCCCGGAGTCGTGGACTTCGATGCGTGTGCTGCCAGCGTCATTCACCGCGCGCAAGATCACTTCGCCGCCCGGCGGGGAGAACTTGATCGAATTGCTCAGCAAGTTGGACAAGGCTTCGAACAGCAGCGCGCGGTCGCCGGTGATCCAGGGCAGGGACTCTGGGGTGTCGAGCACCAACTGCAATTCGCCTTCCTCGGCCAGGGGCAGGTAGAAGTCGTGCAGTTCACGCAGCAGGGGCAGTGGGTCCATCACCAGAAAGCCGGAGCGGCGCTGGTGGTCTTCCAGCTCGGAGATGCGCAGCAGCCCGCGAAAGCGCGCCATCAGCGTGTCGGTCTCGGCAATCGCGTCGTCGAGTTTCACCGCGTAGCCCGACTCTGCTTCAGCTTCCTGCTTGATGCGATACAGCTGCGCGCGCAGCCGCGTCAGTGGCGTGCGCAGGTCGTGGGCGATGTTGTCGCACACACCCTTGACCTCGTTCATCAGCTTCTCGATGCGGTCGAGCATGGCATTGACGATGGCGGCGAGCATGTCCAGTTCGTCGCGCCGGTTGGACAGCGGCAAACGGTGGGTGAGGTCGCCGGCGACGATGGCTTCAGCGCTGGCCTGGATCCCGCGAATCCGACGCAACGGGCGCCGACGCAGCAAGTGCCAGCCAGCCGCGCCTGGGATAATGGTCAACGACAGGGCCCAGAGCAGGGCATGCCAGATGATCCGGGTCACGCCAAACAGCGAACCGTTGGCGCGCACCAGCACCAGCCAACGGCCGTCTTCGGTGTGGGTGGCCACGGCGTCGCAGCTGTCCTTGGGCAGCTTGGGGTCGTCGGAGTCGACGCAATTGGCCAGGGCGTGGATCTTGCCATCCAGGGGCAGGTCCGGCGGCACTGCGCGGATCGGTCCACTGAGAGGGCGGAAGTGCGCATCGAACAGGCCGTAGGCGTCCACGCCCTTCATGTCGAAGGTCATGCTGGTGGTCAGGGCTTCCACCAGTTCTTCGCCGTCGAAGCGCTGGAATAAGTGTTGGCGCTGCATCAGGGAGTGGCGCGACAGGTCGCTCAGGTAACCCGACACCTCGTAATACAGCACCCCCATCAGGATGCAGCTCCAGGCCACGAACAACGAACTGTACAGCGCCAGCAGGCGGCTGCTGGAAGAGCGCCAGCCTTTAGATGGGTTCAGCAATGACATAACCGGAACCTCGTACCGTGCGGATCAGCGGCGTGAGGCCCGGCGGGTCGATCTTCTTGCGCAGGCGGCCGATGTGCACGTCGATCAGGTTGGTGCCCGGGTCGAAGTGATAGCCCCAGACTTCTTCAAAGATCATCATCCGCGACAGGATCTGCCCGGTGTTGCGCATCAGGAATTCGAGCAGTTTGTATTCGGTGGGCAGCAAGCTCAGCGGTTGGTCGGCGCGGCTGGCTTCGCGGCTGATCAGGTTCAGTTCCAGGTCGGCCACGCGCAGGGCGGTTTCGAATTCCTTGACCGTGCTTTTGCGCCGCAGCAACACCTCGACGCGCGCCGCCATTTCGTCGGACGCGAACGGCTTGGTGAGATAGTCATCACCCCCGGCGCGCAGGCCGCGCACACGCTCGTCGACATCGGACAGAGCGCTGATCATCAGGATCGGCGTCGACACCCCGATAGTGCGCAACGTGGTGACGATGGCCAGGCCATCGAGTTCCGGCAGCATGCGGTCGAGGGTGATCAGGTCGTAATCCCCACTCACGGCACGGACCAGGCCTTCGCGGCCGTTGTCCACCCAATCTACATCCAGTCCATGGCTACTCAGCTCGGCGACGATCTCGCGGGCTGTTACGGCGTCATCCTCGATGGTCAAAATACGGGTCATAGGATTACCTGGTGAGCGATTCACACTAGAAGTGTGGGCATTTTGCCAAGAAATGGCTGAACGCTTCCTAAATAAAACGTCATCTTGGCGAAACTGACACAGATTTCATGGCTGCGAAGGATTGTAGTGAGCGGGCTTGCCCCGCGCTGGGTGGCGAAGCCGCCCTAAAACCTGACATCTCGCTCCAACTGGAGAAACTGGGTGTCTGGGTTGGGGCCGCTTCGCAGCCCAGAGCGGGGCAAGCCCGCTCACTACGTGGAATGCATAACGCCCGCCTCAAACGATCAATTCTTGCAACTTGCATGGTTTTTGTAAGTTCAAATTACTTAACTTATTGATCTGCAACGATATTAAATTTAATAGCGACTGGCACGCTGCCTGCACTGTCCTTTTTGAGACTTGTAACACCATTTTTCCTGCCGGGAGCAAAAAAACAATGATCACATCCTCATCCACGCTACAAGAGTCGAGCACGCTCTCCGGGGTTTCCTGGGGGGCGATTTTTGCTGGGGCGGCGGCGGCGGCTGCACTGTCGCTGATCCTGGTACTGCTGGGTTTCGGCCTGGGCTTTTCGGCGGTGTCGCCGTGGGCTGACAGTGGCATCAGCGCCAAGGGCCTTGGCATTTCCACGATTATCTGGCTGGCCTTTACCCAGATCGTCGCGTCCGGGCTGGGCGGCTATATCGCCGGCCGGTTGCGTGTGAAGTGGGCGAATATGCACGGCGATGAGGTGTACTTTCGCGACACCGCCCATGGCTTCCTGGCCTGGGCTGTTGCCACGCTGATTACCGCAGTACTGGTGGTCGGCTCGGTCAGCAGTGTGGTGAGCGGTGGCGTGAAAGCCGGTGCCAGCGTTGCAGCCGGCGCGGCCAGTGGCATGACGCAGGCCGCCGGCAGTGCAGCCAAAGGCGTCAGCGGCGGTGATTTCGACTACTACGTCGACAGCCTGTTTCGCGATGATCGCCCGGTGGCCGTCGGTGACGACGCTGCACATGGCGTGGTCGCGCGCATCTTCACCCGCACCCTGAGCAATGACGGTCAACTCGCCGCTGAAGACCGTGCTTACCTGGCCCAGTTGATCAGCCAGCGTACCAACCTCAGTCAGGCTGATGCTGAAGCCCGTATCGACAAGGTCTATGGCGATGCCCGTAAAGCCGTTGAAGACGCCAAGCTCAAGGCCAAGCAAGCCGCTGATGCCGCTGCGAAAGTCGCTGCCTATACGTCGCTGTGGACCTTCATTGCCCTGCTGATCGGCGCCTTCTTTGCCAGTTTCGCTGCAACCTATGGCGGTCGTCGTCGCGATGCCGTGGTGTATGTCGAAACCGAACACTTCGTCCGTTAATTAATTCAAGGAGAACATCATGCGCTCATTACTTCTGTGGTTCCTCGGCATTCCAATCCCGATCATTATCCTGATTGCGATCTTCGTGCACTGATACTGAGCCTGGCTCGGTCCCCCTGTGGGAGCGGGCTTGCTCGCGAAGACGGTGTGTCAGCTACTCATGGGGTGACTGATACACCGCCTTCGCGAGCAAGTCGAATCGTCGCACCGCCGCTCCCACATTTGGTTGTGCGCAGTGTCAGCCAGCTTGCCACCAGCAACACGCTCGCCACCGCTGTCATGATCACCAAAGGTCCTGACGTACCATCTGACAACAAGCCAGTTGCCCAACTGCTTACCGCTGTCAGGAACATCTGGGTAAAAAAGAACAGCCCCGATGCTGTCCCGGCAATCGCGCCATACGGCTGCAAAACCGAGAGCTGACAGGCCGGAATCACCATCCCCACCGACACCATGATCACCACCATCGGTAGCACAATCGCCAGCCATTCCCCTGGCAGTGTGGTTGTAGCGACCGCGAGCACGACACTGCCAGGCACGTTCAGGCCTATCGCTGCGGCAATCAAACGGTCTGGTTCAAAGCGCAGCACGAGGCGCCGAAACAGATTCGCGCCCAGCATGTAGCCGCTGATCGTGGCAGCGAATACCAGTGCATAAGCTGTGGCAGACAACTGGAAGCCCCGTTGCAACAACGCCGAAGACTCACTGATAAACGGAAAGTACGTGCTGTAGACGCAGCCAATCGCCAGGGAATAACGCAGGAAATGACGGTCGCGCAAAAGCTGCCCGTAGAGGCGCAGCAAACCACTCGGTGGTGCCGCGGCGACGTGCGGCGGACGGGTTTCAGGCAGGTGGCGATACACCACCACGTACAGCAGTGCGCCAATCATCGCCAGCAACACAAATAGCCCGCGCCAGTTGACGACGGGCAACAGCACGCTGCCCAGCACCGGCGCGGCCATCGGCGAAACGGCCATGGCCATGGAGATCAAACCGAGCAAGCGCGCCTGTTCGTCGCGGTCGAAGTAATCGCGCACGATCACCCGGCCGATCACCGTGGTGCAGCAGCCACCCAATGCCTGGAACAGGCGGGCGATGATCAGCACGGCGATGCTGTCAGCCAAAGCGCAAGCCACTGTGGCCACGACATACAGAAACAGCCCGGCCAATAGCACCGGACGCCTGCCGAAGCGGTCGGTGAGCGGGCCGCTGACCAGCAGGGAAATCGCCGAGCCCAGCGTGTACAGCGTCAGGGTCAGTTGCAACTCGGCGTCGCTGGTCTGGAAGTAGTCAGCCATGGCGGGCAGGGCTGGCAGGTGCATGTCCAGCGTGATGCGGGGCAGGGCAATGAGCACGGTCAGCAGCACCAGCCAGAACCCGGTAGAGAGGGCGCGTTGAGTCATGGGAAGTCTCGATGCAAGAGGTAGAGCTCGAACTCTAGCGGCTTTGTGGTTTAATCCTCAGGGCCACTTATGCCTTGATCGATAGGACCACTATGAGCCGAGGAAAAACCGCATCCGCCCTCGACCTGCCGCGCCCGGATACGCTGGACGCGGGCAAGCAGCAGGGCGCCTACGAGGCCCTGCGCGGGGCGATCCTGAACCGGCAGTTGCCCGCCGGGAGCCGCTTGCCCTCCACGCGCAGCCTGGCCGAGCGCTGGTTGGTATCCCGTGGCACGCTGGAGGCGGCGTTTGACCGCCTGCACAGCGAAGGCTACGTGCAGCGGGTGGCGGGGTCTGGTACGCGGGTGTGCGCGGTGATTCCGGAACAATTCATTGCAGCACCTTTAGCCAGGGAAATCCCACGGCGCCGTGTGGAGCCTGATCAGCCGGATGCGGGTGTGCAGAGCCATGTGCCCTTTGTTGCGCGGCGTCCGGATGCCAGCTTGTTTGATCTGAAAACCTGGGCCCGCTGCATCTCCCGTGGGTTGCTGACGGTAGGCCCGGGTGTGCTGGAAGCGGCGCACCCGGCCGGTCTGCCCGAGCTGCGCGCGCAGATTGCCGATTACCTGCGCAGCTATCGCGGTATGCAATGCGAGGCCGATGAGGTGATCGTCACCACCGGCATCCGCCATGCCCTTGACCTGATTGCGCGCAGCGTGCTCAAGCCGGGTGACACGGCCTGTGTCGAAGACCCCGGTTATCTGCCGGCACGCCGTTTGTTCGCCCTGGCGGGGGCGCACATCCACGCAATTCCCGTCACTGCCGACGGCCTCGACACTGCCCAACTGCCCGAGACGGCGCGTCTGGCCTATGTCACGCCCGCCCACCAGGCGCCATTGGGCATGACGTTGTCGGTGTCCCGTCGCCTGGCGCTGTTGGACTGGGCCGCCCGCGCCGACGCCTGGTTGGTCGAAGACGATTACGACAGTGAATACAACTACAACACCGCGCCGCTGGCCGCGCTTAAATCCCTGGATTCGGGCGACCGTGTGATCTATTGCGGCAGCTTCAACAAGAACCTGTTCCCCGGTTTGCGCGTGGGCTTCATGGTGGTGCCCAACGTGCTGCGCCGCTCGTTGTTGCGTACCTTGCAACTCACCGGGCACTCGGTGGGGGCCAGTGATCAACTGGGGTTGGTGGAGTTTCTGCGCAGTGGCGCGTTTGTGCGTCACCTGCGTGCCTCGCGGCAGGCTTATCAGGCACGGCGCGATGCGCTGCTGGAATGCCTGGGTGGGCGCTGCACCGTCAGCGGGCAGCAGGCAGGATTGCACTTTGTGTTGTGGCTGCCGGACGGTGTCGAAGAGGGGGATTTCTGTCGCCGTGCCGCTGCAGTCGGGTTGACGCTACAGCCGCTGGGCAAGTTCTGTCATGCGCTGACATTGCCGCCGGCGGTGATCATCGGCTACACCGCGTTGACCCTGGCGCAGATCCGCTTTCACGGCCGCGCGTTGGCGCAGTTGGTGTAGGCGCGGTCAGTCGTCGAAGCCGACCTGCTCATGTATCTCGTCCACCTTCAATTCCAAGCGATACGCCACCGCAATAAACAATGCCTGGCACAGGCACAACGT
This sequence comes from Pseudomonas sp. 58 R 12, assembly GCF_900005865.1. Classification (NCBI taxonomy): domain Bacteria; kingdom Pseudomonadati; phylum Pseudomonadota; class Gammaproteobacteria; order Pseudomonadales; family Pseudomonadaceae; genus Pseudomonas; species Pseudomonas sp. 58 R 12. The sequence continues at coordinate 89,962 of NZ_CVTP01000011.1, forward strand.
GGCGCTCAACGAACGAAACGCAAACGACGAGCCCTCATTCACCAACAGCACCGCGTTCGCCCGCTTGGCCAGGGGCGACAGGTTGCTGTCGGTGATAATCAACGTCTTGGCCTGATGATGCTGGGCAATCCGCAGGCAATGCTGGGTCTCTTTGCCGTAGGGCGAGAAGCTGATTGCAATCACCAGGTCATTGGCGCGTACGCTGCGCATCTGCTCGCGGTAGCTGCCGCCCAGGCCCGAGATCAGGTGGATGCGCTTGTTGGTGTGCTGCAGGTTGTAGACCAGGTAATCGGCCACCGCAAACGAGCGGCGCACGCCGACCACGTAGATGTTGTCGGCGTTGACCACCAGGTCCACGGCCTTGTCGAATGCCACGTCATCGAGTTCCAGCCCCAGGCGCTCGATGCCGGACAGGGTAGCGTTGACGCACTCACGCGCCAGGTCGCCGCCGCTGGCCTTCTGCGACTTGTTGGCGATCATGCTGCGGATGCGCTGCTGGTAGTTCTGCACCGGGGTGGTCTTGTGGGTGTAGGCCTCGCGAAACAGCGCCTGCATCTCACTGAAACCGCTGAAACCGAAACGCTGGGAAAACCGCACGATCGCCGACGGGTGCACTTCGCACTCGCGGGCGATGTCGCTGATGCGGTCGACCATGATCCGGTCGCTTTGCTGGCTCATGTAGCTGGCGATGCGTTTGAGTTGGCGTGGCAGGCTTTCGTATTCGTCGGTGATCAGCTGCAACAGGCGTTCGGCATTGATCGGAGGGCTGGCGGGCGTTTCTTCCAGGGGGGTCTCATGATCGGTGCGGGACATGGGCAATCCTTCTGACGGTTCTTCTGATGCGCTGATAAGTGGCGCAAGTCTACAGGGTAGGCGCAAAAAAATACCTGCGCATCACGGCCACCGTGGCCTGCTTAAACGAGGCAGTCTCGCTGGGCTGCCCCTGTGCAAGCTTAATGGAAAAAATATTCCAATGAAAAAATATCTAGAATAAATATTGATTGGCGTCGCCGGACGTTCTAGTCTGCTCCCACCAAGAGCGTTTGCCGCCACCACGACGGCACAACGCAGGCTGATAAAAATAACAGGAGCCAGCATGGGCCAGACTCGTTTTGCCAGTGGGCGTCAATTGGATTTGATTTGCCTCGGGCGCCTGGGCGTCGACCTCTATGCACAACAAGTCGGTGCACGGCTTGAGGACGTGTCCAGCTTTGCCAAATACCTCGGCGGTTCTTCTGCCAATATCGCCTTTGGCACCGCACGGTTGGGCCTCAAGTCGGCGATGTTGAGCCGGGTGGGCGATGACCACATGGGCCGTTTCCTGCTGGAATCCCTGGCCCGCGAAGGTTGCGATGTCAGCGCCATCAAGGTCGACCCTGAGCGCCTGACCGCCCTGGTGCTGCTCGGCCTCAAGGACCGCGAAACCTTCCCCCTGGTGTTCTACCGCGAAAACTGCGCCGACATGGCCCTGCGCGCCGAGGACATCAGTGAAGCCTTTATTGCCTCCAGCAAGGCGCTGTTGATCACCGGCACGCATTTCTCCACCGACGGCGTGTACAAGGCCAGCATCCAGGCGCTGGACTACGCGGCCAAGCACAACGTCAAGCGCGTGCTGGATATCGACTACCGCCCAGTGCTGTGGGGCCTGGCGGGCAAGGCGGATGGCGAGACGCGGTTTGTCGCCGACCAGAACGTCAGCCAGCATGTGCAGAAAATCCTGCCGCGCTTCGACTTGATCGTCGGTACCGAAGAAGAATTCCTCATCGCGGGTGGCAGTGAAGATTTGCTCACCGCACTGCGTAAAGTCCGCGAGCTGACACCGGCGACCCTGGTGGTCAAGCTCGGCCCGCAGGGTTGCACGGTGATTCACGGCGCCATCCCCGCGCGACTGGAAGACGGCGCCATCTACCCCGGTGTGCGCGTTGAAGTGCTCAACGTGCTCGGTGCTGGCGATGCATTTATGTCGGGCTTCCTCAGCGGCTGGATCAATGACGCCAGCGATGAGCGCTGCAGCCAGTTGGCCAATGCCTGCGGCGGGCTTGTGGTATCGCGCCACGCCTGCGCACCGGCCATGCCGACGCCTGCCGAGCTTGAGTACCTGTTCAACAGCCCGGTGCCGATCACCCGGCCAGATCAAGACGTCACCTTGCAACGCCTGCACCGCGTCTCGGTGCCGCGCAAGCCCTGGAAGCAACTGTTCGTGTTTGCTTTCGACCACCGCTGGCAGTTGGTGGACCTGGCGCAAAAAGGTGGCCAGGACCCAACGCGCATCAGCGATATCAAGCAGCTGTTTATCCAGGCCATCGAACGCGTCGAGAAAAAGCTCGCCGAGCAAGGCATAGATGCCGATGTGGGCCTGCTGGCCGACCAACGCTTCGGCCAGGACGCCCTTAATGCGGCCAGCGGCCGTGGCTGGTGGATCGCACGCCCGGTGGAGGTGCAGAACTCGCGCCCACTGGCGTTCGAGCACGGCCGCTCGATTGGCAGCAACCTGATCGCCTGGCCCCAGGAGCAGATCATCAAGTGCCTCGTGCAATTCCACCCCGACGACGAGCCGTTGCTGCGCCTGGAACAGGAAGCGCAACTCAAGGCGGTGTACGAGGCATCTATTGTCAGTGGCCATGAATTGTTGCTGGAAGTCATCCCGCCCAAGGACCACCCGTCCACTTACCCGGACGTGCTCTATCGCAGCCTCAAGCGCTTGTACAACCTGGGTATCTACCCGGCGTGGTGGAAGATCGAGGCGCAGTCGGCCGAGGACTGGAAGAAGCTTGACGAACTGATCCAGGACCGCGACCCGTACTGCCGTGGCGTGGTGCTGCTGGGCCTGAATGCCTCGGCCGAGTTTCTCGCCGATGGCTTCCAGCAAGCCCGCCTGAGCACTACCTGCCGAGGTTTTGCCGTGGGCCGCACGATCTTCCAGGAGCCGAGCCGGGCGTGGATGGCGGGGGAGATTGATGATGAGGTTTTGATTCAGCAAGTACAGGCCACGTTTGAACAGCTGATCAATGCCTGGCGAAGTGCCCGAACCTAAACACGCTTCTCGAATGTGGAATGCAGTCAAATGTGGGAGCGGGCTTGCTCGCGAATGCGGTGGTTCAGTTACAGAAGTGTTGCCTGACAGACCGCATTCGCGAGCAAGCCCGCTCCCACATAAAGCAGATCCCGGTGATCTCTAGATAAAAACAAAAGGTGCAGCCATGCCCGCAATCCGAATTGGCATCAACCCGATTTCCTGGAGCAACGACGACCTCCCAGCCCTGGGCGGCGAAACGCCCCTGAGCACCGCCTTGAGCGAAGGCAAGGAAATCGGTTACGAAGGCTTCGAACTCAACGGCAAATTCCCCAAGGACGCCAAAGGCGTCGGCGATGTGCTGCGTCCTTATGACCTGGCACTGGTCTCCGGCTGGTACTCGAGCCGGCTGGCCCGGCGTTCAGTGGCCGAAGAAATCGAGGCCATCGCCGGCCATGTCGAGTTGCTCAAGCAAAACGGTGCCAGTGTATTGGTCTACGGCGAAGTCGCCGATTCGATCCAGGGTTCGCGCATCCGCCTGATCGAGCGCCCGCGCTTTCACAGCGAACAGGCCTGGCAGGATTATGCCGACAAGCTCACCGAACTGGCGCGCTTCACCCTGTCCCAAGGCGTGCGCCTGGCGTACCACCACCATATGGGCGCCTACGTCGAATCCGCGGAAGACATCGACCAGTTGATGAAGCGAACGGGCCCGGAAGTCGGCCTGCTGTTCGATTCGGGCCACTGCTACATGGGCGGCGGCGAACCAGTGGAGGTGCTGCGCAAACACATCGACCGCATCTGCCACGTGCATTTCAAGGACGTGCGCAAGCCTGTGGTGCAACTGGCGCGTAACCAGATGTGGAGTTTTCCCGACTGCATCGTCAACGGCACCTTCACCGTGCCCGGCGACGGTGACATCGACTTCGCCGAATTGCTCGATGAGTTGCTGGCCGAGAACTATGAAGGCTGGCTGGTTGTGGAAGCCGAGCAGGACCCGGCTGTGGCGCCCAGCTATATCTATGCGAAAAAAGGTTACGACACCCTACGTGCTCTGCTGAATGATGCCCTGCTGAATGAGAGGACTGCAAAATGAGCTTGTTGGTCAAGAGCAGCAAACGCGGACAAACCATGGTCGCGCTGAAAGCGGGGCGCCTGGAGTACGTGGGCTTTTCCGCTTACCGCCTGAGCCTGGGCGAAACCCTGCCGGTCAGCGCCGGTGATCAAGAGCTGTGCTTGGTACTGCTCAGCGGTCGCGTGAACATTGAAGGCGAAGGCTTCAACTGGCAGAACCTGGGGGATCGCCAGTCGGTGTTTGAAGACAAATCCCCCTTCGCCGCCTACCTGCCACCGGGTACCGATGCCCAGGTCACCGCGTTGAGCGATGTACAGATTGCCGTCTGCGCCGCGCCGGGGGCGGACGGCTACGAGCCGCGCCTGATCCGCCCGGAAGACTGCAAACGCAGCGTGCGCGGCAAAGGGGCCAACACCCGCTATGTGTGCGACATCCTGCCCGACAGCGAGCCGGCCCATTCACTGCTGGTGGTAGAGGTACGCACGCCGTCCGGGCATTCGTCGAGCTACCCGCCGCACAAGCACGACACCGACGACCTGCCGCACCAGAGCTTTCTTGAAGAGACCTACTACCACCAGATCAACCCGCCCCAGGGCTTTGTGTTCCAGCGCGTCTACACCGACGATCGCAGCATTGACCAGGCCATGGCCGTGGAAAACAGCGACCTGGTGGTGGTGCCCAAGGGCTACCACCCAGTCAGCGTGCCGTATGGCTACGAATCGTATTACCTGAACGTGATGGCCGGCCCCAAGCGCGCCTGGCATTTCCATAACGACCCACAGCACAGCTGGCTGCTGGACCTCTAAGCGGTTTTGGACGGAGAACAACAACAATGAAGTCGCCTTTACGTTTTGCCCTTAACCGCATGGTCGCCCCCAACCTGTCCCTGCCGGACTTCATCCAGTTGGCCGCAGCGCTCAAGTGCGATGCCATCGAGATCCGCAATGACCTTGCGGACAAGCAAATCGAATTCGGCACCCCGGCCAGCCGCGTGCGCGAGTTGTGCGCAGCGCAGGGCATCCAGGTGCTGTCGATCAACGCGCTGTACCCCTTTGACGTGTGGAACGAGGAGCGTCGCGCCCAAGCGATCCAGCTCGCCACCTATGCCCGCGAGTGCGGCGCCCAGGGCCTGGTGATGTGCCCGTTCAACGAGCGAGGCGATACGCGCAACGAAGCGCAGCGTGCCGCCGGGTTGCGCACGGCCTTGAGCGAGCTGGCGCCGATCCTGCGTGAATACGGGATTCTCGGTTTTATCGAACCCCTGGGCTTTGAGGAATGTGCGCTACGCCGCAAGCGCGTGGCGGTGGATGCGATCCAGTCCATTGGCGGCCTGGATGTGTTCCGCCTGGTGCACGACACCTTCCATCATCACTTGGCCAGCGAACATGAGTTCTTCCCCGAATTGACCGGGCTGGTGCATATCTCCGGCGTGGAAGATGCCGAGGCGCCGCTCAATTCGATTCGTGACGGCCACCGCGTGTTGGTGGGCGAGGGTGACATCCTTGGTAACGCGGCGCAGATCGACACGCTGCTCAGCACGGGATACAGCGGCTATTTGTCGTTTGAGCCGTTTGCCGAGAGCGTGCATGAACTGGCGGATATACAACAGGCGTTGGGCGCGAGCATTGCCCATCTGAACAAATCCCGGAACTGACAGCGGATAACGTGTGGGAGCGGGCTTGCTCGCGAAGGCGGTGGACCAGTAAGTAAATCCGGTGACTGACACACCGCATTCGCGAGCAAGCCCGCTCCCACATGGGATCACTGTTGATCGAAAGATTTGCATTCATTCAAGGTGCGAACATGACCACAACAAGACTGACCATGGCCCAAGCCCTGGTGAAGTTCCTGGATAACCAATACATCGAAGTCGATGGCGTGCAGAGCAAGTTTGTCGCCGGGGTGTTCACGATTTTCGGCCACGGCAACGTGCTGGGCCTGGGCCAGGCCCTGGAGCAAGACAGCGGTGACCTGGTGGTGCACCAGGGCCGCAACGAACAGGGCATGGCCCACGCCGCCATCGGTTTTGCCAAGCAGCACCTGCGCCGCAAGATCTACGCGTGCACCGCTTCTGTGGGCCCCGGCGCTGCCAACATGCTCACCGCCGCCGCGACCGCGACCGCCAACCGTATCCCGCTGCTGCTGTTGCCCGGCGATGTGTATGCCAGTCGCCAGCCCGACCCGGTGTTGCAACAGATCGAACAGTTCCACGACCTGAGCATCAGCACCAACGATGCCTTCCGCTCCGTGAGCAAATACTGGGACCGCATCAACCGCCCCGAGCAGTTGATGACCGCCGCAATCCACGCCATGCGCGTGCTTACCGATCCGGCTGAAACCGGTGCCGTGACCCTGGCGTTGCCCCAGGACGTGCAGGCCGAGGCCTGGGACTATCCCGACTACTTCCTGCAAAAACGCGTGCACCGTATCGAACGTCGCCCGGCCACCGCCGCGATGATCAGTGATGCGCTGGCGGCCTTTCGCGGCAAGCGCAAGCCGCTGATCATCTGCGGCGGCGGTGTGAAGTATTCCGGTGCCAATGCTGCACTGCAGGCGTTTGCCGAACGGTTTGATATCCCCTTCGCCGAAACCCAGGCGGGCAAGAGCGCCGTGGTCTCCAGCCATCCGCTGAACGTCGGCGGGATCGGAGAAACTGGCTGCCTGGCGGCGAACCTGCTGGCGCCCGAAGCCGACCTGATCATCGGTATCGGCACGCGTTATACCGACTTCACCACCTCGTCCAAATCACTGTTCAAGCACGCCGAGGTGAGGTTTCTCAACCTCAACATCAGTCCCTGCGACGCCTTGAAACTGGACGGCGTGCAGGTGTTGGCTGACGCACAAGTCGCCCTTGAAGCACTGGCCGATGCCCTGGGCGATTATCGTTCGGGCTGGGGCGAGCAGATCCGTGAAGCCAAGGCGCAGCTGGACACCGAAGTGGACCGTGTGCATCAGGTGGAATATGACGGTGACGGCTTCGTGCCGGAGGTCGACGACCACCTGGACCGCGCGGTGCTGCGTGAATTCATCGAGCTGACCGGTTCGTGCCTCACCCAAAGCCGTGTGCTTGGCGTGCTCAACCAAACCCTGGCCGATGACGCAATCATCGTCGCAGCCGCCGGCAGCCTGCCCGGTGACCTGCAGCGCGCCTGGCGCAGCAAGGGCGTCAACACCTACCACGTCGAGTACGGCTATTCGTGCATGGGCTATGAGATCAACGCCGCCCTCGGCGTGAAACTCGCCGAGCCGACCAAAGAGGTCTACGCCCTGGTCGGCGATGGCTCCTACATGATGCTGCATTCGGAGCTGGCCACCTCGATCCAGGAGCGCCGCAAGATCAACGTGGTGCTGCTCGACAACATGGCTTTCGGCTGCATCAACAACCTGCAGATCGGCAATGGCATGGACAGCTTCGGCACCGAGTTCCGCTACCGCAACCCCGAGAGCGGCAAGCTCGACGGCGGCCTGGTGCCGGTGGATTTCGCCATGAGCGCGGCGGCCTATGGTTGCAAGACCTACAAGGTCAGCACTGTGGAGCAACTCGAAGCGGCGCTGGCCGATGCACGAACTCAAACGGTTTCGACGCTGATCGATATCAAGGTGCTGCCCAAGACCATGATCCACGGCTACCTGTCGTGGTGGCGGGTGGGTGTCGCGCAGGTGTCCACCAGCGAACGTACGAATGCCGCCGCGAAAAAACTCAACGAACACCTGGCGAAGGCCCGGCAGTACTAATAACAAAAGGAGTGAATGTATGTCTTTGAAGTTGGGTGTTATCGGTACCGGCGCCATCGGCCGCGACCATATTCGTCGTTGCAGCCAGACCTTGCTCAACAGCCAGGTGGTGGCGGTAACCGACATCAATCTTGAGCAAGCCGCCAAGGTTGTCGCAGAGTTGAAGCTGGACGCCGAGGTGTACGCCGACGGCCATGCGCTGATCAATTCGCCACAGGTCGAGGCCATTCTGGTCACTTCATGGGGCCCGAGCCACGAAGAGTTCGTGCTCGCCGCCATCGCCGCCGGCAAACCGGTGTTCTGCGAAAAACCCTTGGCCGTGACGGCTGACGGCTGCCGCAAGATCGTCGACGCCGAAGTGGCCTACGGCAAGCGCCTGGTGCAAGTCGGCTTCATGCGCCCGTACGACGAGGGTTATCGCGCATTGAAAGCGGTGATCGACAGCGGCCAGATCGGCGAACCCCTGATGCTGCACTGCGCGCACCGCAACCCGACGGTGGGCGAGAACTACAAGACCGACATGGCGATCACCGACACCCTGATCCACGAGCTGGATGTGTTGCGTTGGCTGCTCAACGACGACTACGTCTCGGTGCAAGTGGTGTTCCCACGCAAATCCAGCAAGGCCCTGGCCCACTTGCGTGACCCGCAGATCGTGCTGCTGGAAACCGCCAAGGGCACGCGTATCGATGTCGAAGTGTTCGTGAACTGCCAGTACGGCTATGACATCCAGTGCGAAGTGGTGGGGGAGACCGGTATTGCCAAACTGCCGGAGCCGTCCCAGGTGCAAATGCGCAGTGGCGCGAAGTTGTCGAATGCGATTCTGATGGACTGGAAGGATCGGTTTATTGGTGCGTATGACGTGGAGTTGCAGGCGTTTATCGACAGCGTACGCGCCGGGCAGGTCGGCGGGCCGTCGGCGTGGGATGGCTTTGCGGCGGCGGTGGCGGCGGATGCGTGTATTGAGGCGCAGAATAGCGAGCAGATTGTGAGGGTGAGCTTGCCGCAGCGTCCGCACTTCTACGGCTGACCGCGATCCCACAGATGGAATGCAGTCAGTGTGGGAGCGGGCTTGCTCGCGAATGCGGTGTATCAGATACAAGTTCTTTAACTGATACACCGCATTCGCGAGCAAGCCCGCTCCCACATTTGAATTGGGTTTCCACTTCAAGTAAGGAGTGTATGCATGCGAATCGGTCTAGTCGGCTACGGCCACGGAGGGCGCTTCTTTCATGCGCCGCTGATTGCAACCCTGCCAGGTGCGACATTGGTCGGCGTAGTAACTCGGTCCCCCGAGCGCCGCCAGCAACTGGCAACCGACCACCCCGGTGTCAGGGCTTTTGACAACATCGGCCAAATCGTCGAAGCCGGCGTCGATGCCCTGGTTATCTCCACCTCCCTCAAGGGCCGCCCGGCCCTGGTGCTGGAAGCCATCGAACATGGCGTTGCCGTGGTCAGCGACAAGCCCTTCGCCGCCAACGCCGAACAGGCCCAGGCGCTGATCACCGCGGCCGAACGCCAAGGCTCGCTGCTCAGCGTCTACCAGAACCGACGCTGGGACTCGGATTACCTGACCCTGCGCAAACTCGTCGACGCCGGCGCCTTGGGCACGATCACGCGTTTCGAATCCCGCGTGGAACGCTACAGCCCGCAAGCCGTAGGTAACGCCAGCGGCGGTGGTTGGCTGCGCGACCTGGGCAGCCACTTGGTCGACCAGGCCCTGCAACTGTTCGGCCCGGTAGATCGGGTGTTCGCGCAACTGCAATACACCGCCGAACATCCCACGGTGGACCATGGTTTTTTTGTGTCCCTGACCCACGCCAACGGTGTGATTTCCCATCTGTGGGGCAATGCCCTGCAAAACAGCCAGGCGCCGCGCTTTCGCGTCAGTGGCACCTCTGGCTGCTACACCGTCGAAGGCTTGGACGGCCAGGAAGAAGCGCTGATGGCCGGCAAGTCGCCGAAGACTGAAGGTGAGCATTGGGGCTCTGAAGAACACCGCCGCTGGGGCTGGTTCGAACAAGGCCCGGACCGCGAGCGGGTGCCGTCGGAAAAGGGCTGTTGGACGCAGTTCTATCGACAGTTGCAATTGGCCGTGCAAGGGCAGGGGCCGCTGCCGGTGGATGCCTATGATGCGCTGGAAACCACCCGTATATTGGACGCCGCACGCCTGAGCGCGGAGCGCCAGCAGGTGGTTTCAACAAAAATAGAATAAAATTCTAAAACAGGTTGATATGGAAATTATTTTCCAATAAAGTCTTTTCCAGGTTGCATAAAGTACGTTCGGACTCGATCTGCACGACTCAACAAAAACAAGATCAAAAACAACCAGGTACCGTCAGATGAAAATCTTCAACGCTGTACTGCGAGTTTTACGCCCTGTCCTAGCGCCACGCGGTCTGCCCCGCACCCGGCCGTTCTACTTCTCCTTCCTTAATGTGCTGTGCGTCGAAAACAAAGGCGCGCTGGTCTGCTGCATTCCAGGCGCGCCGGTGGTTCGACTGTCCAATTCGCAAGCCCCGCTCTGATCAACGTAACGTCCAACAAAACCAACAAGAATGTGGAGACAGACCGTTCATGAAGACCCCGATCCGTTTTACCGCGCTGGCCTTGTCCATGATGCTGGCCAGTGGTTTTGCCAGTGCCGCCGATATCAAGGTGGGCGTGAGCATGTCCGCCTTCGACGATACCTTCCTGACTTACCTGCGCGAGGACATGGACAAGCAAGCCAAGTCCTACCCCAAGGGTGACGGTGTGCAATTGCAGTTCGAAGACGCGCGTGCCGACGTGGTCAAGCAGTTGAGCCAGGTCGAGAACTTTATCAGCCAGAAAGTCGACGCCATCATCGTCAACCCGGTGGATACCGCGTCGACCAAGAACATCATCAGCGCCGCCACCAAGGCGGGCATCCCGCTGGTCTTCGTCAACCGCCGTCCCGACCAGAAAGACTTGCCCAAGGATGTGGTCGCTGTGACCTCCGATGACATCGAGGCTGGTCGCCTGCAAATGCAATACATCGCTGAAAAGCTCGGCGGCAAAGGCAAGATTGTGATCCTGCTGGGTGACCTGGCGAACAACTCCACCACCAATCGCACCAAGGGCGTGAAGGAGGTGCTGGCCAAATACCCGGATATCAAGATCGAACAGGAACAGACCGGCATCTGGCTGCGTGACAAGGGTATGACCCTGGTCAACGACTGGCTGACCCAAGGTCGCGAATTCAACGCGGTGCTGGCCAACAACGATGAGATGGCCATCGGCGCGTCGATGGCCCTGAAGTCGGCGGGTACCAAGCCGGGCAGCGTGCTGATCGCGGGTGTCGACGGCACCCCGGACGGTCTGAACGCGATCACCAAGGGTGACATGGCCGCGTCGGCGTTCCAGGACGCCAAGGGTCAGGCGGTGGGCTCGGTGGAAGCGGCGCGCAAAATGGCCAAGAAGGAGCCGGTCGAGCAGAACGTGATTATTCCGTTCCAACTGATCACTCCGGAAAACGTCGCCAAGTTCAAGTAGCCCTGACATAACAACAATAAACCGGCAGGGCGGTCGTGCCCGCCTTGCCGATGGAGTACCTCCTTATGCTCGCTCAAGCCACTGTCTCGCAGCCTCCCGGTATCCAACCCCAGCTGTTGGAAGAACCCTACCTGCTGGAAATCGTCAATATCAGCAAAGGCTTTCCCGGTGTCGTGGCCCTGGCCGATGTACAGCTGCGCGTGCGCCCCGGTACCGTGCTGGCGCTGATGGGCGAGAACGGTGCAGGCAAGTCGACATTGATGAAAATCATCGCCGGCATCTACCAGCCCGACGCCGGTGAAATTCGCCTGCGCGGCAAGCCGATCGTGTTTGAAACACCCCTGGCGGCCCAAAAGGCCGGGATCGCGATGATCCACCAGGAACTCAACCTGATGCCGCACATGAGCATCGCCGAGAATATCTGGATCGGCCGCGAGCAGCTCAACAGCCTGCACATGGTCAACCACCGTGAAATGCACCGCTGCACCGCCGAGTTGCTGGCGCGCTTGCGCATCAACCTCGACCCCGAGGAACACGTGGGCAACCTGAGCATCGCCGAGCGGCAGATGGTCGAGATTGCCAAGGCCGTGTCCTACGACTCCGACATCCTGATTATGGATGAACCGACATCGGCCATTACCGACAAGGAAGTGGCCCACCTGTTTTCGATCATTGCCGACCTCAAGTCCCAGGGCAAAGGCATCGTCTACATCACCCATAAAATGAATGAAGTATTCGCCATCGCCGATGAAGTGGCGGTGTTCCGCGACGGCCAGTACATCGGCTTGCAACGCGCGGACAGCATGAACAGCGACAGCCTGATTTCGATGATGGTCGGCCGTGAGCTGAGCCAGCTGTTCCCGGTGCGCGAGACGCCCATCGGTGACCTGTTGCTGTCGGTACGCAACCTGACGCTGGACGGCGTATTCAAGGACGTATCGTTTGACCTGCATGCCGGCGAGATCCTCGGTATTGCCGGGTTGATGGGCTCGGGCCGCACCAACGTGGCCGAAACCATTTTTGGCATCACCCCTAGCAGCAGCGGCCAGATCAGTCTGGACGGCAAGGCGGTGCGCATTACCGATCCACACATGGCCATTGAGAAGGGCTTTGCTCTGTTGACCGAAGACCGCAAGCTCAGTGGCCTGTTCCCCTGCCTTTCCGTGTTGGAAAACATGGAAATGGCCGTGCTGCCGCACTACTCGGGCAACGGTTTTATCCAGCAGAAAGCCCTGCGTGCGCTGTGCGAAGACATGTGCAAGAAGCTGCGGGTGAAAACCCCGTCCCTTGAGCAATGCATCGACACCTTGTCCGGCGGCAACCAGCAGAAGGCCTTGCTGGCGCGCTGGCTGATGACCAACCCGCGCCTGCTGATCCTTGATGAACCCACGCGGGGCATTGATGTGGGCGCCAAGGCCGAGATCTACCGGTTGATCGCCTTCCTCGCCAGCGAAGGCATGGCGGTGATCATGATTTCTTCCGAGCTGCCCGAAGTACTGGGCATGAGCGACCGAGTCATGGTGATGCACGAAGGTGAATTGATGGGCACCTTGGACCGCAGCGACGCGACCCAGGAAAAAGTCATGCAGTTGGCCTCCGGGATGACGGCAGTCCACTGACGTACAGAATAAAAAGGTGATGGGCTATGAATGCAATAACGGATAACAAACCCGCGACGGTGCCAACCAAAAGTCGCCGACGCATGCCCACCGAGCTGAGCATCTTCCTGGTGCTGATCGGCATCGGCCTGGTGTTTGAAGTGTTCGGCTGGATCGTGCGTGACCAGAGCTTCCTGATGAACTCCCAGCGATTGGTGCTGATGATCCTGCAAGTGTCGATCATCGGCCTGCTCGCCATCGGTGTGACCCAGGTGATCATTACCACCGGTATCGACCTGTCCTCGGGCTCTGTATTGGCGTTGTCGGCGATGATCGCTGCCAGTTTGGCGCAAACCTCTGATTTTTCCCGAGCCGTGTTTCCCAGCCTGACCGATTTGCCAGTGTGGATTCCGGTGGCGATGGGGCTTGGCGTCGGGCTGCTGGCAGGGGCGATCAACGGCAGCATCATCGCCGTCACCGGTATCCCACCCTTTATTGCCACCCTCGGTATGATGGTCTCGGCCCGTGGCCTGGCGCGTTACTACACCGAAGGCCAACCGGTGAGCATGCTCTCGGATTCGTACACGGCCATCGGCCATGGCGCGATGCCGGTGATCATCTTCCTGGTGGTGGCCGTGATCTTCCATATCGCCCTGCGCTACACCAAGTACGGCAAATACACCTACGCCATCGGCGGCAACATGCAGGCGGCGCGTACGTCGGGGATCAACGTCAAGCGCCACTTGATCATCGTCTACAGCATCGCCGGCTTGCTGGCTGGTCTGGCCGGTGTGGTCGCTTCGGCACGTGCTGCAACCGGGCAGGCCGGCATGGGCATGTCTTATGAGCTGGATGCGATTGCGGCTGCGGTGATCGGCGGCACCAGCCTGGCGGGCGGGGTAGGGCGCATCACGGGGACTGTGATCGGCGCACTGATTCTGGGGGTGATGGCCAGCGGGTTTACGTTTGTCGGGGTGGATGCGTACATTCAGGACATCATCAAGGGCCTGATCATTGTGGTGGCAGTGGTGATCGACCAGTACCGCAACAAGCGCAAACTCAAACGCTGAGATCGTCTTACGACCAACACAAATCAAGTGCGGGAGCTGGCTTGCCTGCGATTGCATCAACTCGGTAGCCCTGACGGACCGAGTCGCCTGGATCGCGGGCAAGCCCGACGCCCACACTTGCATCTTTATCAGGCAGTTCTAACCGTTTGTCTTCTATATAGCTCCACAACACTGAATTTCTTGCTATAAACGCACTCCGATAACCATTCGCCGAGCCCGTCCTGGTGCTTTTGGGGGTTATCTCGGAAAAATTGCCTGTCTTTTCAGTTGCTGTGCCCTCAAGTCGGCCTTAGACTGCCGCCCCTCGTAAATTGAGTGCCGGGTGGCGCTTGAAATGGACGGCGCCCTTCCGAGACCTGCAGAGGTCGGCCGGAACGCTCCCTTATTCGCCTTAATGCACGTATTTTTTATAGAGAAATCAATGACAAAGGAAAAGTTGCTGGCCATGCCGGCGGATGACTACATGAATGCCGAACAGCACGCTTTTTTCGAGAAGTTGCTGCAAGACATGAAAGTGGAGCACCACGAGCGCATCGAACAGAACCGTATCGCCATTGAAAGCCTGGACACTCCGGCCGACCCTGCCGACGCCGCTTCCGTTGAAGAAGAGCGCACCTGGCTGGTGAACGCCATCGACCGCGACCAGCGCATGTTGCCGCAGCTTGAGCGTGCACTGGAACGCATCAAGGAAGATTCCTTTGGCTGGTGCGATGACAGCGGCGAGCCTATCGGCCTCAAGCGCTTGCTGATCAGCCCTACCACCAAGTACTGCATCGAAGCGCAAGAGCGCCACGAGCAGATCGACAAGCACCAGCGCCAAGCCTGATGTGGTGAAGCTGGGGGATCGCTGAGCGGTCCCCCAGGGAAAGACTCGTTACACCCCCGTCTATTGATCTGTTGCAAACCACCCCACTAAAGGCCCATGGATAATGGCCCGATAGTGGCGTTTAATGCAGCGACAATAACGATAAGCAGTGGGGTGACGAAGATGGCTGGAGACGGATCTCTGACGGGCGCAGCAGTGGCACCGCAATCGGTGGTGCGCGGGTTGCCCGCCTGGTTGACGCAGCTTACGCAGAGCATCGCCCTGGTGCTGATACTGTTGGGCCTGGCATTTGCCATCCTGCCGTTGTACCTCTGCCTGCCACTGGCCGTGCTGGTGATCTGGCTGCCTCGCCTGACAAGTCGCACGCCCGTTGTTGCGTCTTGCGACGCCGTCGATGCGATTGGCGAGTTGACTCGCGACCTGTCCTATACCACCAGCCATAACGCACTGTCCGCTGCCGGCGTGGCCTATTCGGTCAAGCAACTGGCGGCTCGCTTGCAGTCTCAGTTGAGTGCAGCCAAGCAGATTGTCAGCAGTGCCGAGGTGATGATTGGCACCGAAAAGGTCACCTCCCAACTCAGCCGCGAGGCCCTGGGGGCAGCCAGCCAGGCCCATCAACGCAGCACCGAAGGCCGCGAAGTACTGGCCCAATCGATCAGCCGCATGCACCAGCTCAGCCAGCGCGCCGATGCCAGTCGTGAACTGATCGAAGCCTTGAGCCAGCGCAGTGAGGAAATCCAGCGGGTGACCCTGGTGATCCAGTCCATCGCCAGCCAGACCAACCTGTTGGCACTCAATGCAGCGATTGAGGCGGCGCGAGCCGGTGAGCATGGTCGGGGGTTTGCAGTCGTGGCGGATGAGGTGCGCGGGCTGGCGGGCCGTACGGCCACAGCCACTGATGAGGTTGGGGTGATGGTGGCCGATATCCAGCAACGCACCGCTCAGGTGGTGGAGCAGATTCGCCAGCTCTCGGCAGACTTGCACACGGGCGTGGAGCAAGTGGAGCGCGCCGGTGAGCAACTGCATAGCATCGCCAGCCTGGCGGCGGATGTCGAAGGCCAGGTGAATGAAATTGCCCAGGGCACCGACACCAACCGCACCCAGCTCGACAGCCTGTTCCATGCTGTGGAACAAATGCGCAGCGACCTGGCCGTCAGCGACCAGCAAACCCGCCAACTGGCCGACGCCGCCGTGCAGATGGAAGGCCAGGCCGAAACCATCAGTGAGCGCTTGGCGGAAGTTGGCCTGGATGACTATCACCAGCGTATCTACGACTTGGCCCGTGAAGGCGCCAGCCGAATTGCCGCGCAATTCGAGGCCGACGTGCTACAGAACCGCATCAGCCTGGATGACCTGTTCGACCGCAGCTATACGCCGATTGCCAATACCAGCCCAAGCAAGTACCACACCCGGTTTGACGGCTATACCGACCAGGTGTTGCCGGCGATCCAGGAAGATCTGCTGCCGAGGCATGAAGGGTTGGTGTTCGCCATTGCCTGCACGCCCCAGGGTTACGTGCCGACGCACAACAAGGCGTTTTCCCAGGCGTTGACCGGCGATGTGCAGGTGGATGCTGTGCAGAACCGCACCAAGCGCAAGTTTGAAGACCGCACCGGGATCCGCTGTGGCAGCCATCAACAGGCGGTTTTGTTGCAGACCTACACCCGCGATACCGGTGAGCTGATGCACGACCTGTCGGTGCCGATCGTCGTCAAGGGCCGGCATTGGGGTGGTTTGCGCCTGGGCTATAAACCCGAGGCTGTAAGGCGTTGACGTGAATTGGGCTTTTCCGGAATGGGCATAGCTATCGACACATATTGTAGTGAGCGGGCTTGCCCCGCGCTGGGTGGCGAAGCCGCCCCAATAAAGACATCGCCGAGTTCCAGATAGAACTAGGTCGCTTGGTTTGGGGCGGCTTCGCCACCCAGCGCGGGGCAAGCCCGCTCACTACAGGGAGATTTTTCAGCCTTTGAACGTTGTGTAGATATCTACCGTCAGTGCGGTTGATGCAGGCGTTGGTTCAGTTCGTCCACCGCGATCGCCCATTCGGCGTCTTCGCGCAGCTCTTCCTTGAGAAAACTTGCCTGTTGTGCGGACCAGAAAGGCGCATCGATCAACTTCACGTCGTCAGGCAAAGGGTGCGCGGCGATAAAGGCGTCGATAGCGTCCGGGGTTGAATCCAGGCCCAATTGGTCAAATAGGGTTTCAAGGGTAGGGATTGGCGCGTCCATATCGTTCTCCATGCAGGGTGGTCGTTATGCATGGGAGGGTTGTGACGCAGTAGAGTTCTATCGGATTGTCAGGAATTCAGGGCGCCGGAATCTACGGCGGTTTTTAACGCTTTGGCGGCGTCCTTTGCTGCGATGGCGGCGGCGTCGACGGTTTTGAACCAGCGGTCTTTTTCAACCTGGTGGGTGGTGACAGTGGTCAGCGGTGGCTTGGCCCGCATGATGATCACGGCTTGGAACTCACCGTCTACTTCCCTTGCGTCGCCATGGATAAAAAATTCGCCGATATCAAATTCCGTCACGTAGAGCCTTCCCTTGGAGATAACTGCACTGGAGAAACCTGGCCCGGGTGGACACAAACTTCAGTGGACGGGCCAGTATGGCAGTTGTTGCGGGTCGGCGGCGCAGTTAAGTTAGCGGGCTGACGAAACGATTGCTCCGTGGGGCCGCTTGTAACATGGCTTCAAGTTTCTTGGCCAGTTCGCAGGCCTTGACATGGTCGCTGCGAAAGCCTTTGATTCGACCGCTGAGCACTTCGCGGATATGGAAAAAGTTTCGGCCGGCAGGTACGACTTGGTAAAGAATCGAATCCGAGTACCCTTCAAAGCCGTTCAAGCGGTAGTATTGAGCTTCGTCCTGACAGGATGGACGGGTGTGCGAAGACATCGCGTTGTAGGCTGATCGTTGCATGGCCTGCTCCTTTCGATCGATCCGGATGACTTGATTGCAGTGTTGTAGGTGGTTTTGATCGGTGTTGCTGTTTTAGTATTGTCGTCGGCGGCCAGCGCCCGGTTCCATGGCAGTGTGTTTATTTGTGTTTGTGTGTCGGAAAACTGCATTTTTAATTGGGTTATTCTCTGAAGTTGGTCGGGCCGTATTCTCGGGCCGTTGAACCTGTGATCTCCTGTGGTGCCTGATGACCTTGCACAAGGTCCATCACGTACGTCTGTACTAGTCTTGTGACGCGACAGTGGGATCTTCTTCAGTTTTTTTCAAAGAATGAGTGATGTGATCGTGCCGTGATGGCCGTTTTTTTGTGCTGCCCGCTCTGGCGGACAGCGCTCTTTTCGATGTGGGGGCGTTTCCTTGGCAGTCAGTAATCTGGATATGCACGCGTTGTTCGTGCTGGGTGATTTGCGCGCAAAGTTGGTCAAGCAGTTTCAATCCCGTTTCGTTTACATCACCGAGCAGACGCCGGAAGGTATCTACATCGCCGAAATCGACACCGAGGCGGCGATGGTGGTGGACGACAAACCTCGCCTGGAACTCAAAGTCGGCGATCACTTCCGCGCGGCGGTATTGCCCAGTCGCGAGGGTGGCAAGTTCGAATTGAAGTTCCGCGACATCAAGTTGACCGTCTATGGCTTGGGCGACTACGCCTTCGTGTCCTCGGCCGAAGGCCAGGGCATCGTGTTCAAGGAAGGCCACAGCGTGATGCTGGTGTTTGCCGCCAATGAGCAACTGCAGGATGGCCTGACCAAAACCCTCAAGGCCGTGACCGGCAAGGCTGCCAAGTGGCGCAAGGGCGAGCTGGTCACGTTCAAGGCCAGCGAATAATCAGCAAAAAAACGCGAACACCCGTTATCTCCCGGAACCTCTACTACAGTTGAGTTGACTTAATTGTTCAGAGGCTTCGCGCATACGCAGCAAAGCCTTCCGCTATTGGTTGCGATATCGCGAGGTGCCTGAGGCATGAAAGGATTGAGAACGCTGTTGGCTGCGTCCCTGGCGACCCTAGGGCTGTCAATGGCCGCATTGCCGGTGCGCGCCGCTGAGGCGCCGATACATTTTGCCGACCTGAACTGGGAAAGCGGCAGCCTGATCACCGAAGTGCTGCGGGTTATTGTCGAGAAGGGCTACGACTTGCCCACCGACACCTTGCCCGGCACTACCATCACCTTGGAAACCGCGCTGGCCAAGAACGACATCCAAGTGATCGGCGAAGAATGGGCCGGCCGCAGCCCGGTGTGGGTCAAGGCGGAGGCCGAAGGCAAGGTGGTGGGTCTTGGGGACACGGTCAAAGGCGCAACCGAAGGCTGGTGGGTGCCGGAATACGTGATCAAGGGTGATCCCGCCAAAGGCATCAAGCCACTGGCGCCGGACCTCAAGAGCGTAAAGGACCTGGCGCGCTACAAGGATGTGTTCAAGGACCCGGAATCCCCAGGCAAGGGCCGCTTTCTCAACAGCCCTATCGGCTGGACCTCGGAAGTGGTCAACAAACAGAAGCTCAAGGCCTACGGTCTGGATGACAGCTACGTGAACTTCCGCAGCGGCTCAGGCGCGGCACTGGATGCCGAGATTGCCTCGTCGATCCGCCGGGGCAAGCCGGTGCTGTTCTACTACTGGTCGCCGACGCCGTTGATGGGGCGCTACAAGTTGATCCAACTGGAGGAACCGCCGTTCGATGCCGAGGCCTGGAAGACCCTGACGGATGCGGATAATCCTGATCCGAAGCCCACGCGCTCGTTGGCGTCCAAGTTGAGTATCGGGGTGTCTACGCCGTTCCAGAAGGCCCATCCGCAGATTGCGCAGTTCTTTGAGAAAGTTGAGTTTCCGATCGAGCCGCTGAATAAGGCCTTGGCGACCATGAGTGAAAATCACACAGCGCCACGGGATGTGGCCCAGGCGTTTCTCAAGGAACATCCGCAAGTGTGGAAGGCTTGGTTGACCGAGGATGTGGCGGAGAAGGTTGAGGCGAGCCTGAAATAAACACCGGTCTCACTGCCAAGTGAGCTCAAAATGTGGGAGCTGGCTTGCCTGCGATAGCGCTGTATCAGTCAAGGATTCATCAACTGACACACCGCTATCGCAGGCAAGCCAGCTCCCACATTGGTGTGTATTCCAAAGTCAGAACCGGGTCTGTACTGCCAGCTCGAAGGTCCTCGGCGCCCCCAGATAGTACGCCGGCGACACATGGGCGAACTCGGCATACACCTCGTTCGTCAAGTTGCGCACCCGGCCCGTGACCGAGGTATGCGAGTCCACCTTATAGCGCAGGAACGTCCCGAACAGCGTATAGGCCGGCACCGTTTGCGTATTGGCATTATCCGCATACACCTCAGCCACATACCGCGCATCCACACCACCTTGCCAATCCTCGGCAAAATCATAAGTCAGCCACAGGTTACCCACGCGCGTGGGTACGTTGGTCGGCGTGTTGCCCTTGCGCGAGACCACCGCGCCACTGGCAATTTTCTCATTGAAATCCTCGTACTCGGCGTCGACCCAGGCGAAGTTGCCCTCCGCCAGCAGACTTGGCGTGATGCGCAATGAGCTGGCCAACTCGATGCCCCTGGATGACTGCGCGCCGACCGGGATGCTGCTGGTGGGATCCTGCGGATCGGTCACGGCAAAATCCTTGCGCTCGATCTTGTAGGCGGCCACGGTGGCCGAGCCACGGCCGTCCAGATAGTCGAACTTGCTGCCCACTTCCCACTGTTTACCCGTCGAGACATCAAACACTTGTGTGGTGGTGCTTGGCTGCTCGGCGGCGGTGCTGTATTGCACGTACACATTGGCCGATGGGATGAATTGATAGGTCAGGCCTACGCGGCCGGTCACCGGTTCCCAACTGCGTTTGAAGTGCCGAGGGTTGGTGGCCGTGACCACGCGGTGGTTGGTGACATCCAGGTCGATGGCGTCGTAACGCAGGCCGGTCAACAGCGACAATTTGTCGGTGAGGCCCAGGCGATTCTCCACGAACAGCGCCTTGGTGGTGACTTCATTGGTCTTGTCGTTACCGAAGCTCTCCCGGGTTCGCGGGATGTCGTAGAAGTGCCCAGGGTTGAAGGTATTCGGATCCACCGCACTGTTACCCGGCACATTCCACGGCGTGCTCGTGGTGCTGTTGACCTTGTACTCGAAGCCGCCGGACCAAGTGGTCGACAGGCCGTAAAGGCTGTCATCGTGACGCAGCTCGAACTGGTTGCCGTTCTGTTCGCCCTGATGGCGTACCTGGTAAGCCGTCGAGCGGTTCACCGCGCTGTTGTTGGCGTTGTACTGGTAGGTTTCCAGGTTGCGGTAATCGCGTTGGCTGTCCAAGTGGTACAGGGTGTTTTTCAGGGTGGTGCTGTCGTTGATGCGGTAGTCGATGATCGAGCGCGCCCAGAGCGTGCGCTGCTCGTAGCGGCCGTCGGCGACGTTGTAGTTGTTGAACCGGTTGTGCTTGTCGATCTTCAGCTCGCCGGCCTTGGGGTTGAGCACCGGCGTGCCCCAGTAGGGGCTGTCTTCATGCTCATCCTGGTATTCCAGTGCCAGGGTATGAGACAGGTTGGGCGTGAGGTCGCTGAGCAGGGAAAACGCCAGGCTCCAGGCCTCGCGCTGGTCGCGGTCGATGTAGCTGTGATTGGTGTTGCGGCTCACATCCAGGCGCGCGTAGTGCTGCACCTCGGCGCCGGGTTCGGTCAGGGCGTGATTGACGCCGAACGCCATACCGGCGGTGTCATAGCTGCCGTAGGTGAGCTGGCCTTCGGCCGCCTGTTCCTCACGGGTGGCCAGCTTGGTCACGTAATTGAGCGAACCGCCCACGGAGCCTGCGCCGTTGATCAGGGAGGAGGGGCCGCCGACCAGTTCCACCCGATCATAGATCCAGGCATCCACAGGCCGGGCCAGGCCTGTGGCGACGTTGATCCCGTTGAACATCTGGGTGATCTGGCTGCTGGTAAAACCCCGATAGGAGACAAACCCGCCAAAGCCCGGTGGGGCGCTGGCGTTGACGCCGGGCAGGCTGTTGGCCGCATCGCGGAAAGTCTTGGCGCCGTGGCGCTCGATGTCACTGCGCTTAGCGATGGCCACCGACGCCGGGGTTTCCCGTACGCTCAATCCCAACCGCGACGCCACGCCGCTGGGTTGGTCCAGGGCCAGGCCGGGCTCGGCGGTTTGTTCGCCATCAATGGTCGTCGGGGCCAACTCAAGGGCCCAGGCGCAGACAGGCAGGCAGCCGAACAGGCCCGCCAACAGGGGTAGATGTTTCATGGTTGAATCCTGAAAAACTTGGCTTGAAAACAACGCGCAGCCGCCTGTATTTCCTTGCGGAAACGGCGGTCAGTGCAGATCAGAAAGCGAAGGGATCAGGCGAAAGCAGGCGGCGCGCGCGGATGAGCCGTGGGCCAGGTGAAGTGGGTAGGGATGTCAGCAGCCAGGACAATAGCTGGCGGTGGCGCATGGGGCTGGGGCAACACCGCTACATTCAGGCTGGAACTCAGCGCCGGGCCCATACCGCCAGTGGAGCACAGCGGGCAGCCAAACGCCTTTGACAGTGTGGGCAGGTTTTCTTCGGTGGAGTTGGACGGCTTGGGCGCCTGGGTGCGCGGGTCCACTGTACAGAACTGACCGCCGATGCCATTGAGCTGCATCCCGACCATCTGCCCATGACCGATACTGCAGGCGAACACATTGAACAGGACGCAGCAATAGAGCATCCAGGCAATGAGCGAGCGGTCGGCACGGGCAAGTTTCATGGGGCGGCACTTTACCATCAGCCGCCGACGAAATGCCTGCAGAAAATCTCAGGGGGGCTATCCTGATGCGGACCTTTTCAGGGAGAGCCAGTCATGAGCTTTGTAGTCGCACGATGGATTGTCGGCGTTTTTACATTCATCAGCATGGTGCATCTGTACTGGGCTGCCGGCGGCAAACTCGGCTTCTTAGCCGCCATCCCCCAACTGCCCGGAGAATTCGCCAGCGGACCCAAGCCAGCGTTCAAGCCCTCGGCGCTCGCCACGTTTCTGGTCGCATTGGGATTGGTGGGGATTGCGCTGATGGTGTGCCTGCGGGCGGGGTTGTACTTTTCGGCGGTGTCCCATGGGGCGTTGCAGTGGGGGATCAGTGCGATTGCGTTGGTGATGTTTGCCAGGGCGATTGGGGATTCGGAATTGGTGGGGTTTTTCAAGAAAGTCGGCGGGTCAAGGTTTGCGAGGTTGGATACGTATTTTTATTCGCCGTTGTGTTTGGTGTTGGGGGTGGGGTTGTTGGTGGTGGCGTGGGGGTGAGGGGGGTTAAATATTTGTTGGGTATAGGACGATTCTGGTTGCCCGCACGTCAACGTAACCAGATTTTTGAGTGATTGGTCGGTCGAGTTCAACAAGAACTATAGAGTCGCCAAGTTGTAATGCAGCACATTCTTCGTCCGCGACTTGAGTCAATTCGGCTGTTATTTGAGTGATACCCTTTATCTCGATGATCTGCGGGGTTGTATCGGAGGACGGAGTAATGCTTCGCCCCCAAGAAAAGATTTCATCCAGATCGAACTCTACGTCGTGTTCATCGCCGATTTTGGGAGTGATCCCGGCCCATAGAGCGGCGCCACTACCGATAGATGATTGGAACCTGACGAGTAAAGTGTCCGTAGTAGAAAGTATTTCGGTAATTCGTATCTTCATTTCACTTCTTCGGTAGTGGGACTCTAACAACAGTGTTGTCCACATTCATGGTGTTGGTTTTAAGCTCAAGAGTCCATGTCTCCTCATGGTAGTGATGTTTGCTTGGTTTGCTGTTCATTTCGTGCGCGCCATAGCGAATACTTCTTTTTGCGTCACTAGAAACTATCCTGTCGCGATCAGGTTTTCCAGTTCGCGGGTTGGTGTTCGTGTGGGGACGTGGCCCTAGAAATTCATCCCACTTTCGGGTGGTTTCTTCCGGTTTAACTGGTTTGTTGGCATAGGTTTCTTTGTGATATCCCATTTCAGGCGGGATATTTGAGGTGGTGGGGGGGAGTGGCTCCCCATAATTAGCTTTTGCCTCCGTTTCTGGTTCTTCAGCTTCGGTCGTCGGTTTGCACTTTTTGCCACCTGGACAAGAGTTCAAGCCTAGCGGATCTACCCAACCTGTCGGGTTGGGTACGTACTGGTATGCATTGATCCCACCCGCCAGCTTCACCGGGTCAGGTGTCAGGTAGCGACCAAGATCCGGATTGTAGTAGCGATGGCGGTTGTAGTGCAGCCCGCTTTCCGAGTCGAAGTATTGGCCTTGGAAGCGCAGCGGGTTGTCGACTTTTCCTATGTCGAGGCGGGTGATTTCGCCGTAGGCGCGGTAGTGCGCGGACCAGACGATTTTGCCTCCCGGGGCGGTGAGTTCCTGTGGGGTGCCGAGGTGGTCTAGTTGGTAGTGGTAGGGCTTGGTTTCTTTTGGACCGAAGCCTTCTAGTAGGGTCAGCGGACGAAAGCTGTCCGGTTCATAGAGGTAGCTGCGGTGCCGATCCGCGTGGTGTTCGGCGATGAGTTTGTCGCCTTGCCAGAAGAATTCGGTAGTTTTGCCGTCAACGGTTTTGCTGATGCGGCGGCCAAACGGGTCGTGGCCGAAGCGTTCCTGCTCGCCTTGGGAGTGATCGGCTCGGGTCAGGCGGGCGAGGGGATCGTAGTGGTAGTGGTGTTCGCCTTTGCGGGTGTCGAGGAGGCGGGTGAGGTTGCCGGATTTGTCGTAGTCGTATTGGCGTTGGTAAAGGTAGTGTTCCTGTTGGGTGACGGCGTGGGCGTGCAGGCGTTGCTGATCGTCATAGTGGTAGTGGCTGATCAGTTGGCCTTGTTGGCGTTGCTGTTCCTGGTCGGCTTTGAACAGGTGCGAGGTGAGGGTTTCACCGTTCAAGTCGACAGTGGCTAGATGGCCGCCTTTATCGTGGTTGAAGGTGAGACGGTTGTTATCCGGCAGGCGCAGGTTTTTCAGCTGACCGCAGGCGTCATAGCCATAGCGCAACGTGCCCCAGCCTTGGTGTTCAGCGGTAAGGCGGTTTTGCGGATCGTATTCGTAGGCCAGCGCCCAGTGGCCGTCGTCGACGCTTAGGAGATTGCCCTGGCGGTCGTAGGCGTAATCGACGATGTTGCCGTCGGGCAGGGTTTTTCTTACGAGTCGTCCGGCGTGATCGCGCTCGTAGCGGGTGACTAGCTGACTGCCATCGTCGCCGTGTTCGGTCTTTTCCTGAAGGTTGCCGTTCAGGTCATAAACGTAAGCGGTGCGCTGGCCGTCAAAACCAGTTTCTTGTTGGATCAGGCCGTTGCTGTGATACTGGAACCGGTAGGTTTCGCCGACTTCGTTTTCGATCTCGGTCAGCAACAAACGAACGTTGTCGTAACGGTATTTGACCTGGGTGCCATCGGCGTTGATGCGGCGGCTGATCAGGTGCAAGCCGTCGGCATATTCGTAACGGGTGACGTGCCCCAGTTCATCGCGTTCGGAGGTGATTTTTCCGTAAGCGTTGTAGGTATATTTACGCGTGTCACCACTCGGCAAGACGATTTGGACTA
>NZ_CVTP01000012.1:0-10361 GCF_900005865.1 Pseudomonas sp. 58 R 12
CAAAGGCGAACACCACTACCACTACGATCCCCTCGCCCGCCTGACCCGAGCCGATCACTCCCAAGGCGAGCAGGAACGCTTCGGCCACGACCCGGCCGGCAACCTGCTCATGCAAGACCGCCCCGGCCCGGACATCGTCGCCGGCAACCGCCTGATGATCCAAGGCGACCGCCACTACGACTACGACGCCTTCGGCAATTTGATCCGTGAACGCCGAGGCAAAGGCCAGCAACTCGTCACCGAATACCGCTACGACTGCCAGCACCGCCTGATCGGCGTCACCCAACCTAACGGGCAAACCGCCAGCTATCGCTACGACCCCTTCGGCCGCCGCATCAGCAAAACCATCGACGGCCTGACCACCGAGTTCTTCTGGCAAGGCGACAAACTCATCGCCGAACACCACGCGGATCACCACCGCAGCTACCTCTACGAACCCGACAGCTTTCGCCCACTGGTGCTACTGGAAGGTTTCGGCCCAAAAGAAACCAAGCCCTACCACTATCAACTCGACCACATCGGCACCCCACAGGAACTCACCGCCCCGGATGGCGAAATCGTCTGGTCCGCGCATTACCGCGCCTACGGCGAAATCACCCGCCTCGACATAGGAAAAGTCGACAACCCGCTGCGCTTCCAAGGCCAGTACTTCGACTCGGAAAGCGGGCTGCACTACAACCGCCACCGCTACTACAATCCGGATATTGGTCGTTACCTGACGCCCGATCCGGTGAAATTGGCGGGTGGGATCAATGCGTACCAGTACGTGCCCAATCCTACGGGATGGGTGGATCCGCTGGGATTAACTTCTTGCCCAGGAACCGCTGGATGCAAACCATCCTATAACGCCCAAAGTCCTTTTGATGCCGTTAAAGTCAACTCCGATGAGCCAAGAACTCCCGGGCCGCAGCTTACAGCTAGACAGAGGAGAATTGAGGAACTTACCGAAGCAAATGCGAAACGTCGAGTACTGGAATACGAAGCAGAGTACGACATGCACATGGTTGGCAAGCACGGCCCAGAGGTAGAGAGTCACAAGATAAGAAGGCGTTCGATCAATGGAACAGACCCAATAACAGATATAACTCCGCAAAATAAAAAAGGCGTCCCAAGTTCCCAATTTAACAGCTGGAAGCTCCAACTTCAGGCATGGACAAAGGCTACGTCTCGGGTTGAACGAGGCCTGCCGCGCTACACTGGCATTGACGACAAGACAAACGATATTGTGCGCTTAGAATTACCAGGAGCTGGACGTGGCTACAGACCTAACAAGAAAGACCCTAACAATCCAACTTTCAACCCTTCAATGAATGGCGCAGAAATGAAATTTCGTGAAGACGGAACGCCTTTTACTCTATTTCCAATTAAGGAATAAAAATGCTATTTCACCCTTCCTCCGAGCACATACCTTTCGATGCCAGCTTGAACTATTTCGTAGGCGTTTTTGATATTTATGACAGGGAGGAAACCAAAGGGAAAGCACTCGCCCGCTTCAACCCTAACGAAAAGAAAGACAGGGAAGCGCTTATATGTGAGTACTGCTTAGATCCTTTCAATAGGCTTTCCTATCGCCATAGGTACCGACTAGTAGAAACCTTACTTCAGGCATTAAACACTGAAGACTTTAACTTCCACGCTTACTTTGAGGACGATCCAGAGGCGTATTCAAAAATGGCTTGGGACGAAACCGAAATTGCCGATCCTCGAGGCTTCTTCGTCGACATCTACCGACTCGCCAACGAGGTCTGGAAGGACGACCTCGAAAAAGCCGGCCTCGAAGACCCATCAACTTGGTAAAACCAACACCGCTCTCCAAGACACCACCGCCCTCCTGTGGCGAGCGAGCTTGCTCGCGCTGGGCCGCGAAGCGGTCCCAGTACAGACAATGGGTATTTTCAGTTAAATAGGCATTGGCTGTTTTGGGGCTGCTTCGCAGCCCAGCGCAGGGCAAGCCTGCTCACTACAAGAGAACCTCAATCAGCAGAGATCACCGCTTCGAAAGCTCCATAATCATCCGACTCAACAAATAAACCCGCGGCGCCACGCTCTCCACCTCCGCATACTCCTCCGCCGTATGAATACCCCCCCCGACAATCCCAAACCCATCCAACGTCGGCGTCCCAACCCCAGCCGACAAACTCGCATCCGCCGCCCCACCACTGCCTTCAATCGTCAGCTTCTTGCCCAACTCCCCATAAATCCCCTGGGCAATCGCCACCAACTTGTCCGACTCCGGCGTCTGCGGCATCGGCGGTAAGCCGCGTTGCAGGGTGGTTTTCACTTCTGTGTCCGGGATCAGCTTGTTCGCCGACACCCGCGCCAAGTCCTTCTCGATGCGATCAAACTCTTCCGGCAACGCCGCACGCACGTCAGCCTTGGCGGTAGCTTGGTCAGGAATCACGTTGGTACGGTCGCCCGCCTTGAGCACGGTAAAGTTGATGGTGGTTTTCTTCTCTTCATCGCCCAGCTTGCCCAGTTGCAGGATCTGGTGCGCAACCTCCATGGCAGCGTTGCGGCCCAGTTCCGGGGCGACGCCGGCGTGGGCGGCTTTGCCTTTGACTTCTACCAAGGCAGTGGCGCTGCCTTTGCGCCAGACTACCAGGCCGTCGGCTGGGCGGCCGGGTTCGAGGTTGAGGGTAACGTCGTGGGCCTTGGCGGTTTTGCGAATCAGCTCAGAAGCGGCGTCGGAGCCCGTCTCTTCACTGGCGTCGAGCAGGAAGGTGATTTGTGCGTAGTCCTGGAAGCCTTGGTCCTTGAGGACTTTGAGCGCGTAGATGCCGGCGACGATGCCGCCCTTATCATCCATTACGCCGGGGCCATAGGCGCGGCCGTCCTTGATGTGGAACGGTCGCTCGGCGGCCGAGCCTTCCTTGAATACGGTGTCCATGTGGGCCATCAGCAGGATCTTGGCTTTGCCAGTGCCCTTGAGCGTGGCAACCACATGACTGTTATTGGCCGCTTTATCCGGTACCAACTCGATGCTGAAGCCCAGTTGTTTCAGTTCATCAACAGCGATGTCACGCACTTGGGTCAGGCCCGGCTCATAACCCGAACCCGAGTCAATGTTCACCAGGCGTTCCAGCAATTTCAGGGCTTCGGCCTTGTACTGTTCGGACTGCGCCTGGATCTGTTTATGGGGTTCGGCGCTGTAGGCCGGCACGGCGAAGGACAAGGCCAGGGTGGCGGCCAGGAGAGTACGCGGGAAGTTGAAGTGCATGAACCGATCCTTGTTTTTTGTGGGAGGGTGCCGCCACACCCTACCCCACTAGACCGATCGCAACCAACTCCCCTGCGTGGAGCTGACGCGGTTGCGCCCGCTGCTCTTGGCCTCGTACAACGCCTGGTCGGCGTCGTTCAACCAGCTTGTGGAGTCGGCATGGGTCGGCTGATACGGCGCCAGGCCGATGCTCAAACTGGCACGTAAGGTCGGGTCCTGGGCGTAGGCCAGGGCGTTGAAGCGATCGCGCAACGCGTCCATCACTTCGGTGGCGCGGTTGAGCGGCATGTCCGGCAGGATCACGCAGAATTCGTCACCACCGTAACGCCCGGCCAGGTCGGTGGCGCGCAGGTTCTGGCGCAGGACTTTGCTCAATTGGCGCAGGACGATATCACCGGTGACATGGCCGTAGGTGTCGTTGATGGTCTTGAAGTGGTCGATATCGATCAACGCGATGGCGCCGCCTGAGAAACCTCGGCGGCAGCGTTGGAATTCGATTTCAAGGTGATCCTTCCAGGCGCCATGATTGAGCAGGCCGGACAGGCTGTCAGTACGGCTCAGCGCCAAAAGCTCGCGCTTGTGGCGCGCCAGCGTCACCGCCTGGCGATAGCAGATCCAGCCCAATGCCAACGGATACAGCATCAGGATCGGCAGGCAGGCATAGAGTTGGGTTTGGGTCGTCACCGCGATAAAAGCGGGGGCGAATAACAGTAACGAGGTGCCGATGCCGAGCGCCTGCGCCACCCACCCCGCCAGCATGAAGCGGGGACCGCCGATGGCCACGTTGTTCATGGTCATCATCGACAACGTGGTCACGCTGGGCAGTGGATTAAAGTGCATGGCGCCGACCCAGAACCCACCGCAAAACGAATCGAACAGCAGGTGGCGTCGTTCGCTGCGCAGTGCATTGGCGGTGCGTAAGGTCAGTTGAAACGCCAGGTGCGGCCAGACAAACGCGTTGATGACCATCCAGGCCCACACCCACCATGCGGGGTCCAGCGGATACATCCCGAACACCACGCACACAAAGCCGAGCGTCAGCCCGAGGGTACGGGATTTGTACAGCCGTGAAGCAAGCCGAAGCCCGTGTCCTTCTGCAGCTGACATGATGAGATGAAATCCTGAGTGATTGCCTGGAGTCTATCAGGGCACCGGCAAATCGCCACTACCCTTCATAAGCTCAAAACCCTCAGTGGGAAAAGCCTCGCGCCAGCATCAGCGCCACGCCCAGCAGCAATACTGCCGTGACCCGCTGCAACACCACGCGGCGCTTGGGGTTTTCCAACACATGCTTGATGCGCTGGCCGAAGTAGCAATACAGGCAGCCGCTGGCGAATTGCAGCACCAGGAACGTCATGCCAAGGATGGCAATGTCCACCGTCGAACCCTGCCCACCGGTCCCGGCGAACTGCGGGAACACTGCGCTGAACATGATGAGGGTCTTGGGGTTGGAAAACCCGGTCAGCAAACCCTTGCCGAACAGGCTGCGCGAGCCCTCCACAGCGCCGACGCGGTCGATCGACGGGCCGCTGCTGGTCCACTGTTTGTAGGCCAGGTACAGGATGTAGGCCACACCGACAATCTGGATGCCCTGGGTGATGGCAAGGTTGCCCTTGATCAACTCCGAGAAGCCCACGGCGAAGATCAGGATCGATATCAGGTACGACACACTGGCACCGATCTGCGCCGGGATCGAACGGCGCAGGCCGTCGCGCAAGCCCAGGCTCAACAGCAGCAGTGTCATGGGGCCAGGGCTGAACGTCATGGTGGCGCAAAAGAGCAGGAAGTAGAGAAACGAAGAGAGGGTTAACGCACTGGTCATGGCCGGGGCCCCGAGGAAGAGAGCCAGCAGTCTAGGCAGTGGGCGTTGCGCAGGGCAGGTAAAGTGAGGCCTAATTCGCCCGAACTTCACCGGTAAAATAACCGGCAAAGACAAGGAATTTGCATGTTCGTATCGGCCATTGCCTTTATAGAGGGCACCTCTAAGGTGCAACAGATTGTGGAGGCGTTCAGCCAGGCCATCGAAAACGGTGAATGGGCGCCCGGCAGCCAGTTACCGTCGGTGCGCGAGCTGACCCAGACCCTGGGCGTGAGCAAATTCACCCTCAACGAAGCCCTCGACCGTCTGCGCGGGCGCAATCTGCTGACCTCCCGTCAAGGTCGTGGCTATTTCGTAGCAATAGACCGCGTGCGCCCGGCCACGGCGAACTGGGTTGATTTACTGCCTCAGGACCTGCTCAGCGTACTGCGCCGCCCGCTTGCCACGGCATATGGCGACCTGCGCCCCGGTGGCGGCCACTTGCCGGAAGCGTGGCTGGACAGCGAAGCCATTCGCCAAACCATGCGCAGCGTGGTGCGTGCGCCCTCGTTGCGCATCGCCGGGCTGGGCACACCGGCCGGGCTATTACCGTTGCGCCAGGCCTTGCAACAGAAACTCCACGGCGAAGGGTTGTCGGTATCGGTGGAGCAGATCATCACCACCCCCAACACCGTGCAAGGCCTGGACATGCTGATGCGCCTGCTGGCGCGCCCCGGCGACACCGTGCTGCTGGATACGCCGTGCTACTTCAACTTCCACGCCAACCTGGCCCTGCATGGGGTCAAGGTCGTGACGATCCAGCGCCGCCCCGACGGTTTTGATTTTACTGCACTTGAACAACTGTTGGCCGAACACCGACCCAGCCTGTACCTCACCACCAGCGTGCTGCAGAACCCCACCGGCCACTCCTTCAGCCCTGGCCAAGCGTTTCGCTTGTTGCAACTGACCCAGCACTACCATTGCCATATCGTCGAGGATGATCTCTACGGCGACCTGCACCCCAACCCACCGCCGCGCCTGGCTGCCCTCGCCGGCTTGGACCAAGTCACCTACTTGTCGGGGTTCTCCAAGATCCTCAGCGCCAACGCCCGTGTCAGCTTCGTGGTCGCCGCGCCGCAATTGGCGGCCAACCTGACCAATATGAAGTTGATGAGCGGCGGCGTGACCTCGGAGCTGTTCGAGCAGATCGTGTACCGCATGCTCAGCGAAGGCAGCTACGCCAAGCACCGCAAGCGCATGGTGCAGCGCTTGATGGAGGCCGGTGGGCGGGTCGAGCAATGGCTCAAGCGTTGCGGCTGCGAATTGCCCATGGGTTACGAAGGCGGGATGTTTATCTGGGCGCACCTGCCGCCTGGGATCAACGGCGAGCAGATGGCCCAGGCGGCATTGAAACAAGGCATGGTGCTGGCGCCGGGCGCGCTGTTTGGTTATGACCCGGCGCACCGCGACTTGATGCGCTTCAATGTGGCCCACAGTGACGAGCCACGGGTGCAGCAGGTGTTTGAGGCGCTGCTGGGTAGCGCCCTCTAGCGCAGGCCGATACGTTCGTTGAGCGTTTTTTTGCTTCGTCGTGTATCTCATTATCGCCAGATACACTGCAATACAAAGGGCACAAGGCAGCGGCGGCGCCAATGGCTAGACTGCGCGCACTGAGTATTTAACGAGGGTGGCAGCATGGATCATGTCGATCACATCCTGATTGTCGATGACGACCGGGAGATCCGTGAACTGGTAGGCAACTACCTGAAGAAAAACGGCCTGCGCACCACCGTGGTCGCCGACGGGCGCCAGATGCGCAGCTTCCTCGACACCACCCCGGTGGACTTGATCGTGCTGGATATCATGATGCCGGGCGACGACGGCTTGCAGCTGTGCCGCGAGCTGCGAGTGGGCAAGCACAAGGCCACGCCAGTGCTGATGCTCACCGCGCGCAACGATGAAACCGACCGCATTATCGGCCTGGAAATGGGCGCTGACGATTACCTGGTCAAACCGTTCGCCGCCCGTGAACTGCTGGCACGTATCAACGCGGTACTGCGCCGCACACGGATGTTGCCGCCGAACCTGATCATCAGCGAGACCGGTCGTTTGCTCCGGTTTGGCCGTTGGCGCCTGGACACTACCGCACGCCACCTGCTCGACACGGACGACACCCTGGTGGCCCTGAGTGGCGCCGAATACCGCCTGTTGCGGGTGTTCCTCGACCACCCCCAACGCGTGCTCAACCGCGACCAATTGCTCAACCTGACCCAGGGCCGCGACGCCGACCTGTACGACCGCTCCATCGACCTGCTGGTGAGCCGCCTGCGCCAGCGCCTGCTGGATGACGCCCGCGAACCGGCCTATATCAAGACGGTGCGCAGCGAGGGCTATGTGTTCTCGCTGCCGGTGAAAATCCTCGGGGCCGATCAATGAGCTTCAAGCTCGGCTGGCCCCGCACCCTGGCGTCGCA
This sequence comes from Pseudomonas sp. 58 R 12, assembly GCF_900005865.1. NCBI lineage: Bacteria > Pseudomonadati > Pseudomonadota > Gammaproteobacteria > Pseudomonadales > Pseudomonadaceae > Pseudomonas > Pseudomonas sp. 58 R 12. Next base: position 7,489 of record NZ_CVTP01000012.1, read on the forward strand.
GTTGTCGCTGATCTTCTTGATCAGCCTGGTCTGCGCCCATGGCCTGTCTTTCAGTGCGCAGTTCTACGAGCGCTACATCAGCGCGCGCACCGCCATGTTGGGCAACCTGGAAAACGATGTGTCCACCTCGGTGGCGATCCTCGACCGTCTGCCCGCCAACGAGCGCGCCAGCTGGCTACCGCGTCTCGACCGGCAGAATTACCGCTACCTGCTCGACGACGGCGAAACCGGTGAGCCGATGAGCAGCAACGCTGTGCCCATGGCCGCCACCTCGATTGCTGATGCATTGGGTGAACGCTACGCGCTGACCTTGCGCGACATCCCCGGCCTGCAAAAACACTTCCAGGCGCACCTGACCCTGGCGGATGGCAGCCCGATCACCATTGACGTGCGCCCCGCGATGGTCCCCGTCGCCTACTGGTTGCCGGTGGTACTGGTGCTGCAACTGGCACTGCTGCTCGGCTGTACCTGGTTTGCCGTGCGCCTGGCCATCCGCCCGCTGACGCGCCTGGCCCGCGCGGTGGAAACCCTGGACCCCAACGCACATCCCACGCTGCTCGACGAGAATGGCCCGACCGAAGTCGCGCATGCCGCCGCCGCGTTCAATGAAATGCAAAAACGTATCGCCGAATACCTCAAGGAACGTATGCAGATCCTGGCGGCCATTTCCCATGACCTGCAAACCCCGATCACCCGCATGAAACTGCGCGCCGAATTCATGGACGACTCCGCCGACCGCGACAAACTCTGGGGCGACCTGAGCGAGATGGAACACCTGGTACGCGAAGGCGTGGCCTATGCGCGCAGCGTCCACGGTGCGACCGAAGCCAGCCACCGCATCAACCTCGACGCGTTCCTCGACAGCCTGGTGTTCGACTACCAAGACATGCACAAACACGTCAGCCTCAGCGGCAAAAGCGCGGTGGTCCTCGATACCCGCCCCCACGCTCTGCGGCGTGTGCTGGTGAACCTGGTGGACAACGCCCTGAAATTCGCCGGCTCCGCGCAACTGGAAGTGGGCTCGATGGCCAACGGGGAATTGTCGATCAAGGTCTTGGATAACGGCCCCGGCATTGCCGAGGACGAACTGGTGCAGGTGATGCAGCCGTTCTACCGCATCGAAAGCTCGCGCAACCGTGGCACCGGCGGCACCGGCCTGGGGCTGGCGATTGCCCAGCAACTGGTGGTGGCGATTGGTGGCTCGCTGACCTTGAGTAACCGCCCGGAAGGCGGATTGTGCGCGCAGATCAAGATCAGTGTGTGAGGTTGAGTGGGGCTCCCTAAGCCTTACTCAGTCCGAATGTATAAGCTGGCTTGCCGGCGATGCAGAAGCCCGGGTTCATCAGGCACACCGGGGCGATGCCTTCGCAGGCAAGCCAGCGTCCACAGGGAAACGCGTACGCCTCATTGATCAGGTCGGCTGGCAGGCCTGCGACATTCACTGCCCTCTTGCGCGTTGACCATCGTAGCCACACACCATATAGTGTGCCCACAAACAGAACAGACCACTACATAGTGTGCAGTATCGGTATTTATCGACCACACTATGCGCAGTATTTCAATGCCTGAAGCCTGCAATTTACTTATTTTTTGGCGGCTCCAAGGGCCGTCAAACCCGATCTGAAAGGAATATTTCGATGCTGAGTTGGGATGAAGTCGATAACGAAGACACCGGTGCAGCGGTGATCAAAGGCGCCAACGCCGGCCACGCCACCGAAGCCAACATGGACCGCCTCGACGGTGCCGGCGCTGCCGCCGCCCTTGAAGCCCGCGCCGTCACCGCCAGTGACTCCGCCGCCATCGTCCGCGCCAAGGCCGCCCTGGACAAACTCGACGTCGCCGAAGGCCTCGCCGAACTCGAAGGCGCCTCCGCCCGCGTCGCCGTTGACGAAAAGCGCATGATCAACTGCCGCGCCGACCTCAACCAACTCGTGCCCTTCAAGTACGACTGGGCCTGGCAGAAGTACCTCGACGGCTGCGCCAACCACTGGATGCCGCAAGAGGTCAACATGACCGCCGACATCGCTGTGTGGAAAGACCCCGAAGGCCTGACCGACGACGAACGCCGCATCGTCATGCGCAACTTGGGCTTCTTCTCCACCGCCGACTCCCTGGTTGCCAACAACCTGGTCCTGGCCGTGTACCGCCTGATCACCAACCCGGAGTGCCGCCAGTACATCCTGCGCCAGGCCTTCGAAGAAGCGATTCACACCCACGCCTACCAGTACTGCATCGAATCGCTGGCCATGGATGAAGGCGAGATCTTCAACATGTACCACGAGATTCCATCGGTCGCCAAAAAGGCTGCCTGGGGCCTGAAGTACACCCGTTCGATCTCCGATCCGAAGTTCGAAACCGGCACTGTCGAGACTGATAAAGAACTGCTGCGTAACCTGGTCGCCTACTACTGCGTGCTGGAAGGCATCTTCTTTTACTGCGGCTTCACCCAGATCCTGTCCATGGGCCGTCGCAACAAAATGACCGGCGTCGCCGAGCAGTTCCAGTACATCCTGCGCGACGAGTCGATGCACCTGAACTTCGGTATCGATGTGATCAACCAGATCAAAATCGAAAACCCGCATTTGTGGGATGCCGAGATGAAGGAAGAAGCGACCCAGATGATCCTGCAAGGGACTCAGCTGGAGATCGAATACGCGCGCGATACCATGCCGCGCGGCGTGCTGGGCATGAATGCGGCGATGATGGAGGATTACCTCAAGTTCATCGCTAACCGTCGCCTGTCGCAGATTGGTTTGAAAGAAGAGTATCCGGGCACCACCAACCCGTTCCCGTGGATGAGCGAGATCATGGACTTGAAGAAAGAGAAGAACTTCTTCGAAACCCGTGTGATCGAGTACCAAACAGGCGGCGCG
>NZ_CVTP01000021.1:0-365088 GCF_900005865.1 Pseudomonas sp. 58 R 12
CCACCGCCGCGCCCGCTGCTGCTGAGAATCGCCAGCAGGATTGCACCGACTGGCAGCCCCATCCGGTTGCACAGCCACAACACGCCGATCAGCAGGACAAACAGGCCGATGGAAAGCCCGGGATTATCCTTGGCAAAGTTGCCATCCGCCACATGGGCTGGCACGGCCAAGGGTTCACCGCCCACCACTTGCACCATCGCGGCCACGCCATCGCTGATGCCTTTGCTGTAATTGCCGGCCTTGAACGCCGGTGCAATCACCTGATTGATGATCACCCACGACTGCGCATCGGTGAGCACGCCTTCCAGGCCGTAGCCGACTTCGATACGCAATTTGCGCTCATCACGGGCGACGATCAACAGCGCGCCGTTATCCTTGCCCTTCTGGCCGATGCCCCACTGGCGAGCCAACTGATAACCGAAGTCCTCAATCGGTACGCCCTGCAAGTCAGGCACGGTGACCACTACGATCTGGTCACCGGACGTCTGTTCCAGCGCCTGCAACTGCTGTGTCAGCTGCTGGCGCGTGGCTGCGTCGATCATCTGGGCGTTATCCACCACCCGCCCGGTCAGCGCCGGGAAGGTCAGCGCTGCCTGGGCCACGCCCACGCAGGCCAACAGCCACAGCGCCAGGCCTATCCGTAATAAACGCATCGACACCTCAATGCAGCTTTATTTGAACTTCACTTGCGGCGCTTTATCGGCATCGGCACTGGTGGCCTCAAACGTGGCGCGGACCGGCAAGTCGCTGTACATCACGCTGTGCCACAGACGGCCAGGGAAAGTGCGAATCTCGGTGTTGTAGGCCTGTACGGCCTGGATAAAGTCGCGGCGGGCCACGGCGATACGGTTTTCGGTGCCTTCAAGCTGCGATTGCAGGGCCAGGAAATTCTGGTTGGCCTTCAGGTCCGGGTAGCGCTCGGACACCACCATCAAACGGCTGAGTGCGCCACTCAAGCCATCCTGGGCTTGCTGGAACTGCTTGAGTTTTTCCGGATTGTCGAGGGTGCTGGCATCCACCTGGATCGACGTGGCCTTGGCCCGCGCTTCAATCACGGCGGTGAGCGTGTCTTGCTCATGGGCGGCGTAGCCCTTGACCACTTCCACCAGGTTGGGAATCAGGTCGGCGCGGCGTTGGTACTGGTTCTGCACCTGGCCCCAGGCGGCCTTGGCCTGTTCGTCCAGGGTCGGGATGTTGTTGATGCCGCAACCGCTCAGCACGCTGCTGATCAATAGCAAAACCGCGGCTTTCAAGCCCCAGCGGTAACCTTGTGCTGCTTGCATGGTGTTTCTCCTGCCCAATCTTGATGGAATGTTACGACTAACCCTATACACCACGCGCTTGGGGCATAATCCGCCACCACTGGAATGCATCGAGCCAATCAGCTACAAAGATGCCCAGCGCGAACAAGAGTTCAGAGTGTGCTGCATTTATCTGAACAACACCCGAACAACAATAGACGCTCCCCACATTTTGGCCGATCAGCATTCACCCCAATGCTGTGCAGTGAGCCGAAAAAGGATATTCATGAAAAAGCTGTGTTTGCTCGGCCTTGTTGCCACTCTGGCCAGTCACCCCGTATGGGCAGAAACAAAGCCTGCTGCGCTTAAAGACAAGGACGCGTTTGTCAGCGACCTGCTCAAGCAGATGACCCTGGACGAAAAGATCGGCCAATTGCGCCTGATCAGCATCGGCCCCGAGATGCCCCGCGAGCTGATCCGCAAGGAAATCGCCGCCGGCCGTATCGGTGGCACCTTCAACTCCATCACCCGCCCGGAAAACCGTCCGATGCAGGACGCGGCCATGCGCAGCCGGCTGAAGATCCCGATGTTCTTCGCCTACGACGTGATCCACGGCCACCGCACGATCTTCCCGATCAGCCTGGCCCTGGCATCCAGCTGGGACATGGAGGCCATCAGCCGCTCCGGGCGCGTCGCTGCCCAGGAAGCCGCCGCCGACAGCCTCGACATCACTTTTGCGCCGATGGTCGACATCTCCCGCGACCCGCGCTGGGGCCGTACGTCCGAAGGCTTTGGTGAAGACACGTATCTGGTCTCGCGCATCGCCGAAGTGATGGTCAAGGCGTTCCAGGGCGTGAGCCCCGCGAATGCCGACAGCATCATGGCCAGCGTCAAGCATTTCGCCCTGTATGGCGCGGTGGAAGGCGGTCGCGACTACAACGTGGTCGACATGAGCCCGGTCAAGATGTACCAGGACTACCTGCCGCCGTACCACGCGGCGATCAAGGCCGGCTCCGGCGGCGTGATGGTGGCGCTGAACTCGATCAACGGCGTGCCTGCCACCGCCAACACCTGGCTGATGAATGACCTGCTGCGCCGGGACTGGGGCTTCAAGGGCGTGGCCGTGAGCGACCATGGCGCGATCTTCGAGCTGATCAAGCACGGCGTGGCCAAAGACGGGCGCGAAGCCGCCAAGCTGGCGATCAAGGCCGGCATCGACATGAGCATGAACGACTCGTTGTATGCCAAAGAATTGCCGGGGCTGCTCAAGTCCGGCGAGATCGAACAGAGCGACATCGATAACGCCGTGCGCGAAGTGCTCGGTGCCAAATACGACATGGGCCTGTTCAAGGACCCGTACCTGCGCATCGGCAAGGCCGAGGATGACCCGGCCGACACCTACGCCGAAAGCCGCCTGCACCGTGCCGACGCACGCGACATCGCACGCCGCAGCCTGGTGTTGCTGAAAAACCAGAACAACACCCTGCCGCTGAAAAAATCCGCGACCATCGCCCTGGTCGGCCCGCTGGCCAAGGCGCCTATTGACATGATGGGCAGTTGGGCCGCCGCCGGACGGCCTGCGCAATCGGTGACGCTGCTCGACGGTTTAAACGCGGTGATCGGCGAAAAAGGCAAGATCATCTATGCCCGTGGCGCCAACATCACCAACGACAAGGCCGTGGTCGACTACCTGAACTTCCTCAACTTCGATGCGCCGGAAGTGGTGGATGACACCCGCCCTGCCCAAGTGATGATCGACGAGGCCGTAAAGGCCGCCAAGGATGCCGATGTGGTGGTGGCTGCCGTGGGTGAATCCCGTGGCATGTCGCACGAATCCTCGAGCCGCACCGACCTGAACATCCCGCAAAGCCAGCGCGACCTGATCAAGGCCTTGAAAGCCACCGGCAAGCCGCTGGTACTGGTGCTGATGAACGGCCGCCCGCTGTCGATTGTTGAAGAGAACCAACAGGCCGACGCGATCCTGGAAACCTGGTTCGCCGGCACCGAAGGCGGTAACGCCATTGCCGACGTGCTGTTTGGTGACTACAACCCGTCGGGCAAGCTGCCGATCACGTTCCCACGCTCGGTAGGGCAGATTCCGACGTACTACAACCACCTGACCGTCGGCCGACCGTTCACCCCAGGCAAACCGGGCAACTACACCTCGCAGTACTTCGATGACACCACCGGGCCCCTGTTCCCGTTTGGCTATGGCCTGAGCTACACCACGTTCAACCTGTCGGACATGGCGCTGTCGTCCACTACGCTGAACAAGACCGGCAAGCTCGACGCCAGTGTCACTGTGACCAACACCGGCAAGGTGGATGGCGAAACCGTGGTGCAGCTGTATATCCAGGATGTGGCCGGCTCGATGATCCGCCCGATCAAGGAGTTGAAAAACTTCCAGAAGGTCATGCTCAAGGCGGGTGAGGAGCGCACGCTGCACTTCACCATCACCGAGGAAGACCTGAAGTTCTACAACACCCAGCTCAAGTTCGCGGCGGAGCCGGGTGAGTTCAACGTGCAGATCGGGCTGGATTCCCAGGATGTGCAGCAGCAGACGTTCGAACTGCTCTGATCTAACGCTGTAAACGCAGTCAGTGTGGGAGCTGGCTTGCCTGCGATAGCGGTGGTGAATTCACTACCGCTATCGCAGCATAAGTATCTACATCTTCAAAGTGAAATTGCGTAGCAGCTGTCGAGCCCCGGCGAGGCTGCGTCAGCGGTGTGTCAGACAGCCCGCAAACGCAGCCTCGCCGGGGCTCGACAGCTGCTACGCAGAGGGCTCCCTCAAGATGTGTAGATACCTATGGCTATCGCAGCGGTTCGACGATTCGACAAGCTAGCTCCCACATTTGATCTCAGTGGTCTGGCTAGCCGCGTCGGTCCAGCAAGTTCACCACCAAGCGATCAATCCACCCCCACACCCGTTGTTTCACCCGCCGCCACAATGGCCGCGACTTCCACGCCTCCAGGCTCACTGCCTGGCTCTGGGCAAAATCGCGTTCGAAACTGCCCTTCACCGCCAGCGTCAGCTCGGGGTCCAACGCTTCCAGGTTGGCCTCCAGGTTGAAACGCAGGTTCCAGTGATCGAAGTTGCACGAGCCAATGCTGACCCAGTCATCCACCAGCACCATCTTCAGGTGCAAAAAGCACGGCTGGTATTCAAATATCTGCACGCCCGAGCGCAGCAATCGCGGGTAATACCGGTGCCCGGCGTAACGTACAGACGGGTGATCGGTGCGCGGGCCGGTGAGCAGTAAACGCACATCCACCCCGCGCCCGGCCGCACGGCGCAAAGCGCGACGAGCGCCCCAGGTTGGCAGAAAATAGGGCGTGGCCAGCCAGATGCGCTGGTGACTGTTATTCAGGGCACGGATCAGCGATTGCAAAATATCGCGATGCTGACGGGCGTCGGCGTAGGCCACGCGGCCCAGGCCCGGCCCAGTCGCCGGCACCTTGGGCAAACGCGGTAAACCAAAGTGGGTGGCGGGCTTCCATTCCCGGCGCGCCGCGTTAGCGTGCCATTGACGGTCGAACAGCGCCTGCCAGTCCAGCACCAGCGGGCCGCTGATTTGCACCATCACTTCATGCCAGTCGGCGGTGTCTTGGCCAGGGGTCCAGAATTCATCCGTCACCCCCGTTCCGCCGACCACCGCACTGCTCTGGTCGATCAGCAACAGCTTGCGGTGGTCGCGGTAAAAATTACGCATCCAGCGGCGCCAGCTCAGGCGATTGTAGAAACGCAGTTGTACACCGGCATCGGTCAGGCGTTTACGCAAGCCGAGGGTAAACGCCAGGCTGCCGTAATCATCAAACAGGCAACGCACCTGCACACCACGCTCGGCCGCCAGCACCAGCGCCTGTACCAGCGCTTCGGCGCAGGCTCCGGCCTCCACCAGATAGAGTTCAAGGTCCACTTGCCGCTCGGCACGGGCGATGCCCACCAGCATCTGCGGGAAGAATTGCGGGCCGTCGATCAGCAACTCGAACCGATTGGCGCTGCGCCATGGAAACACCGCGCCGCTCATGTCAGCGCGCCGTAAAGATCAGCACCGCACCCACCGGTACCGACAAACTGATCGACGCAAGCCCCGCCGCCTTGCGCAACGCCGCCACACCCGGCGCCAGATCGAAATCTTCGGCGTGCAGCACCACCGGTTCCAGGGTCACTACTTGGAAACGTCGGTCGTCCAAGCGCGTGGCCAGCAATTCGGCGCTGTAGGTCTGGGTTTTGCCATGCAGGGTCACGGACAGCGGCAGGCGCAATTCCAACTGTGCTCCGGGCGCGAGGTCATTGATGGGTTGCAGATTGATCTGTGCGCTGATCAACGCTTCGGGGAAGGTCTTGATCTCGAACAACTGGTTGCGCATGCGCTCATCGCGCAGGGGAATGCCGCTGTTGACCGACTCCATTTCCACTTCCAGCTGGGCCGCACCTTTGCTGTCGACCTTGCCGTGCAACACCAGGAAGCGATGGACTTCGGCAATCTCGGTGTTTTTGGTGGTAACGAACGATAGGCGCGAGGATTCGTTATCCAGGTACCAGTCGGCGTGGGCAGGCACAGCGACGGTGGCCAGGAGGGCGAAGGCCAGGGGGTTGAATAGAGAAGCGTTGAACATAAAGACTCGCGGGGGAAAAACCTGAACGAACCTTAAGCGCAATCTCATGAACGGCGCAAATCCAATGTGGGGACGTTTGGGGCGTCAGGGCGTCAGGCGGCAGCCCTGGCGGTCGCCCAACCACCGCGCACTGTGGGTACGCCCCAACCCACTCGCCGTCACTTCACTGCGCGCCGGGTTGTCGCTGAATGCGCTGGTCGGCACGTATTGCTTCACATACCCGCGGCAATACTCGGCCGGGTTGTTCGCCACATACCGACACGAGCAATACTCCTTGGCGGTGTACGCCGCGATGATGTCGGGGAAGGCTTGCAGGTTGACGCGCTCGTGCCAGATCCACCCCAGCAGGGCGAGAAGCAGCAGGAGAAACAGGCTGGTAAACGGACGACGGCGGATCATGGTTGCACCGCCGCGAGCACGCGTTTGAGCAGTTCGTTGTGGCGGTAGCTGCCGTCGCGGTCGTCGCCATAGCGCACGATCACCAGGCGTTCGTCGGGCATCACATACAGCGCCTGGCCCCAATGGCCGAGGGCGGCAAAGGTGTCGGCGGGGGCGTCGGGCCAGGGCCGTGGGGCGCCTTGATTGAGCCACCAATGGCCGCCGGGGACGGCTTCGTCCTGGCCGGCTTTGTATTTATCGAACGGCTGGCGATTGAAGGTCACCCAATCCTTTGGCAGCAACTGTTGATCCCCCCAACGACCATCCCGCGCCATCAGCAGGCCGACGCGCGCCAGGTCGCGGGCGGTGAGGTAGGCGTAGGACGAGGCGACAAAGGTTTCATCGGCGTCGGTTTCCCACGTGGCACTGCGGATACCCAAGGGCTTGAACAGGGCATCCCAGGGGTAACTCATATAAGCCTTGAGGCCGAGCATGCCTTTGAGAGCGGCGGACAAGATGTTGGTGTCGCCGCTGGAGTAACGAAAGGCCTGGCCGGGTGCGCTGGCCGCCTCCGTGTCCGCGGCAAAGTCAGCCATATCGGCGCGGCCACGGGTGTAGAGCATCGCCACCACTGAAGATTTCAGTGGCGCGTATTCGTAGTCTTCCTGCCAGTCCAGGCCCGAGGCCCAGTGCAGCAAATCGGCCATGGTCACGGTTGGGTGTTGCTTCATCGGCGGGTAGAAGCGCGCGACCGGGTCGGTCAATTTAAAGCGGTTATCGCCATAGGCCACGCCCAGCACGGTGGCCATCAGGCTTTTACTGATGGACCAGGTGAGGTGCGGCGTGCTGGGGGTGGTGGGTGCGGCGTAGCGTTCGTAGATAACCTCGCCGTCGCGGATCACCAGCAACGCGTCGGTGCGAATGCCTTGGCGGGTGGTGTCGTCTCGCGCAGGGAAAGCGTAAGCATCCAAAGCGTCGACGGCAGGACCTGCGAGCGGTGTGCCCTTGGCCCATTCTTTATCGGGCCAGGTTTCAGCGTGGGCAGTCACGGTGACGAGCAGCAAGGCAACGCACAACAAGCCTCTAACCATGGACGCAAACTCAAGGGGGCATTCAAGCCCGCGAGCCTAGCCGAGGGTGATGACAGATTTGCGACAGGGAGGGCTGTCATCCAACCGTCACCGTAACTTCATGGAGATGACACCGAGCCTACATAGCCTGACTTTGGACAACAAAGTCGACCGGCCGAAACGTGGCCGGCACTCGGAGACTCGCCATGACTCAGATCGCCCGCATCAGCGACACCGGCAATGAACGCCGTCTGCAAGCCGAACGCCTGATCGGCGCACAGGCTTTGCAGGAAGCCCAGGCCTTGCGGTTCAACGTGTTCAGCGGCGAGTTCAACGCCAAGCTGAAAGGCGCGGAACTGGGCCTGGACATGGATGACTATGATGTTCACTGCAGCCATATCGGTGTGCGGGATTTGAACAGCGGTCGATTGGTCGCCACCACCCGTTTGCTCGACCACCAGGCCGCCAGCACCCTGGGCCGGTTCTACAGCGAAGAAGAATTCAGCCTGCACGGTTTGCTGCACTTGCAGGGCCCTATCCTAGAAATCGGCCGCACCTGCGTCGACCCCGCCTACCGCAACGGCGGCACGATTGCCGTGTTGTGGGGCGAGTTGGCCGAAGTGTTGAATCAAGGCGGCTACAGCTACCTGATGGGGTGCGCAAGCATTCCGATGCACGACGGCGGCATCCAGGCCCACGCGATCATGCAGCGTCTGCGCGAACGCTACCTGTGCAACGAACACCTGCGTGCCGAACCGAAGAAACCACTGCCGGCACTGGACCTGCCGTCCAACGTAATCGCCGAGATGCCACCGCTGCTCAAGGCCTATATGCGCCTGGGTGCGAAGATCTGCGGCGAGCCGTGCTGGGATGAAGATTTCCAAGTGGCCGACGTGTTCATCCTGCTCAAGCGCGATGAGCTATGCCCGCGTTACGCCCGCCACTTCAAGGCAGCCATGTGATGAGCCGCCTGCGGATCTACGGGCGCATTGCCCGCGTGCTGGTGGTGGTGGCGCTGGGCTTGAGCATGGCCAGCGTGTTTGGCCTGTTTGAGCGTTTGGGCGTGGCCAACTCGATGGTGCGCCGCCAGCGTTGGTCGCGGTTCTTCATGGCGCGCCTGACCAATGCCCTGCCCTTTCGCGTGACGGTGCACGGCGAGTTGCCGACGCAGCCCATGCTGTGGGTGAGCAATCACGTGTCCTGGACCGATATTCCACTGCTGGGCGCTGTGGCGCCGATGTCGTTCCTGTCCAAGGCCGAAGTGCGCACCTGGCCGGTGGCCGGCTGGTTGGCGGCTAAAGCAGGCAGCCTGTTTATCCGCAGGGGTTCGGGTGACAGTCAGTTGATCCGCAAGCAGATGACCCGTCACTTGGAACAACAGCACCCGCTGCTGATGTTCCCGGAAGGCACCACCACCGACGGCCGCAGCCTGCGCACGTTCCACGGGCGCTTGCTGGCCAGTGCGATCGATGCGGATGTGTCGCTGCAACCGGTGGCGATCCGTTATTTGCGCGACGGCCAAGTGGACCCGCTGGCACCGTTTATTGGCGATGATGATTTGCTGTCGCACCTGATGCGTCTGTTTGGCAATGACCAAGGTGATGTGGAGATTCATGTGCTCAAGCCGATTGCCTGTGCCGGGCAGGAGCGCGCGGCGCTGGCGTATCAGGCGCAGCAGGCGGTGCAGAAGGCGTTGTTTGGGCCGTTGCCGGAAGCAGAACAGATCGCGGTTCGGCCGGCATTCGCGGCATAAAGCGGGCACGGTCAAAATGTGGGAGCTGGCTTGCCTGCGATAGCGGTGGGTCAGCAACACAGGTATCAACTGGCAGACTGCAATCGCAGGCAAGCCAGCTCCCACCTTTAAACCCCAGTGGTCAGGTGGTTGCGTGCAAAGGCCTGCAGCTCTGGATAGAACACCCGGAAGTCTTCACTCAAAGGCTCATACAACACCCGCAACTCCTGCATCGCAAACCCCAACGCCTCCGGCTGTGTCAGCCGCCGCGAGATCCCGCGCAACACCTGCTCCATCACCGCAAACTCGCGGTAAGAACCCAACCAATCATCCGCCGCCATATACGGCGCAATCTGCGCCAGCCGCCCTGGCAACTGCGGCTCGGCCGCCAGCACGCGGTACACCTGCGACGTGAAGCGCTCCAGCGGTTGGTCGGCATACAACGCCCAATCCCGCGCCAGGCAGTGGTCGAAAAACACATCGAGGACGATCCCGGCATAGCGCCTGCGGGTCAGGCTGAAGCGTGACAACGCCTCCCCCACCAACGGGTGGCTGTCGGTAAAACGGTCAATCGAGCGGTGCAGCTGGATCGCCGATTCGATTTGCGGGCTGAACTGCCCCTGCAGGCGGCCTTTGACAAAGTCGCCATACAGGCTGCCCAGCAATTGCGCAGGAAGTTGGCCGCCCAGGTGCAGATGTGCGAGATAATTCATGGCGCGCAGTCTATCACTGCCGTCAACGTATCGTTATAACCCGATATACCGATTGAGCCTAGACTCAGATCAAAATCATATTGGTATATCGGGATATAGCGATTTAAAGTTCGCCTCATCGCGATATAACGCTGTAAAAAACCGAGCACCTGCCATGTCCATCGACCTCGACGAAATAATAAAAGCCCTGGCGCACCCAGTACGACGAGACATCCTCACTTGGCTGAAAGACCCGAAAGTGCAGTTCCCCGAGCAACTGCACAACCACGAGTACGGCATCTGCGCCGGGCAGATCGACCAGCGCTGCGGCTTGTCCCAGTCGACCGTGTCGGCCCACCTCGCCACCTTGCAACGCGCAGGGCTGATCAGCAGCCAGAAGGCCGGCCAGTGGCACTTTTTCAAACGCAACGAGGACACCATCCAGGCCTTCCTCGCGGCGCTCATCACTGAACTCAGCGCTGACGAAAACGCAGCGCTGTAACAAGGAAACGATAATGCCCCTCTCGCTACTCATACTGGCACTCAGCGCCTTCGCCATCGGCACCACCGAGTTCGTCATCATGGGCTTGCTGCCCGATGTAGCGGCGGACCTGGGTGTGTCGATTCCCGGCGCCGGCTGGCTGGTCACCGGCTACGCCCTGGGCGTGGCCATCGGTGCACCTTTCATGGCACTGGCCACCGCCAAGCTGCCACGCAAGGCCGCCCTGGTAGCGTTGATGGGTATCTTCATTATCGGCAACCTGCTCTGCGCCCTGGCCAGTGACTACAACGTGCTGATGTTTGCCCGCGTCGTCACGGCGCTGTGCCACGGTGCTTTCTTTGGGATTGGTTCAGTGGTAGCGGCCAACCTGGTGCCGGCTAACAAGCGTGCTTCGGCCGTAGCCTTGATGTTCACCGGTTTGACCCTGGCCAACGTGCTCGGCGTACCCCTGGGTACCGCGCTGGGCCAGGAAGCCGGCTGGCGCTCGACGTTCTGGGCGGTGACGGTGATTGGTGTGGTGGCGTTGATTGGCCTGATCCGCTTCCTGCCCGCCAAGCGTGATGAAGAGAAACTCGACATGCGCGCCGAACTGGCCGCGCTCAAAGGCGCCGGCATCTGGCTGTCGCTGAGCATGACTGCGCTGTTCGCCGCGTCCATGTTCACCCTCTTCACCTACGTTGCGCCGCTGCTCGGCGATGTCACCGGCGTGTCGCCCAAGGGCGTGACCTGGACCCTGCTGCTGATCGGCCTGGGCCTCACCGTGGGCAATATCATTGGCGGCAAGCTGGCGGATAAACGCCTGGCGGCCACCCTGATCGGCGTGTTCATCAGTATGGCGGTGGTTTCCACCGCGCTGACCTGGACCAGCGTCGCCATCATCCCGACTGAAATCACCTTGTTCCTGTGGGCCACCGCCTCGTTCGCCGCCGTGCCTGCGTTGCAGATCAACGTGGTGACCTTCGGCAAGGCCGCGCCGAACCTGGTGTCCACCCTGAACATCGGCGCCTTCAACATCGGCAACGCGCTGGGTGCCTGGGTTGGCGGCAGTGTGATAGCCCACGGTTTCGGCTTGACCAGTGTGCCGTTAGCCGCAGCGGCCCTGGCGATCCTCGCGCTGGTGGTGACCCTGATTACTTTCCGTCAGAGCGGCGATGCCGGCCTGGCCCCTGCGACCAACTGATCCACTTCAAAGACAAAGGTATTTTCCCGATGACGACTATTTTCGATCCGATCAAACTGGGCGACCTGGAACTGTCGAACCGCATCATCATGGCGCCGCTGACCCGCTGCCGTGCAGACGCCGGTCGCGTACCCAACGCGCTGATGGCCGAGTACTACGTGCAACGCGCTGCCGCCGGGTTGATCCTCAGCGAAGCCACCTCCGTGACGCCCCTGGGCGTGGGCTACCCGGACACCCCGGGCATCTGGTCCAACGACCAGGTGCGCGGCTGGGCCAACGTAACCAAGGCGATTCACGGCGCGGGCGGTAAGATCTTCCTGCAACTGTGGCACGTGGGCCGTATTTCCCACGAGTCGTACTTGAACGGCGAAACCCCGGTGGCACCGAGCGCGATCCAGCCTAAAGGCCACGTCAGCCTGGTGCGCCCACTGGCCGACTACCCGACCCCTCGCGCGCTGGAAACCGCTGAAATCGCCGACATCGTCGACGCCTACCGCACAGGGGCCGAGAACGCCAAGGCCGCCGGTTTTGACGGCGTGGAAATCCACGGTGCCAACGGCTACCTGCTCGACCAGTTCCTGCAGAGCAGCACTAATAAGCGCACCGACCAGTACGGCGGCTCCCTAGAAAACCGTGCACGCCTGCTGCTGGAAGTGACTGACGCGGCCATCGAAGTCTGGGGCGCCGGCCGTGTGGGTGTGCACTTGGCACCCCGCGCCGACTCCCACGACATGGGCGACGACAACCTGGCGGAGACCTTCACCTACGTCGCCAGCGAACTGGGCAAGCGTGGCATCGCCTTCATCTGCTCGCGTGAAAAGGAAGGCCCTGACAGCCTCGGCCCACACCTCAAAAAGGCCTTTGGCGGCGTCTACATCGCCAACGAACGCTTCACCAAGGACAGCGCCAATGCCTGGCTGGCTGAAGGCAAGGCGGATGCGGTGGCCTGGGGCGTGCCGTTTATTGCCAACCCGGACTTGCCAGCGCGGTTGAAGGCGGATGCTCCGCTGAATGATCCACGCCCGGACACCTTCTACAGCAAGGGCCCGGTCGGTTATATCGACTACCCGACGCTGGCGCTCTGAGGTAACGAGCTGAAATGAAAAAGCCCCGGTTCGCAGGAACCGGGGCTTTTTTACACATATCTTGAATGCATCAGCTGACCCATGTGGGAGCGGGCTTGCTCGCGAATGCAGCGTGTCAGTCACTGAATAATTGACTGAACCACCGCTTTCGCGAGCAAGCCCGCTCCCACATTTTTGAACGCGTGCCCCCAGGAAAACATTGCTTCACAGAATCGCAACAAAATCGCTACAAAATACTTAGCCGGCTACCTATCAACCACCCGCCAGCCCGTATATAAAGTCACCCCACCAATCAGGCAGAAGGACGATTGACCATCCTTACGCTTTACTGTTGACACAACCTGATGCAATTACGCACTTTGTCTCAATTGCGCAGGCTGGGGCTCCAGCGCAGCATGTCCAGCCCTGCGTCCACCCAGCGCTCGGCTTCCTGATGGAGCTGGAAGCTGTCGGGGACCAGCAGCCACTGGCCGATCAGCCCGTTGATGTAGGCGTGGATACACACCGCGCCACGGGTGGTGTCGAGGTTTTCCGGAAGTTGCCCGCGATGGACCGCGTTACGCAATGTCAGGCCGATGCGCAGGTTGCATTCCAGGCTGTGGGTCTGGCGCTGGCGGCGCATGTCGCACATTTCATCGGTGAATTCGCACTTATGGAACAAGATCTCGTTGATGCGCCGGGTTTTCGGGTCCAGGGCCACTTGATGGAACAAATGAATCAGCAGCTTGCGCATGCAGCCCAGCGGGTCGAGTTCGTCCTCGCTTTCACTGGCCCTGGCCAATTCGTCCAGCGGCTCATGCAGCGTATCGAGCAGCGCCTGCAGCAAATCGGATTTGTTGCTGAAATGCCAGTAGATAGCCCCCCGCGTCACACCGGCCAGCGCGGCGATGTCCGCCAGCGTAGTGCGCGCAACGCCGCGCTCATAGAAGGCTTGCTCGGCGGCTTGGAGGATCTGGCTGCGCGTTTCCTGAGCTTCCTCTTTAGTGCGACGAACCATGGCAGTAAAACCTCAATCAGGACACTTGAGACTATCGTTAACGCAGAATTAATAGCCGGTAACGATCATCTGAATATTTGTGGGACGACACCATCATGGGTGCCGAACGTAATGGAATCGAGGCTTTGGGTGTTGCTTTGTCAACAATCCGCAAAGCCTGTCAAGAGTTTACAAACAACCATGAACGTAAGTATATTGCGTAGCAAGCTACTTATCCACTCACCGTTTGTTTTTCACCCTTCCACACTGCTTGTGCGCACTCTGCGCGCCTGACCCGAGGATCTTCATGCAACTTAAGCCAGCTGTTACCGCTCTGGTCACTGCCGTCGCCCTGGCATCGCTGCTCAGCGGATGTAAAAAGGAAGAGGCGGCTCCGCCCGCTCAAATCCCTCAGGTCGGCGTGGTCACCCTTCAACCGCAAGCCTTCACCCTGACGACCGAGCTGCCAGGCCGCACCACCGCCTACCGCATCGCGGAAGTTCGCCCGCAGGTCAACGGCATCATTCTCAAGCGCCTGTTCAAGGAAGGCGCGGACGTGAAGGAAGGGCAACAGCTCTACCAGATCGACCCATCGGTGTATGAAGCCACTCTGAAAAGCGCGCAAGCCACGCTGACCCAGACCAAATCCATCACCGACCGTTACAAGCAGTTGGTCGATGAGCAAGCCGTGAGCCGTCAGGAATACGACACCGCCGTCGCCAATCGCATGACTGCGGAAGCAAACGTTCAAACCGCGCAGATCAACGTGCGCTACACCAAGGTGTACGCGCCGATCGCCGGCCGTATCGGCCGTTCTTCGGTCACCGAAGGCGCACTGGTCAGCAACGGCCAAGCCGACTCCATGGCCGTCATCCAGCAACTTGACCCGATCTACGTCGACGTCACGCAGTCTTCGGCCGAAATGCTGAAACTGCGCCGCGACCTGGAAAGCGGCCAGCTGGAAAAAGCCGGCGCCAATGCCGCCAAGGTCAAGCTGACCCTGGAAGACGGCAGCGACTACGGCCAGGACGGCAAGCTGGAGTTCTCCGAAGTGTCGGTTGACCAGACCACCGGTTCCGTGACCCTGCGCGCCGTGTTCCCCAACCCTGACCACACCCTGCTGCCGGGCATGTTTGTACACGCCCAGTTGCAAGCCGGCGTGAACAGCAAGGCGATCCTGGCTCCGCAGCAAGGCGTAACACGCGACCTCAAAGGCATCCCGACGGCCCTGGTCGTCAATGCCGACAACAAGGTCGAGCAGCGCGTCCTGGTTGCCAACCGCACCGCCGGCGCCTACTGGCTGGTGGAAAAAGGCTTGAACGCCGGTGACCGTGTGATCACCGAAGGCTTGCAATACGTCAAGCCGGGCGCCGAGGTCAAGGTCAAGGAGGCGGATAACGCCAAGCCTGCCGGAACGGTTGCTGCTCCTGCTGCCACTACGGGCAAAGGGGAGTAATCCATGTCGAAATTTTTTATCGACCGTCCCATTTTCGCCTGGGTAATTGCCCTGGTGATCATGCTGGTCGGGGCACTGTCGATCCTGAAGTTGCCCATCAACCAATACCCGGCCATCGCGCCAACCGCCATCGACATCCAGGTGACCTACCCAGGCGCGTCCGCACAAACCGTGCAGGACACCGTAGTACAGGTGATCGAGCAACAGCTCAACGGTATCGACAACCTGCGTTATGTCGCCTCGGACAGTAACTCCGACGGCAGCATGACCATCACCGCGACGTTCAACCAGGGTACCAACCCGGACATCGCCCAGGTTCAGGTGCAGAACAAGCTGAACCTGGCGACCCCACTGCTGCCGCAAGAAGTGCAGCAGCAGGGTATCCGCGTGACCAAGTCGGTGAAGAACTTCCTGATGGTGATTGGTCTGGTGTCGGAAGACGGCAGCATGACCAAGGACGACCTGTCCAACTACATCGTGTCCAACATCCAGGACCCAATCTCGCGGACCGCGGGTGTCGGTGACTTCCAGGTGTTCGGTTCGCAGTACGCCATGCGTATCTGGCTGGACCCGGCCAAGCTGAACAACTTCCAGTTGACCCCGGTCGACGTCAGCACGGCCATCTCCGCACAGAACGTCCAGGTCGCCACCGGTCAGTTGGGCGGCCTGCCTGCCCTGCCCGGCAACCAGCTGAACGCAACCATCATCGGCAAGACCCGTCTGCAGACGGCCGAGCAATTCGGCAACATCCTGATGAAGGTGAATGCCGACGGTTCCCAGGTTCGCCTGCATGACGTTGCCCGTATCGAACTGGGTGGCCAGAACTACAGCATCAGCGCGCAGTTCAACGGCAACCCGGCTTCCGGTATGGCGATCAAACTGGCTTCCGGCGCCAACGCCCTGGACACCGCCAAGGCTATCCGCGCCACCGTGGCGTCCCTGGAGCCGTTCTTCCCGCCAGGCATGAAGGCGGTGGTGCCGTATGACACCACGCCTGTAGTGACCGAATCGATCTCCGGTGTGGTGCACACCCTGGTCGAAGCGATCGTGCTGGTGTTCCTGGTGATGTTCCTGTTCCTGCAGAACTTCCGCGCCACCATCATCACCACCATGACGGTGCCGGTGGTATTGCTGGGTACCTTCGGGATCCTCGCGGCGTTCGGCTTCACCATCAACACCCTGACCATGTTCGGCATGATCCTGGCCATCGGCTTGCTGGTGGACGATGCCATCGTGGTGGTGGAAAACGTTGAGCGGGTAATGGCCGAGGAACACCTGTCGCCGAAAGAAGCGACGGTCAAGTCCATGGGCCAGATCCAGGGCGCCCTGGTGGGTATTGCCCTGGTACTGTCGGCGGTACTGTTGCCGATGGCCTTCTTTGGCGGCTCCACCGGTGTGATCTACAAACAGTTCTCCATCACCATCGTTTCGGCCATGGCGCTGTCGGTACTGGTTGCCCTGATCTTCACCCCGGCCTTGTGCGCCACCATGCTCAAGCCGATCGACCCTGAAAAACACGGCCAACCCAAGCGCGGTTTCTTCGGCTGGTTCAACCGCACCTTCGACCGTGGCGTACTGAGCTACGAGCGCGGCGTGGGCAACATGATCAAGCATAAGATCCCGGCGTTCCTGGTGTACGCACTGATCTTCGCCGGCATGATCTGGCTGTTCATGCGCATCCCTGCCGCGTTCCTGCCCGATGAGGACCAGGGCGTGATCTTTGCCCAGGTGCAGACGCCTGTGGGCTCTTCGGCTGAACGTACGCAGAAAGTCATCGATGACATGCGTAGCTACCTGCTCAATGACAAGGAAGGCGAGCCTGGCGAAGGCAAAGGCGTGAAATCGGTGTTTACCGTAAACGGCTTCAACTTCGCCGGTCGTGGCCAGAGTTCGGGCCTGGCCTTCGTGATGCTCAAGCCGTGGGATGAACGTGATGCGTCCACCTCCGTGTTTGAAATCGCCAAGCGCGCCCAGGGTTACTTCATGCAGACCTTCCAGGACGCCATGGTATTCGCCATTGTGCCGCCGTCTGTTCTGGAGCTGGGTAACGCCACCGGTTTCGACGTGTTCCTGCAAGACCAGGGCGGTGTCGGCCATGAGAAGTTGATGGCGGCCCGTAACCAGTTCCTGGGCATGGCTGCCCAGAGCAAGATCCTCGCGGGTGTGCGCCCCAACGGCGTGAACGATGAGCCGCAGTATGAGCTCACCGTCGACGACGAGAAGGCCAGCGCCCAGGGCATCACGCTGTCGAACATCAATCAGACCCTGGCAATTGCCTTGGGTGGCAGCTACGTCAACGACTTCATCGACCGTGGTCGGGTGAAGAAAGTCTACGTGCAAGGTGAAGCCGCCAGCCGCATGTCGCCTGAAGACCTGAACAAATGGTACGTGCGCAGCGACTCCGGGAAGATGGTGCCGCTGTCGGCCATCGCCTCGGGCAAGTGGATCTACGGCTCGCCGAAGCTCTCGCGCTATAACGGTGTGGCGGCGATGGAAATCCTCGGTACCCCGGCACCGGGCTACAGCACCGGTGACGCCATGACGGAAGTCGAACGCATCGCCAAGCAATTGCCGGCGGGTATCGGCTACGCCTGGACGGGCTTGTCGTACGAAGAACGCTTGTCCGGCTCCCAGGCGCCTGCGCTGTACGCGTTGTCGCTGCTCGTGGTGTTCCTGTGCCTGGCGGCACTGTACGAAAGCTGGTCGATCCCGATTGCGGTGGTACTCGTCGTGCCGCTGGGCGTGGTGGGTGCGTTGATCGCCACCAGCATGCGCGGGTTGTCCAACGACGTGTTCTTCCAGGTGGGCCTGTTGGTGACGGTGGGCCTGGCGGCGAAAAACGCCATCTTGATCGTGGAGTTCGCCAAAGAGCTGCACGAACAGGGCAAAGGCATCGTCGAGGCGGCCATCGAGGCGTCCCGTATGCGTCTGCGTCCGATCATCATGACCTCCATGGCGTTCATCCTCGGCGTACTGCCGCTGGCGATCTCCTCAGGCGCAGGTTCAGGCAGCCAGCACGCGATCGGCACCGGTGTAATTGGCGGTATGATCACGGCCACAGTGTTGGCGATCTTCTGGGTACCGTTGTTCTTTGCAACCGTGTCCGCCATCGGCGACCGTAAACCGAAAGAAACCAAGCAAACCCCTAAAGAGGCTGGCCAATGAGCAAGTCGCTACTTTCCCTAGCCGTCACGGCATTCGTGCTCAGTGGCTGCTCGCTGATACCTGACTATCAGCGCCCCGAAGCGCCGGTGGCCGCACAGTTCCCGCAGGGGCCGGCGTATTCGTCGGCCCAGGCACCGAGCCAGGCCGCTGCCGAACAGGGCTGGAAGCAGTTTTTCCATGACCCTGCCCTGCAACAGTTGATCCAGACCGCGCTGGTGAACAACCGTGACCTGCGCGTTGCGGCCCTGAACATCGACGCCTACGCGGCGCAGTACCGCATCCAGCGTGCCGACCTGTTCCCGGCCGTGTCGGCCAATGGCAGCGGCAGCCGCCAGCGTGTCCCGGCCCGTGCCTCGCAGACCGGCGAAGCGAACATCACCAGCCAATACTCGGCCACCCTCGGGATCAGCTCTTATGAGCTGGACCTGTTCGGTCGCGTACGCAGCCTGAGTGAAGAAGCGCTGCAGAAGTACTTCGCCACTGAAGAAGCCCGCCGCAGCACCCAGATCAGCCTGGTGGCCAGCGTGGCCAATGCCTACCTGACCTGGCAGGCCGACAAGGAACTGCTCAAGCTGACCCAGGACACCCTGGGCGCGTTCGAGCAGAGCTTCAAGCTCACCTCGCGCAGCAACGAAGTCGGCGTGGCCTCGGCCCTCGACCTGAGCCAGGCACGCACCTCGGTGGAAAACGCCCGCGTGCAGCTGGCCCGGTATACGCGCCAGGTCGCCCAGGACGAAAACAACCTGACCCTACTGCTGGGCACCGGCCTGCCGGCGAATATCGCCAGCAAGCCGCTGTCGGATGACCTGCTCAGCGAAGTGCCGGCCGGGTTACCCTCGGACCTGCTGCAACGTCGCCCAGACATCCTGCAGGCCGAGTACAACCTCAAGGCGGCCAACGCCAATATCGGCGCGGCCCGTGCAGCGTTCTTCCCGAGCATCAGCCTGACGGCCAACGCCGGCACCCTGAGCCCAGACCTCGGCGGCCTATTCAAAGGCGGCTCGGGCACCTGGTCGTTCGCCCCGCAGATCAACATCCCGATCTTCAACGCCGGCAGCCTTCGCGCCAGCCTGGACTACTCGAAGATCCAGAAAGAAATCAACGTAGCGAACTACGAGAAGGCGATCCAGACCGGCTTCCAGGAAGTGTCCGACGGCCTCGCCGCGCGTGAGACCTACAAACAGCAACTGGAGGCCCAGCGGGGCTTCGTCGCGGCCAACCAGGATTACTACCGCCTGGCCGAGCGTCGCTATCGCATTGGTGTCGACAGCAACCTGACCTTCCTCGACGCCCAGCGCCAACTGTTCAGTGCCCAGCAGTCGCTGATCACCGACCGCCTGGCGCAGTTGAACAGCGAGGTCAACCTGTACAAGGCCCTCGGCGGTGGCTGGAACGAGCAAACCGCGAAGAACGAGCCGTTGAAAGAAGAAGCACCGGCACTGAAGTTGTTCTGATGCTGGCGTAAACAAAAAACCGCTTCCCTCATCGGAAGCGTTTTTTTTATGCCGCCTTTTGTAGTGAGCGGGCTTGCCCCGCGCTGGGTTGCGCAGCAATCCAATAGGGCCACACAGATAAGTCAGATTGATTTGAGGCGCCTGGGTTAGGGCCGCTGCGCAGCCCAGCGCGGGGCAAGCCCGCTCACTACATGGCGCGAACGCCCGCTGCCTTGCTTTTCGCCCAACCTTTCAGGATAAAATTGGTCACAGATTCTTACAGACCACAGAGGGAGCTTGTCGTAATGATCGTAGGAATCGACCTGGGGACCACCAACAGTCTCGCCGCGGTCTGGCGCGGTGATGCTGCCGAATTAGTGCCCAATGCCCTTGGCCAGTTGCTGACCCCCAGCGTGGTCGGGCTGGATGATCAAGGCCGTGTCCTGGTCGGCCAGGCGGCCAAAGAGCGCCTGCACACTCACCCGCACCTGACCACGTCGCTGTTCAAGCGCTACATGGGCAGTGCCACCGAAGTGCGCCTGGGCGATCGCTCGTTCCGTCCGGAAGAACTGTCCGCGCTGGTGCTCAAAAGCCTGAAGGAAGACATCGAGCGCACCTACGGCCATACCGTCACCGAAGCCGTCATCAGCGTGCCCGCCTATTTCAGCGACGGCCAGCGCAAAGCCACGCGCATCGCCGGTGAACTGGCCGGGCTCAACGTCGAAAAACTGATCAACGAACCCACCGCTGCCGCCCTCGCCTACGGCCTGCACCAGCGCGACAAGGAAACCTCGTTCCTGGTCTTTGACCTCGGTGGCGGCACCTTCGACGTGTCGATCATCGAGCTGTTCGACGGCGTGATGGAAGTCCGTGCCAGTGCCGGCGACAACTTCCTCGGCGGCGAAGACTTCGACACCCTGCTGCTGGAACACTTCGTCGACAGCCAGCGCAACGCCCAAGGCTTCCCGCCCACCAGCAGCGTACTGCAAGCTCTGCGCCGCGAAGCTGAACGCGTGCGCAAGGCCCTTGGGCAGGACGACAGCGCCGACTTCGCCCTACGCGTCGACGGCCAGCAATGGGTGACGACCATCACCCAACAGGAACTCGCCAAGCTCTACACGCCGCTGCTGGAACGCCTGCGCGCACCGATCGAACGGGCCCTGCGTGATGCGCGGATTCGTGTGGGCGACCTGGATGAAATCCTGCTGGTGGGCGGTACCACGCGCATGCCGCTGGTGCGCAAACTCGCCGCCGGGTTGTTCGGGCGCTTCCCGTCCATCAGCCTCGACCCTGACCAAGTGGTCGCCCATGGCGCTGCGATCCAGGCGGCGCTCAAAGCCCGCTCCGCCGCATTGGAAGAAGTGGTGCTGACCGACGTCTGCCCCTACACCTTGGGCATCGAAACCTCTAACCAGTACGGTAGCCATATCGAGAGCGGCCATTACCTGCCGCTGATCGAACGCAACAGCAGCGTGCCGGTGAGCAGGGTCAAAAGCGTGGTCACCCTGTCTGACGACCAGACCCGCGTACTGCTGAAGATCTACCAAGGCGAAAGCCGCCTGGTCAAAGACAACATCGAGCTGGGCCAACTGGAAATTCCCGTGCCCAAGCGCAAGGCCGGTGAAGTCTCGCTGGACGTGCGCTTCACTTACGACAACAACGGCCTGCTGGAAGCCCAGGTGAGCATCCCGCTGACCGGCGAGCAACATTCGCTGGTGATCGAAAACAACCCTGGCGTGCTCAGCCCCGACGAGATCCAGCAACGCCTGCAAGCCCTGGCGCAGTTGAAGGTTCACCCGCGCGACCAGCAGGTCAATACCGTACTCACCGCGCGCCTCGAGCGGCTCTACCAGGAAAGCCTCGGCGAACTTCGCGAGCAGCTTGGGCACTGGGCCGGGCAGTTCCAACAGGTGCTCGACTCCCAGGATGAACGCCGCATTCGTGAAGCCCGCAGCGAACTGACGCGGCAACTTGAGCAACTCGACAACGGGTTCTGGCGCTGAGGGAACACACCATGGATTGCTGGAACGTGCTGCAACTGTCGGAAGACGCTGACGAGCGCACCATCAAGCGCAGCTATGCGCGGCTGCTGAAAAGCTGCCGGCCGGATGACGATGCCGCAGGCTTCCAGCGGTTGCGCGAAGCCTATGAAGAAGCGCTGGCCTACGCACGCTGGCGAGCCGACTGCGAAGAAGAGCAAAGCAGCGTTACAACGCCCGCCGTCGAACAGGCCTACGGTAACCTCAACGACCTCGCCGAGTTGATGGACGTCAGCGTCCTGCACCCTGCCCCTTTCGAAGCGCCCAAGGCCGACCCGGCGCATGCCCTGCTCAGTGGCCTCAACGCCAGCAACTTCATCGAACGCTGGAACCTGGCCAATCATCAGGACTGCACCGACACTTTCCAGGCTGGCCTGCTGCGCCACTGCTTTGAAGCACCGGGCGAACGCAGCCCCATCGCCCAATGGGCGGTACAACACCTGGAATGGCTGACCCCGTGGCAGCAGGTGGCAATGACCACGTGGCAATACGATGCGCTGACCAGCGAACTGCTGCAGGACTATCGCCACACCTTGCAGGAACGGCTGGAACAAAAGGCCGAACGCGAGTTCATCACACAGCTCACGCAGTACAACAACCAGCCCTGGCTACGGGTGTTCGACCTGCAACAGCAGTGGCAACGCATCATCCTGCACCTGCTCCACGACACCACCTGGAGCGTGCCGCTGTTCGAGCGGGTGTGCCAGGTGTTTGGTTGGGACGACCAGAAAGGCGTCTACCCGGAACCGGCGTGGATGTGGCGCCAGTTGGTGTCGCGCTGCGAGCAGGAAAGCTTCTTCGTCAACCTGCAAGACAAGGCAAACGACACCCGCCGCACCTCTGCCGATGCGTTGGCGGCGCGCCTGTTGCTTAC
This sequence comes from Pseudomonas sp. 58 R 12, assembly GCF_900005865.1. Taxonomy (NCBI): domain Bacteria; kingdom Pseudomonadati; phylum Pseudomonadota; class Gammaproteobacteria; order Pseudomonadales; family Pseudomonadaceae; genus Pseudomonas; species Pseudomonas sp. 58 R 12. Next base: position 22,447 of record NZ_CVTP01000021.1, read on the forward strand.
GCCGATGAGCGTGAAGGAACAATACCGCTTGGTCGCAGGCTTTGATGAGAATGCGTGGAATGCCACTCAACACCTGTCTGAAGTCCTGACCTGGCGCTACCCGGACTTGCTCGAACGACTGCCGGATTCGCACGTTTTCTTCTGGCGAAAATTCCTGCCGCGTGGGGTGACCCTGGATAGCTGGATCAGAGTCTGGGCCGGATTAGCCCTGGCCAACGGCCTGGCCTTTCATCAAGTCCTCGACACCTCGCTGCCGGCCAAATTCTTTTTGTTTATCCTGCTGTCGGTCATTCCCGCGCTCTGCGCCCTGCGCGGCGCCCAATTATGGGCCGACTTCACCTCACGCCTGATCGTCCAGGACCTATGGCTCAGCGAACGCCTGTTGCCCAAGCGGCTCAGCGTCCGCCAGTTCAGACTCGTGCTACGCCATGGTATTCCCCAATTGGTGATGCTACTGGTGTTTGGCTACATTCTCGGGGTCATGGGCATGCTGACCTACCTGGGCATGATCCTGATCAGCCTGTTTCACTCGCGGCGAATCGGCAAGGTCAACGAAAACTTCAATGCCAGGATTCCGTGGATCAAAGGGTTGCACTGGGCTTATTGGAGCCCGCTGCAAGTGGTGTTCTTGATGGCAATGGTGGCCGCAACCCTCGCCTGCCAGAAATTTCTGCCCGCCATCCCGTGGACCAGTTTGAACACCCTGCACTGAACCCGGAAAACCGGGCCGGACCTCATGAGTCCGGCCCGGCAACTTGCGTTCGATCATCGCCCACAACCCGCCCTTCCCCGATTGAACCCGTCGCGCACCGCCCCGCACCATGGCCGCCACCTGCATAAACCCAATAACAACAGGTCCTTACGCCATGAGCACTTTCCACCCGCGCCAATTCCTGCTGGCAACCGCTGTCGCCAGCCTTGCCCTGCCCGTCGTCGCCGAAGAACACGGCTTTCTCGAAGACGCCAGCGCCAACCTCAACCTGCGTAACTTCTTCTTCAACCGCAACTTCACCAACCCCACCAAAACCCAGGGCGGCGCGCAGGAGTGGACGCAGAGTTTCATCCTCGACGCCAAGTCCGGTTTCACCCAAGGCACCGTGGGTTTTGGCGTGGATGTGCTGGGGCTGTATTCGTTGAAGCTGGACGGTGGGCGCGGCACCGGGGGTACCCAGTTGCTGCCGTTGGACCATGATGGCCGCCCTGCGGATGAGTTCGGACGCCTCGGTGTAGCGTTCAAGGCGCGCCTCTCCAAGACCGAAGTGAAGGTCGGCGAATGGATGCCGGTGCTGCCTATCCTGCGCTCGGACGATGGTCGCTCCCTGCCGCAAACCTTGCGCGGCGGGCAGATCACCTCCAAGGAAATCGACGGCCTGACTCTCTACGGCGGCCAGTTCCGCGCCAACAGCCCGCGTGACGACAGCAGCATGACCGACATGTCGATGGTCGGTAAAACCGCGTTCACTTCCGACCGTTTCAACTTCCAGGGCGGCGAGTACGCGTTCAACGACAAACGCACGCAGATCGGCCTGTGGAATGCGCAGCTCAAGGACATCTACAGCCAGCAGTTCGTCAACCTGATCCACAGCCAACCGTTGGGCGACTGGACCCTGGGCGCCAACCTTGGCTTTTTCTACGGCAAGGACGACGGCAGCGCCCGCGCAGGCGAGCTGGACAACAAGACTTGGTCCGGCCTGTTCTCGGCCAAGTACGGCGGCAACACCTTTTATGTCGGCCTGCAAAAACTCGCCGGCAACAGCGCCTGGATGCGCGTCAACGGCACCAGCGGCGGCACCCTGGCCAACGACAGCTACAACTCGAGCTACGACAACGCCCAAGAGAAATCCTGGCAGGTGCGTCACGACTACAACTTCGCCGCCCTTGGCGTGCCTGGCCTGACCCTGATGAATCGCTATATCAGTGGCAGCAATGTGCACACCGGGACGATCACCGATGGCAAGGAATGGGGCCGCGAAAGCGAATTGGGCTACACCGTGCAAAGCGGCGCCGCGAAAAACCTGACGGTGCGCCTGCGCAATTCGAGCATGCGGCGTGACTACAGCAACAATGAGTTTGATGAGAATCGGTTGATCATCAGCTATCCAATCAGTCTGCTGTAAACCCGAATTACATTTATGGGGGAACGATCTGGCGCGTCCGACCCATTCCAAGAGAGAGGGTCAACACCTGGCTCCGCGAAAAGGACGACACCTGGACGTTTCAAAACCTGTTACACACGCTCACGCGAGCAACCGAATGTGGCGCACAGTTCGACGACTGCGCGCCCTGCGGTCTTCAGCAACGGCCAATACCTGGGCTGACGCTGATCAGCGCTCGCCTGTCAGACTGTAACCTCACACAGCCGCTCTTGATGTATCGTGCGCGCCTGCCGCTGCTGATCCCACCCAGCAGCGGCCTTCTATTTGAGCCCGCGCCCACCATGAAATCGTTCGCCATCGCATCCGCCATGCTTGCCCTGGCCCTGAGCCTCAGCGGCTGCATCGGCGCGCCCATCGCCCTGACACCGCAGACCGAACAACGCCTGCAAGCCCAGGCGCCGATCCGCTTTCTGCTGACCTTCGATGACGGCCCCAGCGCGTCGGGCTACAACAACCCGAGCCGTTCTGTGGTGGCCGACCTGGCGCAGAACCCGGTGTTGCCGGGGATCAAGGCGGTGTTTTTCCTGCAAACCGAAGCGGCCCGCTCCGGTGGCAGTTCGCGGGGCCGCAAGACCATGGAGCGTGAATACGCGGGCGGGCATATCCTGGCCTTCCACACGGCCACGGCGTTTCATACCAACCATCGTTGGCTGAATGACGCGACACTTGAAAGCACCCTCACCCAGGGCGCCGCCGACATTGCCGCCATCACCGGTGCACCGCCCACGCTGGTACGCCCACCGTTCTGGAACTACGACCGCCGCACCTTCGCCGCCTACAGGCGCCATGGCATGCATGTGTTGTTGACTGACCTGAGCGCCAATGACGGCAAGATCTGGGGCTTCAACGGCAGCCCGCGGCGCCGGGCGAATTTGTATCGGCAACTGTCGGTGGTACGCGAGCGCATCGCCTTGGGGCAACTGCCGACCGTGGACGGCGTGATACCGGTGGTGGTGACGTTCCACGACATCAACCGCTATACCGCGATCCATATGCAGGAGTACTTGCAGATCCTGCTGGACAGCGCTCGCGTCACCGGCATGAAAACGGCCGCTGAACCGTTCTACACCGATACCGCCCAGCTTCAGCGCGCGGCGCTGGCAAGGACCGTGAAGGATGTGAGTGAAGACGTGCATCTGCCGGGTGTGTGGAACTGGGTGTGGGATGCGGATTCGCACTGATTCCCGGTGCGATGGAGACCGCCAGCTCCCACATTTGATCGTATTTCTGGTTCAGTCTTGCTGGCGCGACTCTACGCCCAGCTCATCCCACACCGATTCAGCCAAATGGAACGTCGCATTCGCCGCCGGAATCCCGCAGTAGATCGCGCTCTGCATCAGCACTTCCTTGATCTCGGCGCGGGTCACGCCATTGCTCGCGGCGGCGCGCAGGTGCAGCTTGAGTTCTTCGCTGCGGTTCATGCCGATCAGCATGGCGATGGTGATCAGGCTGCGGGTGTGCCGAGGCAGGCCGGGGCGGGTCCAGATATCTCCCCAGGCGTGGCGGGTGATCATTTCCTGGAACTCGCTATTGAATTCGGTCAGGGCATTGAGGCTACGGTCGACATGGGCATCACCCAGCACTTCGCGGCGCACCTGCAGGCCTTCGGCATAACGTTGTTTCTCGTCCACAAAAAACTCCTGATTCACTATGAAACGCGACCTGTAGTGAGCGGGCTTGCCCCGCGCTGGGTGGCGAAGCCGCCCCACACCCATTCAACGCGTTCTGTCTGGAAGATTGCGGTGAGTGGGTTAGGGCCGCTACGCGCCCCAGCGCGGGGCAAGCCCGCTCACTACAATGTAGGTCAGCGAGTGAGTAAAAATTCGATAACGCGCTCGCTGAACGCAGCACCGGCCTGGACGTTGGACAAGTGCGCCGCATAGAACTCGGCGTACTCGGCACCCTGTACATGGTTCTGGATAAAGTGGCTGCCGGCCGGCGGTGTGACCGCGTCTTCGGTGCCAGCAATCGCCAGGGTCGGCACTTTGATCAAGGCCAGTTGGTCGCGAAAATCCGCATCCCGCACCGCCGCACAATTGGCGGCATAACCTTCGGGCGATGTGGCCGCCAGCATGTCGGTAATCTGCTTGGCCTGGTGCGGGTTGGCCGCCGCAAAGTCCGCGGTGAACCAGCGTGCAATCGATGCATCGCGCAGCGCTACCATCGCCGCTGCGCCATCACGCAACACCATTTCAATGCGCGGGTTCCATACCTCGGGCGTGCCGATCTTGGCGGCGGTGTTGCACACCACCAGGCGCTGCAAACGCTGCCCAGCATTGATACCAAGCCATTGGCCAATCAGGCCGCCCATGGACAACCCGCAAAAATGCGCGCGTTGGATATCCAGTGCATCCAGCAGCGCGATCACATCCTGACCGAGTTGCTCAATGCTGTAGGGGCCTGGGGTAACCAAGGATTTGCCATGGCCACGGGTGTCAAACCGCAGCACGCGAAAATGTTGGGTGAAGGCCGGGATCTGGATATCCCACATGTGCAGGTCGGTGCCCAGCGAGTTGGAGAGCACCAGTACTGGCGCATCCTCAGGCCCATCCAATTGGTAATGCAGTTCGCCCTCGGCGAGTTGTAAAAATGCCACGGTGGTCTCCTCAAGCAAAGTGTTCGGCTACAGCGCGGGTAACCCAGGTGCGGGCTTGGCCCAGGTAATGGGCGGGATCAAGCAAGCGGTCCAACTCAGCTGCTGACAGCTCGGCGGTGACTTGCGGCTCATCCGCCAATACCGCGCGCAGATGCCGGCCTTCTGCGACGGCGCGCTTGCAGCATTGCTCCAGCAGATGGTGTGCAGTTTCACGGCCAAGGCGCTGGGCGAGCACGATGCTGACGGCTTCGGCCAGCACCAGGCCTTGGGTCAGGTCGAGGTTATGCGTCATGCGTTGCGGGTCGACTTCCAGCCCTTCGCTCACCAGCAAGGCCTGTTGCAACGCGCCGGAGACCAACCGGCAAATCTCCGGCAAGGTTTCCCATTCGGCATGCCACAGGCCCAGGCTGCGCTCGTGCTCCTGGGGCATGGCGCTGAACATTGTCGCCACCAACCCGGGCACGCGGGTCGCGGCGCTGATCAGCACTGCGGCGCCCACCGGGTTACGCTTGTGCGGCATGGTCGATGAGCCGCCTTTGCCCGGCGCGGAGGGCTCAAAGACTTCCGCCGCTTCGGTTTGCATCAGCAGGCTGATATCGCGGCCCAGTTTGCCGAGGCTGCCAGCGACCAGGCCAAGCACGCTCGCGAATTCCACCAGGCGATCCCGTTGGGTGTGCCAAGGCTGTTCGGGCAAGGTCAGTTGCAGCTCTGTTGCCAGCGCCTCGGCCACCGGCATGGCCTGTTCGCCCAGCGCTGCGAGGGTTCCGGAGGCACCGCCGAATTGCAGCACCAGCAAGCGCGGTTTCAGTTCGGCGAGACGTTGCCGACTGCGCGTTACTGCCCCCAGCCAACCGGCGATTTTCATCCCCAGGGTCACCGGCGTCGCATGCTGCAACCAGGTCCGCCCAGCCAGTGGCACAGCAGCATAGCGCTGGGCCTGGGTGGCAAGAATGTCGCCCAGGCGCGCCAAGTCCGTTTCGATCAACGCCACGGCTTGGCGCAGTTGCAGCACCAACCCGGTGTCCATCACATCCTGGCTCGTCGCGCCCAGGTGCACATAACGTTCGGCGCCGGGGTCTTCAGCGGCAATCAACTTGCCCAATGCCTTCACCAACGGAATCGCCGAATTCCCCGCCGTGGCAATCGCCACGCCAAGGGCATCGACGTCATACAGCGACGCCAGGCACGCCTGGGCGATCGGTGCGACCGCGGCCTGGGGGATCAAACCGACCCGAGCCTCGGCCCGGGCCAACCCCGCCTCAAAATCCAGCATGCCCTGCAAGCGTCCCCTGTCGCAGAACACCTCGGCCATGCTGTCCGCCGTGAAATAAGCGTCGAACAATTGATTGCTCGTGCGCAGCGTCATAGCTCATCCCTTAAAGATCGTGATGCAAGTACTCCGCCTGTTTAGGCAGGCGCAAGCTGAACAGGAAAGCCACCGCCATCATGCCGGTGACGTACCAGTAAAAGGTGTTTTCCATGCCCATGGATTTCAGGCCCAAGGCCACGTATTCCGCCGAACCGCCGAAGATCGCATTGGCCACTGCATAGGCCAGGCCCACCCCCAATGCACGTACGTGCGGCGGGAACATTTCTGCTTTCACCAGCCCGCTGATCGAGGTGTAGAAACTCACGATGGCCAGGGCCAGGGAGATCAGCACAAACGCCAGGAACGGGCTGGTCACGGTTTTCAGGGTCAGCAGGATCGGTACCGTGCACAGGGTGCCGAGCGCGCCGAACCAGAGCATCGAGTTACGCCGGCCGATCTTGTCCGAAAGCATGCCGAACAGTGGCTGCATGCACATGTACACGAACAGCGCGCCGGTCATGATGTAGCTGGCGGTCTTGGCATGCATCCCGGCAGTGTTCACCAGGTACTTCTGCATGTAGGTGGTAAAGGTGTAGAAAATCAGCGAGCCGCCGGCGGTGTAGCCGAGCACGGTGATAAACGCCGCCTTATGGTTGCGGAACAGCGCGGCGATGCTGCCGGCGTCCTTGTCCTGGCGCATTTCCTTACTGGTGGTTTCCTTGAGGGTGCGACGCAGCAGCAGCGAGATCACCGCCGCAATCGCGCCGATCACGAACGGAATCCGCCAGCCCCAGGCGCGCAATTCGTCTTCGGTGAGGATCTGCTGCAGGATCACCACCACCAGCACCGCCAGCAATTGCCCGCCGATCAGCGTTACGTACTGGAACGAGGCGAAGAAACCGCGCTGGCCCTTGAGCGCGACTTCACTCATATAGGTCGCGGTGGTGCCGTATTCGCCCCCCACTGACAAGCCTTGGAAAAGTCGCGCGACCAACAGCAACGCCGGGGCCCAGGCGCCGATGTCCTTGTAAGTCGGCAGGAAGGCAATGACCAGCGAGCCGGCGCACATCATCAGCACCGAGATCATCATCGAGTTCTTACGGCCGTGCTTGTCGGCCACCCGACCAAACAGCCAGCCGCCGATAGGCCGCATCAGGAACCCGGCGGCGAACACACCCGCGGTGTTGAGCAGTTGGACCGTGGGGTCGTCCGATGGGAAAAACGCAGGGGCGAAGTAGATGGCGCAGAAGGCGTAGACGTAGAAGTCGAACCATTCGACGAGGTTGCCGGACGAAGCACCGACAATCGCAAAAATCCGTTTGCGGCGTTCTTCTCCGGTGTAGTGACTGGTGGTTGTTGTCATGGTTTTTTCACTCAGTGGGAACGGTTATAGCCTAGACATACTTTGCAACAACCGTGTTCCGCAAGCAGACTTTGGATATGTATCGGCTGAACCGGCCTCATCGGGGGCAAGCCCCCAATGAGGCCCTGACAAGCGACTCAGTAGTCGAAGAACACCGTTTCCTTATCCGTCCCCTGCAACACCACATTCCACTGATGCACACCCGCCGCATCCGGCTTGGTAATCAAGGTGCTACGCCGCTCCGCCGGCACACACGCCAACAACGGGTCATCCCCATTCATCGGCTCACCCTCAAAATAAATCCGCGTCAGCAGGTGCTTCACCAACCCTCGTGCAAACACCAGCACCACCAAATGCGGCGCCTGGGTCGTGCCCATCAACCCCGGCACGGCGCCCGGCTTGATGGTGGTAAAGCGAAATCGCCCTTCGGCATCCACCGGCACCCGGCCGAAACCTTCGAAGTTCGGGTCCAGCGCTTTGTCCTGCTCATCTTCCGGGTGGTCATATTTGCCGGCGGCGTTGGCCTGCCAGACTTCAAGCATGGCGTCGTTGACGACATCGCCGTTGCCATCCACCACTTGCCCGCTGATCGCCACGCGCTCGCCAAGGGTGGCAGCCACGGTCAGGTCTTCGCGGTTCAGCCAGGTCAGGCCAATGTGGTAATAAGGCCCAACGGTGTGGGACGTGGTCGCGTTGAGTGTCATCTTATTTCTCCATCGGCGTAGCGTCGCGGCCACGCAGGACGATGTCCCAACGGTAGCCGAGGGCGTAGTGCGGGACGGTTTTTTCCAGGTCGAAACGGGCGATCAGGCGTTCCTTGGCCGAGGTATCCGGCACGCAGTTGTAGATCGGGTCGTATTCCAATAGCGGGTCGCCGGGGAAGTACATCTGCGTGACCAGGCGCGTCAGCACACTCGGGCCAAACAGCGAAAAGTGGATATGCGCCGGGCGCCAGGCGTTGTGGTGATTGCCCCATGGGTAGGCACCGGGCTTGATGGTCTGGAACTGGTACCAGCCGTCAGCGTCGGTCACGGTGCGCCCGGTGCCGGTGAAATTCGGGTCCAGCGGTGCATCGTGCAGGTCGCGCTTGTGGTTGTAGCGGCCAGCAGCGTTGGCTTGCCAGATTTCCACAAGAATGCCCGGCACCGGCAGGCCGTTTTCGTCCAGCACGCGGCCGTGAATGATGATGCGCTCGCCCTGGGGCTCGCCCTCATGCTGGGCGGTGAGGTCATTGTCCTTCTCATTGATCCGCTCGGCGCCGATGGTCGGGCCGGTGATTTCCGATAAAGAGTGTGGCAAGAACACCAACGGCTGGGACGGCGAGCGCAGGTTCGTCGACTGGTAGGCCGGGTGCAGGTAATCAGGTTGGGTACCCGCTTGCGGGCGCCGGTATCCGGGCTTGTCACTCATGGAACAATCCTCTCTTGTTAGATGCGTTCAATCGCCAGGGCCAAGCCTTGGCCGACGCCCACGCACATGGTCGCCAGGCCTTTGCGGCCGCCGGTTTTTTCCAGTTGATGCAGGGCGGTCAGCACCAGCCGCGCGCCGCTCATGCCCAACGGGTGGCCGAGGGCGATGGCACCACCATTCGGGTTGACCTGCGGCGCGTCGTCGGCGATGCCCAGTTCACGCAGCACCGCCAGGCCTTGGCTGGCGAAGGCTTCGTTGAGTTCGATCACATCAAAGTCGGTGACCGCCAGGCCCAGCCGCTCCACCAGTTTGCGCACCGCCGGCACCGGGCCGATGCCCATCACGCGCGGTGCGACGCCGGCGCTGGCCATGCCCAATACGCGGGCGCGGGCGGTCAAGCCGTGTTTCTTGACGGCGTCGGCGGAGGCCAGGATCAGCGCCGCCGCACCGTCATTCACACCCGAGGCATTGCCAGCGGTGACGGTTTTGTCAGGGCCGTTGACCGGTTTGAGTTTGGCCAGGGCTTCCAACGTGGTGTCACGTGGATGTTCATCCTGCTCGACAACAGTCTCGCCTTTTTTATGGGCGACCCGCACCGGCACGATTTCTTCGGCGAAGAACCCAGCGGCTTGCGCGGCAGCGGTGCGTTGCTGGCTGCGCAGGGCGAAGGCGTCCTGGTCGGCGCGGGATACGTGGTAATCGTCGGCGACGTTATCGGCGGTCTGCGGCATGGCATCCACGCCGTACTGGGCCTTCATCAACGGGTTGATAAAGCGCCAGCCGATGGTGGTGTCTTCCAGCTTCATGTTGCGCGAAAACGCCGCGTCGGCCTTGCCCATCACGAACGGTGCACGGGACATCGACTCGACGCCACCGGCAATCGCCAGCTCCATTTCACCGCTGGCAATGGCGCGGAAGGCCGTGCCGATGGCGTCCATGCCCGAGGCGCACAAGCGGTTGAGCGTCACGCCTGGAATGCTCTCCGGCAGGCCCGCCAGCAACAGCGCCATACGTGCCACGTTACGATTGTCTTCGCCGGCCTGGTTGGCACAGCCGAGGAACACCTCATCAACCGCACGCCAATCCACCGAAGGGTTACGCTCGATCAGCGCCTTGATCGGCAACGCCGCCAAATCATCGGCACGCACGGTGGACAAGCCACCGCCGAAACGGCCGATGGGGGTACGAATGGCGTCACAGATAAATACGTCGCGCATCAGGCTTCTCCCGGCGCTTGGCCATGGGCCGTCGCGGTACGTGCTTCAAGGTCACGCAAAGCGGTCAGCTCTACATCAGTCGGTTCAGCGGTGGTGTCGACCTTGTCGGCAAATCGAATCGCCCAACCGGTGGCCGCCACCACTTGCTCACGGGTAACACCAGGGTGCAGCGCGGTAACCACGAACTCATGGGTGCCCTCTTCCGGCTCCATGATGCACAGGTCGGTAATAATCCCTACAGGCCCCGCGCCCGGCAGGCCCAGGCGTTTGCGCGAGTCGCCGCCTTCGCCGTGGCCGACCGAGGTGATGAAGTCCAGCTTGTCGACAAACGAACGCGCCGACTGCTTGAGGATGATCAGCACGCTCTTGGCGGAACCGGCGATCTCCGGCGCGCCACCGGCACCCGGCAGGCGCACTTTGGGCTGGTGGTAGTCACCGACCACGGTGGTATTGATATTGCCGAAACGGTCGACCTGGGCCGCACCAAGAAAGCCCACGTCAATGCGCCCGCCCTGCAACCAGTAACGAAAGATCTCACCGGTCGGCACCACGGTGTCGGCGGTTTCTGCCAGCTCGCCGTCGCCGATGGACAGCGGCAATACGCTAGGCTTGGCGCCAATCGGGCCGGACTCGTAGATCAGCACCACATCCGGCGACGAGGTCAGGCGCGCCAGGTTGGCCGCCTTCGACGGCAGGCCGATGCCAACAAAGCAGACCGAGCCGTTCTTGAGGCGCCGCGCAGCGGCGACAGTCATCATTTCATTGGTCGAGTAAGCCATTACTTGGCCTCCTGCGCGGCGGCCAGCTTGGCCTGGAATTCAGTGAAATCGGCGGTGCCGTGGATGTATTCGTCGATCCAGGCGGTAAAGGTCTCACGGTCGCGGGCGATTGGGTCCCACGCCTGGTAGAAGCGGTTATCACGCTCGTTGTAGCCATGGGCGTAGGACGGGTGGGCGCCACCGGGCACATGGCACACCGCAGTCAGGGCCCAGGTCGGCAACACGCAGCTGTTCATCGGTGCGTTGAGGTCATCGACGATTTCCTCGACGGTGACGATGCAACGCTTGGCCGCCAGTGCCGCCTCCTTCTGCACGCCAAGAATGCCCCAGAGCAACACGTTGCCCTTGCGGTCGGCTTTTTGCGCATGGATCACGGTGACATCCGGACGCACCGACGGCACCGCCGCGAGCACTTCGCCGGTGAACGGACACGTCACGGTCTTGATCAGCGGGTTGACCTTGGGCAAGTCGGAACCGGCGTAGGCACGCAGTACCGCGAAAGGTAGGCCAGAAGCGCCGGCGACGTAGGCGTTGGCCAGGTCGGCGTGGCTGTGCTCTTCGATCTCCAGCGGTTGCGGCCATTGCTTCTCGACCGCGTCGCGCAGGCGATGCAGGGAGCCCACGCCCGGGTTGCCGCCCCAGGAAAAAATCAGCTTGCGGGCGCAACCGGCACCGATCAACTGGTCGTAGACCAGGTCAGGCGTCATACGCACCAGCGTCAGGTCTTTCTTACCCTGACGAATGATTTCATGACCCGCTGCCGTAGGGATCAGATGGGTGAAGCCTTCCAGAGCGACGGTGTCGCCGTCGTTCACAAATTGCTTCACCGCGTCACGCAGCGCGAGGATTTCAGCCATGGGGTTCGGGCTCCCGGTGTGGATCGAAAAAGGCGCTGAGGTGGCGCCGGAGTGCTTGAAGATTAAGCTGGGGAAGTGGGCCAAACAATCCGATAATCGACTCAGCGTTCGATTATCGAACGGATTGTTGTCTTGCTAATCATCCGGATTAGCACAGTCAATGTGGGAGCTGGCTCCCACATGAAAAGTGATCGGCCTCAGGTCGCGTCGGCGTGGCTGACCATGCCTTTGATCACCACGGCTGACGTCGCCAATGCAGCCGGAATCACCAGCGCGGTGAGCACCTGCTCGAAGTTCCAACCCAGGCCGAGCAAGGTGGCACCCATCCAAGCGCCGAGGATCGCGCCGAAGCGGCCGATGCCGAGCATCCACGACACGCCGGTGGCGCGCCCCTGGGTCGGGTAGAAGCGTGCGGCCAGGGACGGCATTGCCGACTGCGCACCGTTGACGCACATCCCGGCGATCAGCACCAAGGTCGCCAGCACGGTGATATTGCCCAGACTCTGCCCTACCGCGTAGGCAAATACCCCGGCCAGCAAGTAGAAAATGCCGATGACCTTGTGAGGGTTGAACCGGTCCATCGCCCAACCCACGCCCACCGCGCTCAACACGCCACCAAACTGGAACAAGGCGCCGATAAACGCGGCCTGTTCCATGCTGGCGCCGCTGTCGCGCATGAGCGTCGGGAGCCAACTGGTGAGCAGGTACACGATCACCAGGCCCATGAAGTAGGTGAGCCACAGCAATAACGTACCGACGCTGTAGGTGCCGGAGAAAATCACCGCGAACACGTTGCGCGCCTTGACGGTTTTTTGCTCAGGCACGCTGAAGCGGGTGGCCTGGGCAACGATTGAAGGCTCGATGGGTGACAAGGTCTTGCGCACCTTGTCGGTGCCGCGATTGCGCACCACCAGAAAACGCGCCGACTCCGGCAGCCACACCAACAACACCACCGCCAGGATCAACGGCAGGATGCCGCCGATCAGCAGCAGGCTGTGCCAACCGAACGCAGGGATCAGCTTGGCTGAAATAAACCCGCCGCCGGCCATGCCCAGGTTGAAGCCGCAGAACATGCTGGTCACCAGCAGCGACTTATGGCGTTCCGGGGTGTATTCGGACAGCAGCGTGGTGGCATTCGGCATGCCGGCCCCCAGGCCCAGCCCGGTGAGAAAGCGCAGCACCAGCAACTGGTCAACGTTGGCGCTGTAGGCAGACGCCAGGCTGAACGCACCAAACACCAACACCGCGCCTACCAGCACCACCTTGCGCCCAAAGCGATCCGCCAGTGGGCCGGAGCCGAGCGCACCGAAGACCATGCCGATCAACGCGGCGCTCATCACCGGGCCGAGGCTGGCGCGGTCGATGCCCCAATCCTGGGACAGCGCAGGCGCGATAAAGCCCATGGCGGCCGTGTCGAGGCCATCAAGGAAAACAATCAGGAAACACAGGATCACCACGCGCCACTGATAGCGTGACAGTGGCTGGGTGTTGATGAAGGACTGGACGTCCAGCGTGGTACCGACAGAGGGCTGAGTCATTATTTTTATTTCCACACCGATGGCGGGCTGACGACCTGGGGTCGTCGTTATTATGTGGCGCTGACAGCGCTGCCGCACATTAGTAAGCCTGGGGAAACACCGTCAATTGATCAAACCGGGATCTGTGCGGTCACCGAACAGCTTAGGCAAACAGCTGCGCACTCAGCTCGCAGCTGGCACTCAGCATGCTCGGCAAGAAGCGCTGTTCCAGCTCGGCGCGGCTGACCCGTCCGGCGTGGGTGCTGACGTTCAGCGCGGCCAACACCTGGCCCGAAGCGTCATACACCGGCACGGCGATGGAGCGCAGGCCCTGCTCAAGCTCCTGGTCGACGATGCACCAGCCCTGTTGACGCACTTGCTGCAGACATTCGAGCAAGGCCTGTGGCGTGGTCAAGGTGCGGCTGGTCTTGGTTTGCAGGTCGGCGTGGTCGAGATAATCCTGCAGCGAGGCGTCGTCCAGCGCCGCAAGCAATATGCGGCCCATGGAAGTGCAATAGGCCGGCAGCCGCCCGCCCACCGACAGGTCCACGGAAATCAGGCGCTGGGTAGTGGCCGAACGGGCGATATAGAGAATGTCGTCGCCTTCGAGGGTGGCCATGTTGCAGGCTTCGTGAAGCTGCTCACTCATGCGGTCCAGGTAGGGTTGGGCCGAGACCGCCAGTGGCGTGGACGACAGGTAGGCATGGCCCAGGGTCAGGACTTTGGGCAGCAGCGAATAGGTACGCCCGTCGGTCGTGGCGTAACCGAGCTTGATCAAGGTGTGCAGGCAACGGCGCACGGCGGCGCGGGGGATCTCGGTGCGATGACTGATCTGGGCGATGGTGAGATGGCGCTTGCGCTCTTGGAACGCCTGCACCACCGCCAGGCCACGGGCGAGGGAGGTCATGAAGTCCGGATCACCGGTGAACGCCTGGATACGCTTGGCCGGGGACGCAACGATCGGCGGCGCCATTGACGCGAAAGAGTTGCGCAATTGATCGTTCATGTCGGGGTCCTTACTCTTATTGTCAACCGCAGGGGAGGTTTGGCTGCTATTACAAGTCGCGTCAGCCGCGTGCACAAGGCGGGGCCAAGAACATTGTGCGATTATCGGACAGTCATTCGATTATCGCAATTTGTGGGTTCCCTTCCCTGGCCAGCCAGCGGAGCGCAGTAAAATGAAGTCACGCTTAATAACGTCTGAAGTTGGGTTGATTTTATGACGTCAGAATTCATGCAATTACCGGCACGCCCGTGTAACAAAACGCTCACACAAAGTTGACGCTTTTTAACTTTATGCCGATAGTGTTATTCAAATGCGCCGCTATAATGCACCCTATGTGCCGTTCTGCCCGGTTTACTCTCGAGAGCAGCGCTCGCCAGGTGATGCACGTTGTGCATTGTCGACCGCAACTACCTGCTTTGAATGACTGCACTAACAGGTGGCCGCCCGTCCCTATTTCAAACTTGGACGTTTTCACGGTTCAACTTGGAATACCCCAGGAACGGCATTCAGGCATAACGCTGCAACGTATTTACACTCAACTCAATTAGGTAACGATGTGACGAAAGATGAACTGCGCGCGGAACTTGAGCGCCAGGAGCAACGTTACAAGGACGTTTACGGCGGGGAAGTCACCACTTACGCCGCCCAGCCTGAACCTGAACGCAAACCCTGGCGCAAGCGAGCCAGTCTCCTCGACCAGGCGTTCGCCCAGGAAATCCAAAAGATTGAACAGGAACTCAAAACCGAAGAGCCATAAGCGATTCGGTTTGGAACTCAAGGTTTTGGCCTTGGATGCTGGCATATAGCTAGCATCCAGCTACCTTGCATCGCTCCACCAGCGGTAAAATTTCATACAAATGTTTCAGGCGTGACGTTTTTGTGACAATCCCCTGCCCCGCAGCCCCTCTGCTTTATAAATCAAAGACTTGCCAAAGCCCCGAAATCCCTGGGATACGCCCCCTGGCGCCGGTTTTTTTCAAGGAAGATTGTTACCGATGAGCAGCTAGTGCATCGATTACTGAGGTTTTCTGGCATAATCGCGCCCCCTTACGACCGGGTCAGAAAACCTTCATGATCGATTTATTCAGCGGACTGGATGCTTGGGTTCTAGTGAGCCTGTTGCTCGCCCTGGCCTTTGTCCTCGCCTTCGAGTTCATCAATGGCTTTCATGACACCGCTAACGCGGTGGCCACAGTCATCTATACCAAAGCCATGCCGCCGCACCTGGCCGTGTTCTTCTCCGGGGTGTTCAACTTCCTCGGCGTGTTGCTCGGTGGTGTCGGTGTCGCCTACGCCATCGTGCATTTGCTGCCGGTGGAGTTGCTGATTAATGTGAACACCGGCCATGGCTTGGCGATGGTCTTCTCTTTATTGGCGGCGGCGATCACCTGGAACCTGGGCACCTGGTACTTCGGTATTCCCGCGTCCAGCTCCCACACCCTGATCGGCTCGATCCTTGGTGTCGGCCTGGCCAATGCGCTGATCAACGACATCCCCCTGGCTGACGGTGTGAATTGGCAGAAGGCGATCGATATCGGCGCCTCCCTGGTGTTCTCGCCGATGGCCGGCTTTCTGGTCGCGGCCCTTGTGCTGATTGGCCTGAAGTGGTGGCGCCCGCTGTCGAAGATGCACAAGACCCCGGACCAGCGCCGCAAGCTTGATGACAAGAAGCACCCGCCGTTCTGGAACCGCTTGGTATTGGTGATTTCTGCCATGGCGGTGAGCTTCGTGCACGGCTCCAACGACGGTCAGAAAGGTATCGGCCTGATCATGCTGGTGCTGATCGGTATCGTGCCGGCGCAGTTTGTACTCGACCTGGGCAGCACCACTTACCAGATCGAGCGTACCCGCGACGCGACCTTGCACCTGAACCAGTTCTACCAGCGCAACCACGAGACCCTGGGTGAATTCCTGGCCTTGGGTAAAAGCGTGAAGGATGACCTGCCGGGCAAGTTCCGTTGCAACCCGCAGCAGACCGAACCGACCATCAATGCATTGCTGGACACGCTGAAAGGGGTCTCCGACTACCATTCGCTGACCGCCGATCACCGCATTGAAGTGCGCCGCTACCTGCTCTGCCTGGACGATACCGCAAAGAAAGTCGGCAAATTGCCAGGCCTGCCGGCGCGTGAGAAGTCCGACCTCGACAAGCTGCGCAAAGACCTGACCGCCACCACCGAATACGCGCCGTTCTGGGTCATCCTCGCCGTAGCTCTGGCCTTGGGCCTGGGCACCATGGTGGGCTGGAAGCGTGTGGTACTGACCATCGGCGAGAAGATCGGCAAGCAGGGCATGACCTATGCCCAAGGCATGTCGGCACAGATCACCACCGCGACCATGATTGGCTTTGCCAACATCTTCGCGCTGCCGGTGTCCACTACCCACGTGCTCTCTTCGGGCGTGGCCGGCACCATGGTTGCGAACAAAAGCGGCCTGCAAGGCGGCACCGTCAAAACCATCCTGATGGCCTGGGTATTGACCCTGCCGGCAACCGTGGGCCTTTCGGCCGGGTTGTTCTGGCTGGCCTCCTGGGCACTCGGTAGCTGATAACCTAGCAGTAATAAAAAAGGTGCGATCCGCGAGGGTCGCACCTTTTTTTATGCCCCAATTCCATCCCCACAGTTGATCCTCACCGATCAAATAACAGGCAAAAAAAAGGGCGACCGAAGTCGCCCAAAATGCCTTGCGTGCTCATGTAACCCGGAAAAACCTATGATTTTTTACGCTTGTTCGCGTCTTTCCAGATAAAAAATCCAAACCCTACAAAAAACATCACCATGAGGCTCACAGTCAGCACTCCGGCAAACACCACATTATCGAAAAACATGACCGGCCTCCTGCACGTGCCCTGTTGCGATAGGGCTAAGTTAATGGAGAAGGCGGATTGAAAAATTGACGGGGATCAATGTCGCCCACGACGGGGCGTAAAGAAGGGAAATAACTGACCTGCATCAATGGATGCAGGCTGTTTCAACGCTTTTTCGGCTTGTTCTTAGGTTTCTTCTTAACTTTGCCGAGCGGCATTGCCTGTTCAAACGCCTGGCGTACTCCATTCAAGCGCTTGTCATTGAGGTCGTGCACCCGCTTGGCGCGTTCGGCACCCAGGTCGATCAGTTTGGCGTCTTCACTCATGGCTTGGCTTACGTGGTGGCTAGAATGGCTCAATAATGCGGCCTCCCCCGCCCAACGGCAAATCAGCGGGCGACAAAAGGCAGGTCATCCCACAAAATCGGTACTTTTCCCCTAATCAGGAGACGCACTCAGGTGGCACTGCACAAGGACCTTCCGCCGTTGCTGGCGCTGCGCGCCTTTGAAGCGGTGGCGCGGCATTTGAGTTTTATCAAGGCCGCGAACGAGTTGTCGGTGACCCAGAGCGCCCTGAGTCATCAAGTACAGAAGCTTGAGCAACACTTGGGCAAACCGCTGTTTATCCGACGCACGCGTGCGATTGACCTGACTGCCGACGGACAACGTTACTACGACGAAATCAGCCCGGCCCTTGGCGTCATTGCCGCCGCTACCCGTGCCCAACGCGTGACCCCCAGCGCCACGGTATTGCGCATCGGCTTGCTGGCCTCCTTTGCCACCCTGTGGCTGGCACCGCGCCTGGCCGGGTTTCTCAACCGCTACCCGCATATCCAAGTGGAGTTGTTGCCGGCGATCCAGCTGGCGAACGTCGCAGCCGCCGAGGTCGACCTGGCCATCCGCTATGGCAAGGGCGATTGGCCCGATGTACAGGCCACGCGACTGATGCCGGAAATCCTCTCCCCGGTGTGCAGCCCGGCGTTCAACGCCCGGCATGACGGCCCGCTGCTGATGGCCACTTCGCACCGCCCGTTTGAATGGACCGATTGGTCTGAGCATTACCACGTCGACCTCGCCAACCACCCCCGTGTGATGCTGCACGACTACAACATCGTGGTTGAAGCCGCTGTGGCTGGCCAAGGCATCGCCATGGGCCGTCATCGCCTGATCGAGCGCAAGCTTCTGGACGGCAGCCTGGTACAAGCCTTCGATTGGCCGCCCTATCACAGCGACATTGGCTACTGGCTCATCGCCCCGCAGGGCACTACGAATGAAGCAGCCGCGTGTTTCAGCCAATGGTTGAAGGAAACCTGCGCCGACGCGTGAGTGATTTCGATACGTCGCGTGAGATCTATCCGTTTGTCGCCTTTCTGAGCAACCAACATGCTGAAACCTCCTGACTCAAGAGGATTCATCATGAGCGACTCCATCCGCCAACGCGTGCAAGCTCTCGGCCTCACGCTGCCCGCCCCCAGCCAACCGGCTGCCAACTACATCAGCCATGTCATCAGCCAGCACCAGTTGTTCATTTCCGGGCAAATTCCACTGGTGGACGATAAACCTGCCTACGTGGGCCGGCTGGGTGAATCCTTGAATGATGAAGAAGGCGCCCAAGCGGCGGAACTCGCCGCGTTGAGCCTATTGGCGCAGTTGAGCGATGCGCTGGGTGATGACCTGTCGCGCCTGGTGCGCACGCTGCGCCTGGGGGTCTTTATCGCCTGCAGCGCTGATTTCAAGCAACAGAGCGTGGTCGCCAACGGTGCCTCCAACCTGTTGGTCAACGCCCTCGGCGAAAAAGGTCGGCATGTGCGTACCGCCCTGGGCGTTTCCAGCCTTCCGGCCGGCGTAGCGGTGGAGGTTGATGCGATTTTTGAGTTGCGCCCATGAGCCCGCGCGAAATCCAACAACTGCGGGATGCAACGCCAGGCTGCCAGTCCGGCATCGTGCATTTCAACCATGCAGGCGCCTCCTTGCCCAGCCAGGCAACCCTCGACGCCATCATCGAGCAGCTGCAACGCGAAGCCCGCGACGGCCCGATGGAGGCCGGCGAACACGGCGAGGTGCTGCTAGAAAAAGCCCGCCGAGCCGCCGGGCAGTTACTCAATGCCCCGGCTTCCTCAATTGCCTTTGCCAGCAGCGGCTCGACCGCCTGGAGCATGGCCTTCCAGGCCTTGGGCCGCTGGCAGCCCGGCGACCGCATTCTGGTGGGCCGTCATGAGTGGGGCGGCAACCTGGCGAGCATGGAACTGGCCGTGCAAGCCGGCGCACGGATCGAAGTCATCCCCTGCGATGACAGCGGCGCGGCCTGCCCAGTGGCGCTGGAATCAATGATCGATGCCCATGTGAAGTTGATCGACCTCACTTGGCTGCCGGCCAACGGTGGCCTGATCAACCCCGCCCAGGCCATCGGTGAGGTCGCCAGTCGCCACGCCATCCCCTATTTCATCGATGCAGGCCAAGCCGTCGGCCAGATGCCTGTAGATGTGCACGCGCTGCAGTGTGATGTGCTCAAGTCGGCCGGTCGCAAATACCTGCGCGGGCCACGTGGTACAGCGCTGTTGTATGTGCGGCCGGCGTTTCTCGAGCGATTGAAGCCTGCTCAGCGCGACGTGTTTTCAGCGCCATGGACCGCCCAGGGTTTCGACCTGCGCAACGATGCCCGCCGCTTTGAAACCAGCGAGACATCGTTCGCCTTGCTGGCCGGGCTGGGCAATGCATTGCAGGAGATGAATCGACTGGGCATCGAGCGCGTCTGGGAGCGCGTCTCGCAGACCAGTGAGCGAATTCGCGAAGCGTTGCGTGGGATTCCGGGCATTACCCTGCATGACTTGGGCACCCGTCAATCAGGCTTGATCGCTTTCAACTTGGCCGGTTGGGATGCCTTCGAACTCAAACGGCGCCTGGGCTTGCAGCGCATCAACATCGGCGCCAACGGCGTGGCGTATACCCCGTTAGATATGCAAGCGCGAGGCCTGCAAAGCGTGGCGCGGATCTCAGTCAGCCCGCTGAACAACGAGGACGATATCGCGTTGCTGTCAGCGGCCTTGCGCGAATTGGCCGACTAAACCTCGACGTCGACCCACAAGCCCTGGCGCGGCGCGTCTTCGATCAGCGGAATCACTGGCACGGTGTTGTCGGCGTTGAGCACATCCCCCGGAATGGCCAGGTGCTGTTCCGGATTTTCATCGGCTTCACGCCGGCGCTTCTGTTGTTCCTGCTGGCGGCGTTGTTCTTCGCGCAGCAAAAACGCCGATGTCTCGGCGTCGCCCTTTTTCAGGTCGATAGTGCTTTCGTTGGAGCCCGGCTGAACTGGCACCACGGGCGGGATATCCGGTTTCTGTCGCACCGGATCGAGTTGTGACGTGACCGGCACAACGCTGACGGGCAGCATGGGTGGCAGCATAGTGATTATTCTCCTGATCAACAGGCTGTCGGCGGGTGGCAGGGCGACTTGAGCACAAGCACGCCAAGCTGTGACCCAGTCGACACTCGCAAGTGCCCGCCACCCGTCGATTCAGCGCTGGATACGCTCGCCAAAGAGAGTAGTTTTTCTCAGAGTCCTTTGGATGGGGGCCTTGTTCCGTTAAGATAGTCGGCTTTTTCACGGCGGGAGTCAGGCAGCATGGCGCAGCAGTATCAACCGGGGCAACGCTGGATTAGTGACAGCGAAGCAGAGCTGGGGTTAGGCACCGTTCTGGCACAGGACGGCCGCTTGTTGACCGTGCTCTATCCGGCCACTGGCGACACTCGCCAGTATGCGCTACGGAATGCGCCCCTCACCCGCGTGAGGTTTTCGCCGGGCGACACCATCACCCATTTCGAAGGCTGGAAAATGACCGTGCAGGAAGTCGACGATGTCGACGGCTTGCTGGTGTACCACGGCCTCAATGGGCAGCACGAGCAGGTCACCCTGCCGGAAACCCAACTCTCCAACTTTATCCAGTTCCGCCTGGCCAGCGACCGTCTGTTCGCCGGGCAGATCGACCCGCTGGCCTGGTTCTCGCTGCGCTACCACACCCTGGAACACACCAGCCGCCAATTGCAGTCCTCGCTGTGGGGCCTGGGCGGCGTGCGTGCGCAACCTATCGCGCACCAACTGCACATCGCCCGTGAAGTCGCTGACCGTATCGCGCCTCGGGTATTGCTGGCCGACGAAGTAGGCTTGGGCAAGACCATCGAAGCCGGCCTGGTGATCCATCGCCAACTGCTCTCGGGTCGCGCCAACCGCGTTCTGATCCTCGTCCCGGAAAACCTGCAGCACCAATGGCTGGTGGAAATGCGCCGGCGCTTCAACCTGCAAGTCGCGCTGTTCGACGAAGAACGCTTTATCGAAAGCGATGCCGCCAACCCGTTCGAAGACACCCAACTGGCGCTGGTCGCGCTGGAATGGCTGGTGGACGACGAGAAGGCCCAGGACGCACTGTTCGCGGCTGGCTGGGACTTGCTGGTCGTCGACGAAGCCCACCACCTGGTGTGGCATGAAGAGAAAGCCAGCCCCGAATACACACTGGTCGAACAGTTGGCTGAAGTGATTCCCGGCGTGCTGCTGCTCACCGCCACCCCGGAACAACTGGGCCAGGACAGCCACTTCGCGCGCCTGCGTCTGCTGGACCCGAACCGCTTCCACGACCTGGCGGCCTTCCGCGCCGAGAGCGAAAACTATCGCCCGGTGGCCGAAGCCGTGCAGGAGTTGCTGGACAAGGGTCGCCTCTCCCCTGCCGCACACACGACCATCCAGGGTTTCCTCGGCAACGAAGGCGAAGCCCTGCTGACCGCCGTCAACGATGGCGACACAGAAGCCAGTGCGCGCCTGGTGCGTGAGTTGCTCGACCGCCACGGCACTGGCCGCGTGCTGTTTCGCAACACCCGCGCCGCTGTGCAAGGCTTCCCGGAGCGCAAGCTACACGCCTACCCGCTGCCAAACCCGGACGAATACCTGGAGTTGCCGCTGGGCGAACACGCCGAGCTGTACCCGGAAGTCAGCTTCCAGTCGCAGCCGGACATCGAAGAAGAAAACCGCTGGTGGCGCTTCGACCCACGGGTCGAGTGGCTGATCGACCAGCTGAAAATGCTCAAGCGCACCAAGGTCCTGGTGATCTGCGCCCACGCCGAAACCGCCATGGACCTGGAAGACGCCCTGCGCGTGCGCTCCGGCATCCCGGCCACGGTGTTCCATGAGGGCATGAACATCCTCGAGCGTGACCGCGCCGCCGCTTACTTCGCCGATGAAGAGTTTGGCGCCCAAGTGCTGATCTGCTCCGAGATCGGCAGTGAAGGCCGTAACTTCCAGTTCTCCCACCATTTGGTGCTGTTCGACCTGCCGTCCCACCCTGACTTGCTGGAACAGCGGATCGGCCGTCTGGACCGGATCGGCCAGAAGCATGTGATCGAACTGCACGTGCCTTACCTGGAAACCAGCCCGCAAGAGCGTCTGTTCCAGTGGTACCACGAAGCGCTGAACGCGTTTCTCAATACCTGCCCGACCGGCAACGCCTTGCAGCACCAGTTCGGCCCACGCCTGCTGCCGCTGCTGGAAAACGCCGACGACGGCGAGTGGCAAGCCCTGGTCGACGAGGCCCGCGTCGAACGCGAGCGCCTGGAGCAGGAACTGCACACCGGTCGAGACCGCTTGCTGGAGCTCAATTCCGGCGGCGCGGGTGAAGGCGATGCGCTGGTCGAAGACATCCTTGAGCAAGACGACCAGTTCGCCCTGCCGATCTACATGGAAACCCTGTTCGACGCGTTTGGCATCGACAGCGAAGACCATTCGGAAAACGCGCTGATCCTCAAGCCCAGCGAAAAAATGCTCGACGCCAGCTTCCCCCTGGGTGACGACGAAGGTGTGACCATCACCTACGACCGCAACCAGGCACTGTCGCGCGAAGACATGCAGTTCATCACCTGGGAACACCCGATGGTGCAGGGTGGCATGGACCTGGTGCTGTCCGGTTCCATGGGCAACACCGCCGTGGCGCTGATCAAGAACAAGGCGCTCAAGCCGGGCACCGTGTTGCTGGAGCTGCTTTACGTCAGCGAAGTGGTCGCGCCGCGCGCGCTGCAACTGGGTCGTTACCTGCCGCCGGCGGCACTGCGCTGCCTGCTGGACGCCAATGGCAACGACCTGTCGGGCCGCGTGTCGTTCGAAACCCTCAACGACCAGTTGGAAAGCGTGCCTCGGGCCAGCGCCAACAAGTTTATCCAGGCCCAGCGCGACCATCTGACGCCACGGATCAACGCCGGTGAAGAGAAGATCACCCCGCGCCACGCCGAGCGCGTAGCCGAGGCCAAACGTCGCCTGGCGGCGGACACCGACGAAGAGCTGGCGCGCCTGACCGCGTTGCAAGCGGTCAACCCGACCGTGCGTGACAGCGAGCTGGTTGCCCTGCGCAACCAGCGCGAGCAAGGCTTGGCCATGCTGGATAAAGCGGCGCTGCGACTGGAAGCGATTCGAGTCCTGGTAGCGGGTTGATTACCACCCTGCTCCGCTAAAAAGAAGGCCCGCGCAATGCGGGCCTTTTTTATTCGCTTGAGAATATCTGTGGCATTAATAGCGCCTTCGCGAGCAAGCCCGCTCCCACATTTGACCGAGTTGTCATGTCGATCACCGATCAATGTGGGAGCGGGCTTGCTCGCGAAAGGGTCCACTCGG
Source organism: Pseudomonas sp. 58 R 12 (assembly GCF_900005865.1). Classification (NCBI taxonomy): domain Bacteria; kingdom Pseudomonadati; phylum Pseudomonadota; class Gammaproteobacteria; order Pseudomonadales; family Pseudomonadaceae; genus Pseudomonas; species Pseudomonas sp. 58 R 12. The sequence continues at coordinate 46,111 of NZ_CVTP01000021.1, forward strand.
TCTCAAGCCGTAGCCACAGCAGCCGGCACCTCAACCGCCACCAACCCCTCTTTCATCCGTTTGGCATCCCGCACAAAACAGCGCGACGCCTGAAACAAAAACAACAGGGTCAAGAACAGCGCCACCGGAATCAGGTACATGGCGTCATGTAACCCCACCGCCTTATAGGCCTCCGTCATCTGCTCCGCCCCCGCCGCGTACATAGCCGAATGGGCAAAATGATCGGAAAGCCCACCCACGACGATCGGCCCCATCCCCCCACCCAGCAAGTACAACCCGGCAAAAAACAGCGCCATCGCCGTGGCCCGCAGGCGCGGTTCCACCACGTCCTGAATCGCCGTGTACACGCAGGTGTAGAAGTTATAGGCAAACAACCAGCCCACACTGAACAACGCCACAAACACACCAATCTCAATGCGCCCGGCGTGCAACGCCCAGGCAGTGGTCACGGTGGAGATGATCAGGCTGAACGCGGCGAACAACAGCCGGCCATTGGCTACGCGTTGATGGATCTTGTCGGCGATCCAGCCGCCTAGGGTCAGGCCCACCAGGCCGGTCAGGCCGACGATCACCCCGGTGGCCACGGCGGCGTCCTGCAGCGGCATCAGGAAGTAACGCTGCAACATCGGCACCAGGAACGAGTTACAGGCGTAGGTGGCAAAGTTAAAGCACAGCCCGGCCAGCACCAGCCACAGGAAGGTAGGCACCGCCAGCACGCGACGAATCGGGCGGTCGACGCGTTCCTGGGAAACCTGCACGGTTTCCGCCGCGCCACGCTTGGGCTCCTTGATATAGAACATGAACACCGCAAGGATCAGCCCCGGCACTGCCGCGATAAAGAACGGTGCGCGCCAGCTGTCAAACGCCTTGACCATCCAACCGATGGTGAAAAACGCCAGCAATAGCCCCAAGGGCAGGCCCAGCATGAAAATGCCCATGGCCCGCGCGCGACGGTGCGCCGGGAACAGGTCGCCAATCAGCGAGTTGGCCGCTGGCGCATAGCTGGCCTCGCCGATGCCGACGCCCATGCGCACCAGCAAAAACGTCCAGAAACTGCCGACCAGGCCGTTGACCGCCGTCAGCCCGCTCCAGGCGAACAGGCCCCACCCCATCAGCTTGCTGCGCGAGCCGGTGTCGGCCATACGCCCCAGGGGCAAGCCGGCGATGGCGTAGACGAGGGTAAAGGCGGTGCCGATGATGCCGAGCTGGAAGTCGCTCAGGTGCCATTCCATACGGATTGGCTCAATGATGATCGCCGGAATGGTGCGGTCGAAGAAGTTGAACAGGTTGGCCAGGAACAGCAGGAACAGAATGCGCCAGGCATTCGCCGCTTGGGTCGAGTTCTGCATGGGTCCGTCTCTTTTATTGTTATGAGAGCTGCGATGCCCGCTGCATCCTGCCCGGTACCTGCAACATAGTCAGGCGGGCGGCGGTTGTCTGTAATGATTCGTAAAGCTGATAGGGCATGATTTCACCCGGTGCTGCGGGACTTTGCCTACGAAAATATAAGTCCGCGCCCCCCTTCCCAACAGCCATGGCGCGGATAGAATGGCGAGCCTTCCCGTAGTCCCCCCTCTACTTATCCTATTGATGACGCCCATGTCCGAAGCCAGTCCGTGTCTGAGTTGCGGTGCCTGCTGTTCATACTTTCGTGTGTCTTTCTTCTGGGGAGAGTGCGCCTCATCGGGTGGCACGGTGCCCGACGACCTGGTGGTGCAAATCAACCCAACGCGCGTGGCGATGATCGGTACCGACCAGAAACCCGCCCGCTGCTGCAGCCTTGAAGGTGAAGTGGGTAAAGGGACGAGTTGCTCGATCTATGAGCAACGCTCAAGCCCCTGCCGCGAGTTTGAAGCGTCGTGGAGCCAGGGCGTGCAGAACGTCGATTGCGATGCCGCACGCGCCGCGTTTGGCTTGGCGCCGTTGCATGCGCCATTCGAATTGGAGCTGCCCATCAGCGCTTAGCATCAAACGCTATGAGCAGCATGCAAAAATAATTCAGAGCAAAGTGCCATCATTCCTGGCAAATTCCGTAAGGCTTCTATACTTGACCTCATAGGTCATCGCCGTAGGCAGTGACGTGACGCTATGACGGGACATGCTATGGAATGGCTGGGTCTGCATTTGTTCACCGGGATTCCGGAAAGCGGGCATTTATTACTCAATTGCAGTCATAACCCCTTTTTGGTGCTGTTGGCCTACCTCGTCGCTTGCGCGGCAGGCTTTGGCACGCTCGACATGGCTGAACGCGTAGGTCATGTCGAGAACCCGACCGCGCAGCGCCATTGGCGCTGGCTCGGCGCCAGTTGCCTGGCGGGCGGGATCTGGTCCACCCACTTCATCAGCATGCTGGCCTTCCAGGCGCCTATCGCGATTCACTACGACCTGTTGATGACGTTCGCGTCCTTGCTCATCGCGCTGATCGCCTCGTTGATCGCCATGCAGACCCTCAGCCATCCTCACCTGCGGTTCCACCAATATGGGCTGGCCTCCCTATGGATGGGTGTCGGCATCGCCTTGATGCATTACGTCGGCATGTCGGCCATGCGTTCCCAGGCCCAGCTGTATTTTGAGACGGAGTTGTTCATAGCCTCGGTGGCCATCGCCATGGGCGCAAGCCTGGCTGCGTTGTTGCTGTCGAGCTACCTGCGCACCGGCACCGGCGTGTTTCATCAACTGCTCAAATACGCCGCCAGCCTGGTCTTGGGTGCGGGAATCCTGAGCATGCATTTTACCGGCATGGCCGCGATGCAATTAATTGTTCCCACTGGGGCTGACCTCTCATTGCCTTCGGATAACAACCCTATCCAGCTGGGTTTGTCGGTGGCGGTCATCACCCTGCTGGTGATTGGCAGCAGCATCAGTGCTGCCCTGGCCGACAAGAAACTGCAGCATAAGGAACGCGACCTGCGCCGGGTTAATGCGTTGCTCAGCGAACTGGATCAGGCGCGCGCTTCATTGCAACAAGTGGCCCATTACGACGCCCTGACCAGCCTGCTCAATCGACGGGGCTTCAACCAAATCTTTGCAGAGAAGCTTGCCGAAAAAACCGCCTCCCACGGCATGATGGCGGTGATTTTTCTTGATATCGACCACTTCAAACGCATCAACGACAGCCTCGGGCATGACGCAGGTGACCAGTTGCTCACCGTGCTGGCCGCGCATATCAAGGGCTCGGTGCGCAGCCATGCCGACGTGGTTGCGCGGTTCGGCGGCGATGAGTTCTGCATCTTGATCAGCATCCACCACCGCGACGAAGCCCGGCACCTGGCCCAGCGCATCATGCAACAGATGAAAGAACCCATCGAGCTGGCCGGTCGACGCATGGTAATGACCACCAGCATCGGCATCAGCCTGTTCCCCGATGACGGCCTCACCTGCGAGGAGCTGCTGAAAACTGCCGACCTGGCGCTGTATCAGTCCAAGGACACTGGGCGCAACACCCTGAACTTCTTCAGCTCCAACCTGAAAACCCGCGCCTTTCTCGAACTGCAATTGGAAGAGGAACTGCGCGGCGCTTTGCGCACCCACGACCAACTGGTGCTGTTCTATCAACCGATCTTTGACATGAAGCTGGGCAAAGTTACGCGGCTGGAGGCCCTCGTACGCTGGCAACACCCAAAGCACGGCCTGCTGGCACCAGATCGGTTTATCGGCATCGCCGAAAGCAATGGGCTGATTGCCGAATTGGACCACTGGGTGTTGCGCCAAGCCTGTCATGACCTGAGCATGCTTTCTGACAGAGGCTATACCGAACTGACGATGTCAGTGAACTGCTCGGCCCTGAACCTGACCCGTGACGAGCTGGCGGATGAAATCGAAGATGCGCTGCGCTTCAGCGGCGTCGCCGCCAACCGCCTGGAGCTGGAAGTCACCGAAAATGCGCTGATGGGCAATATCAGCAGCACCCTGACGCTGCTGCGGCAAATTCGCGCGCTGGGCGTGTCGCTGGCCATCGACGACTTTGGCACCGGCTACTCGTCCCTCGCCTACCTCAAGCGCCTGCCGCTCAATACCTTGAAGATCGACCGCTCGTTTATCCAGGATATTCCCAAGTCCACTGCGGATATCGAGATCGTTCAGGCGATTATCGGGATGGCCCACACCCTGCACTTGCAGGTAGTCACTGAAGGCGTCGAAACCCAGGCGCAATTCGAGCTGCTGCTCAAGCATGACTGCGATTTCGTCCAGGGTTACCTGCTGAGCCCGGCAGTGGCGGCCAGTGACATCATGGGTGTGATCCAGAGCATCAACATGCGTAACCCGCTCTACCCGCACAGCGTGGTGGGCGCCAAAGACAACAGCTCGCCGAAAGAAACGTCCTCAAGCCGCGGTGGCTCTACGTCCATCGTCAGGCCAATTCGCTGACGCCCAATATTTGGCATTTCGCCATCATTCGCCTAAAGAACACCGACGAACGGCCGATTCATCAGAGTCCGGCCGGGTTTTCCCTGAAGAAACCAGGGTTATCCCCCTTCGGCCAGGACAAGGACGCACTGCAAAGTCGCGAACACCCATTCCGTGATGGCCCTTTGATTTGTTTCAGCCATCCGTTCAGGCACATGGCGCACAATGACCTCTAAAAATAACTCTGCCACCGTGGTATCCGACGTGTTGCTCCCAGCTCCTGCGGACAAGCCCTCAGGTTCAAAGTCATTGAGCACCGCCCGGCCGCTGGCCACCCAGCAATACCTGTACTTCACCGAAACCAATACCGACCGCATCCTCGACAATCTCGATGGCCTGCGCGACATGGTGTTCCCGCGCCCGCCCCACCTGGAAGGCGACAGCGATCCGCGCAACGAGCAGGAATTCCCCTCGGTGTGCCTGATCGGCCTGGGCCGCTGCGGTTCGAACATCGCGCTGGACGTGGCGGAGCTGGTGTACAACGCGCGCAAGTTCTATTTGAACGAGTTCAGCAACGAAGACAAGTCGCAGGACAAGGGCTACAGCCCGGCCCAGTGGATCCGCAACAACCTGCGCCTAGGCAGTGGCAAGGCGAGCAAACCGGTGTTCCTGGTGGAACCGCTGGTGATGCTCGGCGACCTGGACAAGGACATCGCCGGGCGCATCCGCTTCTCGCGCAAGGGCGAAAAAAGCGGCTTCCTGCGCGATTACAGCAAGATGAAAATCATGGACCTCTCGGAAGTCCATGCCGGCGGCGCCGGTAACGCGCCGATCCTCGGCCAGTACCTGGCCAAGATCATCCTCAATAAAGACACCCAGCGTTTTTCCAGCCCCGATTGGAAGATGATCCACTCGTACCTGATCGACTCCTGCGGCATCAAGGCCAACCAGTCGCGCCTGTACTTCTCGATCTTCAGCGCCGGCGGCGGCACCGGCTCGGGCATGGCCTCGGAATTCGGCCTGGCTCAGCAACACTCGTACATGAACAAGACGTTCGACACCAAGCCCGCCGACGAGCACGACAGCAAAAGCGGCCACGCCTTTGTGTTCGAGCCGATCTTCACCAGCGGCATCTGCGTGCTGCCGAATATCTCCGACCACCGCAGCGAAATGTCCGAGGCGTTGCACATCAACGCCGGGCGACTGCTGTGCAAATACCTGTCGGAAGAATGGGACTTCTCTTACAACTTCGACAACGAAGACAGCAGCGAAGCCAGTGTGAAGGGCCGCATCCGGCCGTGGAACGCGATGATGCTGATCTCCAACGACATCATGCGTTACGCCGAAGAAAGCGATGACGGCAATATCCAGAACATTGACGTCAATGCCATGGAAAAACACGCCAACCAATACATTTCCCAGCAGATCTTCAACATCCTCACGGCCCAGGCTGTCACCACCGACTACGACCAGAACTACTTCCGCCGCGCCGGTATCGACATCGGCGAAACCATTCGCCTGGATGCCAACGACCTGTTCATGAGCCTGGCCGGACCGGTAGCGATTGCCTACGCCGAGTCAGTGGTTCCGGAAACACCGGCACCGTCGAATGACAAATTCAAGGTCTTCGAGAAAGAGCCACAGCGCCTGAACATCGACGACCTGTTCTTCCGTTCCATCGACCTGCCGCACTTCAACAAGGTCACCCAGGCCATCGAAGGCATCAGCCTCTTGCCGATCGAATCGAAGCGCTACAAGGCTTCCTTGGAGCAGTACAAGAACTCCGGCTACGACGCGGCGGCGCTGCATGACCTGCACTTCTTCAAAAATTGCTCGTCAGTGGTGTCGATCGTGTCCCTGCCCAAGGACTACAAGCTGTCCTACATGGACCTGAACCGGCTCAAGACCCACCTTAACAGCCTGTTCCCCAACACCACCCTCAAGCGCTACGCCTTGGTGATCGGCGCCTCAGCCAACTTGTCCCTGACCACCCTGATCGCGAAAAGCCCGTGCCTGTCGGATGACTTCCTGACGTTGATCGTGGCGTTCATCAAACGCTGCTTTGCGCGCAACCCGTACCGTTTCGACGACACGCTGGACAACTCGATCCTGGACTTCATCATCCACGAAGACTTCGACGAAGACCGTATCGACGAGCTGCTCAACGAGTTCGAGAACCCGGCGAAGATCCTCGATACCAACTGGTACGCGATCAAGCCGATGTATGAGAAGAAGTACCGCGAGTTGATCAACGACAAAGACAAGTTCGTGTCAATCAATGACATCCGCCTGTCGCGGGATTGTGTGAAGAAGGCAATCAAGTACTTGCGTGAGATTTATCGTCACCGGATCGGGAAGACCAAGGTTATATCGTTGAATAACCACACCGGTAAGACCGGCTGAGGCATTGCGACGGTACCGCTCGGTACCGTTACTGTTTCATCAGGCTCTTCGTTTCTGCAGATAATCGACGATGACTTGTTCGTCTGCAGGCTTAGCTGGCCGGGGCAGCTGCTCTGGCCAACCGGCACCCTGCGTGCCGAAAAACTGCGTCTGCTCAGCCTCATCCCAGCCGCGGATTTCACGCGAAGCCGACTCCCACCAGCCCTGCCGGCACACGTCGTAATAGGGGTTCTCTGGTGCCGCGCTGCCGTAGAGCAAGTCGCGGCCGACTCTTTTCAGGTGTTTGCGCTGATTGCGCAGTTTCCATTTGATGAGCAGCCGCTGCCAGGCTGATGGCAAGGGCTTGACCTGCGGCACGTCCAGGCAACGCATGACCAACTCAGGCCCGAAGGTTTCACCGTGAAGGCTGAAAAAATGCGCCTGCATGGCGTGAAAGAAGCGTTTTTCGGCGTAATAGTGATGAACGATTTTCTTCGACTCGCGCACCGTCTTGCCACGCATCGCAAAGGAAATCGCGATTTGCTCGATGGTGTGGATATCAAAGGAACCCTGGGTCCACTCGTCGATCAAGCGGATCGACGTTTCGAGCAGCGCGGTATCACTGGCGCACACACCGCACAGGCCACTGTTGTAGAGCTTGAAGCTGTTGCTGGCAGAGACTCCATGGGAGTGCAGGTGCTGGCCCAGCTTGAGGTAGTCCGGGCGTTTGCAGACGTAATGCCAGTCGTACTCGAGCTCGTCCATCACATACTGGCCAGGCTTGATGAGTTCAAACACGCAATGGGGGGATTTGAGGAACAGCGTGTCGGTGTCGACGAACAGGGTTTTGTCCGCCAGCTTCAACCCTTGTGCGATTGCACACGCCTTGCGCCGGTGGAGGTAGCCGTTTTCGCCCTGCCATTGGGTCAGGGTCTGCTCATCCAGCTCGATGGTTTCCACCGGCCAGCCGATGAAGTCCTGGGGACGGTCAGTCATGACCCGGATGCACAGCGACTCACCCTGCTTGAGCTGCGCCAGGGCAGTGAGAATGCTGAATTTGGCCTCACGCCGGTAAACATCCTGTTTACCGTAGATAAGGTAAAGCAACTGGTGCGAGGGTTTCGCTGAGAGGGGCAGCGTTGAGGGCATGACTGGCTCCGAGTAACAAGCCGCGGACTTTACCGGATTTCAGTCTTTCCTACCCTGCGATCTGACAGCTGCCGGGCATATATTCACACCGGGAAACAATTCTCCGACCTGTTCGGTCATCGGAAAACTGTTCCTATGACGTGCCCGTCACCCTGCGCTGTGACCTTTCTCCACGGCAAGGTGCCATCACCGCGCCAGCGGTTACCCCGCTACACACTTTCAAACGGGCAAAGCACGCACCATTTCGGTGCTCAGCCTGCGGGCACTGCCCTTTCCTGGATCAGGATCCAGGGCGAAACCACCACCGCCCATAAGCTCGGGTCGCGCTCCACCAGGTCCAATGCCCGCGTCGCAGACACTTCGCCAAGGCTCCCGGCAGCCAGCCAGGCAGCGACTTTGTCGCGGTTGTCCTCAGCCATTCCCTCGGCAGCCTCGATCAAATCCAGGCCGGCATCGACCCACAATAGGGCACCCTTGGCAAAGAACGGTTCAAGCTCCTTCCAGGATATTTCGGCGGTTTCACCGAGCAGCTTGGCATAGAGGGTGCTAGGTTCTTGCGTCATGGGACTTCACCTGAAGAAAAAAACGGCGCAATCATAACGTCACGCATCAGGTAGAAAAACCCAGTTGCAAATGAGTCATCGATAGAAAGTGTCAGGAAAGCCAAGGATTGCCCGGAACTCTGGCATCACCTCGCCGCAATTCTGTCTTTTTCTTTCATTTATGCGACACCACCGGGTTTTGCCCCCAGCAGCCAGCTTTTCAAGCGATCAACCGGCGCTCTACACTGTACCGGTACAGTTGCCAGGGCACTGCCGGGGGGATATCCGAGATATCTGATCCGGTTCTGCAGCTCACAAGGCCGCTAGAACTATAAAAAATACAACAGTAAGAGTGGAGCACTATGAATAAGGCTACTAAGCAGATTTCCAAACTGTTTGCCGCTATGGTCCTGGCTGGGGTTGCCGGCCATTCGTTCGCAGCCGACACCATCAAGATCGGTATCGCAGGCCCTAAAACCGGCCCAGTGACGCAATACGGCGATATGCAATTCATGGGTGCCAAGCAGGCAATCGCCGACATCAACGCCAAAGGCGGCGTCGATGGCAAAATGCTCGAAGCCAAGGAGTACGACGACGCTTGCGACCCTAAACAAGCCGTGGCTGTCGCCAACAAAGTGGTCAACGACGGCGTCAAGTTCGTGGTCGGCCACCTCTGCTCCAGCTCCACTCAGCCAGCCTCAGACATCTATGAAGACGAAGGCGTGATCATGATTACCCCGGCTGCCACCAGCCCGGAAATCACTGCACGTGGCTACAAGCTGATCTTCCGCACCATTGGCCTGGACAGCGCACAAGGCCCAGCGGCCGGCAACTACATCGCCGACCACGTCAAGCCGAAAATCGTTGCCGTCCTGCACGACAAACAGCAATACGGTGAAGGCATCGCCACCGCCGTTAAACAGACCCTCGAGAAAAAAGGCACCAAGGTTGCCGTCTTTGAAGGCCTGAACGCCGGCGACAAAGACTTCTCCTCGGTCATCCAGAAACTCAAGCAAGCCAACGTCGACTTCGTCTACTACGGCGGCTACCACCCTGAGCTGGGCCTGATCCTGCGCCAAGCCAAGGAAAAAGGCCTGAACGCCAAGTTCATGGGCCCAGAGGGCGTCGGCAACGACTCCATCTCGCAAATCGCCCAGGGCGCTTCCGAAGGCCTGCTGGTGACCCTGCCTAAATCCTTCGACACCGATCCGGCCAACAAAGCCATCGTTGAAGAGTTCGCCAAGAACAAGCAGGACCCAACCGGTCCATTCGTGTTCCCAGCCTACTCGGCTATCGAAGTGATCGCCGGCGGTATTGCCGCAGCGAAGAGCGAAGACACCGCCAAAGTGGCAGCCGCCATCCACGCGGGCACCTTCAAGACCCCTACCGGCGAGCTGAGCTTCGACGCCAAGGGCGACCTGAAAGACTTCAAATTCGTGGTCTACGAATGGCACTTCGGTAAGCCAAAAACCGAAGTTTCCCCTCAGTAAGCCAGGCATTACTGGTCCAACAAGCCCACTGTGAGAGCAGTGGGCTTTGTTTTACGAGGTTTATGGGCCTGTCACCCGCGATCCGGGCGCTGGCTCACCTGAAAATCTTAAAACCGTCACCAGCGGTTCGCTGGCAAACGCTTTGTGCAACCTGCTCACAGAACAGGGCACAGGCCGGAAATGACTCCACCAGTGAAATGCGTATCGGGTTTTTAGGAGCGCTGTAATGCCTGAGATCTATCATTTTTTCCAACAGCTGGTTAATGGCCTGACCATTGGCAGCACCTATGCCTTGATAGCCATTGGCTACACAATGGTTTACGGCATCATTGGAATGATTAACTTCGCCCATGGCGAGGTGTACATGATTGGCTCCTACGTGGCCTTTATCGCCCTTGCCGGGTTGGCCATGATGGGTATCCATTCCCTGCCGCTGTTGATGACCGCCGCGTTCCTTGCGTCGATCGTCGTGACCAGTGCCTATGGCTACAGTATCGAGCGCGTTGCCTATCGCCCCTTGCGTGGCAGCAACCGTTTGATCCCGCTGATTTCCGCCATCGGCATGTCGATTTTCCTGCAGAACACCGTATTGCTGTCCCAGGACTCCAAGGACAAGTCCATTCCCAACCTGATTCCGGGGAGCTTCTCCTTCGGCCCAGGTGGCGCACAAGAAGTGCTGATTTCGTATATGCAGATCCTGGTCTTCGTCGTCACCCTGGTGGCCATGCTGGGCCTGACCCTGTTCATCTCTCGCTCCCGTCTGGGGCGCGCCTGCCGGGCCTGCGCCGAAGACATCAAGATGGCCAACCTGCTGGGCATCAACACCAACAACATCATCGCCCTGACCTTCGTGATCGGCGCCGCATTGGCGGCCGTCGCGGCGGTGCTGCTGAGCATGCAGTACGGCGTGATCAACCCTAACGCCGGCTTCCTGGTAGGCCTCAAGGCCTTTACCGCGGCGGTGTTGGGCGGCATCGGCAGCATCCCGGGCGCGATGCTCGGCGGGCTGGTGCTGGGCGTGGCCGAAGCCTTTGGCGCCGATATCTTCGGCGACCAGTACAAGGACGTCGTGGCGTTCGGCCTGTTGGTTCTGGTGCTGTTGTTCCGTCCGACCGGCATCCTGGGCCGTCCGGAGGTTGAGAAAGTATGAGCAGATATCTTAAATCGGCGTTTTTCAGCGCCTTGCTGGTGTGGGCCGTGGCCTTCCCGGTACTCGGCCTCAAGCTGAGCATTGTCGGCATCAACCTGGAAGTGCATGGCACCGGTCCCGTGACCCTGACCATCATCGCCCTGTGTTCGGTGCTGATGTTCCTGCGCGTGCTGTTCACCCAGCAGGTCGGCGCCTTGCTCAAGGGCAACCGTGCGCCGTTGGTGTCGCCCAAGGTCAGCCAATTCCTGACCCTGCCGCGCACCCAGCGCTACATCATCATCGGCCTGATCGTGGCCGCGTTGATCTGGCCGTTCTTCGGCTCGCGCGGCGCGGTCGACATCGCCACCCTGATCCTGATCTACGTGTTGTTGGGCCTGGGCCTGAACATCGTGGTGGGCCTGGCCGGCCTGCTCGACCTGGGTTATGTGGGTTTTTATGCGGTGGGTGCCTACACCTACGCGCTGCTGTCGCACTACCTGGGCTGGAGCTTCTGGATCTGCCTGCCGCTGGCCGGCATGGCGGCGGCCACGTTCGGCTTCCTGCTGGGCTTTCCGGTATTGCGGTTGCGCGGTGACTACCTGGCCATCGTGACCCTGGGCTTCGGTGAAATCATCCGCTTGTTCCTGCGTAACCTCACCGATATCACCGGCGGCCCCAACGGCATCAGCAGCATCCCCAAGCCGACCTTCTTCGGGCTGTCGTTCGACCGCACCGCCGCAGAGGGCATGCAGACGTTCCACGAGTACTTCGGGATTGCCTACAACCCGGTGAGCAAAGTGGTGTTCCTGTACCTGGTGGCGCTGTTGCTGGCACTGGCAGCCTTGTTCGTGATCAACCGCCTGTTGCGCATGCCGATAGGCCGCGCTTGGGAAGCATTGCGCGAAGACGAGATCGCCTGCCGTGCACTGGGCCTGAACCCGACCATCATCAAACTCTCCGCCTTTACCCTGGGTGCTGCATTCGCCGGTTTCGCCGGTAGCTTCTTTGCCGCTCGCCAAGGTCTGGTGACGCCGGAGTCGTTCACCTTCATCGAGTCGGCGATCATCCTCGCCATCGTGGTACTGGGTGGCATGGGCTCGCAACTGGGTGTGATTTTGGCCGCGATCGTGATGATCCTGTTGCCGGAAATGATGCGTGAGTTCAGCGAATACCGCATGTTGATGTTCGGCGCCATGATGGTGCTGATGATGATCTGGCGTCCTCAAGGCCTGCTGCCCATGCAACGTCCACACATGGAGCTGCGCAAATGAGCCGCGAGATCCTGAAAGTCGAAAATCTGAGCATGCGTTTCGGCGGTTTGCTGGCGGTCAACGGCGTGGCCCTGACCGTGAAAGAGAAACAGGTTGTAGCGTTGATCGGCCCGAACGGCGCCGGCAAGACCACGGTGTTCAACTGCCTCACCGGTTTCTACAAGCCGAGTGGCGGCAGCATCCTGCTGGACGGTCAGCCGATCCAGGGCCTGGCCGGTCACGAGATTGCCCGCAAGGGCGTGGTGCGGACCTTCCAGAACGTGCGGTTGTTCAAGGACATGACGGCGGTCGAGAACCTGCTGATCGCCCAGCACCGTCACTTGAACACCAACTTCTTCGCGGGCCTGTTCAAGACCCCGGCGTTCCGCAAGAGCGAACGCGAGGCCATGGAGTACGCCGAGTACTGGCTGGACAAGGTCAACCTCACCGAGTTTGCCAACCGCCCCGCCGGCACCTTGGCCTATGGTCAGCAACGTCGCCTGGAGATCGCCCGCTGCATGATGACCCGCCCGCGGATCCTCATGCTCGACGAACCGGCCGCCGGCCTGAACCCCAAGGAAACCGAAGACCTCAAAGCGCTGATCAGCGTGTTGCGTGAAGAAAACAACGCCACCGTGCTGTTGATCGAACACGACATGAAACTGGTCATGAGCATTTCCGACCACATCGTGGTGATCAACCAGGGCACGCCTTTGGCCAACGGGACACCGGAGCAGATCCGCGACAATCCTGAAGTGATCAAAGCCTATTTGGGGGAAGCGTAAAATGCTGCAATTCGAAAACGTTTCCACTTTCTACGGCAAGATCCAGGCCCTGCACAGCGTCAACGTGGAAGTGCGCCAAGGCGAGATCGTGACGCTGATCGGCGCCAACGGTGCCGGCAAGTCGACCTTGCTGATGACCCTCTGCGGTTCACCGCAGGCCCACAGCGGCAGCATCCGCTACATGGGTGAAGAACTGGTGGGCCAGCAGTCGTCGCAGATCATGCGCAAGAGCATTGCGGTAGTACCGGAAGGCCGTCGCGTGTTCTCGCGCCTGACCGTCGAAGAGAACCTCGCCATGGGCGGGTTCTTCACCGACAAGGGCGACTACCAGGAGCAGATGGACAAGGTGCTGCACCTGTTCCCTCGGCTCAAGGAACGCTTCAGCCAGCGCGGCGGCACCATGTCCGGCGGCGAGCAGCAAATGCTCGCCATCGGCCGGGCGCTGATGAGCAAGCCCAAGCTGTTGCTACTCGACGAACCTTCGCTTGGCCTGGCGCCGATCATCATCCAGCAGATCTTCGACATCATCGAACAACTGCGCAAGGACGGTGTGACGGTGTTCCTGGTGGAGCAGAACGCCAACCAGGCGCTGAAGATTGCTGACCGTGCCTACGTGCTGGAAAACGGCCGGGTGGTGATGCAGGGTACGGGCGAGCAGTTGTTGACGGACCCTAAGGTGCGCGAGGCATACCTCGGCGGCTGATCAGCTTTCAATGTGTGTGCAGGCCTGCGTGGGAGCTGGCTTGCCTGCGATGGCATCACCTTGGTGTATCAGTCACACCGAGGTGATGCCATCGCAGGCAAGCCAGCTCCCACATTTGCTTCGTGTGATCTCTGGAATGGCGTTGCTTGAAACTATTTTCGGCTGATTTGTAACGAACCCCACCCCCCTCTCTCTAGTGGTACAAGCAGGCATTCAAGCCCGCCAACCCACCCCACTGGAGAGACACCATGACCACCAAACTGTCCGCTGCCACCCTCGTCCTGGCCCTCGGTTCCGCGCTGAGCCTGTCGGCCCTGACCACCACCGCTCACGCCGCCGACGACATGCAAAAGTGCTTCGGTGTCGCCGAAGCCGGCAAGAACGATTGCGCCGCAGGTGCTGGCACTTCCTGCGCCGGCACCTCGAAAACCAAGGACCAGGCCAACGCCTGGAAACTGGTTCCGGCCGGCACCTGCCTCAAGACCCCAAGCTCCACCTCACCGACCGGCTTCGGCCAGGAAGCAGCCTTCACTGCCAAGTCCTGATCCTCGAAAAACCTGAGTACTGATGATGACCCTTTCATCCCTGCAAGCCGTCTCCCAGGCTCAGGCGCCCGGCCTCCCACGCCGGGCCGGGCTGGGGCTCAAGCATGAGCACTTCATTGCAGTGCTGCAGACCTCGCCCGACATCGGTTTTTTTGAAGTGCACGCCGAAAACTACATGGTGGATGGCGGCCCGTTTCATTACTACCTGGGGTTGATCCGCGAACAGTACCCGCTGTCATTGCACGGCGTAGGCCTGTCCATCGGCGGAGAAGGCCCGCCGGACCGTGAGCACCTTGCACGGTTGGCAACGCTGATCGAACGCTATCAACCCCACTCTTTTTCCGAACACCTGGCCTGGTCAAGCCACGGCCCGGTGTTTCTCAATGACCTGCTGCCCTTGGCCTATGACAGCGCGACCCTGCAACGGGTGTGCGAACACATTGACCACGTGCAAAATACCCTCAAGCGACCAATGTTGCTGGAGAACCCGTCGACTTACCTGCAATTCCAGCGCTCAACCCTGGATGAGACCGACTTCATCAGTGAGATCATCCGCCGTACTGGCTGCGGTTTGCTGCTGGACGTGAATAACGTCTATGTGTCGTGCATCAACCATCAACGCGATCCGGTTGCCTACATCGACCGCCTGCCGATGCATGCGGTGGGCGAGATTCATCTGGCCGGTTTTGCCGAAGACACTGACAGCCTCGGTGATCGCTTGTTGATCGACGATCACGGCGCGCCTATCGATAACGCCGTATGGCAGCTGTACGAAAAAGTATTGGCGCACGTAGGCCCAATAGCCACGCTGATCGAACGGGACAACCAAGTGCCCGCGCTCAGTGTATTGCTGGCCGAGGCTCAACAGGCTCAATGGCACCTGTCGCAGGTGACTTCATGAGCCTTCATGACGACTTTGCCGCAGCGCTGCTGGCGCCGAACCAGGCGTGCCCCAATGGCCTGTACAGCAGCAACGGTGCCGACCCGAGCAGTCGTTTTGCGGTGTATCGCAACAATGTGCACAGCTCGTTGATCAACGCACTCGCAACGGCCTACCCCGTGACATTGCAATTGGTGGGCGAGGACTTCTTCCGTGCGATGACCGGCCTGTTTATCCAGGCTTGCCCACCCACCAGCCCGCTGATCAGCGGGTACGGCAGTGCGCTCGCCGCATTTATCCAGGACTTTGAGCCCGCCGCCAGCGTGCCCTACCTAGCCGATATGGCGCGTTTGGAACGACTGCGTGTGCGCGCTTATCACGCGGCGGACACCCAGCCACTCGACCAACCGACTGTTCTTCAAGCACTGCAAGGCCAAACAGCCCTGGGGAAATTGCGCCTGCAGCTGCATCCCTCCCTTGCCACCTTGAATTCTGCCTACGCGGTGGTGGCGGTATGGGCCGCGCACCAGACCGAAGGCGGCCTGGCCACCCTGAATCCCTGGCACGCCCAGAGTGCGCTGGTAATACGTCAGGGGCTGGAGGTCAGGGTATTTGCCACCGACAGTGGCTCAGTGGCGTTTATCAACAGCCTCGCCCATGGCAATACCTTAGAAAAAGCCGTGGAGCATGCGCTTGACGCAGCGGCCGAGTTCGACCTGCACCAATGCCTGACGCTGCTGATCAGCCACAACGCCATTACTCATTTGCATCCAGAACAAAAGGTATCGCCATGAACACTCGTCCATCAGGCCTGATCAATCGGGCCATCGCGCTTTTCGAACAAATCCCTTACAGCTTGACTGCCTTTCTTGCGCGTTTTTCGATTGCTGCGGTGTTCTGGAAATCCGGGCAAACCAAGGTCGAAGGATTCGTCATTGATTTGGTCAGCGGCACCTTCCAACTGGGCGAACCGAAACTGGCCGCCTCGACATTGCCGTTGTTTCGCAGCGAATACCACGTGCCGCTGCTATCACCGGAGGTGGCGGCGCATATGGCGGCGTTTGCCGAGCACTTCTTCCCAGTGTTGATCCTGGTGGGCTTCGCCACGCGCTTCTCGGCCTTGGCCCTGATCGGCATGACCCTGGTGATTCAGCTGTTCGTCTACCCGGACGCCTACCCGACCCATGGCACCTGGATTGCGCTGCTTTTGCTACTCGTAGCCAAAGGACCGGGGCGCCTGTCCATCGATCACTTGATCGCGCGTCGCTACGCTTAGAGTCGGTCGAGGGCCTCGCCGCTGCGCTTGAACCAGTCCACCAAGTAGTCAGCCAGCACCTGGGTGCGACGCGGCAGGCCGCCCTGGTAGGGATGCACCAGGTACATTGGCATGCTCCGCGTCTGATAATCACGCAGGAGCCAGCGCAAGCGGCCGTCAGCCAATTCCGCAGGCAGAACGTAGGACGGCAGGCGCGCGATACCAGCGCCCACTAACGCGGCCTTTTTCAACAAATTGTAGTGATTGGAGGCAAAGGTACCGCTGACCCGCACCCGCAGCAATTCGTGCTGCTGGTGGTACAACCACTCTTCACGGCCGCTGTAGTGGCTGTTGAGCAGGCAGGTGTGGGCGGCCAAATCGGCCGGCGTCTCTGGTTCGCCATGCTTCTCAAGGTACGCCGGGCTGGCGCAGGTCATTTCATGCCAGGCCAGCAGAGGCTTGACCACCAGGCGCTCGTTTTCAATCGCGCCTGAGCGTACCCCCAAATCAAAGCCATCCCGCGCCAGGTCGCGGTAATTGTTGTTGAGCTCCAGCTCGATCTGCACCTGCGGGTACTGCTTGGAAAACTCCAGCAACAAGCCATCGAAGAAGGTTTCGCCCAAGGAGACCGGAACCGTCATACGCACCGGCCCGGCCAGATCGTCCTTTAGCCGGGCCAACGCCTGACGGGCGCGATCCACCTGCACCACCAATGCCTGAGCCTGGGGCAGCAATGCCGCACCGGCTGCAGTCAGGCTGAGCTTGCGCGTCGTGCGGTGCAGCAGCACCACGGCATGCTGTGCTTCCAGCTGGCTGATTCGCTTGGACAACTGCCCTTTGCTACAGCCCAGTTTCTCCGCGGCCACGGTAAAACTTCCGGCGTCGATCAGCACGGCGAAGGCCGCCAAGTCATCCATTTCGCTCATGGATTGTTTCCATTTTAAAACCAAAGGTTGCCCATTAGTACGTTTATCTGCCTAAAAAGCCACTCTACACTGAACCCTCACTTACCCTTGGAGGAACAGCACCATGAAAATCCTATTGATTGGCGCCAGCGGCACCGTCGGCTCGGCAGTCAAGGCGGAACTGGCTCAGCGTCACGAAGTGATCAGCATCGGCCGCAGCAGCGGCGACTTCCAGGTGGATATCAGCGACAGCGCGTCGATCCGCCAACTGTTCGAACAGACCGGTAAGTTCGACGCGCTGATCTGTGCGGCGGGCCGTGTGAACTTCGTCGCGCTGGGCGACATGAGCGAAAGCGATTTCGAGCTGGGCCTGCGTGACAAGCTGATGGGCCAGGTCAACCTGCTGTTGATCGGTAGTGAATACGCCAACGATGGCGCCTCGTTTACCTTCACCAGTGGCATTCTGAATCGCGACCCCATCCGCACCGGCGCCTCGGCTGCGCTGGTCAACGGCGCCATTGACGCCTTTGTCAAAGCGACGGCAATTGAATTGCCGCGCGGCCTGCGCATCAACTCCGTGAGCCCGACGGTCCTGCTGGAAGCCATGGACAGTTACGCGCCATATTTCCGCGGCTACAAACCAGCTCCAGCCGCCGACGTGGCGCTGGCCTACGCAAAAAGTGTTGAAGGTTTACAGACCGGTCAGACCTTTATCGTGGGTTGAATCGGATACCTGTCAGATTTGACTGAAGCTGGCAGCCGGGGTTGTGATGAAACGCCAGCCTGCGTAACGTGGCGGCACTTGTCTGGAGACCGATAATGCGCGCCGCTCATACCCTTACTCTACTTGCCTTGTTTCCCCTGTTCGCCGCCTGCCAGATGTTCGACAGCGACCCAGCCAAGCCTTCTCTTGCCGGGCTGACCCGCATGCAGGGCGAACTCACGGCGGTCGGCGACAAACTGCTGTTCCAGCCGTGCAACGACAAGCGCAACTACGTGGTCAACGATACCGGGGGCACCAGCATCCTGCAGGAAGCGGCCTCCCTGGCCGGCCAGCAAGGCGCGTTGTTTGCCGACCTGCGCGGCAAATTTTCCGGCGTTGCCAGCGGCACCCAGGGCAGCGTGGACCTGCAACAGCTGTATCGCGTCGAACGCTCGACCTCGGCCTGCAACGATCCGGACTTCAAGCGCATGATCCTGCGTGCCAACGGTCACAAGCCGACCTGGATAATGAACGTCACCGCCAAGGGCCTGGTACTGGAGCGCGAAGGCCAGCCGCCACTGGCAGTGCCTTATGTGGAAGAGCAGATCGGTGACGGCCGCTTCAACCTGATGACTGAAGCCAACAACCAGCGCGTCGAACTGTGGGTGGCCCCACAACGTTGCATCGACAGCGCGAGCGGCAGCCTGCAACACATGACCGCCGAGTTGCGCGTCAACGGTCAGGTACAGCGCGGTTGCGCGTCGTTCGGCGGTTCACGCGACGACTGACTCCACGCTGCGCTGTTTTAACATGACGGGAAACCGCCTTTGGGGCTTATAATCGCCGGTTTGCAAAACAGCCGGCCTCCGAGCCCGCCGCCTACCGGATCCTGTCATGTTACGAATCACCGAACTCAAGCTGCCCATCGACCATCCCGAAGAAGACCTGCGGCCTGCCATCGTGCAGCGCCTGGGCATCGCCAGTGATGACCTGCTCGATTTCACCCTGTTCAAGCGCAGCTACGACGCCCGCAAGAAATCGTCGGAGCTGTGTTTCATCTACACCATCGATCTGAACGTGAAAGGCGAAGCCGCCCTGTTGCTCAAGTTCGCTGATGACCGCAACGTCAACCCGGCGCCGGATGTCAGCTACACCGTGGTCGGCCAGGCGCCGGAAGGCCTGACAGAACGTCCAATCGTCGTGGGCTTTGGCCCGTGCGGCATTTTCGCCGGGCTGTTGCTCGCGCAGATGGGCTTCAAGCCGATCATCCTCGAACGCGGCAAGGAAGTGCGTCAGCGCACCAAGGACACCTGGGGCCTGTGGCGCAAAAACGTGCTCAACCCCGAATCCAACGTGCAATTCGGTGAAGGCGGCGCCGGGACCTTTTCCGATGGCAAGCTGTACAGCCAGATCAAGGACCCGAAGTTCCACGGTCGCAAAGTCCTGCACGAGTTCGTCAAGGCCGGTGCGCCGGAAGAAATCCTCTACGTCAGCAAGCCGCATATCGGTACATTCCGCCTGACCGGCGTGGTGGAGAACATGCGCGAGCAGATCATCGCCCTGGGCGGTGAAGTGCGCTTCGAGCAGCGGGTTACCGACGTGCTGATCGAAGACGGCCAGTTGAACGGCGTGGTGGTCGATGGCGGCGAGCAGATCCTGTCCAGGCATGTGATCCTGGCTCTCGGCCACAGCGCCCGCGATACCTTCCGCATGCTCCACGGCCGTGGGGTTTACATGGAAGCCAAGCCGTTCTCGGTGGGCTTCCGTATTGAACACCCACAGTCGCTGATCGACGCCGCGCGCCTGGGCAAATACGCCGGGCACCCAAAACTCGGCGCCGCCGACTACAAGCTGGTGCACCACGCTAAGAACGGCCGCTCGGTCTACAGCTTCTGCATGTGCCCAGGCGGCACCGTGGTTGCCGCGACCTCCGAGCCAGGTCGCGTCGTCACCAACGGTATGAGCCAGTACTCGCGTAACGAGCGCAATGCCAACTCCGGCATCGTGGTCGGCATCACGCCTGAAGTGGATTACCCGGGTGGCCCGCTGGCGGGTATCGAGTTGCAGGAACGCCTGGAGTCCCACGCCTACGTCCTCGGCGGCAGCAACTACGAGGCCCCGGCGCAATTGGTGGGTGATTTCATCGCCGGTAAGCCATCGACCGCTATCGGCAGTGTGGAACCGTCCTACAAGCCTGGCGTTGCTCTCGGTGACCTGGCCCTGGCGTTGCC
Source organism: Pseudomonas sp. 58 R 12 (assembly GCF_900005865.1). Taxonomy (NCBI): domain Bacteria; kingdom Pseudomonadati; phylum Pseudomonadota; class Gammaproteobacteria; order Pseudomonadales; family Pseudomonadaceae; genus Pseudomonas; species Pseudomonas sp. 58 R 12. Next base: position 66,407 of record NZ_CVTP01000021.1, read on the forward strand.
GGACTTCGCTATCGAGGCGATCCGCGAAGCGTTGCCGGCGTTCGAGAAACAGATCAAGGGCTATTCGCTGCACGACGCGGTGTTGACCGGTATCGAGACGCGCACCTCGTCGCCACTGCGGATAACCCGTAACGAATCGATGCAGAGCTTGAACGTGAAAGGCCTGTTCCCGGCCGGTGAAGGCGCCGGTTATGCCGGGGGGATTCTGTCAGCGGGTGTGGATGGGATTCGGATTGCCGAGGCGTTGGCGCGAGATATGTTGGGCATCGAGGCCTGACATTCTCTCCCTGCCAGCCCCCATTCAAAGGTGGGAGCTGGCTTGCCGGATCACCGCATCGCTGCGATTGTGATGGTTCAGTCGATAAATTCGGCGACTGACAGTCTGTAATCGCAGGCGAGCCAGCTCCCACATTGGTTGTTGTGTCGGGTCAGATATTTGCGCGCAAGATCGTTTCGGGCAATGGCTCACCCCGCTCCACACTGGCCGCAACGGCCGCCATTAACCCGACCAATTCATAGCCTTGCCCCGCCAGCCACGCCTGATCGTAATAGGTGGTGGCATACCGCTCACCCCCATCACACAAAATCGCCACGATCGAGCCCGACTCCCCCGCCGCTTTCATCTGCTGCGCCGCCACCAGCGCGCCAATCAGGTTGGTCCCGCTGGAACCGCCGACCCGCCGTCCAAGCCGTGCAGCAAGGTAATGCATGGCCGCCAGCGAGAGCGCATCCGGCACCTTGACCATCGCATCAATCACCTTTGGCAAAAAGGATGCCTCGACCCGTGGCCGACCAATCCCTTCGATGCGCGAACCACAGTCCAGGCGCAAACTCGCGTCGCCACTCTGATAGAAATCAAAGAACACGGAGCGTTCGGCATCGGCACACAACACACGGGTGCAATGCTGGCGATAGCGCACATAACGGCCGAGAGTTGCTGTGGTGCCGCCGGTGCCGGGGCTGGAGATCAGCCAGCTCGGTTCCGGATGCTGCTCGAAACGCATCTGCTGGAAGATCGACTCGGCGATGTTGTTGTTCGCACGCCAGTCGGTGGCGCGCTCGGCGTAGGTGAACTGGTCCATGAAATGACCACCGCTTTCCAGTGCCAGCCGCTCGGACTCCGCATAGATCTGCGTCGGGTCCTGTACCAGGTGGCTTTTACCGCCGTAGAAAGCAATCTGCGCGATTTTTTCCTGGGAGGTGGTGGCCGGCATCACCGCAATAAATGGCAAGCCGAGCAGACCGGCAAAGTAAGCTTCGGAAATCGCCGTTGACCCGCTGGACGCTTCGATCACCGGCGCGCCAGGCTTGAGCCAGCCGTTGCACAACGCATACAGGAACAGCGAGCGAGCCAGCCTATGCTTGAGGCTGCCAGTGGGGTGGCTGGACTCGTCCTTGAAGTACAACTCAATACCCGGCAACCCCGGCAGAGGCAAGGGAATCAGGTGCGTGTCGGCGCTGCGCTGGAAGTCTGCTTCAATGATACGAATGGCTTCGCGGGCCCAGGGACGTTGGTCGTTCATGGAGAGTTTCTCTAAAGGTGTAAGCCCTGATTTTAGGGGGTTTCCTACTCACCACACAGATACAGTACCGGCTCAATTGAGGGCGTAATTGCTAGGCTTCGACGTAACGTCAACGCGAACCGCCGCTTATAACAAATAAGAATATAACTTTTGTTTTAACAACCAACGGTACGGGTTAGGGTACCCACCTATTGAACCTGGATTGGAGAGCATCCCTTGCCTCTGCGTAGCACTTTCACCCGTTTCTTCCAGCTGGAAGCCGCCAGCGGTCTGTTGTTGATCGCGGCAGCCGCCCTGGCCCTGATCGTCAACAATTCACCTTTGTCGCACCTGTACAGCGCGTTTCTCGACGTACCGGTAGTGGCGCAGATTGGCGCGTTGAAAATCGCCAAGCCCGCCTTGCTTTGGATCAACGATGGCCTGATGGCCTTGTTCTTCCTGCTGATCGGCCTTGAGGTCAAGCGCGAGCTGCTCGACGGCCACCTGTCAAAGCCCTCGCAAGTGGTGCTGCCCGGCGCAGCGGCCATCGGCGGCATGGTGGTGCCAGCGCTGATCTACTGGGCGATCAACAAGGACTACCCCGCGGCACTTTCGGGGTGGGCGATCCCGATGGCCACCGACATTGCCTTCGCCCTCGGCGTGCTGGCCCTGCTGGGCAAACGCGTACCGGTGTCGCTGAAGCTGTTCCTGATGACCCTGGCGATTATTGACGACCTGGGCGCGATCATCGTGATCGCCATTTTCTATTCCGCCGACCTGTCCGGCGCCGCCCTGGCAGGTGCAGGTGCCTGCTTGATTGCCCTGATCGCGATGAACCGCCTGGGTGTTATCAAACTTGGACCGTACCTGATCATTGGTCTGATCCTGTGGGTGTGTGTGCTCAAGAGCGGCGTACACGCGACGCTCGCCGGTGTGACGTTGGCATTCTGCATCCCGATGCGCACCAAGAACGCCGAGCCGTCACCGTTGCTCACGCTGGAGCACGCCCTGCACCCGTGGGTGGCCTACGCCATCCTGCCACTGTTCGCCTTCGCCAACGCCGGGGTCTCGCTGACAGGTGTCAGCCTGGAAAGCTTCACCCACCATGTGCCTATGGGTATCGCCGCAGGCCTGTTGATCGGCAAGACCGTCGGCGTGTTCGGCCTTACCTGGTTGGCTATCAAGACCGGAATTGCCGCCCTGCCCAACGGCGCAAACTGGGGCCAGGTGTTTGGCGTGGCAATCCTGTGCGGCATCGGCTTTACCATGAGCCTGTTTGTGGGTTCGCTGGCATTTGTGCCGGGTGCCAGTGAGTTCGCGGGCGAGGACCGCATGGGAATTTTGACCGGCTCGATATTGGCGGCGTGTATTGGTTACGCGGTGACAGCGATGGCGAGTCGCAAGAAGGCCTGATACGCCCGACGAAGCCTACTCACTGTGGCGAGGGAGCTTGCTCCCGCTGGGCTGCGCAGCGGCCCCAAAGCGTTTACCGCGATTGTTATATCGCTTACGCAAAAGGGGCCGCTTCGCGCCCCAGCGGGAGCAAGCTCCCTCGCCACAGGTCGTGCAAACTTCGACATACTCGGCCCTCCTAACGTCAGGCCTTACCTCCAGCGCACTTACCGGAACACGTGAGCCTTTGGATACAGGTCAATGCATCTTTGAAGTCGCAGCCCCCGTTAATAATGGGGTTCGCAATAAAAAACCGCCCTACTAAGGCGGTTTTTTATTGCCTGCATTTTTTGCAGTTCAGCCCGACCACACCCCATAAAACCAAAAAAACCCAACCGGTCACCCGGCTGGGGTTTTGTATTTCTACAACCAGCGCTTAACGCGTAACGCGGCTAGTACCATCAACGGTCATGATGCGTACGCGGTCACCAATGCGGAAGATTTCATTCTCCTGCACAGCCTGCACGTAGGCGCGCATGCTGCCGTCGTCTTCGCGTACGGTGATTTCCACACCCTGGGTGCGGGTCAGGCCTTCTTCGGTGGCCGAGCCCAGCAGGCCGCCAGCAACGGCGCCGATCACGGCAGTCACGATGCTGCCACGGCCGCCGCCGATAGCGCTGCCGCCAACGCCGCCGATGACTGCGCCAGCAGCGCCGCCGATTGGGGTCTTGGTGCCTTCGATTTTCACGGGGCGCAGGGATTCGATGGTCCCCATGCGCACGGTCTGAACACGACGCGCTTCGTCGCGGGAGTACGAGTCGCCGGTCAGACTCGAGGCGCAGCCACCCAGCAGCAACGACAGGGTGGTAAAGCAGGCAACCAGTAAAACGGACTTACGCATAGCATCAACTCCAAAGGACAGGTGTTCATTAAACGCTGCAGCTTGACGCCTGTCACGGCAAGCGCCGCAGAAAATTGCTTTCATTCAGCCTGAGTACAGACAGCCCGTACCAGGAAACTCGACGAACGGTAGCACTCCACTCCTAGCCAGGACCTCCATGGATTACTTCATCATTGTAGTCACAACGCTTGCCGGCCTGTATTTCCACGGCTGGCTGTACCTGCGTATCAGGCGCTGGATCGACCGTGACCTGGCGCTATCGCTGGCGGGCAATGACCTGCACAAGCGCGCATTTATGCTGCAACAGCTGGAGCAGGCTCGCGCGCTGAAAATCAGGCGGTCCGATTTGCCGCTCTGGTTGAAAAAAGCCGCGCAGCAGCACACGCCCGAAGCCTCTGTGATAGAGACTTCGGCGTGATCGGCAACATTCAGGTGAGGTGACGAAAGGTGTGGCTCAGGGCGCCAGGCGTTCGCGGGTCCAGTCGGCCCCTTGCAAGCGATAGTTCAAGCGGTCATGCAAGCGGCTGGCGCGACCTTGCCAGAACTCGATGCGCTCCGGCAGCAAACGATAGCCACCCCAATGCTCGGGGCAATCGGGCTGGGTATCGCTGAAACGCTGTTCGGTGGCCTTGAGCAGGTCCTGCAGTTCTTCGCGGTCACGGATGACCTGGCTCTGCGGGGACGCCCAGGCCCCCAGACGGCTGCCCAGCGGACGGACCTGGTAATAAGCGTCCGACTCCTCAGGCGTGACCTTGACCACCCGCCCCTCGATGCGCACTTGGCGTTCCAGGGTCGGCCAGAAAAAGGTCATGGCCGCAAACGGCCGAGCCGCGAGCTGTTGGCCCTTGGCACTCTGATAATTGGTGAAGAAGGTAAAGCCCTGCGCATCCAGGCCCTTGAGCAACAGGATGCGGCAGTGCGGGCGACCGTCCTGGTCGACCGTGGCCAAGGTCATGGCATTGGCTTCCACCGGGGGCTGCTCGGTTGTCACTGCATCAGCAAACCACTGGTGGAACAAGGCAAACGGCTCACTCGGGGCCTGGGCCTCGCTCAAACCATCCCGTGTGTAGTCACGGCGCATATCGGCCAGTGCCTGGGTCATGCGGCTTTATCCTTCTGGTTCAGCAGATCAGTTTTTCGCCTGGTCGTTTGCCGGTGCAGCGGCCTTGGCTTTGGCGGGAGCAGGCTTTTTGGCAGCAGGCTTGGCCGGTGCTTTTTTAGCGGCTGGCTTGGCAGCGGCTTTCTTGGCGGCTGTAGCTTTCTTGGCCGGGGCTTTCGCAGCCGGGGCCGGGGCTGGAACGTTCTGTACTGCAACCATTTCAGCCACAGGTGGAGTCTTGCCCGACTGATACTTGCTCAGCAAAGCCAGCATGGTGGTGCGCTGGGTGAACATGATTTCCATACGACGGTTCAGGGCGCGACCCTGGTTGCTGTCGTTGGCGGCACGTGGCATCAGGTCGCCCATGCCGCGCAGCATCAGGCGGTCTTGCTTGAGGCCGCTGAGGCTGAAGATCGAGGCGATGGATTGTGCACGTTCCTTGGTCAGCGCCTGGCTGGCCGGGGCGGTGCCGGTGGCATCGACGTGGCCCAATACCAGTACGGCGGTCTTTGGATCGGCTTCAACGGCCTTGGCAACGCGGGTGAACGGGCCGAGGGTGACGGGCAGCAGCATCGCTGGGCGTTTCGGGTTGTAGGAGCCGTCTACCGGGGCAATCACCACCAGCACATTGTCACGACGCTCCAGTTGCAGGTTGCTGTCCTTGATGGCGGCCCGCAGGCGTGGCTCATAGTCGTCCAGCCAGGCCTGAGTGATTTTCGGATCAGGCATTGGTACGTTGGTCACGTCGACCTTGGCCAATGGCTTAGGTTTGCTTTCGAAAGGCCACCACCATTTGGTGTCGGTGTCGGTCTTGGCGACGACTGGGGCGGCGGCAGGTGCTGGCTCCGCGGCCTTGAGGTCGGCTTTCAGGTCAGCCTTGGCATCGGCCGCCTTTTCGTCGGCGCTTTTGGACGAGAACGGCCACCAGTTGGAGCCGGTGTCAGCCTTGGCGGTTGGCGCTGGGGCTGGCGCAGCAGCGGCGGCCGCTACTGGTGCTGCAGGCTTGGCGCCCGCAGCGGGCTTGGCATCCGGCTTCGCATCCGGCTTGGCGTCGGTTTGGGTCACTGCGTCCTTGGTAGCGGCCTTATCAGATCCAAATGACCACCAATGCCCGCCCTCGGCATCATTTTGTGGAGTTTGTGCGCAGCCGGTAATAGTGAGGCATAGCGCCAGTGCCAAGGACTTGTTCGATAACATGAGATATCCACAAAATGAGAAAAGAAACGGGGGTCTGGGTGACCCGTTAAACAGACGCTTACAGAACATTAAAGTTACGTCATTTCGTTCAGCGTCTTCTTATAGTTGCCTTTGTAACAAAAAAACGTGAAACAGCAAGGGGTTTACAGACAACCGGCCAATATTCCGACCAACTTCTGCGCCCGCGGGTCCATTAGTACATAAGGCCCCAATGTATTAGTCACGAAACCAAACGCTACATCATGCTCGGGATCGGCAAACCCGACCGAACCACCCGCGCCGGGATGCCCGAAAGCACGCGGGCCAAGGCCGAAGGTGGCGTTGGGCAACTGCGGTTGGTCCAACATGCAGCCCAGGCCAAAACGGGTTTGTGTCAATAATGTTTTATCCGGCCCGATACTGTGCTCACGGGTCAATTGTTCAAGCATGTCGGCTTCCAGCAAACTACCGTCCAACAATCCACTATAAAAACCCGCCAGGCTACGTGCATTACCGTGACCATTTGCCGCTGGCTGCTGCATACGCCGCCATTCGGGTTTATTAGTGCTGGTCAGAATAGACGGTGGATTGGCAAAAGCCCGTGTAGTCATGGCCTCAGGTTCACGCATCATTACTTGCAGTAAGCGTTGTGCGGCCTCATCGCCCCTATTGCCTTTGCTGCGCGCTATATGCGCGACGCGATAAAACTCTTCATCGGCCAGGCCCACATGAAAGTCCAGCCCCAATGGCCGTGCAACCCGCGCCACGATGGACTCTCCCGGCCCGCGCCCATCGGCGCGACGCAGCAACTCACCCACCAGCCAGCCGTAGGTGATCGCCTCGTAGCCATGGCCTTGGCCCGGCGTCCACCACGGTGCTTCGGCCGCCAGTGTGTCGACCATCAGTTGCCAATCGTACAGGGCTTCAGTAGGCAGCATCTGGCGGATCGCCGGCAACCCGGCCTGGTGGCAGAGCAACTGGCGCAGGGTGATGGCTTCTTTGCCTGCCGCCGCAAATTCCGGCCAGTAGTTGGCAACCGGTGCATCCAGTTGCAATTTGCCTTCGGCCACCAGCTGCAGGGCCGTAACGGCAGTAAAGGTCTTGGTGCAGGAGAACAGGTTGACGATCGTATCGCTGTGCCAGGCCTCGCTACCGTCCTTGTCGGCGGTACCGGCCCACAGGTCGACGACGGTTTCACCGCCGATCTGGATGCAGAGCCCGGCCCCGCGCTCCTGGGGGTCATCGAACAACGCGGCAAAGGCTTCACGTACCGCTTCGAACTGGAGTTCGTAATGACCCTGGATCTGCACCTGAACACCCTCGGACAACACAGCAAAAAGTGGCCGACATTGTTCCAGCCCTTGTGGGTTTTGTGAACCCGTCAGCACTCAATCAATGACCATTTCCGGAGTGCCCACCGGCATGCCCGGCGCCCTGCCCCGGGCCTTTGCCTTCGTGCCCGGCCCTGCCCCCTTCGCTTTCGCGCACGGCACCGGCCGCCTTGGCCTTTTCGGCCTCTTTGCCGAGTTGATCGACCGCCGCCAGGTTACTTTTGCGCACGCTTTCAACAAAACCCTGGAACGGTACGTCGGTGATGCCCACCAGGCCAAAGTGGCCGTTTTCACCGTCGAGCAATCGACCGGTCACCGGCTGGTCCAGGTACTGGAACCAATGCACGCCGACAATCGACGGCTCGGCCATGGCCTGCTTCAAGAAGTTGCCGTAAGCCGCGCCACGGTCGTCTTCCTTGGCCAACTGCGTCACGCCACCCCAGAACGGCCCACGGTCGGCCGAGCCGAAGTTGAATTCGGTGATCAGCACCGGCTTGTCCAGCGCACGCAAAGCGGCAAAATCATAGCCGTCCTGCGGCTTAAGCGTGTACATGTTGAAGCTCAGCACATCGCAATACTGCGCGCAGGAGGCCACGGCTTCCGGCGTGCTGACCGCATACCGGCCGCCCAACAGCAGTTGGTTGGGGGCGTGCCATTTCAGCGAGTCGGAGATGGTCTTGAAGTAGGCATCCGCAAACGTCTTCTGGAAGTATCGGAAATCAGCTTCGATTTCCGGGTGCTCAGGGTTGGGAATCGGCGGTTCGAAGCCCGGGTCTTCCATCAATTCCCAGCCCTTCAACTCGATGCCCCAGGCTTTCGACAGGCCCTCTTCGTTACGGTACTTGTCACGCAGTTGTTTGAGGAAGGCGCGCTTGGCCGGTACGTCGGTGGTCATGCGCAAGGTGCCGTAGGCCAAGGCGTAGCGGGATTTAGCATCATCGCCGGGGCCGGCCCAGGCCAGCTCGTTGTCGGCAAAGAAACCGACCAACCACGGGTCGTCACGGTGATCGCGGGCGGCGATAGCCACGGCGCGTTCGGTGGCCATGGCGAAACGCGGGTCGAACGGGTCGGGCATGCCACCCCACCAGTCGGTGCCGGTGCTGATGCTGGCGTAGTCGCCGACGATCGACAGCGGCAAGGTGTAGGGCACACGATCGGCAGTGGTCAAACCCTCGTCGCTCCAGTTGCCTACGGTGTTGAAACCCCAGGCTTGCAGGCGGTCAAGGGTATGGGTGACCCAGCGTTTTTGGTCGAAACCGTCACCGCCATACGTGCGTTGCAAGTTGGCGCCGTAAAAGTCATACCAACGGCCGGCACCAAAGCTACGCCCTTCGCCTGCACCGTTACCGGTACGGTTGTCGCCGCTGCCGTAGTACTTGTCGAAGGGTTCGCCGCCTTTAGGCAACGCCGCGAACATCCATTCACGCCCGGCCACATAAGTCTGGCTGTTGTCCGGGGCCACAGTATTGACGCCCAGGGAGTAGAACGGATGCCCCTCCGGCGTCACCAGGTACCAGCGGCCGTCGCGTTTTTCGGTGCGGAAAAACCCGCTGGCGTCGAACGCCGGGCCTTTGTTCCAGCCGCCGTACTGGTCCAGGGCGGACTTATCCCGCGTGGCCAGCCAGCCCTGAAGTTGCTGTTGTTCCTTGGCCGCAGCGGCTTTGAGTTGCTCGTCGCTGCTGACTTTTTCCGGCCAGCGCGCCCGGGTGGATTGACCATAGGCATCCACCAACTCGCTGTAGGCCGCCTTCAATACAGGCGCGCTGTCCTGCACGCCAAAGCGCTCCAGCAAGATGCTCTGGGCGGCGTTGGGCTTGAGCATCGACAAGGTCACCGAAACCACCTGGCTGCGGTCGATTTCACCCGCGCTGCTGGCGAGCAATACGCGCTGGCCGTCCACGGTGATCGGCATCGGCGGGCCGGCCTTCATGCCCTGGCTCAACGGCGAATTGGCTTGCAACGGGATCAACAAGGTCTGGGCCGGACCGGCCGGCAAGTCAATGCGACTGATCAGGGTGCGGCCATCGCTGCTCTGCACCTTGACATAGAGGGTTAACGCCCAGTCCATCGCACTCTGGATACGCAAGCTCATGGCGCTCGATTGCGCCCAGTCCCAGGTGCCGGTCTGCGGGCTGAGCACCAGGCTCGGTTCGGCCGCCGGGTTGAAGGTGATGCGGCGCAGCACTTCGCCTTCGGCGGTCTGTTCGGCGTTGTATTGCGGCAGGCTGGCGTCCTGGGTCGCCACCTTGACCACATCGGCAGGCCGGACAAAGTTGAACAAGGTCTGTTGCCCGGCGGGCGCGGCCATCAAGGGCGCGGTAAACAGCAGGGCAAAAAGAGCGGGCAGCGTGCGAATCATACGAGCAAGGTTCTCCCAGACGGCCGGTGAATGGCCTGATGACATAATTGAGATAGACCACGAAGTGGGCGAATCCGCCCACGGTGGCTTAAGAAATTTCGCGCCTGAACGGCGGCAAGGCATTGAGGATAGCCTTGCCATAGCGTTGGGTGACCAAACGGCGGTCGAGCAAGGTGATGGTGCCCCGGTCTTCTTCGGTACGCAGCAAGCGACCGCAGGCCTGGACCAGCTTCAAGGAAGCATCCGGCACCGAGATTTCCATGAACGGATTACCACCCCGTGCTTCGATCCACTCGGCCAGTGCCGCCTCGACCGGATCATCCGGCACCGAAAACGGGATCTTGGCGATCACCACGTGTTCGCAGTAGGCACCGGGCAAGTCCACACCCTCGGCGAAACTCGCCAGGCCGAACAGCACGCTGGAGTCTCCACCGTCGACCCGCGCCTTGTGCTTGTTCAGGGTTTCCTGTTTGGACAGGTTGCCCTGGATAAACACTTGCTTGCGCCAGTCGCGGTCGAGGCCGTCGAACACGTCCTGCATCTGTTTGCGTGACGAGAACAGCACCAGGGTGCCCCGCGAGCCTTCTACCAGCTCCGGCAGGTCGCGGATGATCGCGGCCGTGTGGGCGGGTGCATCCCGTGGGTCGGCCTTGAGGTCCGGCACCCGCAACACACCCGCGTCGGCGTGATGGAACGGGCTTGGCACTACCGCCGTAACGGCTTTTTTCGGCAGGCCGGCGCGCATGCGGAAGCGATCAAAAGTACCCAGCGCGGTCAGCGTGGCCGAGGTCACCAGGCAGCCGTAGGCCACGTTCCAGAGGTTGCGCCGCAGCATCTCGGCCGCCAGGATCGGGCTGGCGTTGACCTCGATATCAAACAGTGCGCCGCTTTCGGACAGGGTCAGCCAGCGCGCCATGGGCGGATTGTCTTCCGGGTCTTCGACGGTGAAAGCGGTCCACAACTCCCAGTTGCCCTGGGAACGGGAAAGCAGACTGCCGAACAGCGGATACCATTCTTCGGCCTGGTTGCTGGCGATGCCAATGTTGACCTCGCCGTCCATGCCCTCCTTGAGCAGGTCAGTAAGGCGGGTGAACAGGTCGGTCAGGCGCGAGAAGCCCTTCTTTAACTCGATGCCCATTTCGCGCATGTGTTCGGGGATCAACCCACCGACGAAACGATGACGGGGTCGCTCACGGCCCTCGACGTCTTCACCGGGCTTGAAGTCAGCCACCTGCTCGCAGGCGCTGAACATGAATTGCTGTTGGGTCTTGATCTCCCGCGCCAGCTCCGGCACTTGTTCGATCAGCTTGCCCAGGTCGCCGGGCAGCGGATGCTGGGCCAACAACTTGGTGAGGTTCTTCGCGGTGGTTTCCAGCCAGTCGGCAGTGGAACGCAGCCGCGTGTAGTGGGCGAAGTGGCCGATGGCCTTGTCGGGCAGGTGATGGCCTTCGTCGAATACATAGAGGGTGTCGCGCGGGTCAGGCAGCACGGCGCCACCGCCCAAGGCCAGGTCGGCCAGGACCATGTCGTGGTTAGTGACGATCACATCGACCTTGCCCATGCCTTCGCGCGCTTTGTAGAAGGCGCACTGGCCGAAGTTGGGGCAATGGCGATTGGTGCACTGGCTGTGGTCGGTGGTCAGGCGCGCCCAGTCGGCGTCTTCCAGCGCGGTGGGCCAGCTGTCGCGGTCGCCGTCCCATTTATTGCCGGCCAGCTTCTCGATCATGCTGGTGAACAGCTTCTGGCTGACTTCATCCACTTCGATCTTGAAGCCTTCTTCTTCAAACAGCGACGCGGTGGCGGTTTGCGCGTGGCCTTCCTGCAACAGCACGTCGAGCTTGGACAGGCACATGTAGCGGCCACGGCCCTTGGCCAGGGCGAAGGTGAAGTTCAGGCCGCTGTTGCGCATCAGGTCAGGCAGGTCTTTGTAGACGATCTGCTCTTGCAGGGCGACGGTCGCGGTGGCAATCACCAGGCGTTTGCCGGCGGCCTTGGCGGTAGGGATCGCGGCCAGGCTGTAGGCTACAGTCTTGCCGGTACCGGTGCCGGCCTCGACGGCCACGATCGCGGGGTCGCCACTGCGCCGGCCTTCGTCGTCGGTGTCGATATCCCCGAGGACCTTGGCCACTTCGGCGATCATCAGGCGTTGGCCGTAGCGCGGTTTCAAGCTCTTGGCTTCGAGAAAACGCGTGTAGGCGCCCTGGATCGTAGTTTTGAGTTCAGTGCTGATCATGGATAGTCGGGCGCAAAAAACGCTGGATAAATTTTCAGTGGTTCGGATCGGCCGCTATCATACCCCGCTAATTAATCCCGCGCAGAACGGAGTACCTCAATGACTGTGTTTAGCCTCGTTTATACCCTGCATGTACTGGCTGCCCTGATCTGGGTCGGCGGCATGTTTTTCGCCTGGATGATCCTGCGCCCCGCCGCTGTGGCGGCGCTTGAAGGCCCTGCCCGGCTCAAGCTGTGGGCAAATGTGTTTCAACGTTTTTTCGTTTGGGTGTGGGTCGCGGTGGCGGTTTTGCCGATCAGCGGCATTGGCCTGTTGCAGTTGCGCTTCAGCGGGTTTGAGACAGCACCGCGCTATGTGCAGGTGATGATGGGGTTGTATCTGGTGATGACGGCGCTGTTTATCCGTATCCAGGCGTTGAAACTCCCGGAATTGCGCACGGCAGTGGCGGCTGAAGATTGGCCGGCGGGTGCGGCTGCGTTGGGTCAGATTCGCAAGCTGGTGGGAATCAATCTGATCGTGGGGTTGGGGGTGGTGGCAATTGCTTCGGCCCGACCGATGTTCTAAAACCCTCGCGAATCGACGTAGCAGCTGTCGAGCCCTGGCGAGGCTGCGTCCGCGGTGCGTCAGATACACCGCGGACGCAGCCTCGCCAGGGCTCGACAGCTGCTACGGGGTTTCTACAGGCGTTGGATGGTCACTGTACCCGCTGGCCCCGTAGGCCCCGGCTGCCCTTCCAACCCTGGGCGGCCTTTCTCGCCACCGTCTGCGCGGTACACCAGGCAGCCCTTGGACTCGCCGCCGCGACCTGGTTTACCCGCCGTGCCCGCCAGGCCACCGGGGCCACCGTCCACCCACACCTTGATCTGCTGCGCGGGGAAGTCCTGCGGCAACTCAACCCGCACCTGTGCACCTGCCGCGCCGGGCAAACCATCCCCGCCGTTATCGCCATTGAAGCCCCGGCCCGCCGAACCCCAGGTGCAACCCGGGTCCTCACCGTTGGCACCATCCAGCCCGGCATAACCTTGGGCACCGGCGCCGCCACGGGCGTCCACCGAGAGTTCTTCAGCGTTCAGCGAATTGATGCGCAAGATCAAATCACGCCCAGCCTTGGCCGGCTTTTCATGGGTACCGGGAGCGCCGCGTGAGGTGATCTGGCTGCCGTGGTCCAACTGCGCATGGCGCACCTGCAATTGCAGCGCGGTGCCGCCGGGCACGATGGCGATACGGGCGTCACGCCCCAGGTGCAACTCATCCACCGTGACTTGGCTGATGGTGGAAGGCACCAGCAAGGTGCCGTAGTCCGCCACGTCCAGGCGCTCCAGTTGCAACACGCTGGTGCTGCTGGGCAGGCGCATCAACGAGTTGGTTTCAACACTGACGCTTTGCGCCAGGGCAACGGGGCTGACCAACACGGCCAACAGTAAAACCTTACGCATATGAAGCTCCCCGGAATTATTACAAAAGCTATTTCAAATTATTCTTTGGACGCACAGTAACGACTTCTACCGGCGTTTTGCCAGTGAAGGATCAAAAAAGTTAACAAAGGGGAGACTTCAGCGAAAGTTGCCAGCAATGCCCCTGTGGAACCCACAGGGGCAAGGGCCGTCAGCGGTTGATCTGGATTTCCGTGCGACGGTTCAAGGCACGGCCTTCAGCGGTTTTATTGTCAGCCACCGGCTGGCTCTCACCCGCGCCCGTCACCGCCACGAAGGCGCTGCGAGGCACACCGGAGCCGACCAGGTAATCCGTCACCGAATGCGCGCGCTTATCCGAGAGCCGTTGGTTGTAGGCGTCTTTGCCCACGCTGTCGGTATGGCCGGTGACGCGCAGTTGAGCGCTTGGGGCTTCCTGTTTCAGGCGGGTGGCGATGATGTCGAGCTTGGTTTTATCCGCCGCGGTCAGCCTGGCCGAGTCGAATTCAAAATGCACATCGCGAATCACGATGGTTTCTTCCTTGACCACCACGACCTCCTCAACCACGGCCGCTGGCGGCGCAGGCGGACACCCATCGGCATTTACCTGCACACCTTTTGGCGTGCCCGGGCACTTGTCGCGGCTGTCTGGCACACCATCGCCGTCTTCGTCGCCATCGCCGTGCACCCAGCAATAGGCGCCGGCCATGCCACCGATCAGCAACGCACCATAGCCTGCATAGGCCGAGCTTTCAGTGGCACCGATCGCCGCGCCGGTCACACCGCCAACGGCGGCGCAGGTGGGCCAATCGGTTTTTTGCAAACCTGCGCAACCTGTCAATACTCCGGTTAGCAGAACCAAGGGTAGAGCTGTCCGCATGATGCTCATCTGATTTCTCCTGAGGGGATCGGCGGGGGCCGATGGGTGGAGTAAAGACGGCTCTTTTCATCTGCGCCACTGCGCCGCCCCCCTGTATTCATTGAGGTTCGTTGCTCTTGTCGGACTTTTCGCTGCCGCCCGCTCTAGGCCCGCACGCTCAGCCGCGCTAGTCTCTACGGTCCTGATGTGAGGATCTCTGATGACCGCTGGTATTTCTGCCCGTACACCCCAGCAAGCCTTGGCCGCCTTGCTTGATTTGCACCAGCCAAAACGCCTGTTGTTGTTGGGCGCCAGCCAGTTCCCGGCGCTGGAAGCGTTTCAAAAGGCGCACCCGGATACCCAGGTGTCTGTCGCGGCACCGGGAGCCTTGCCGGCGGAGCTTGCCGCACAGCGGTTTGACCTGGCGCTGGTGGTGGACTGCCTGGAGCACCTGTCAAAACCACAAGGCCTGACGCTGCTTGGCGGCATCCGCAACCTCAATGCCAGCCGCATTGCGGTGCTGGTGGACCTGGGCGCCTGCGACTGGAAGGACACCGACTTCTTCTCGCTGGCCCTGCAGGCTGGTGAGCGTTTCCAGCGTGATGAGCAGGTTCTGACGCTGTTTACCTATGATCTGCTTGACTATAAACAAGTACCGGACTGGCTCAACGCCCGCTTTTGGGCCAACCCGGAAAACTTCGGAAAGTACTGGTGGTAACCCCATGAGCACACCCATTTGCCCCTGCGGCAGTGGCAACCTGCTGGATGCCTGCTGCGGCCATTATCACGCCGGGCACCCGGCACCTTGCGCGAGCGCGCTGATGCGCTCGCGCTACAGCGCCTACGTGCTGGGCCTGGTGGACTATCTGGTCGCCACCACCCTGCCCGCCCAACAGCCGAACCTGGACCGCAATGCCATCGGCACCTGGAGCGCACAGAGCACCTGGCTCGGCCTTGAAGTGGAAAGCTCCGAGGTGTTTGGCGGCCAGCCGGAACATGCCTTTGTGACGTTCACTGCGCGCTGGCATGACAGCACCGGCGAACATAGCCACCGCGAGCAGTCCTCTTTCGTACAGAATGACGGGCGCTGGTACTTCATCGACCCGACAGTGGAAGTGAAGGCCGGACGCAACGATCCGTGCCTGTGCGGCAGTGGGCAGAAATTCAAGAAGTGTTGTTCCAGCTATCTCTAGCCACCACAGGGCTCACGCCATGCTCCGGATGTACAGCTTGATGCTGGCGTTAACCCTTGGCCTGACCGGCTGCGCGTCGTGGTTCGAAGACGACTCACCGCCGCCGCACGTGTCCCTGGTGAAAGTCGAAGTGGTGCGCGCCAAGCTGCTGGAGCAGAAGTTCAAGCTGTTCTTTCGCGTGGACAACCGTGACGACGCCGACCTGACCGTGCGCGGCCTGATCTACAAGGTCAGCCTGGGCGACTTCGTGTTGACCGAGGGCGAGTCCGACGAGTGGCTCACCGTACCGCCGCGCAGTCATAAGTTTTTCCGGGTGTCGGTACGCACCAACCTCTGGCCGCAGATCCGTGATGTGGTGCAGATGCTGAAAAACCCCAACAAGCCTGTGCCGTATCGCCTGGAAGGTGAGCTGAAAACCGGATTATTCATCGGTTATGACGTGCAGGTGAACCACAATGGCGAGATAATCCCCGGCGATTTTATTCCGGAGCGACATCGATGACTCAGCAACCCCATGTCCATGGTCCTGACTGCAACCATGATCACGATCACCACGATCACCACGATCACCATGATCACGACCACGGCCATGTCCACGGTCCGAACTGCGGCCACGCTCACCAGGAGCCGGTGCGCAATGCGTTGAAGGACGTGGGTCGCAATGACCCTTGCCCGTGCGGCAGCGAGAAGAAATTCAAGAAGTGCCACGGGGCGTAAGCCACGCTGAAGATCCAAATGTGGGAGCAGGCCCGCTCCCACATTGGGTTGGTGGATAGGGCCGTATAAATTGCTTCTAAGGTTATGCGCAAATATTTCATTGAATTTTCGCGCGCTGAACATCACCTATACCTACAGGCATCCGCTCAAGCATCCCCCTTTTTGGAGAGCTTCATGATCGACCTGTATTACTGGACCACCCCCAACGGTCACAAAATATCGCTGTTCCTGGAAGAAGCCGGCCTCCCCTACGAGGTGCACCCGATCAATATCGGCCAGGGCGAACAGTTCAAGCCTGACTTCCTGAAGATAGCCCCCAACAACCGCATTCCGGCGATCGTCGATCAGAACCCTGCCGACGGCGGCGCGCCGATTTCGCTGTTTGAATCCGGAGCAATCCTGCTGTACCTCGCGGAAAAAACTGGCCAGTTCATTCCAAAAGACCTGCGCGGTCGTCAGGAAGCCTTGCAATGGCTGTTCTGGCAAATGGGCGGATTGGGGCCAATGGCCGGTCAGAATCATCACTTCAGCCAGTTCGCGCCGGAGAAGATTCCCTACGCAATCAAGCGTTATATAGATGAGACCGCCCGGCTTTACGGCGTGCTGGACCGGCGCTTGGCGGATCGGCCGTTCGTGGCAGGCGAGGCCTACAGCATCGCGGATATGGCGATCTACCCGTGGGTTGTTTCCCACAAGTGGCAGAGCCAGCGGCTGGAAGATTTCCCACACCTGCAGCGCTGGTTCAACAGCATCAAGGAACGGCCTGCGACGGTCCGCGCCTATGAACTGGTGCAGAAGGTCAACCCGCCCAAATCCTGATCTCAAGGCAACTGAGACCTCAGTGTGGGAGCGGGCTTGCTCGCGAAAGCGGTGGGTCAGTCAACCGTACAGGCACTGATACACCGCCTTCGCGAGCAAGCTCGCTCCCACATTTGTCTGCGCAAGACTCAAGATCTCACGCTTTCCCCAAACTCCCGCTTGCGTCGTTTCGCCGCGCTCACTAACGTAGCGCCTTTACTGACGCTACCCCCCGCAGGAGCTTTGCCATGGCCTCGCCAGCCCTCTCACATTTTCTTCCCCGGTTCGGCGTTGCCGCGGCAGTGGCCAGTGCGTTAAGCCTGGCCGGTTGCCAGCTCCAGAACACCCAGGACACCCTGCCGCCGGTCGCCGGCGTGCTGCCGATCAAAGGCCTGGCTCAAAACGTTTCCGTGCGCCGCAATGCCCAGGGCATGCCGCTGATCGAAAGCAATACCTTCCATGACGCGCTGTTCAGCCTCGGTTACGTGCACGCCAGCGATCGCATCACCCAGATGGTCACCCTGCGCCTGCTGGCCCAGGGTCGCTTGGCGGAAATGGCGGGTGCTGAAGTGCTGGACGTCGACCGTTTCATGCGTGCGGTCAACCTGAAAAAAAGTGCCGGCGAGCTGTATAACGCTTCGTCGCCGCGCCTTAAACGCTTCTTTGAAGTGTATGCCCGAGGCGTCAACGCCTACCTGTTCCGCTACCGCGACAAGCTACCGCCAGACCTGGCCCAGACTGGCTACAAGCCGGAATACTGGAAGCCGGAAGATTCGGCGCTGCTGTTCTGCCTGCTGAATTTCAGCGAGTCGGCCAACCTGCAGGAAGAAATTTCATCCCTGGTGCTGGCGCAGAAAGTCGGCGTCGACAAACTCGCCTGGCTGACCCCAAGCGCGCCGGATGAAGCGGTCCCGCTGGCTGAAGCCGAGAAACTCAAGGGTGTGAACCTGGGCCAGATCACCGGCCTGGCCGGGCTGGACGCGGTCAGCCAGCAACTGAGCAGCTTCAACTCACTGGCGGTCACCACCTCGAGCAACTGGGCGATTGGCCCGCAACGCAGCCGCAGCGGTAAAAGCCTGTTGGCCAACGACCTCGCCGCCCAGCCGCAAGCGCCGTCGCCATGGAGCTACGTGCAGATCCGCGCACCGAAATACCAGGCCGTGGGCGCCTCGATTGCCGGCTTGCCGACGCTGCTGTCCGGCTTCAACGGCAAAGTCGCGTGGAGCATGAGCACCGTCAAGGGCGACACCCAGGACCTGTTCCTGGAAAAGGTCAAACGCCAGGGCAACGCGCTGTACTACGAGAACAACGGCAAATGGCTACCAGCAGGTGTGCGTAACGAAACCTTCTTCGTCAAAGGCCAGCGCTCGATTCGTGAAGTGGTGTACGAAACCCGCCACGGTGCCTTGCTCAACAGCAGCCAGGCGCTGACCACCGGCCTGGGCCTGGCGCTGCAAACCGCCGACTTCAAGGACGACAAGAGCCTGGATGCGTTCTTCGACCTGTCACGCGCGCAAAACGCCGCCAAGGCCTCGGACGCAACCCGCGAGATTCGCGCCATTGCGCTGAACATGGTCTTCGCCGACGCCAGCAACATTGGCTGGCAAGTCACCGGCCGCTTCCCCAACCGTCGCGAAGGCGAAGGTTTGCTGCCGTCGCCGGGCTGGGACACGCGTTTCGACTGGGACGGTTACGCCGACGCGATGTTGCACCCCTATGACCAGGACCCGGCCCAAGGCTGGATAGGCACTGCCAACCAGCGCACCGCGCCACGCGGTTATGGCATGCAACTGTCCAACTCCTGGGATGCACCGGAGCGCAGCGAGCGCCTGGCGCAGTTGGCCAATGCCGGCAAGCATGACAGCCGCAGCATGATAGCCATGCAATACGACCAGACCACCACGTTTGCTGCCAAGCTAAAGACCATGTTCCAGGCGCCAGGCATGGCCCAGCCACTGAAACAGGCGATCGATGCGTTGCCGGCGGCTGAGCAGGTCAAGGCACGGGAAGCACTGAATCGCTTGATGGCCTTCGATGGTCGACTGGTGACAACGTCCGCCGACGCCGCCATCTACGAACTGTTCCTGCAGGAAAGCACTCGGCAGATCTTCCTCGACGAACTCGGCCCGGAAAACAGCGCCAGCTGGAAGGCTTTCGTCAGCAATGCCCGCCTGTCCTACGCCGCCCAGGCCGATCACTTGCTGGGCCGCGAAGACAGCCCATTCTGGGACGACGTGCACACCCCGCAGAAAGAAGACAAACCTTTGATCCTCGCCCGCAGCCTGGCCGCGGCGATCAGCGCCGGTGACAGCCAACTGGGTACCGATCACAAGGCCTGGCAGTGGGGCAAGCTGCACACGACTACTTGGAAAAACACCAATGGCCAGGTGATTCGTGGCCCACTGGCGTCCGGCGGCGACCACAACACCTTGAACCCGGCACCGTACAACTGGGGCCAGGATTTCACCACCACCCAAGTGCCGGCGCTGCGCATGATTGTCGATTTCGGCCAGGTGGAACCGATGATGGGCCAGGGTGGCATCGGCCAGTCCGGCAACCCGGCCAGCCCGAACTATGCCAATGGCATCGACCCGGCGCTCAAGGCGCAATACCTGAGCTTCCCGATGCAGCCGCAGAACTTTGAGAAGGTGTATGGGAAAACAAGGTTGACCCTGACGCCTGGTAAGTAACCCGGGGCCTTACTGAAGAAACCGAACCAGAATGTGGGAGCTGGCTTGCCTGCGATGACGCCTTTTCAGTCACTCTTTCAGTGGCTGATACACCGCCATCGCAGGCAAGCCAGCTCCCACATTTGTTCTGTGTACATTCCGATAGAACTTCTGCGCTCAGCCCCGCCTCATAAGTAACAAGCCCACTTCCCCGGTCATTCCATGGACCTTGTCATCGCCCGCCCCGAAGGCCTGTATTGCCCCGCCGGAGATTTCTACATCGACCCCTGGCGCCCGGTGGAACGTTCGGTCATCACCCACGCCCACGGCGACCATGCCCGCACCGGCAACCAGCACTACTTGGCGGCGGCTCCCGGCGAAGGCATCCTGCGCTCGCGGCTGGGCCAGGACATCAACCTGCAAACCTTGGCCTACGGCGAACAACTGGTCCATCACGGCGTCACCCTGAGCTTCCACCCGGCCGGGCATGTATTGGGATCGGCCCAAGTGCGCCTGGAATATCAAGGCGAAGTGTGGGTCGCATCCGGCGATTACAAAGTCGAGCCCGACGGCACCTGCGCCCCCTTCGAACCGGTGCGTTGCCATACCTTCATCACCGAATCCACCTTCGGCCTGCCGATCTACCGCTGGCAACCCCAGGCGCAGATCTTTGCCGGGATCAACGATTGGTGGCAGGCGAACATCGCCGCCGGCAAGGCCAGCGTGTTGTTCTGTTATTCCTTTGGCAAAGCCCAGCGCATCCTGCATGGGATCGACGCCAGCATCGGCCCGATCCTCAGCCATGGCGCGGTCGAGCCGCTGAACCGGGTGTACCGCGAGGCCGGGATCTACATCCCCGAAACCCTGTATGCCGGTGACTTCAAAAAGACCGACCCGTTGTTGCGCCAGGCCTTGATCATCGCCCCGCCCTCTGCCGGCGGCAGCAGTTGGATAAAGCGCTTTGGCGACTATAGCGATGCCTTTGCCAGCGGCTGGATGCGCCTGCGCGGTACCCGTCGGCGGCGGGGTGTGGACAGAGGTTTTGTGCTGTCAGACCACGCCGACTGGCCCGGTTTGTTGTGGGCCGTCGAGCAAACCGGCGCCGAGCGGGTGATGGTCACCCACGGCTCTGTCGGTGTATTGGTGCGCCATCTGCGGGAAAAAGGTCTGGATGCCCAAGGCTTCACCACTGAATACGGCGATGACGAAGAGGAGGCCAGCGCATGAAGACCTTCGCCGAGCTGTACGCCAACCTCGACGCCACCACCTCCAGCAACGCCAAGCTTGCTGCACTGCAAGCCTACTTTCTGCAAGCGCCACCGGACGATGCCGCCTGGGCGGTGTACTTTCTGTCCGGGGGGCGCCCTCGCCAGTTGGTCCCCACGCGCCTACTGCGGGACATGGCCACCGAAGCGTCGGGCATCGAACCCTGGCTGTTCGAAGAAAGCTACCAGTCGGTGGGTGACTTGGCGGAGACGATTTCCCTGCTGTTACCGGAATCCACCTACACCTCAGAAGACGGCCTTGCAGTGTGGCTGGAGGAAAAACTCCTACCCCTGCGTGGCTTGCCTCCGTTGGAATTGGCTGAGCGCCTACCGGCGTTATGGGCGCAACTGGATCAACCCAGCCTGATGGTGTGCATCAAGTTGATCACCGGCAGTTTTCGCGTGGGCGTGTCCAAGTTGCTGGTCACGCGAGCCCTCGCTGCCATGGCCGACCTCGACAGCAAGCGCGTGGCGCAGCGGCTGGTGGGCTACACCGACTTGTCCAACCGTCCTACGCCTGAGGGCTA
This sequence comes from Pseudomonas sp. 58 R 12, assembly GCF_900005865.1. NCBI lineage: Bacteria > Pseudomonadati > Pseudomonadota > Gammaproteobacteria > Pseudomonadales > Pseudomonadaceae > Pseudomonas > Pseudomonas sp. 58 R 12. The sequence goes on from NZ_CVTP01000021.1 coordinate 87,840, forward strand.
CCTCAAGCTGATCGCCGCTGAATCTTCCGACGAGCATGCGCAAAGGGGCGGGCAGCCCTATCCGTTTTTTCTCGCCCACGGTTTGGCGCAACCGGTGGAGCAGTTCGACACCTTGCTCGGCTCGCCCGCCGACTGGCAGGTGGAATGGAAGTGGGATGGCATCCGTGCGCAACTGGTCAAGCGTGAGGGCCGCCTGTGGATCTGGTCCCGGGGTGAAGAACTGGTCACCGAGCGTTTCCCCGAACTTCACAGCCTGGTCAGTGGCTTGCCCGATGGCACGGTGATCGATGGCGAAATCGTAGTGTGGAAGGACGCGGTGCAACCTTTCGCGCTGCTGCAACAGCGCATTGGTCGCAAGACCCTGAGCAAAAAAGTACTTGAGGACGCCCCGGTCGCAGTCCTGGCCTACGACCTGCTGGAACATCAGGGTAACGACTGGCGCAACCACACTCAGGCTGAGCGCCGCGCGCAACTTGAGCAGGTGATTGCCCAGTGCAACCAACCCTCGTTGCAGGCATCACCGTTGCTGACTGGGAGCAGTTGGCAGGACCTCGCCGAACAACGCGAAGCCTCTCGCAGCCTCGGGGTGGAAGGCATGATGCTCAAGGACCGCAAAGGCCTCTACGGCGTGGGCCGCACCAAGGACATGGGTCTATGGTGGAAGTGGAAGGTGGACCCGTTCAGCATCGACGCGGTGTTGATCTATGCCCAGCGCGGTCATGGTCGACGCGCCAGCCTGTATAGCGACTACACCTTTGCGGTATGGGACGGGCCGCCCGGTACCGAACGCACGCTGGTGCCGTTTGCCAAGGCGTATTCAGGGCTGACGGACGAGGAAATGCGCAAGGTCGACGCCATCGTGCGCAAGACCACGGTGGAAAAGTTCGGGCCGGTCAGCAGCGTCACGCCGAGCATGGTGTTTGAGCTGGGGTTTGAGGGGATTGCCCTGTCCAAGCGGCATAAAAGCGGGATTGCGGTGAGGTTTCCGCGAATGTTGCGCTGGCGACAGGATAAGGCGGTGGAAGAAGCCGATAACCTCGCCACGTTGCAGGACCTTCTGACCTGACTCAAAACACCTGTGGGAGCTGGCTTGCCTGCGATGGCGGCGGGTCAGCTAATGCATCTGTAATTGACCCACCGCTCTCGCAGGCAAGCCAGCTCCCACCTTTTTGATCTGCATCAGTTCCAAATTGGTGCGATGAATTTTCCATGCCCATTTCCGGGCATCTCCTACACTCAAACTTCCCTCATCCCACCTTTTAAAACGCTCATTCGGAACTATGGTGCAGAAATTGCTACCTGTGATCCGTCTGACACCGTTCAGTAACAGTCCTAAACGCGCCACAAGCGCTTATCTTGGTTTCCAGGGATTACATAATGAAAAAAGCATTGCTGACCCTTTCTGCACTGGCTCTGTGCATGGCCGCCGGTTCCGCGCTGGCCAAGGAATACAAGGAACTGCGTTTTGGTGTCGATCCGTCCTATGCACCGTTTGAATCCAAGGCCGCCGACGGCAGCCTGGTCGGCTTCGATATCGACTTGGGCAATGCGATCTGCGCCGAGCTGAAAGTGAAGTGCAAGTGGGTCGAAAGTGATTTCGACGGCATGATTCCAGGCCTGAAAGCCAACAAATTCGACGGCGTGATTTCGTCCATGACCGTGACCCCGGTGCGTGAAAAGGCCATCGACTTCTCTAACGAGCTGTTCTCCGGCCCAACCTCGCTGGTGTTCAAGAAGGGTGCTGGCTTCTCGACGCCCGAGTCCCTCAAGGGTAAATCCGTGGGCTACGAGCAAGGCACCATCCAGGAAGCCTACGCCAAGGCGGTACTGGATAAAGCCGGTGTGACCACCAAGGCCTACGCCAACCAGGACCAAGTGTATGCCGACCTGACCTCCGGCCGTCTCGACGCTTCCGTGCAGGACATGCTGCAAGCCGAACTGGGCTTTTTGAAGTCGCCAGCCGGTGCGGGCTACGAAGTCAGCGCCGCCATTGACGACCCACTGCTGCCGTCGAAAACCGCCATCGGTATCAAAAAAGGTAACACTGAACTGAAGGCGCTTTTGGATAAAGGTATCAAAGCGTTACACGATGATGGCACCTACGCCACCATCCAGAAGAAACACTTTGGCGATCTGAACCTGTACAGCGGCAAATAATGCCTGGAGCGCCCTTCCCTGGAAGGGCGCTTTTTTATCGCCATAGGTCCTGATTTATGCTCGAAGAATTGTTGCAAACCCTCGGGCTGAGCGCGCTCAGTTTGAAGGGTTTCGGCCCGCTGTTGCTGCAAGGCACGTGGATGACGATCAAGTTGTCAGTGCTGTCCCTGGCCGTCAGCGTCGTGCTCGGCTTGCTCGGTGCCAGCGCCAAATTGTCCAGCCTGCCCTTTTTGCGCATCCCCGCCCAGCTCTACACCACGCTGATTCGCGGTGTACCCGACTTGGTCCTGATGCTGCTGATTTTCTACAGCCTGCAAACCTGGCTCACCGGTTTCACCGACTTCATGGAATGGGAATACATCGAGATCGACCCATTCAGCGCCGGGGTGATCACCCTGGGCTTTATCTACGGTGCTTATTTCACCGAAACCTTTCGCGGCGCAATCCTCGCCGTGCCCCGTGGCCAACTGGAAGCCGCCACGGCCTACGGCCTCAAGCGCGGGCAACGGTTTCGCTACGTGACCTTCCCGCAGATGATGCGCTTTGCCCTGCCGGGTATCGGCAATAACTGGATGGTGATGCTCAAGGCCACGGCGCTGGTGTCGATCATCGGCCTGGCCGACTTGGTCAAGGCTGCCCAGGACGCGGGCAAGAACACCTATCAGCTGTTCTACTTCCTGGTGCTCGCCGCGTTGATCTACCTGATGATCACCAGCGCGTCCAACTTCGTCTTGCGTCGCCTTGAACGGCGCTACTCCGCAGGCGCCCGGGAGGCAGTGCGATGATCGAACTCTTGCAGGAATACTGGCGCCCCTTCCTTTATAGCGACGGCCAGCACATCACCGGTCTGGCCATGACGATGTGGCTGCTCAGCGCCGCGCTGGTCATCGGCTTTCTGGTGTCGATTCCGCTGTCCATTGCGCGTGTCTCGCGCAATCGTGCCGTGCGTTGGCCGGTGCAGTTCTACACCTACCTGTTCCGGGGCACGCCGCTCTATATCCAGTTGCTGATCTGCTACACCGGCATCTACAGCATCGCCGCCGTGCGCGAGCAACCGCTGCTGGACGCATTCTTTCGCGATGCGATGAACTGCACCATCCTGGCCTTCGCCCTCAACACCTGCGCCTACACCACGGAGATTTTCGCCGGGGCGATCCGCAGCATGGCCCATGGCGAAGTCGAAGCGGCCAAGGCCTATGGCTTGAGCGGCTGGAAGCTGTACGCCTACGTGATCATGCCGTCCGCGCTGCGTCGCTCGCTGCCCTACTACAGTAATGAAGTGATCCTGATGCTGCACTCGACCACGGTGGCCTTCACCGCGACGATTCCAGACATCCTCAAAGTGGCGCGGGACGCTAACTCGGCCACCTTCATGACCTTTCAATCATTCGGTATCGCTGCGCTGATCTACCTGACCGTGACCTTCGCGCTGGTCGGTCTGTTTCGTCTGGCGGAGCGCCGCTGGCTGGCGTTTCTCGGGCCGAGCCATTAAGGAGTTTGTATGCGTCATCAGGTTCATGAACTGATCGCGCCAGTGCCAGGTACGGCGCGGCAGATTCACAGTTTTCACTTCGGCCCGGAGCAGGCCGAGGGCAAGATTTACATCCAGTCGTCGCTGCACGCCGATGAGTTGCCGGGCATGCTGGTGGCCTGGCACCTCAAAGTGCAATTGGCGAAGCTGGCCGCGGCCGGTCGCCTGCGCAGCGAGATCGTGCTGGTGCCTATCGCCAACCCGGTGGGCCTGGAACAGGTGTTGATGGATATCCCGCTGGGTCGCTATGAGCTGGAGAGCGGGCAGAACTTCAATCGCCTGTTTGTCGACCTCAGTGAAGCGGTCGGCAACCAGGTCGAAGATTTGCTCGGGGATGATCCTCGGCACAACGTCGAACTGATCCGCGCCGCGCTGTCCACCGCCCTCGCCGCACAAAATGCCGACACCCAGCTGCAATCCCAGCGCCTGGTGCTGCAACGCCTGGCCTGTGACGCCGACATAGTACTGGACCTGCATTGCGATTTCGAAGCCGTGGCGCACTTGTACACCACGCCCGAGGCCTGGCCGCAGGTGGAACCGCTCGCGCGGTATATCGGTTCGGAAGCTAATTTGCTCGCGACCGACTCCGGTGGACAATCCTTCGATGAGTGTTTCACCCTGGTCTGGTGGCAATTGCAGCAACGCTTCGGCGAGCGCTTCCCGATCCCCATGGGCAGTTTTTCGGTGACCGTCGAACTGCGCGGGCAAGGCGACGTCAACCACGGCCTGGCCAGTCTCGACTGCCAGGCAATCATCGATTACCTGATTCACTTCGGCGCCATCACCGGTGATGCGGCACCGCTGCCCGACCTGCCCTACCCGGCCACACCGCTGGCCGGCGTTGAACCGGTGGCGACGCCAGTGGGTGGCCTGCTGGTGTTCAGCGCCCTGCCCGGTGAATACCTGGAGGCCGGGCAACTGATCGCCGAAATCATCGACCCCATTTCCGACCGCGTAACGCCGGTGCACTGCCAGAAGGCCGGCCTGCTTTACGCCCGTTCGCTACGCCGCATGGCCACTGCCGGGATGGTCATCGGCCATGTCGCAGGCAGCGAGGCCTACCGTAGCGGCTACCTACTTTCGCCTTGAGGATGCACGCCCCATGTACAAATTGACCGTTGAAGGCCTGCATAAAAGCTATGGCGACAATGAGGTGCTCAAAGGTGTTTCGCTCAAGGCCAAGACCGGTGACGTGATCAGCCTGATCGGCGCCAGCGGCTCGGGCAAGAGCACCTTTTTGCGCTGCATCAACTTCCTGGAAACCCCCAACGACGGCGCCATGACCCTGGACGGCCAGTCGATCCGCATGGTCAGCGATCGCCACGGCATGCGCGTGGCCGACGACGCCGAACTGCAGCGCCTGCGCACGCGCCTGGCGATGGTGTTCCAGCACTTCAACCTGTGGAGCCACATGAGCGTGCTGGAAAACATCACCATGGCCCCGCGCCGGGTGCTGGGTTGCAGCAAGAAAGACGCCGAAGACCGCGCCCGTCGCTACCTCGACAAGGTAGGGTTGCCGGCGCGTGTGGCCGATCAATACCCGGCATTCCTGTCCGGCGGCCAGCAGCAACGGGTCGCCATCGCCCGCGCCTTGGCCATGGAACCCGAGGTGATGCTGTTCGACGAGCCCACCTCGGCCCTCGACCCGGAACTGGTGGGCGAAGTGCTCAAGGTGATCCAGGGCCTGGCCGAGGAAGGCCGCACCATGATCATGGTGACCCACGAGATGAGCTTTGCGCGCAAGGTGTCGAGCCAGGTGCTGTTCCTGCACAAGGGCCTGGTGGAAGAGCAAGGTGCGCCTGCGGATGTGTTGGGCAATCCCAAGAGTGAGCGCTTGCAGCAGTTTCTAAGTGGCAATCTCAAGTGAAGCAGATGCGCGCATGAAACGTATGGCGTGTGCGTCGGGTTTCAAAGCGCCAGCCTGCCTGCGTGCAGGCACGCGAGACGATTTCCAGGCCAAAGCCGAACCCCGGCGACACGCGCTGTTCCACACGGTTATTGATGATCACCAGTTGCTGCTCAGTGAGGACAACCCGGACTTTACCGGCGCCATGCTGAACAGCGTTGCCCAGCAGGTTCTGCACCACACTGCGGGCTATCGCCTCATTGGCCTTCACGCAGATCGTTGATGCCCCCGTCAGCACCCGCGCATCAGCCGCGAGAGGGTAAAGCAGCTGGTATTTTTCGATCTGCTCGGCGACGACAGCGGACAGGTCAATCGCCGCATGGGGCAATTGACGCGGTTCACGGGCCAGGGACAAAAACAGCTCAATGGTCATTTTCATTCCGGACAACGCGCCCTCCATGCGTAGCAGGCTGCGTGCGGATTTTTCGGCGTTGCAGCCGGGCAAACGCAGGATCGCCAGGCTGTTGTTCAAGATCCCCAAGGGGGTGCGTAGCTCGTGGCTCACGTGCCGGGTAAATGCCTGCTCGCGCAGCAGCGCGGCATTTTGCTGGGTCACCAGAGCCGACAGCGTACGGCTCAACGTGCCGATTTCGTCCTGGCGCTCGAACCCGCTGAATCTGCACGGCCCACGCGGTTCAGAGGCCACGTCCTCCACCAATTGGCTGACGGGCTGGGCAATGGCGCGGGCAATCGCGATGGCCAGGATGGTACCCAGGATCAGGATCAATCCGGCCACCGCGCACAACAGCCCGAAAATCTGAGCGCCGTAGCCTTCGGTCTGGCTGAGTTCAGACTCGTTCAGCACCAGTATCAGCCGCTGCGACGCACCCGGTACAACACTCACGAACACATGGACATCCTCTCCCTCCAGTTCATGGTGACCGGCTGGCAATTGGCGAATGACGGCGGGAAGTTCAGCGTCTCCCGACCAGTAGCCTTGCAGGTAAATGCTGTTGGGCATCGCCGTCGCTGCCCCTTGCAGGCTATGCCGTTCCTCGAACGCCTGTGCCTCAAGCTTCAAATAGCTGGCAATGATGTAGTCCTCTGTCACGTTGACAGTGGCCCAGATCAGCACACTGTAGAACAACGTAATCGTTGCCATGAACGGCAGCAGTGCAGAGAGGATTCGCGCAAAAAAGGAATCAGTAAGGAATCGCAAGACGATAGCCCTTACCGTGAACCGTCCGGATCAGCTCGTTACCGTATGGCTTGCCCAAGGCTTGGCGGAGCCGGTAGATATACGTGCGCAGTGCATCACTGTCTGGCGGATCACCCCCTGGCCACAACGCGGCCTCCAGTTTGCGCCGGCTGACGGGCTCCGGTGCCCCATCGGCAAGCAGGTTCAGCAAGGTGAATTGGAGGGCGGGTAACACCGTGATGACGCCGTTGTAGCGCAACGCCTGCGAGACCGGATCAATCACCAGGTCGCCCAGTTGTTTCACACGGCGTGGCTGGCGCAGGGAGCCCCGGCGGATCAGCGCGCGGATACGCCATAGCAACTCTTGAGGCTCAAAGGGTTTGACCAGGTAATCGTCGCCGCCTGCGTCGTAACCCTCTTGTTTATCGGGCAGTGCGTCACGTGCCGTCAGGAATATAACGGGCGTGTGGTTCTGCTCGCACCGCAACTGGCGACAGGTGTCAAAACCGCTCATGCGAGGCATTGCCACATCCATGACGATGAGGTCGTACTCATGGTGCTGGACACGCTCCAGGCAACTTCGCCCATCGCGGGCAAAATCTACATCGAAACCAAATTCACCGAGATAATCCCCCAACGAACCCGCCAACGCATGATCATCTTCAACTAGTAATATTTCCATCAGGACAAACTCCAAATTCTTACAAACAACTAAGAACATCCCTTCAGCAAACAAATAAAACTGACAACAAATATCGTTTCGCGACGTTACATTTGATTCACACTTCATCTTATACATTCTTGTCATGCAAAAAATACTTCGAGTGTTCATCCGTTATCTGGGCGCAGGCTTCTTCGCGACACTGGTGCATTTCGTAGTGTTCGTCTGCTTGCTGCCTTACTACGGCCCAACGCCATCCACCTTCTGTGCAGCCGTTACGGGGGCGCTGGTCGCCTATTGCATGTCCAGGCATTGGGTATTTGTGAAGCGAGACTGCAATAGAGGGCGATTTTTCATAACGGCCACCAGTCAGGTTTTATCTAACACGCTTATTGTCACGCTACTGATCCACTGGGGCGTACCTGCACAACTTGCACAGCTCATGACAATGGTCGCCGTGACTCTTCAAGGCTTTACGATTAATCACTTCTGGGTATTCAAACATGACAGCAAACGCGAACCTCTTCAGTGAGTCCTTGCCTGCCACGAAACTTACAATATTGGTGCCTTGCTTTAACGAGCAGTGCGTAATAACGCAATTCCATTTGCGCCTGATGGCGATCATTGAACGCGTAAGAATCCGCACAGAAGTGTTCTACATCAATGACGGCAGTCAAGACCAGACAGCGGCCATGATCGATCAATTTTCTCAGGACCCGCGTGTCAGGTGCCTGCACTTGAGTCGCAACTTCGGCAAAGAAGCGGCCATGCGCGCAGGCATCAACGACATAGACGGCGGCGCAGTAATCATCATGGACTGCGACCTGCAAGACCCACCGGAGCTGATCCCCCTTATGGTGCAGGAATGGCACAAGGGCTATGAGATCGTGAACATGCAGCGCCGCTCACGGCACTGTGATTCCTGGACAAAACGCACGGCCGCAAGGCTCTATTACGCCACGCTGGACCAACTGATCGACGACTTCGAAGTCCCCCAGCAAGTCAGTGATTTCAGACTCATAGGGCCCAACGCACTCGCGGCCATTCGCGCCATGGACGACAACGCCGGCGTATTGAAACTGCTGGTCAGCTGGCTCGGCTACCCAAGTACCGAAGTGAACTACGACCGCAAGCCACGCCAAGCAGGCACAACCAAGTGGACGCCGCTGTCATTGCTGGACCTGTGTGCGGACTCGATTCTTGCTTTCTCTACTCGCCCGCTGCGCATGTACAGCTACTTGAGTGCCATGAGCTTTCTGGTTGGCTCACTGTGGGTTGCAGCCACCGCGACATTCGGTGAACTGACCCATGCGCATCTGCTGGTGCAATCGATTCTGTTGTTGTGCCTGGGTACCGCCGTGGTCGGCGAGTATGTCGGCCGGGTGCTGACGGTGGTGAGCCCCAGGCCCAACTCCCTGCATAAGCGCGATCTATCTTGAATCCCTTCATAAAGGCTGACGGCATGAATCATTCCACGTCCATGCGTTTGCTCTGGGGCATCCTGTTCACGGTGCTGCTGGCGCGCCTGCTCACACTCGGGCTCTATCCAATCATGGATACCTCAGAGGCCCGCTATGCCGAAATTGCCCGAAAAATGCTCGTCTCCAATGACTGGATCACGCCGATGTTCGATCACGGAGTGCCGTTCTGGGGCAAGCCGCCGTTGTCATTCTGGCTACAGGCACTGAGCATGAAAGCGTTCGGCATCAACGAGTTCTCCAGCCGTTTTTCAACCTGGCTGCTGCATGTCGCCAGCTGCGCGCTGATCGTGCACTTCGCTTGCGGCGAGCGCAGCCTGCGAGTCGGGTTGACGGCAGCGATTATCTACTCGACCTGCACACTCGGGCTCCTTTCCAGCGGTGCCGTGTTGACCGACGGCGCATTGGCGTTCGCCCTTTTGCTCGCCCACCTGGGCGTGTGGCGCGGTTTGATGCACGGTGACCGCAGGTGGGCCATGGCGGGTTTTCTCGGGCTTGGCCTGGGCCTGCTCGCAAAAGGCCCGCTGGCGCTTGTGTTGCTGGCGATGCCCGCGTCAATCTGGCTGGCGCTTACCGGCCATTGGCGGCGATTGCTGGGGCTGCCATGGTTGCCGGGGTTGGCACTGATGCTCGCGGTGGCCATGCCTTGGTATTGGCTGGCCGAACTGAAAACCCCGGGTTTTCTGGAGTACTTCATCGTCGGCGAACATTTCAGTCGCTACGTCATCAGCAAATGGCAAGGCGATCTATACGGCAGCGCACATGCGCAACCCTTGGCGATGATTTGGGGGCACCTGCTGGGCGGGCTTTTGCCCTGGACGCTGTTTTTACCGATGCTGGTCAAGCTGCGCGGGCAATTTGAAGGTCAGCGAGAGTACTTGATCTTTGTGCTGGGCTGGGCTGTTTCAGCGCCCTTGTTCTTTACCATGTCCACCAACATCCTCTGGACCTACGTACTGCCCGCGCTGCCAGCCTGGGCGTTATTACTGGCTGAGGTGCTCTGCCGCAAAACACGCGGGACCGTCATCGCAGCCATGGCGTTGGCCTTGCCCCTACTGGGCTGCATCTTGATCATCAGTGGCGAGATTGCCGACCGCCCACAAAACCAGAAAAACATGGTTGCGCTTTGGAAAGCGCAACAAGCCGCTGCGCCGGGCGACTTGATCTACCTGGGCTCACGCTCTTATTCGGCCGAGTTCTATAGCAGCGGCTGGGCACGGCACACCAAAAGCCCACAACAACTGCCGCTGTCGAAAGACTTTTACCTGGTCCGACGCAAAAACAACCAGCAACCGCTGCCGCCAACCTTGACCTGCTACGCAGTGGCCCAGGCCAATACATCCCAATTGCATTACTGTCGTGCCGCACCCGGTTAAACCTTTGGCAGGCGTTAAGGGTCTGTGCAATAAGCCCTTCAGAGCGTCAGCGCCCGCATGGCAAAACCTCTCGACTTCGCCCGGCAATGGTTCGCCGCCAAAGGCTGGAAGCCGTTCGCCTTTCAAAAAGAAGTCTGGGCGGCTGTCAAGGAAGGCCGATCAGGTTTGCTGCATGCCAGCACCGGCGCCGGTAAAACCTATGCACTGTGGTTTGCCGCGCTCAATCGCTTGGCCATCACTCGCCCAGCGGCAACCGGTAAACGCAAACCGCCGGCTGAACCGCTGACGGTGCTGTGGATCACGCCCATGCGTGCATTGGCCGCCGACACCGCCCGCGCTCTTGAGGCGCCGCTCGAGGCGTTACAGATTCCCTGGAGTGTCGGCCTGCGCACCGGCGACACCAGCAGCAGCGAACGCGCACGGCAGACCCGCCGCCAGCCCACCGCACTGGTCACCACCCCGGAAAGCCTGACGTTAATGCTGGCCCGCGCCGATAGCGAAGCCAGCCTGGGAAACCTGCGCATGGTGGTCGTGGATGAGTGGCACGAACTGATCGGTAATAAACGCGGCGTGCAACTGCAACTGGCGCTGGCACGCTTGCGGCGCTGGCATCCAGAGTTGATGGTGTGGGGTATTTCGGCAACCTTGGGTAATCAGTCTCACGCATTGGAAGTGCTGATCCCACAGGGTGACGGGATCAATGTGCAGGGGCTAACGGCCAAGCAGTTGATCATCGACACATTATTGCCACCCGTTACAGAACGTTTTCCCTGGGCCGGGCATATCGGCTTGAAGATGCTGCCCCAAGTGGTGGCCGAGGTGGAAAGCAGCAGCAGTTGCCTGGTCTTTACCAACACGCGAGCGCAATCGGAAATTTGGTACCAGGCATTGCTTGAAGCCCGTCCCGACTGGGCCGGGGTGATTGCCCTGCACCATGGTTCGCTGTCGCGAGAGACCCGTGACTGGGTGGAGCGGGCTTTGAAAGACGGCCAGCTCAAGGCGGTGGTGTGTACGTCAAGCCTGGACCTGGGGGTGGATTTCCTGCCGGTGGAGCGCGTACTGCAGATCGGCTCGGCCAAAGGCGTGGCCCGCCTGATGCAACGCGCCGGTCGCTCGGGGCACGCGCCGGGGCGGCCCTCGCGGGTGACATTGGTGCCGACCCACAGCCTGGAGTTGGTGGAGGCCGCGGCGGCGCAGGATGCGATTGCGCAGCGGCGCATTGAAGCGCGCGAGTCGCCGCACAAATCGTTGGATGTACTCGTCCAGCATCTTGTCAGCATGGCATTGGGCGGTGGCTTTACACCGCAAGCGCTGCTGGCCGAGGTACGCGGCGCCTGGGCTTATCGCGATCTGACGGATGAAGACTGGGCCTGGGCGCTGGGGTTTGTGCGCCATGGTGGCCTTTCGTTGACGGCTTATCCGGATTACCGTCGCGTCGAGCCGGACGAGCACGGCATCTGGCGCGTCCCGGACGCAAGGCTGGCACGTCGACATCGCATGAGCGTCGGCACCATCGTCAGCGACGCAAGCATCCAGTTGAAGTTCTGGAGCAAGGGCGGCGGCGGCAAAAACCTCGGCAGCGTCGAGGAAGGTTTTATTGCGCGGCTCAAGCCGGGAGATGGCTTCCTGTTCGCCGGGCGCTTGCTGGAGCTGGTGCGGGTCGAAAACATGACCGCCTATGTACGTCGCAGCACCGCGAAAAAAGCCGCCGTACCGCGCTGGAATGGTGGGCGCATGCCGCTTTCCAATGAGCTGGCCCAGGCCGTCGTCGTGCGCTTGGATGAAGCGGCCCACGGACACTTCGAAGGGCCGGAGATGCAGGCGGTTCGGCCCCTCTTGCAAACACAATTGCGCTGGTCCGGCTTGCCGACGCGCGAGCACTTGCTGGCTGAGGCCTTGAAATCGCGGGAGGGATGGCACCTGTTCCTCTACCCCTTCACCGGGCGCCAGGTGCACCTGGGGCTGGCGAGTGTGTTGGCGTGGCGGGTGAGCCGAGGGGAGGCGGTCACCTTCTCCATTGCGGTGAATGATTACGGGCTGGAGTTATTGAGTGCCACCGAAGTGGATTGGCCAGCGCTGTTGAACGACGCGCTGTTGAGTCCTGAAAACCTGCTGGATGATGTGGTGGCCAGCCTGAATGCCGGGGAGTTGGCCCTGCGCCGTTTTCGTGAAATCGCACGTATCGCCGGGCTGGTGTTCGCCGGTTACCCTGGCGCGCCGAAAAGCACCCGGCAGGTGCAGGCGTCCAGCGGGTTGTTCTTTGAGGTGTTCAAGCAATATGACCCGCAGAACCTGCTGCTGACCCAGGCAGGGGAAGAAGTCCTGCGTGATGAGTTGGATATTCGCCGGCTGGAAGAGACATTACGTCATCTGTCGGCGCTGAAACTGGACCTGCATAAGATCGAACGGCCTACGCCGTTGGCCTTTCCCCTGCTGGTTGAGCGGATGCGCGAAAGCATGAGTTCGGAAAAACTTTCTGAGCGCATTGCGCGGATGGTCAAGGACCTGGAAAAAGTCGCGGATAACGGGAAGCGTTGATGGTTTGTTCGGTAATGCTCGAGGGTGAAGAACTGTGGCTGCTGGCAGACAAGGCCGTCTATTGGCCTGCGCGTCAGTGTCTGTTGATTGCGGATGCGCATTTCGGCAAGGCGTCGGCATATCGAAGCCTGGGGCAACCGGTGCCGCAGGGAACCACGACCGAGAATTTGCAACGACTGGACCGGTTGCTATCGACGCTACCGTGTACGCAGGTGATCTTTCTAGGCGATTTCCTGCACGGCCCAGGCTCTCACGCCAGCGGCACGCTGAGCGCATTGAGAACCTGGCGAGCACGCCATCCTGACCTGCCTATGACCTTGATTCGAGGCAATCACGATAAACGTGCGGGTGACCCACCTGCGGATCTGAGGATCGAGGTTGTTGCGGAGCCGCTGCTGATGGCCCCGTTTGCATTGCAACACGAACCGGATGCCCATGCGACCCACCATGTATTGGCAGGGCACGTGCATCCGGTGTATCGCTTGCGCGGCAGGGGACGGCAAAGTCTGCGCCTACCGTGCTTCCAGATCGGAACGCAGGTCAGCTTGCTGCCGGCGTTTGGCGCGTTTACCGGTGGCTTTGCAGTGGAACAGGCCAATGACCGCCGAATATTTGTCATCGGCGACCATCAAGTTTGGCCAGTGCATTAACTGGCTGGCGAAGTGTCAGGCTACAGGCGCGGGAGGTGGCTCATCTGGAACAGTGGGCGAGCCCGGTTCTTCAATGGGTTGCGGGGAATCCGGATCTGGCTGGCCGGGAATACCACCCGCATAAGCGGGATCGGCCATCAGGGACCAGGCCAGAACGCCAATCTGGTTGGGTTCAAGCCGGGCAATTTCTGCGCTGATTCGCGGGTCGATCTTCATAAAGTACTCCTCAAGCGTGGCTCGACGCGTTTTACACGCGCCGAGGCAGTACACCTAGATAGAGTCACTTTCTTCAGACTAATTCCCTTTACGCGTAAGACCTTTCTATCAAGCGCGTGGGAGAGTGACGCCGCGCTGGCCCTGATACTTGCCCGCGCGGTCTTTATAGGACACTTCACAGGCCTCGTCAGACTGCAGGAACAGCATCTGCGCCACGCCTTCGTTGGCGTAGATTTTCGCCGGTAGCGTAGTGGTGTTGGAGAATTCCAGGGTCACGTGACCTTCCCACTCAGGCTCAAGCGGCGTCACGTTGACGATAATGCCGCAACGCGCGTAGGTACTTTTACCCAGGCAGATGGTGAGCACGTCGCGGGGGATACGGAAGAACTCCACGGTGCGCGCCAGGGCGAAGGAGTTCGGTGGGATGATGCACACGTCGCTCTTGACGTCGACGAAGCTCTTTTCGTCGAAGTTTTTTGGATCGACGATGGCCGAGTTGATGTTGGTGAACACCTTGAATTCATCGGCACAGCGCACGTCATATCCATAGCTGGAAACGCCGTAGGAAATCACCGGGGCATCGCCTTGGCCGCGGATCTGCCGCTCGACGAACGGTTCGATCATGCCGTGCTCTTGCGCCATGCGGCGAATCCACTTGTCCGATTTGATGCTCATGGCGGTGTCCTGAATAGCGAGGTGAAAAATCTGTTGGGCATCTTACCGGGGCCGGCGTTGGGGTTCAAAGGCCACGGGGCTTTTCTTAAAAAAAACGCCGGTTGCTCACACGTCGTAGCCAACGGAGCCGGGCCCCGTATAGCTGTGCGAGGCGAATAGAAATACCACCGCCAGTCACGAAAATAGAGAAACCTTCGGAAATATCATTGGCACGTCCGAGAAAAACAGTTAAGGTGACGTCACTGTGTTGCTTGTGTCACTGAGAATCTCTACACGATATGTTGAATTTCGATCCAACCATCTCCAAGAATTTTTCCTGCTCTTTGCACTCAGTCTCGGCCAGGGCTTTTCCTGAGTCGCAGTTAACTTTGTTCAAGGAGTTACACCATGTCTAATCGCCAAACTGGTACCGTTAAGTGGTTCAACGATGAAAAAGGCTTCGGCTTCATCACTCCACAATCCGGTGACGACCTGTTCGTTCACTTCAAAGCTATCCAATCCGACGGCTTCAAAAGCCTGAAAGAAGGCCAACAGGTCTCTTTCATCGCTACCCGCGGTCAGAAAGGCATGCAAGCTGAAGAAGTTCAAGTTATCTAACTTGTACTGACTTAGTCGAAAAGACCCCGCCCTTAAAAGCGGGGTTTTTTTATGCCTGGGATTTCATGCCGTATGACTCTGCGTGACGTAGCAGCTGTCGAGCCTTGGCGAGGCTGCGTTCGCGGTACGTCAGATATACCGTTGACGCAGCCTCGCCGAGGCTCGGCAGCTGCTACCGCAGTAGAAAGCAAAACGCCCGGCGCACTCTCATGCACCGGGCGTTTTAATAGCTGCCTTAGGAGACGTTACTGAAACAACGACTCGCTCGACAAGCCATTCTTCTCCAGGATCTCGCGCAAGCGCTTGAGCCCTTCCACCTGGATCTGCCGCACCCGCTCACGGGTCAGACCGATCTCCAGGCCCACGTCTTCCAAGGTACTGCTCTCATGGCCGCGCAGGCCGAAGCGGCGAATCACCACTTCACGCTGCTTGTCAGTGAGCTCTGACAACCACTGGTCAATGCTTTGGGAAAGATCATCGTCCTGTAACAGCTCACAAGGATCTGTAGGGCGATCATCCGTCAGAGTGTCCAGCAGGGTTTTATCCGAATCCGGACCCAACGAGACGTCGACCGAAGACACACGCTCGTTAAGACCAAGCATGCGCTTGACCTCCCCTACCGGCTTCTCCAGCAGGTTGGCGATTTCTTCGGGCGAAGGTTCATGATCGAGTTTTTGGGTAAGCTCACGCGCTGCCCGCAGGTAGACGTTGAGCTCTTTGACCACATGGATCGGCAACCGGATCGTGCGGGTCTGATTCATGATCGCCCGTTCGATGGTCTGACGAATCCACCAGGTGGCATAGGTCGAAAAGCGGAAGCCCCGCTCAGGGTCGAACTTCTCTACCGCCCGGATCAAGCCCAGGTTGCCCTCCTCGATCAAGTCCAACAAGGAAAGCCCACGATTGACGTAGCGTCGGGCGATTTTCACCACCAGGCGCAGGTTGCTTTCAATCATGCGCTTGCGCCCAGCCGGATCACCCTTTTGCGACAAGCGCGCAAAATGGACTTCTTCTTCGGGGGTAAGCAGAGGGGAAAAGCCGATTTCATTGAGATACAGCTGGGTCGCATCGAGCGCCCGTGTGTAGTCAATGTACTTGTGTTGCTTTAACGCGGTGGAGTTCTTGGATTTGGTGCGAACTGAAGGTACAGCAGATCCCTCATTCGACATCGATTCCGTAGCAATGCCGGTCTCCATAAGGAGAACCTCATCGTCGATGTCAAACTCCGGCGCTTCTTTACTGAGAGCCATTGTTATAGTCCTTTGGTGAGTTCGACCTCAAGCTCAAGCGGCGCCTTTATCCTTGGCAACGCTGGAGCCTGTTCCTTCTACGTGAAGGGAACAGGCTGTGCAACATATCAACGACGGGGCAAGAATTGCAGCGGATCTACAGGCTTCCCTTGTCGGCGAATCTCAAAGTGCAGTTTCACCCGGTCTGTACCAGTTGATCCCATTTCGGCAATTGTCTGTCCGACTTTGACCTGCTGCCCCTCCCGAACCAACAGCCTACGGTTATGACCGTAGGCACTGACGTAGGTATCGCTGTGTTTGATGATGACAAGCTCGCCGTAGCCCCGTAAACCACTCCCGGCGTACACCACCGTCCCATCAGACGCAGCTAAAACAGGCTGTCCCAAATCTCCGGCGATATCAATGCCTTTATTCAAACTACCGTTTGAAGAGAATTTTCCAATCAACACGCCGTTGGAAGGCCATCCCCAACCGGTCGGCGCGGGCCCTGCAGGTGGCAACGGCGCAGGTGCCGGCTTGTTCGCAGGGGCAGGCGCGGCAGTACCAGCAGGCCGGGTGAAGACGGTGGTTTTGCTTGAGGACGACGGCGAAGAACCACTGTTCGTCACGACTGCCGTAGGCGTTGATCCTGTGCGACCGTCGAAGCGAATCGTCTGACCCGGATGTATCGTGTAAGGCACAGGAATATTGTTACGCGCTGCGAGGGCCTTGTAGTCCCAGCCATAACGGAAGGCGATCGAGAACATCGTATCGCCCTTTCGCACCACATATTGCCCGGTGGTTACCGTCGGCTTTTGCGGTGCCGCACTATTACGATCAACCACCCGCGCGCCGCTGCTTGGCGAGCTGGAGCACCCTACCAACACAGAACTGAAGACGAGGCCAAGCACCAGTCGATGAAAGCTTGTTTTACTCATACGCTGCGCAAGACCTGTGAGACTCACCCGCCGCTCCCTTTGTGCTGGCTGAACATGAATGCCTGTACCAGGCTTGAAATATGACGCAAGTATAACTGGGCATTGGAGTTTTACCGGCACACGTCTGAAACGAATCGTTCAGCGTGTTGAATCGTCGCGCCAGTGATGTTGATTCAATAGACCCCGCTGTAAGACACATCCCCGCCAGCAGAATTCACCGCCGGAAAAAATTGATCAGGCCAGCGGGCCATTGAGCAGCGGTACAAAACGAACAGCGCCCAGTACATGCCGTGAAAAGCCTTCGTCCTCACGGATAATGAGCATCAATTGTTGCACTTCACCGGAGCCGACCGGAATCACCAGGCGCCCACCGGGGGCGAGTTGATCAAGCAGCGCTTGCGGAACATCGGTGGCCACGGCGGTAACAATGATGCCGTTGTACGGTGCCAGCGCCGGCCAACCTTCCCAGCCATCGCCCCAGCGAAACACCACATTGCGCAGGTTCAACTCCACCAGGCGCTCCTTGGCGCGGTCTTGCAGCACTTTGATGCGCTCCACCGAGAACACCCGCTCCACCAACTGCGCCAGCACGGCGGTCTGGTAGCCGGAGCCCGTGCCGATTTCCAGCACCTTGTCCAACGGCCCCGCCGCCAGCAGCAGCTCGCTCATGCGCGCCACCATGTAAGGCTGGGAAATGGTCTGGTTATGGCCGATAGGCAGCGCCGTGTCTTCATAGGCACGGTGGGCCAGGGCTTCATCGACAAACAGATGCCGAGGCGTGCGCCGGATCACTTCCAGCACCTGGGCGTTGGACAAGCCCTCTTCGTACAGGCGCTGTATCAGGCGTTCGCGGGTACGCTGGGAAGTCATCCCGATGCCCCGGCGCAGCAAGTCGTCTTGTTCACGGCCCATCAGCGAAGCCTCTCCAGCCAGCCATCGAGACCACTGAAGGCATCACTGAAGGTGCGATCAAATTGCAATGGGGTAATCGATACATAACCTTGCATCACCGCATGAAAGTCCGTGCCCGGGCCGCCATCTTCGGCGTCACCCGCAGCAGCGATCCAGTAGCCTTCCTTGCCGCGCGGATCAACCACCTTCAACGGCGCCGCCGCGCGGGCGCGATGGCCCAGGCGCGTGAGCTGGATGCCGCGAATATGATCAAGGGGCAAGTTGGGAATATTGACGTTGAGCACCGTGCGCGGCGGCAAGTCCAGAGAGCCATGGGCCTCTACCAGCTTGCGCGCGAAATAGGCCGCGGTCGGCAGGTTATCCAATTGGCGCGAGGCGAACGAAAAGGCGAACGCGGTTTGCCCCAGGAAACGCCCTTCAAGGGCTGCCGCCACGGTACCGGAATACAGCACGTCATCCCCCAGGTTCGCACCAAGATTGATGCCCGACACCACCAGGTCCGGCTGCGGATCCAACAGGCTGTTGATCGCCAGGTGGACGCAGTCGGTAGGAGTGCCGTTCACGCTGATAAAGCCATTGGCCAGGACCTGCGGGTGCAGCGGACGGTCGAGCGTCAACGAACTGCTGGCGCCGCTCTTGTCCTGGTCGGGGGCAACCACCACGCACTCGGCATAATCTTCCAGCGCAGCATAGAGCGCGGCAAGACCGGGTGCGGTGGCACCGTCATCGTTTGATATCAGAATACGCATGGGTTGTCCGTCTGCCCCACCGGCACCAGATCAACAAGCTCGCGCACCAAGACAGTGGCGAAGCATCCGGCCGGCAGGACGAATTCCAATTGCAGAATGTCCAGCGAGGGATAATGCCACGTCAAACCGCCAATGGGCAGTCGCAGAATGCGACGTTCCTGGCTCATGCCGGCATTCACCAGCCAATCGCGCAGGTCGGCTTCACCGGCGGCGACCGCCTGTTCCAGTTCGAAGGTTGCGCCGCTGGCAGGTGAATCACCTTCGCCCCACTGCGGCCCGGTCGGGTGCAGGTCCAGAATGGCCAGGCGCGGGTCGCTGCACTCCGCCTCCCCCGCCGGGAAAAAGCTGCGGCTGTCGGTAAACGCCAACAGGTCGCCGACCTGCGCACGCTGCCAGGAACCGTCAGCCACACGCGCCGCCAGCACCTTGTTGAACAGGTAGCTGCGCGCCGTCGACAGCAGCCGCGAACGCACGTTGCGCTGTTCCGGCAAAGCCTTGCGCGCGGCCCACTCGCGGGCGTCGACCACGTTGCCACCATTGTGACCAAAACGCTGGGCACCGAAATAGTTGGGGATGCCCTGCTGTGCAATCAATTGCAAACGCGCGTCGATGGCGGCGGTATCACCGGCCAGCTGGGTCAGGCGCAAGGTGAAACCATTGGCCGAATGTGCGCCGCGCTGCAATTTGCGTTTATGACGGGCGGTCTTGAGAACCTTGAGGCTATCGTTTTCCGCAGCGCTCATGTCCGGATCGGCTTTGCCTGGCAACTGCACGCTGAACCATTGGCGGGTCAACGCCTGGCGATCCTTGAGCCCGGCATAGCTGACAGTGCGCAACGGCACGCCGGCCGCCTTGGCGATGCGCCGCGCGGCTTCTTCTGTATTGAGGCCACGCTTCTCAACCCACAACCACAGGTGCTCACCCTCGCCGGTCAGCGGGATATCCAGCACTTCATCAACCTGGAAGTCTTCGGCGGTCGCCTTCAGGACCGCGCTGCCCAAGGCCTCGCCATAGGCCCGTGGGCCCAGCAGTTGCAGATCATTCATGCGCGCAGCAACAAGGCAACGGAGTGCACGGCGATGCCCTCTTCACGACCGGTGAACCCGAGCTTTTCGGTGGTGGTGGCTTTCACGTTCACTTGATCCAATTCAATGTGCAGGTCTGCGGCAATCAGTGCGCGCATCGATTCAATATGGGGCGCCATTTTTGGCGCCTGGGCCACGATGGTGTTGTCGACGTTGCCGACCTTCCAGCCTTTGGCATGGATCAGGCCAACCACATGGCGCAGCAATACACGGCTGTCCGCACCCTTGAAGGTCGGGTCGGTGTCCGGAAAGTGCTTGCCGATATCGCCCAACGCCGCCGCGCCGAGCAAGGCATCGCTCAAGGCATGCAACACAACGTCGCCGTCGGAATGAGCCAGCAACCCATGGTGATGTGCAATGCGCACGCCGCCCAAGGTGATGAAATCGCCTTCAGCGAAACGGTGCACATCGTAGCCGTGGCCAATACGCATAAAAAAACGCCCCGATTTAATTCAGGGCGTGATTCTACCTACTTTTGCCTCACATTAACCGAGCAAAGCACGACCATGGTGTCGCAAATGGTCTTCGATGAAGCTGGCGATAAAGAAGTAGCTGTGGTCGTAGCCAGGTTGCAGCCGCAGTTCCAACGGATGGTTGGCCGCCTTCGCCGCTTGCTGCAAGGCTTCAGGCTTGAGTTGCACGGCAAGGAAATCGTCGCGGTCACCTTGGTCCACCAGCAGTGGCAGCTTTTCCGCGGCTTCGCTGATCAGCACGCAGGCGTCCCACTCACGCCATTTCGAACGCTCTTCGCCCAGGTAGCGGGAAAAGGCCTTCTGACCCCATGGGCAGTCCATCGGGTTACTGATGGGCGAAAACGCCGACACCGACAGGTAACGCCCGGGATTGCGCAACGCACATACCAGTGCACCGTGGCCGCCCATGGAGTGACCGCTGATGCCACGTTTATCTGAAGCCGGGAAATGCGCTTCAACCAACGCAGGCAATTCCTTCACCACGTAGTCATGCATCCGATAGTGCTTGGACCAGGGCTCCTGTGTGGCATTCAGATAGAAGCCGGCGCCAAGGCCAAAATCCCACGCGTTATCAGGATCACCCGGAACACCCGGCCCACGAGGGCTGGTGTCCGGCGCCACGATGATCAACCCCAGCTCGGCGGCCATGCGCTGCGCGCCGGCCTTCTGCATGAAGTTCTCATCAGTGCAGGTGAGACCGGACAGCCAGTACAACACCGGCAACTTGCCGCCCTGCTCCGCTTGCGGCGGCAGGTAGACGGCGAAGGTCATGTCGCAGCCGAGCACATCGGAGTGATGCTTGTAGCGTTTGTGCCAGCCGCCGAAGCTCTTCTGGCACGACAGGTTTTCCAGACTCATGGCCGACCTCAGAAGTGGATGACGGTACGAATGCTTTTGCCTTCATGCATCAGGTCAAACGCTTTGTTGATGTCTTCCAGGCCCATGGTATGGGTGATGAAGGTGTCCAGCGGGATCTCGCCGGTCTGGGCCATTTCCACGTAGCTTGGCAGCTCAGTACGACCGCGCACGCCACCGAAGGCCGAACCGCGCCAGACGCGACCGGTCACCAGTTGGAAGGGACGCGTGGCGATTTCCTGACCGGCACCGGCCACGCCGATGATCACCGACTCACCCCAACCTTTGTGGCAGCACTCGAGGGCAGCGCGCATCAGCTGAACGTTGCCGATGCATTCAAAAGAGAAGTCCACGCCGCCATCGGTCAGGTCGACAATCACGTCCTGGATCGGGCGGTCGTAGTCTTTCGGGTTGATGCAGTCAGTCGCACCCAGCTGCTTGGCGATTTCAAATTTGGCAGGGTTGATGTCGATGGCAATGATGCGCCCAGCCTTGGCCTTGACTGCACCGATGACGGCTGACAGGCCGATACCGCCGAGACCGAAGATGGCCACGGTGTCGCCCGGCTTGACCTTGGCGGTGTTGATCACTGCACCAATGCCAGTGGTGACGCCGCAACCCAACAAGCAAACTTTTTCCAGTGGCGCTTCTTTAGGAATCTTGGCCACGGAAATTTCCGGCAACACGGTGTATTCGGAGAAGGTCGAAGTGCCCATGTAGTGGAAAATCGGCTGGCCCTTGTAGGAAAACCGAGTGGTGCCATCCGGCATCAAGCCTTTGCCCTGAGTGGAGCGAATGGCCTGGCACAGGTTGGTCTTGCCCGACAGGCAGAATTTGCACTGGCCGCATTCCGGGGTGTACAGCGGGATCACATGATCGCCAACGGCGACCGAAGTCACGCCTTCGCCGATCGCTTCAACCACTGCACCGCCTTCATGGCCGAGGATCGACGGAAAGATACCTTCCGGGTCAGCGCCCGACAGCGTGTAAGCGTCGGTATGGCATACACCGGACGCGACCACGCGCAACAGCACCTCGCCAGCCTTGGGCATGGCGACATCCACTTCAACGATCTCAAGGGGCTTCTTGGCTTCGAAGGCTACGGCGGCGCGGGACTTGATCATCCGGGTTTCTCCAGGGAATTGAATACTGAGGCGGTGAGTGTAAAACATGGCTGATTGATTAATAATCCAAGCGAAAGCAAAACTTTATTGCTGTACAGGGATAATCACCGTGCTTGAAAACCGCTGGGAAGGCATTGATGAATTTGTCGCGGTGGCCGAATGCAGCCAATTCACTGCGGCAGCGGAACGCCTGGGCGTTTCTTCGTCGCATATCAGCCGGCAGGTGGCGCGCCTGGAAGAACGCCTGCAAACGCGGCTGCTGTATCGCAGCACGCGCAAGGTTACCTTGACGGAAGCCGGCCAGACCTTTCTGCAACATTGCCAACGTTTACAGGACGGTCGCGAAGAAGCCCTGCGTGCGGTGGGTGACCTCACCAGCGAACCCAAAGGCATGTTGCGCATGACCTGTGCCGTGGCCTACGGCGAGCGGTTTATCGTGCCGCTGGTAACGCGGTTCATGGGCCTCTACCCGCAGTTGCGCGTGGATATCGAGCTGAGCAACCGTCAACTGGACCTCGTGCACGAAGGCCTGGATCTGGCGATTCGCCTGGGGCGCTTACAGGATTCACGCATGGTCGCCAGCAGGCTGGCACCGAGGCGCATGTACCTGTGCGCGTCGCCGTCCTACCTGGCGCGGTATGGTCGGCCACATAGTTTGTCGGAGTTGAGCCGGCATAACTGCCTGATTGGTAGCTCGGATATCTGGCAACTGGCCCAGGACGGACGCGAGTTTTCCCAGCGGGTGCAGGGAAACTGGCGCTGCAACAGTGGGCAAGCGGTGCTGGATGCGGCGGTGCTGGGCGTCGGGTTGTGCCAGTTGCCGGATTATTACGTGCTGGAGCATTTGCACAGTGGCGCGCTGGTGTCGCTGCTGGAGGCGCATCAGCCGCCGAATACGGCGGTGTGGGCGCTGTATCCGCAGCAGCGGCACTTGTCGCCGAAGGTCAGGAAGTTGGTGGATTTTTTGAAGGTGGGGTTGGCTGAGAGGCCGGAGTACAGCCAGTAATTATTGGCTGTTTGTGCCGGCCTCTTCGCAGGCAAGCCAGCTCCCACCTTTAACCGCGTTTATCCTGTAGTAACGCGGTTAAAGGTGGGAGCTGGCTTGCTCGCGAAGGGGTCGACTCGGTGCAACTGACTACCGCCGATTCGCCCACCGCAACCTGAGCCACTCCAGATCCTCCGGCCGCGTCACCTTGATATTGTCCGACCGCCCTTCGATCAGCCGCGGCGCCTGGCCGGACCATTCCATGGCAGAAGCCTCATCAGTGATGACGGCGTCCGCCACCAGGCTGTCAGCCAAAGCACGATGCAGCGGACCCAGGCGGAACATCTGCGGCGTGTAGGCTTGCCAGATCAGGCTACGGTCGACGGTTTCGACGACACGCCCGTGCTTATCGACGCGCTTGAGGGTGTCGCGTGCCGGCACGGCCAGCAGACCGCCCACCGGGTCGTCCGCCAGTTCAGTCAGCAGTTTGTCGAGGTCATCGCGACTCAGGTTCGGCCGCGCCGCATCATGCACCAGTACCCAATCATCATCACTGGCCCCCAAAGCGTTCAGCTGCAACAGTGCGTTGAGCACCGACCCGGAACGTTCCGAACCGCCGTCCGCACGGTGAATGCGCGGGTCCATGGCACACGCCAAGTCAGGCCAATAAGGATCATCAGAAGCAAGGCTGACCACCAGGCCTTTAAGCGAGGGGTGGTCGAGAAAACAGCCAAGGCTGTGTTCGAGAATGGTGCGTCCGCCCAGTTGCAGGTATTGCTTGGGACGGTCCGCGGCCATGCGGGCACCAATGCCCGCGGCAGGAATCACGGCCCAGAAGGCCGGCAAGCTGTTGCTCATTGGGCCAACTGGTAGAGGGTTTCGCCCTCCTTGACCATGCCCAACTCATGACGAGCCCGCTCTTCAACGGTCTCGGTACCCTTTTTCAGCTCAAGCACTTCCGCATCAAGGACGCGGTTGCGCTCCAGCAGGACCTCGTTTTCGGCGTGCTGTGCAGCGATTTGCTCGGTCAGGTCTTTTACCTGCGCAAAGCTGCCATTACCGACCCATAGGCGGTACTGCAGGCCAGCCAGCAACAAGAGCAAGACGAGAAACAACCAATTGGGACTGCGCATCGAAATCCGGGTATCCAGTGAAAAAAGACAGCCATGCGAAACTTTTAAAGTAACTGATAGCACGAAGCCTGGAAAAACCAGGCTTGTGCTTGATAGCCATCAGATTAGCGTCGAAACCCACACTATCGTGAGTTTTCCGACGCAATCCGTCGACTTTTTACCATGCCTTACCATCAAGAGCGATCAGCCGCGAAACTCGCCGCGACCGTTGTACTTGGCTTTGCCGGCCAGTTGCTCTTCGATACGCAGCAATTGGTTGTACTTGGAAACGCGGTCGGAACGGCACAGGGAACCGGTCTTGATCTGGCCAGCCGAAGTGCCCACGGCCAGGTCGGCAATGGTCGAATCTTCGGTTTCGCCGGAGCGGTGCGAGATCACGGCGGTGTAGCCCGCAGCCTTGGCCATCTGGATGGCTTCCAGGGTTTCGGTCAGGGTACCGATCTGGTTGAACTTGATCAGGATCGAGTTGGCGATCTTTTTATCGATGCCTTCTTTCAGGATCTTGGTGTTGGTGACGAACAGGTCGTCGCCCACCAGCTGGATTTTCTCGCCGATCTTGTCGGTGAGGATTTTCCAGCCATCCCAGTCGGACTCGTCCAGGCCGTCTTCGATCGAGATGATCGGGTAACGCTCGGTCAAGCCTTTGAGGTAGTCAGCAAAACCTTCGGAGTTGAACACTTGGCCTTCGCCGGACAGGTTGTATTTACCGTCCTCGTAGAACTCGCTGGCCGCGCAGTCCAGGGCCAGGGTCACGTCGGTGCCCAGCTTGTAGCCAGCGTTGGCTACGGCTTCGGAGATCACTTTGAGTGCATCTTCGTTTGACGCCAGGTTCGGTGCGAAACCACCTTCGTCACCCACCGCAGTGCTCAGGCCACGGGCCTTCAGCACAGCCTTGAGGTGATGGAAAATCTCGGTACCCATGCGCAGGCCTTCGGAGAAGGTCTTGGCGCCGACCGGCTGTACCATGAATTCCTGGATGTCGACGTTGTTATCGGCGTGCTCGCCACCGTTGATGATGTTCATCATCGGGACCGGCATCGAGTACACACCCGGGGTGCCGTTCAGGTTGGCAATGTGTGCGTACAGCGGCAGGTCCTGATCCTGGGCAGCAGCCTTGGCAGCAGCCAGGGACACGGCGAGGATGGCGTTGGCGCCCAGGCTGCCTTTGTTTTCGGTGCCGTCGAGCTTGATCATCGCGTGGTCCAGGGCTTTCTGGTCCAGCGGGTCTTTGCCCAGCAACAGGTCACGGATCGGGCCGTTGATGTTGGCTACAGCCTTGAGTACACCCTTGCCCAGGTAACGGCTCTTGTCGCCATCACGCAGTTCCAGCGCTTCGCGCGAACCAGTGGAAGCACCGGACGGCGCGCAGGCGCTGCCGATGATGCCGTTATCGAGAAGCACGTCGGCTTCGACGGTGGGGTTGCCACGGGAGTCGAGAACTTCACGACCTTTGATGTCGACGATTTTTGCCATTGTTGTAAACACTCCAAAGTTGACGAAAACGACGCAGCTGAAGGAAATCTTTTGACCGACCGCAAGGGTGGAACAACGGGGCAGGCTTGCAGGCGACATGGCTCAGGCCCGTAGGCCTGAGCGTAAAGCGTGGGAAAGTCTACCGGAGAAATGGCGCTTACGCGGTCTCTACCGTCGGAAAACTCTTGACCAGTTCGTCCAACTGCTTGAGCTGGGCCAGGAATGGCTCCAGTTTGTCCAGGCGCAGGGCGCACGGACCGTCGCATTTGGCGTTGTCCGGGTCCGGGTGGGCTTCGAGGAACAGGCCCGCCAAAGACTGGCTGATACCGGCCTTGGCCAGGTCCAGCACCTGGGCACGCCGCCCGCCCGCGGAATCGGCGCGACCACCGGGCATTTGCAGCGCGTGGGTCACGTCGAAGAACACCGGGTATTCGAACTGTTTCATGATGCCGAAACCGAGCATGTCCACCACGAGGTTGTTATAGCCGAAGCTCGAACCGCGCTCGCAGAGGATCAACTGGTCGTTACCCGCTTCCACGCACTTGTTCAGGATGTGTTTCATCTCCTGGGGCGCGAGGAACTGGGCTTTCTTGATATTGATCACAGCGCCGGTCTTGGCCATCGCGACAACCAGGTCGGTCTGGCGCGACAGGAAGGCCGGCAACTGGATGATGTCGCACACCTCGGCGACCACGGCAGCCTGTTCAGGCTCGTGGACGTCGGTGATGATCGGCACGCCGAAGGCTTGCTTGATGTCCTGGAAGATCCGTATGCCTTCTTCAAGGCCCGGGCCGCGATAGGAGGTCACGGACGAACGGTTGGCCTTGTCGAAGCTGGCCTTGAACACGTAAGGGATACCCAGTTTCTGGGTCACCTTCACGTACTCTTCACAGACCTGCATCGCCATGTCGCGGCTTTCCAGCACGTTCATGCCGCCAAACAGCACCATGGGCTTGTCGTTGGCAATCTCGATGTCGCCTACGCGAATGATCTTCTGGGCCATCAGGGTTACGCCTTCTTCTGATGTTGCGTCAGTGCTGCTTTAACGAAACCGCTGAACAACGGGTGACCGTCGCGCGGCGTCGAGGTGAACTCCGGGTGGAACTGGCACGCCACGAACCATGGATGATCCGGTGCCTCGACCACTTCAACCAGCGCGCCATCACCGGAGCGACCGGAAATTTTCAGGCCGGCCTCTTTGATTTGTGGCAGCAGGTTGTTGTTCACTTCGTAGCGGTGACGGTGACGCTCGACGATCACGTCCTTGCCGTAGCAATCGTGGACCAGCGAACCCGGCTCCAGCAGGCAATCCTGCGCGCCAAGGCGCATGGTGCCGCCCAGGTCGGAGGCTTCGGTACGGGTCTCGACGGCACCGGTGGCATCTTCCCACTCGGTGATCAGGCCCACGACCGGGTGACCGCTCTTGCTGTCGAACTCGGTGGAGTTGGCGTCTTTCCAGCCCAGCACGTTACGGGCGAACTCGATAACGGCCACTTGCATGCCCAGGCAGATACCCAGGTATGGCACCTTGTTTTCACGAGCGTATTGCACGGCAGTGATCTTGCCTTCCACGCCACGCAGGCCGAAACCGCCGGGTACGAGGATCGCGTCGACACCTTCAAGCAGCGCGGTGCCTTGGTTCTCGATGTCTTCGGAGTCGATGTAGCGCAGGTTGACCTTGGTACGGTTGCTGATGCCGGCGTGACTCATCGCTTCGATCAGCGACTTGTACGCGTCCAGCAGCTCCATGTACTTGCCGACCATGGCGATGGTGACTTCGTGCTCAGGGTTGAGCTTGGCGTCGACCACGGCTTCCCACTCGGACAGGTCCGCGCCGTTGCATTGCAGGCCGAAACGCTCGACCACAAAATCGTCCAGGCCTTGCGAGTGCAGGATGCCCGGGATCTTGTAGATGGTGTCGGCGTCTTCCAGCGCGATCACCGCACGTTCTTCAACGTTGGTGAATTGCGCGATCTTGCGACGCGAGGAAATGTCGATCGGGTGATCGGAGCGGCACACCAGCACATCCGGCTGCAGGCCGATGGAACGCAGTTCCTTGACCGAGTGCTGGGTAGGCTTGGTTTTGGTTTCGCCGGCGGTGGCGATGTACGGCACCAGGGTCAGGTGCATCAGCATCGCACGCTTGGCGCCGACTTCGAAACGCAGCTGGCGGATGGCTTCGAGGAACGGTTGGGACTCGATGTCACCGACGGTGCCACCAATCTCGACCATCGCCACGTCGGCATCGCCTGCACCCTTGATGATGCGGCGCTTGATTTCGTCGGTGATGTGCGGGATCACCTGGATGGTTGCACCCAGGTAGTCACCACGGCGCTCCTTGCGCAGCACGTGTTCGTAGACACGGCCGGTGGTGAAGTTGTTGTTCTGGGTCATGGTCGTGCGGATGAACCGCTCGTAGTGGCCCAGGTCCAGGTCGGTCTCGGCGCCGTCGTGAGTGACGAACACTTCACCGTGCTGGAACGGGCTCATGGTGCCCGGGTCGACGTTGATGTACGGGTCCAGCTTGAGCATGGTGACCTTAAGTCCCCGCGCCTCCAGGATGGCCGCCAATGAAGCGGAGGCAATGCCTTTCCCCAATGAAGAAACAACACCGCCCGTGACGAATATGTAGCGCGTCATGAAAAACCCTAGAAGTCTGCGTTAAAGCGGTCCGAGCCGCCGGGGAGAGCGAAGAGAGGCCGAAGCCCCCGATCACCTGCATTAATCACAGTGCACCTTTCAAAAAAACCGCCGCGTGATGACAGACCGGCACTGAAACACC
Source organism: Pseudomonas sp. 58 R 12 (assembly GCF_900005865.1). NCBI lineage: Bacteria > Pseudomonadati > Pseudomonadota > Gammaproteobacteria > Pseudomonadales > Pseudomonadaceae > Pseudomonas > Pseudomonas sp. 58 R 12. The sequence continues at coordinate 116,501 of NZ_CVTP01000021.1, forward strand.
AGTACGTTGATCGCTACACATTTTTTGGAATCGCCCAGCAAAGACTGCTTGGTAATCGGCAACTGCTGCGATTCAGGCGAATCCACAGAAGTTGTATCAAGAAGGGAGCGTAGTCTACCGGAAAGGCGCTATCAGCTCAAACCTTGATCGCAGGTCTGTGGCATCCAATCTAATTGCCAGTCGCCCGGCCCTGTGTTCCACAGTCCCGCCAGGCTAGGCACCCCCAGCAATTGCTCACCCTGATACAGCAGCGGCAATCTGCCACGGACGAAGCTCGGAAGCCCGCTTTCATTAAGCAGGCGCTTCAAGTCACGCCGTCCGCGACCTGGCACTTCGACGATTTCACCGCCCTTGCGGTAACGGATCACCAACGGGCCTGCAGGCGCTTTGCCAGTGAGTTTCAACCGACCATTGCCGGGTAACTCTAGTGGATTTTGCGGATCGGACCAGCTCAGCGATGCGTCAGAAAATTCTGACCATGTGGAGGGCAGCCACCAAAGGCGATCGCCGCTACGGTGCAGGTCGCCGTCGGCCAGGCGCCATAAGGGCTGTGCGTCGCCCTTGGCATCACGCAGGGCATGCCAACTGGCCCAGTGGTCGCTGTCGGGTAGACGGGTCAGTGGGGCCAGCCAATGGCGCAGGGCGTTACGCTGGCGTGCGTCGGAAAGTTCGCGCAGCGGCGCGAGAGCCAAGGACGGCAGGTGCAGCCAGGGAAAAGGTGCAGGCTGATCGGCGGCTTGCAGGTCCATTTGCGCCAATTCATCGAGCAGGCCCTGGGCTTCACTCAGGTGCTCGGCAGTGCGGGCAAGGCTCGTGACAGCTTGAGGCCAGCGCTCCGTGAGCGTTGGGAACACGTGATGGCGCAGGTAATTGCGTGAGAACCTTGGGTCGGCGTTGGACGGGTCTTCGATCCACGTGAGCTGATGCTCGTGGGCGTAGGCTTCCAACTCACCCCTCGTTACATCCAATAACGGCCGAACCAGATAACCAGCCGCCAACGGGCGCTGTGCAGGCATTGCCGACAGCCCGCGCACGCCTGCGCCACGTAACAGGCGGAATAACAGGGTTTCGGCCTGATCGTCGCGATGCTGGCCTGTCAGCAGCACCTCCCCTGCTCCGATCACCTCGGTGAACGCCTGGTAACGCGCGTCACGGGCAGCCCGCTCAAGACTGGCGCCGGGTTGTACCCGCACGCGCATGACGCGCAGGGGGATGCCCAAGCTGTCGCATATCGACTGGCAATGGCTTGGCCAGGCGTCGGCGGCGGCTTGCAGGCCATGGTGGACATGGGTTGCGCCGAGGGGTGGGAGCGTTTCGTTTTCTGGCAGGGAGGCCAGGAGATGGAGCAGGACGGTGGAATCCAGTCCGCCAGAGAAAGCGATATGCCAGGCCGGGGCATTTTGCCACGGACTCAGGGCTTGCAGCAGTTTGGCGGTCAGCGTTCGTTTCATCACACATTGTCGCCGCATACTTGGAACACGATAGACCAGCATACACAAAGCAAATGTGGGAGCGGGCTTGCTCGCGAAAGCGTGGTGTCAGTCACTGAATATATTGACTGATTCACCGCTTTCGCGAGCAAGCCCGCTCCCACACTAGTACAGCATTGTCTGCCAGATCAGTATTTGATCAGAGACCGTAGCTCATCAAACGCTCATAACGACGGGCCAACAGCGCTTCGTTATCCAGCTTCTTGAGCATCGCCAGTTGCGAACCCAGCTCGGCACGAATAGTCGCGGCAGCAGCCGCCGGATCACGGTGGGCGCCGCCCAATGGCTCGGCAATCACTTTGTCGACAATGCCCAGGCCCTTGAGGCGATCAGCAGTGATACCCATCGCTTCAGCGGCGTCCGGCGCTTTTTCGGCGGTTTTCCACAGAATCGAAGCGCAACCTTCCGGCGAGATCACCGCGTAGGTCGAGTATTGCAGCATGTTCAGCTGATCGCACACGCCAATGGCCAGTGCACCACCGGACCCACCTTCACCAATCACGGTAGCGATGATCGGGGTTTTCAGGCGCGACATGACGCGCAGGTTCCAGGCGATTGCTTCGCTCTGGTTGCGCTCTTCAGCGTCGATACCCGGGTAGGCGCCCGGCGTGTCGATGAAGGTCAGGATCGGCATCTTGAAGCGCTCGGCCATTTCCATCAGGCGGCACGCCTTGCGGTAGCCTTCCGGACGCGGCATGCCGAAGTTGCGGCGCACTTTCTCGCGCACTTCACGGCCTTTCTGGTGACCGATCACCATCACCGGCTGGTCGTCCAGGCGAGCGATACCGCCCACGATGGCCGCGTCGTCGGAGAAGTGGCGATCGCCGTGCAGCTCGTCGAACTCGGTGAAGATGTGCTGAATGTAGTCCAGGGTGTACGGACGGCGCGGGTGGCGGGCCAGGCGGGCGATCTGCCAACTGGTCAACTTGCCGAAGATGTCTTCGGTGAGCGTACTGCTCTTGTCTTGCAGGCGAGCGATTTCATCGCCGATATTCAGCGAATTGTCATTGCCGACCAGGCGCAGCTCTTCGATCTTGGCTTGCAGGTCAGCGATCGGCTGTTCGAAATCAAGAAAATTCGGGTTCATAAGCGTCCGTCTTGGGTCGACGGCCAAGGAGTGCCTGGCCAGCCGGTTGTCTATTCGCGCCCTACCTTAAGGGAGAGGCGCGTCTAGGTCGAGATTAAATGTTTCGCCGAGATCAGGCTAAGTATTACTGCCTGACCGTCAACGGTATTGGAGAAAGACGTTGTCACGGCCGAACTGGTCACGCAATGCTTGAATCAAGCCATCAGCAGGATCAATTCGCCAGGTCTCGCCAAACTGCAACATGGCCTTGGCGTCATTGCCGGTGTACTCCATGGTCACCGGGCACGCGCCACGGTGGCGTTTGAGCAGGTCGCCCAACCAGCGTAGCTGATCGCCCTTGAGCGCTTCGGTTTTCACCTTCAAGCGCAGGCTCTCGGCCAAATTGGTGCGCGCATCTTCCATGCTCATCACACGCTTGATCCGCAGCCGCAGGCCGCCGGAGAAGTCGTCGTTGCTGACCTCCCCTTCCACCACCACCATGGCGTCAGTCTGCAGCAGCGACTGCGCGGAGTGGAACGCATCGGCAAACAGTGAGGCTTCGATGCGGCCCGAGCGGTCGTCGAGGGTGATAAAGCCCATCTTGTCGCCCTTTTTATTTTTCATCACCCGCAGGGCGATGATCATGCCGGCGACGGTCTGCGTATCCCGCGCCGGTTTCAGGTCGATGATGCGCTGGCGGGCGAACCGCCGGATTTCACCTTCGTATTCATCAATCGGGTGACCGGTCAGGTACAGGCCCAAGGTGTCTTTCTCACCCTTGAGGCGCTCCTTCAGGGTCAGCTCCTTGGCCTTGCGATGGTTGGCGTACACATCCGCGTCTTCCTCGACGAACAATCCGCCAAACAGGTCGGCGTGGCCACTGTCGTGGGTGCGCGCGGTCTGTTCGGCAGCCTTGATCGCCTCTTCCATCGCGGTGAGCAACACGGCGCGGTTACGGTCGATATTTGCCTGGTAAGCCTTCGGCTCATCATGGAAATACGGACCGAGACGGTCGAGCGCACCACTGCGGATCAAGCCATCGAGGGTTCGCTTGTTGATGCGCTTGAGGTCAACCCGTGCGCAGAAGTCGAACAGGTCCTTGAAAGGGCCGTCCTGGCGCGCTTCGGTGATGGCTTCCACCGGACCTTCGCCCACGCCTTTGATCGCGCCCAGGCCATAAATGATGCGGCCTTCGTCGTTTACCGTGAACTTGAACTCCGAGGCGTTCACGTCCGGTGCGTCGAGGCGCAGTTTCATGGTGCGCACTTCCTCGATCAAGGTCACGACCTTGTCGGTGTTGTGCATATCCGCCGAAAGTACCGCAGCCATGAACGGCGCCGGGTAGTGAGCCTTCAGCCAGGCGGTCTGGTACGACACCAGGCCGTAGGCGGCGGAGTGGGATTTGTTGAAGCCGTAACCGGCGAATTTCTCTACCAGGTCGAAAATATTACCGGCCAGGTCGGCGTCAATATTGTTGGTGGCGCAACCTTCAATGAAACCGCCGCGCTGCTTGGCCATTTCCTCGGGTTTTTTCTTACCCATGGCGCGGCGCAACATGTCCGCACCACCGAGGGTGTAACCGGCCATCACCTGGGCGATCTGCATCACCTGTTCCTGATACAGGATGATGCCGTAGGTCGGCGCCAATACCGGCTTGAGGCCTTCGTATTGGTAGTCGGAGTGCGGGTACGCCAGCTCGGCGCGGCCGTGCTTACGGTTGATGAAGTCGTCCACCATGCCCGATTGCAGCGGGCCGGGACGGAACAGCGCCACCAGTGCGATCAAGTCTTCCAGGCAGTCGGGCTTGAGCTTTTTGATCAGCTCTTTCATGCCGCGCGACTCAAGCTGGAACACCGCCGTGGTTTCGGCCTTTTGCAGCAACTGATAGGTCGGCTTGTCGTCCAGCGGGATAAACGCAATATCCAGCGGCTCTTCGTCGACCTTGGCGCGCTCGCGGTTGATGGTCTTCAGCGCCCAGTCGATGATCGTCAGCGTGCGCAGGCCGAGGAAGTCGAACTTCACCAGGCCGGCCGCCTCCACGTCGTCCTTGTCGAACTGGGTGACCAGGCCGCCGCCTTCTTCATCGCAATAGATCGGCGAAAAGTCGGTGAGCTTTGTAGGCGCGATAACCACACCACCGGCGTGTTTACCGACGTTACGCACCACGCCTTCGAGCTTGCGCGCCATGTCCCAGATTTCGGCGGCTTCTTCATCGATTTTGATGAAGTCACGCAGGATCTCTTCCTGCTCGTAGGCCTTTTCCAGGGTCATGCCGACTTCAAACGGAATCATCTTCGACAGGCGATCAGCCAGGCCGTAGGACTTGCCCTGCACCCGCGCAACGTCGCGGATTACCGCTTTCGCGGCCATGGAACCGAAGGTGATGATCTGGCTTACCGCGTTACGGCCGTATTTCTCAGCCACGTATTCAATGACGCGGTCGCGCCCGTCCATGCAGAAGTCGACGTCGAAGTCGGGCATGGAAACCCGTTCCGGGTTCAGGAACCGTTCGAACAGCAGGTCATATTCCAGCGGGTCGAGATCGGTAATCTTCTGTACGTAAGCAACCAGCGAGCCAGCACCCGACCCCCGGCCCGGGCCTACCGGCACGCCGTTGCTTTTGGCCCACTGGATAAAGTCCATTACGATCAGGAAGTAACCGGGGAACCCCATCTGGATGATGATATCCAGTTCGAAATTCAGCCGGTCGACATAGACCTGGCGCTTGGCGTCGTAATCCTCAGTGGTGTCCTTGGGCAACAGCACGCTGAGGCGCTCTTCCAAGCCGTCGAACGACACCTTGCGGAAGTACTCATCGATGGTCATGCCATCGGGAATCGGGAAGTTGGGCAGGAAGTGCTTGCCCAGCTTCACTTCAATGTTACAACGCTTGGCAATTTCGACAGAGTTTTCCAGGGCCTCGGGCAGGTCGCTGAACAGCTCGGCCATCTCGTCGGCACTTTTGAGGTATTGCTCCTCGCTGTAGTTCTTCGAGCGACGCGGGTCATCCAGGGCCCGGCCTTCGCCGATGCACACGCGGGTTTCGTGGGCTTCGAAATCTTCTTTCTTGATAAAGCGCACATCGTTGGTCGCGACCAGCGGCGCGCCCAGCTTGTCGGCCAGGGCCACGGCGGCGTGCAGGTGCTCTTCGTCGTTGGGGCGGTTGGTGCGCTGGACTTCCAGGTAGAAACGGTCGGGGAAAACCTGCATCCACTCGCGGGCCAGCCCTTCAGCCTCTTGAGGATTGCCGCCGAGTAGCGCAAGACCGATCTCACCCTCTTTAGCGGCGGACAGCATGATCAGCCCTTCGCTGGCCTCGGCGACCCACTCGCGCTCGATGATGATCGAGCCGTTGCGCTGGCCGTCGATAAAGCCACGGGAAATCAGTTCGGTGAGGTTGCGATAACCCACGCCGTTCATCGCCAGCAGACTGATACGGCTAAGGGCGTTATCCGGATCTTTGTTGGACAACCACAGGTCGGCGCCGCAAATCGGCTTGATGCCGGCGCCCATGGCGTTTTTATAGAATTTGACCAGGGAACACATGTTGTTCTGATCGGTAACCGCCACGGCAGGCATGTTCATGCCCACCAGGGTTTTGACCAGCGGTTTGATCCGTACCAGGCCGTCAACCAGGGAGTATTCAGTGTGCAGGCGCAGGTGAACGAATGAAGCCGGCATAGTGATCCTGTCTTAAACGTAGAAACAACAAGGCCCGGGATTGTACCGGGCCTTGGCAAAAACATCAGCCTCGCGACTACACCTCGCTGAGACTCTCGCGCAGCTCATAAGCCTGGCGTACGGGGGCGAACGAGCGGCGGTGGATCGGCGTCGGGCCGAGGCGAGCCAGGGCTTCCAGATGAACGGGCGTCGGGTAGCCTTTATGGCCGCCGATCCCGTAGCCGGGGTAGATCAATTCGAAAGCAGCCATTTCACGATCGCGGCTGACCTTAGCCAGGATTGAAGCTGCCGCAATCGCAGGCACCTTGCTATCGCCCTTCACCACCGCTTCCGCCGGCATGGCCAATTTTGGGCAGCGGTTGCCGTCGATCATGGCCATTTTTGGCGTGATGTGCAGGCCTTCTACTGCACGCTGCATGGCAAGCATGGTGGCGTGGAGGATGTTCAACGCGTCGATTTCCTCGACTTCGGCCCGAGCAATATGCCAGCTGAGGGCCTTCTCAATAATCTCGTCGTAGAGCTTTTCGCGCCGCGCTTCGGTGAGTTTTTTCGAGTCGTTGAGGCCGAGAATCGGGCGGCTCGGGTCGAGAATCACCGCCGCCGTGACGACAGCGCCGCACAAAGGCCCGCGCCCGACTTCGTCAACACCGGCCACCAGTTCGTGGGCTTCGGCAACCAGGCTGAAATCCAGGCCCATTTGCTTGATCATAAAGTTTCCTGTTTCTTGCCGATCAAGGTCAACACGGCGTCCGCCGCCTGGTTCGAGGCATCACGGCGCAAGGTGCGGTGAATGTCGTCAAAACCGCGAGTCTGCTCTTCGCCGCCGTCGATCAAGGGTAGTAGAGTTTGCGCCAAGGCCTCAGGCGTTGCATCGTCCTGCAACAACTCCGGCACCAACAGGCGCTGGGCCAGCAGGTTGGGCAGGGAGATGTAAGGGCTTTTGACCATGCGCTTGAGAATCCAGAAGGTCAGCGGCGCCAGGCGATAGGCCACGACCATCGGACGCTTGTACAGCAAGGCCTCCAGGGTGGCCGTACCCGAGGCGATCAGCACCGCATCACAGGCCGCCAGGGCCAGGTGCGATTGGCCGTCGAGCAAGGTCACCGGTAGGTTGCGACCGTCCAGCAGGGTTTCGATCTGCGCACGACGCTGCGGGCTCGCGCAGGGCAGCACGAAACGTACGCCTGGCTTCAACGCTTGCAGGCGCTCGGCAGCATCGAAGAACACCGCAGCCAGGCGGCCGACTTCGCCGCCACGGCTGCCCGGCATCAACGCCACCAGCGGACCGTCAGGCAAGCCCAACTCGGCACGCGCGGCTGCGCGGTCAGCCTGCAAAGGGATGGTGTCGGCCAGGGTGTGCCCGACAAACCGCACCGGCACGCCCTTTTCTTCGTAGAACCTGGCTTCGAACGGTAGCAGGGTCAGCATCAAGTCACAGCCTTCGCGGATATTCAATACGCGCTTCTGGCGCCATGCCCACACGGAGGGGCTGACGTAGTGCACGGTCTTGATCCCGGCCTGACGCAACTTGAGTTCGATATTAAGGGTGAAGTCCGGTGCGTCGATCCCGATGAAAACATCGGGCTTCTCTTCGATCAGGGTCTGGATCAGCAGCTTGCGGCGAGCCAACAGCTCACGCAGACGGCCCAGCACTTCCACCAACCCCATGACCGATAGCCGCTCCATGGGGAAGTAGGACGTGAGCCCTTCGGCCTGCATCAGCGGGCCGCCGACCCCAATAAATTCCACCGCAGGGTGCTGGGCCTTGAGGGCCCGCATAAGACCTGCGCCTAGAATGTCACCGGAAGCTTCTCCGGCCACCAGCGCAATACGCAGATTAGCCATGATCAGCGGGTGATGCCGCGAGTCGACGCCTGGATCGAGTCACGGAACACCGCGACTTCCGGGAACAACGCCGACGGCTCGGCCAATTGGGTCAACGCCTGGTCCACCGTAAGCCCCTGGCGATAAACCACCTTGTAGGCACGGCGCAGGGCGTGGATGGCCTCTTCGCTGAAACCACGACGGCGCATGCCTTCGAAGTTCATGCTGCGGGCTTCGGCCGGGTTACCGAATACTGTGACGAACGCCGGAACATCCTTGCCGATGGCGGTACCCATGCCGGAAAAGCTGTGGGCGCCGATATGGCAGTACTGATGCACCAGGGTGAATCCGGAGAGGATCGCCCAATCGTCGACGTGCACATGGCCGGCCAACGCGGTGTTGTTGACCAGAATGCAGTGGTTGCCGATGACGCTGTCGTGGCCGATGTGCGCGTAGGCCATGACTAGGTTGTGATCACCCAGCGTGGTCTCGGCCCGATCTTGCACGGTGCCACGGTGAATGGTCACGCCTTCACGAATGATGTTGTGATCACCGATTACCAGGCGTGTTTCTTCACCCTTGTACTTCATGTCCGGGGTGTCTTCGCCTACCGAGGAAAACTGGTAGATACGATTGTGTTTGCCAATACGGGTCGGACCTTTAAGGATCACGTGCGGCCCGATGACAGTCCCCTCGCCGATTTCCACACCTGCGCCGATGATCGACCAGGGGCCGACCTCAACGTCGGCGGCCAGTACGGCCGACGGATCGATGATTGCGCGAGGGTCAATCAAACTCATAGTTTGCGTTCCGCACAGATGATTTCGGCGGAGCACACAGGCTTGCCGTCCACCGAAGCCTGGCATTCGAACTTCCAGATCTGGCGTTTGCAGCTGATGAACTTGGCTTCCAGGATCAACTGGTCACCCGGGGTGACCGGGTTGCGGAAACGCAACTTATCGGAGCCCACGAAATAGTAGAGCGTGCCGTCGGCAGGCTTGAGGTCGAGCATTTTGAAGCCAAGGATACCGGCAGCCTGGGCCATCGCTTCGATGATCAACACGCCCGGCATGATTGGATGCGCGGGAAAGTGACCGTTGAAGAACGGTTCGTTGATGCTGACATTCTTGTAGGCACGAATGCGCTTTTCCTCGACGTTGAGGTCCACTACGCGGTCCACCAGCAGGAACGGGTAACGGTGAGGCAGGTATTCGCGAATCTCGTTGATGTCCATCATTTCGGGGGGAAGCCTGTAATAAAGATTGGGGGCGGGCGAACTAAAAGCACGCCCCGCTAGCAAATCAAGGAGGCAGTCTAGCGGCTGTGCACACTTGATATGGAAATGGTATCAGCCTTCTGATGAAGCATTACCGCCAGGGGTCACGTCCCCAACACGCTTTTCCAGCTGTTTGAGACGTCGAGCCATGTCGTCGAGCTGCCTCAACCGTGCTGCGCTCTTGCGCCATTCAGCTGCAGGCTGCATGGCGGTACCGGATGAGTAGGCCCCTGGCTCGGTAATCGAGTGGGTAACCATGGTCATGCCGGTGATGAAGACGTTGTCGCAAATATCGATATGCCCCACCAGCCCTACGCCACCGGCGAGCATGCAATGCTTGCCGATCCTGGTGCTGCCGGAAATACCCACACACGCCGCCATGGCGGTGTGATCACCAATCTGCACGTTGTGGGCGATCTGAATCTGGTTGTCGAGCTTCACGCCGTTGCCGATCACGGTATCGGCCAAGGCCCCGCGATCAACAGCCGTGTTGACGCCAATTTCCACGTCGTCGCCGATCAATACGCCGCCGACCTGGGCAATCTTGTTCCAGATGCCCTTGGCGTTGGCGAAGCCGAAGCCTTCCCCCCCGATCACCGCACCCGATTGGATGACCACACGCTCACCGATACGCACATCGTGGTACAGGGTTACGCGCGGTGCGAGCCAACCGTCAGCGCCAATCTCGCAGCGCGCACCGATAAAGCAATGAGCACCAACGGTCACACCTGCCGCAATGCGCGCACCGCTCTCGATCACCGCAAAGGCGCCAATGCTGGCCGCAGGATCAACCTGGGCATCATCGGCGATGACCGCAGACGGATGAATACCGGCTGCGGCCTTGGGTTTCGGATCGAACAGGTGCGACACCCGGGCATAAGCCAGGTACGGGTCGGCCACCACCAGCGAATCCCCGGCAAACCCTTCGGCGTCAGCAGCTTTCAGCAACACGGCGGCGGCTTGGCTGTCGACCAGGTATTTACGGTATTGAGGGTTTGCGAGGAAGCTCAACTGAGCTGGGCCAGCCTCCTGCAAGGTGGCTAGCCCAGTGATTTCTTTCTCCGGGGAGCCATTTAAGGTGGCCCCCAGGAACTCGGCCAACTCGCCGAGCTTGATAGTCGCGGTCATGGCTTACTTCAGCTGGTTCATGCGCTCGATCACCTGGCGGGTGATGTCGTATTGAGGCTTGACGTCGATAACCGCGCCACGCTCGAACACCAGGTCAAAGGCACCTTTCTTGATGACTTCTTCAACGGCGCTGTCGAGTTTCGGCTTCAGCTGTTTAAGCATTTCACGGTCAGCAACCGCTTTGGCTTCGTTCAGCTCTTTGGACTGGAACTGGTAGTCACGGGCCTTTTGCTTGAATTCAAGCTCCAGACGCTCGCGCTCGCCTTGCTGCATCTTGTCGCCACCGGCTACCAGACGATCCTGGATGCCCTTGGCGCTGCTTTCCAGCGTCTTGAGTTTGGTCAGTTGCGGACCGAATTTTTTCTCGGCATCCACGGCATAACGCTTGGCCGCATCGGATTCCAGCAGGGCCATCTGATAGTTCAGCACGGCAATTTTCATTTCGGCAAAGGCCGGGGTCGCTACCAGCACGGTTGCCAGCAGAACCAATTGAGTCAACTTACGCACGATGCACTCCTACAGAATCCGTTGTCGTTATCTTGGGTCAGACGCTTAGAACGTCTGGCCGAGGGAGAATTGGAAAATCTGGGTTTCAGCGTTATCCGGTTTCTTGATCGGCATGGCCAGAGCAAAGCTCAATGGGCCAAGCGCAGTTACCCAAGTCACACCCACACCCACGGAGCTTGCCAGGTTGCTCAGGCTCACGTCGTTGCACTGGGTGTCGGACTTCACGCCACTCGGGTTACGGATCTGCTCGCACTTGGAGTCGAACACGTTACCCACGTCCCAGAATACAGAGGTACGCAGGGAACGCTGATCTTTTACGAACGGCAGCGGGAACAGGATTTCCGCACCACCTTGGATCAACACGTTACCACCGAACGGCAGCGGGTCGTTGTCGGAGTCAGCCACAGTGCCTTGGTTACCGGTTACGCCAACACCACGGCTTGGGGTACCACGTGGGCCCAAGGTGCTGTCTTTGAAACCACGTACGGAGTTGAAGCCACCCGCGTAGTAGTTCTCGTAGAACGGTAGACCGTTGGTGGAGCCATAACCATCGCCATAACCCAATTCAGTGTGCAGGCGCATGGTGTAGTTGTCGCTCAACGGCGTGAACAGTTGGCCACGGTAGTCAAGCTTGAAGAACGACAGGTCGCTGCCCGGCGTGGTGGTTTCCAGGGTCAAGCTCTGGGAGTGACCACGGGTCGCCAGTACACCTTTATTCAGGGTCGACTCGGACCAGCCGGCAGACGCCTTGAAGTTCAGGAACTTGTCACCTTCACGACGGGTGAAGTCAAAGATCTCATCCACGGTGTAGACACCGGTCTTGATCTCATCTTGTTGCGCAGTCAGGCCAAAGGTCAGGCGCGACGTCTCGCTGATCGGGTAACCAACGTTGACACCGGCACCGAGGCTGTCGATTGCATAGCTTGCAACGTCAACGTCGAGGTCTTTGTAGTCGGTGGTGCGGTAGAAGGCGTTGTAGCCCAGGCTCACACCATCAGCAGTCCAGTAGGGGTCGGTATAACCGAAGTTATATCGGCTCTGGTATTCGCTTCGGGTCAGGCCGATAGACACGCGGTTACCGGTACCCAGGAAGTTGTTCTGGGTGATGGAGCCACCAAGGATCAGACCGGCACTTTGTGCGAAGCCGACACTGGCGGTGATCGAGCCCGAGGCTTGTTCTTCCACGGCGTAGTTCACGTCAACCTGGTCATCCACACCCGGTACGGCCGGGGTTTCGACGTTGACTTCCTTGAAAAAGCCCAGGCGCTCAAGACGGGTCTTGGACTGGTCGATCAGGTAAGTCGACGCCCAGCCACCTTCCATCTGACGCATTTCACGACGCAGTACTTCGTCCGCCGACTTGGTGTTGCCACGGAAGTTGATGCGGTTCACGTAGGCACGCTTGCCGGGATCGACGACGAAAGTGATGTCCACGGTGTGGTCATCATCATGCGGGGTCGGCACGCCGTTGACGTTGGCGAAGGTATAGCCTTCGTTACCCAGGCGGCGAGTGATCAGTTCTGACGTGGTGGTCATCAGCTTGCGCGAGAACACCTGGTCTTTCTGCACCAGCAGCAGCGCCTTGACCTGGTCTTCAGGCACTTTCAGGTCGCCGCTCAGCTTAACGTCACGAACCTTGTACTTCTCGCCTTCGTTGACGTTGACTGTGATGTAGACGTGTTTCTTGTCCGGGGTGATGGACACCTGGGTCGAGGCGATATCCATGTTGATATAGCCACGGTCCAGGTAGTAGGAGCGCAGGCGTTCCAGGTCACCAGACAGTTTTTCGCGGGCGTACTTGTCATCGTTCTTGAAGAACGACAGCCAGTTGGTGGTCTTGAGCTCGAACAGGTCGATCAGGTCTTCATCAGCGAACTTGGTATTACCCACCACGTTGATGTGCTGGATCGCAGCCACGGTGCCTTCGTTGATATTGACCTTGAGGCCCACACGGTTGCGAGGCTGCGGCACCACCTCCGTTTCCACGGTCGCGGAGTAGCGGCCCTGGGCAACGTACTGGCGTTGCAGTTCGTTACGCACACCTTCAAGGGTGGCGCGTTGGAAGATCTCGCCTTCGGCCAGGCCGGATTGCTTCAGACCTTTCATCAAGTCTTCAGTAGAGATCGCCTTGTTGCCTTCGATCTCGATACTGGCGACGGAAGGTCGCTCGACAACGGTGATGACCAGGACGTTGCCTTCACGCCCCAGTTGGATGTCTTGAAAGAAACCGGTTTTGAACAGCGCACGAGTGGACTCCACCAGGCGACGGTCATCAGCCTGTTCACCGACGTTCAACGGTAATGCACCAAAGACGCTACCGGCGGAAACCCGCTGGAGGCCGTTGACGCGAATATCGGAGATGGTGAAGGACTCGGCGTGAACTTCGGCGATCATCAATACGGTGAGAACCGCAGTTAGCAGCAGACGTTTCATGAAGTCCTTTCTTATTCCAACTGGCAATAAACAAACTGCCGCAAAATGCGGCAGATTCGCAATTCAGCGAAGCGTTACAGTCGACCCAGATCGTTGACCAAGGCTAATAACATCACCCCGACCACCAAACTGATACCGATCTGTATCCCCCAACCCTGCACCCGATCCGACAAGGGGCGACCACGCACCCACTCGACCAGATAAAACAACAGATGTCCCCCATCCAATACTGGAATGGGCAACAAATTCAGAACACCCAGGCTAATACTCAGATAAGCCAGGAAATTCAGGAAATCCGCGACACCCGACTGGGCAGAAGCGCCCGCCACTTTAGCAATGGTTATCGGTCCACTCAAGTTTTTTACCGAGAGCTCGCCGAACAACATTTTCTTGAGGGATTCCAGGGTCAGCACGCTCATGGTCCAAGTGCGTTTTGCACCCTCGCCAATTGCTGCCAACGGCCCGAAGCTGACCTCACGCACCATCGACGGCGGCCATTCGACACCTTTGACCCCGGCACCGAGGTAACCCCCGGCCGCCTTGGCTTCCCCGCGAACCGACAAGGTCACTGGGACGTCGATTTGAGCACCGTCGCGCTCAACTTTCAGCAGAATTTTAGTATCAGGACGTACACGAACCAGGTCGACCACCTGCTGCCAGTCGCCCAGCGCCTGTCCATCGAGGGCCAACAGCCGATCGCCGGTTTTCAGGCCAGCGGCCTGGGCCGGACCTTTCGGATCGAGCTCCGCCAGGACCGGCGGCAAGGCCGGACGCCATGGACGTATGCCCAGGGACTTGATCGGGTCAGGTTCATCAGCGCCCTTGAGCCAGTGGTCGAGGGTCAGATCACGCGGGGTTTCGGTAGTCGAGTCCTGTTCACGCACCACCACATTGACGATGCCGCTTTCGCCCAGGCGGCGCACCAACTGCAGATTGACCGCGCCCCAACCTGTGGTGGGCTCGCCATCAATGGAAACAATTTCCTGCCCGGCAACCAGGCCGGCCTTGGCGGCAATACTGTCCGACTCGACCGCTCCGATGACCGGACGCACCTGCTGGCTGCCCAGCATGGCCAGGACCCAGAAGAACACCATCGCCAACAGGAAGTTGGCGATCGGGCCAGCGGCAACAATGGCGATACGCTGACGAACGGTCTTGCGATTGAAGGATTGGTCCAATTGATCTGCAGGCACTTCGCCTTCGCGCTCATCGAGCATCTTGACGTAGCCACCCAGCGGGATGGCCGCAATCACGAATTCGGTGCCTTGGCGGTCATGCCAGCGCAACAGCGGCATGCCGAAACCGACGGAAAAGCGCAGTACCTTGACGCCGCAACGACGCGCGACCCAGAAATGGCCGAATTCGTGGAAGGTAACCAGCACACCCAGAGCAACCAGGGTGCCGACGATCATGTAAAGCGCACTCATCTAATTTCTCCGCATTCCAATCCAGCGCCTAGAGGCTCAAACCCGCCCAAAGACTAACGCGCGTTCCGGCTCAACCATTGCCCAGCCAGGGCTCGAGCCTTGGTATCAGCCTCGAATACCGCCCCCAGATCATTCACCGCCACGACAGGTTCAAGCGCCAGGACGTCCTCGATGATACTCGCGATCTGCGGAAAGCGGATGCGCCGTTCGAGAAACGCTGCCACAGCCACTTCGTTGGCTGCATTAAGCATCGCCGGCGCGCTGTTACCCGCTTCGGCAGCTTGCCGCGCCAGGCGCAGGCAAGGAAAGCGCTGCTCGTCCGGCGCTTCGAAGTCCAGACGGGCCACGGCAAACAGGTCCAAAGGCGCCACGCCGGAATCAATCCGCTCCGGCCAGGCCAGGGCATTGGCGATAGGGGTGCGCATATCGGGATTGCCCAACTGCGCCAACACCGAACCGTCCACGTAATCAACCAGCGAATGAATCACACTTTGCGGGTGAATCACCACCTCGACCTGATCCGGACGCGCATCGAACAGCCAGCACGCCTCGATCAACTCAAGGCCCTTGTTCATCATGCTCGCCGAATCCACCGAGATCTTTCGCCCCATGGACCAGTTCGGATGAGCGCACGCCTGATCGGGCGAGACATGCTCCAGCTCAGCCAACGGAGTTTGCCGGAACGGACCACCAGAGGCCGTCAGCAGGATCCGGCGCACGCCAACCTGGCTCAAGCCGCGCGCATAGTCACCGGGCATGCACTGGAAGATTGCATTGTGCTCACTGTCCAGGGGTAGCAATACGGCGCCGCTTTTGCGCACCGCCTGCATAAACAGTGCGCCGGACATCACCAGCGCTTCTTTATTGGCCAGCAGGATCTTCTTGCCGGCATCGACGGCAGCCAGGGTCGGACGCAAACCGGCTGCACCGACAATAGCGGCGACTACGGTATCCACGTCAGCGTCAGCCGAGACCTGGCACAACCCCTCCTCCCCCACCAACACCTGAGTGGCAAGCCCGGCAGCCCGCAGGTCATCCTGCAGCCCCCGAGCCAGAGCGGCTTCGGGCACTACGGCAAAGCGCGGCGAATGACGCACGCACAAGGCCAGCAGCTCGCTCAAGCGGGTAAACCCGGTGAGGGCGAAGACTTGATAGCGATCAGGATGACGCGCAATCACGTCAAGGGTACTCAGCCCTACCGAGCCGGTTGCACCCAGCACGGTTACTTGTTGCAGGCGGCTCACGAAGCCGTCATCCACAACAGCACGGCGAAGATTGGAATGGCCGCGGTCAAGCTGTCAATGCGGTCCAGCACGCCGCCATGGCCCGGCAGCAGGTTGCTGCTGTCCTTGATCCCGGCCTGGCGCTTGAACATGCTTTCAGTGAGGTCGCCCACCACCGAAATGAACACCACGATGGCCGTGGCCACCAGCGCCAGCAAAATTTCCTTCACCGACCAGCCACGCACAACGCCGACGACCAGCGCGATCACCAGCGTCAACGCGAGACCACCATAAACGCCTTCCCAGCTTTTGCCAGGGCTGACTGCCGGCGCCAACTTGCGCTTGCCGAAGGCCCGGCCCGAGAAGTAGGCACCGATATCCGCCCCCCAGACCAGCACCATCACGGCCAGGATCAGCCAGTTACCCATAGGGTAACGCTTGATTTCAACCAGCCCTTGCCACGCCGGTAAGAGGATCAACACGCCAATCACCAGCTTGCAGGCAACGCTGGACCACTTGCCGCTGGTACGCGGGTAAGTCAACACAAGGAACGTCGCCAGCGCCCACCACAGCACCGCCGCCCCCAACACCCAGGGCGCAATGTCCGGCAGGATGTACAAGAGAAACGCCAAGGCAGCCACGACAGCGGCATACACCACACGCGGCAACTGCGCGCTGAAACCCGCCAGGCGCGCCCATTCCCAGGCACCCAGCGTCACGACCAGGCCGATAAACAGCGCAAAGCCGGAACCCTCGAGCAGGAAAAACCCACACAAGGCGATCGGCAACAGGATCAGTGCTGTGATGATTCGTTGTTTAAGCATTTAAACCCGGGCTCCAGCTTCGATCTGCTCGCTCGTTTTACCGAAGCGACGTTGACGGGAAGCGAAATCAGCCAGTGCTTTACGCATGGCATCGTGTTTGAAGTCCGGCCAGAACAGGTCGGAGAAGTACAGCTCGGTATAGGCCAGCTGCCACAACAGGAAATTGCTGATGCGGTGCTCACCACCGGTACGGATGCACAAGTCAGGCAACGGCAGGTCGCCGGTAACCAGGCAGGTTTGCAACAGTTCGGGCGTGATGTCGTCGGGACGCAGATGACCGGCCTGCACTTCGCGGGCGAGCCGCTGTGCAGCCTGGGCGATGTCCCACTGGCCACCGTAGTTGGCTGCGATCTGCAGCACAAAACGGTCGGCGCCGGCGGTAATAGCCTCGGCTTCGCGCATGGCGGCTTGCAGCTCCGGGTGGAAGCGCGAGCGATCACCGATGATACGCAGGCTGATATTGTTGTCGTTGAGGCGCTTGGCCTCACGACGCAAGGCCTTGAAGAACAGATCCATCAAGGCACTGACTTCTTCGGCGGGCCGCTGCCAGTTCTCACTGGAGAAGGCGAACAAGGTCAACACTTCGACCTTGGCCTCGGCACACACCTCAATTACAGCCCGTACCGCATCGACACCCGCTTTATGCCCGGCGACACCCGGCATAAAGCGTTTCTTCGCCCAGCGATTATTCCCATCCATGATGATCGCGACATGGCGCGGCACCACGGAGGGTACAGTCTGCTTGGTCTTTTCCATGAAGGCGTCCTGACCCCTTATACGGCCATCAGGTCCTTTTCTTTTTCTTCCGTGGCCTTAGTGATCTGGGCCTCGGCATCTTTGGTCAGCTTGTCGATATCGGCAACGGCACGGCGCTCTTCGTCTTCGCTGATTTCCTTGTCCTTGACCAGCTTCTTCAGATCACCCAAGGCATCACGACGAATGTTGCGCACGGCAACCCGCGCATCTTCAGCTGCGCTGCGCGCCTGCTTGGTGAAGCCCTTGCGGGTTTCTTCAGTCAGGGCTGGCATGGAGATCAGCAGCAACTCGCCCAGGTTGGTCGGGTTGAGGTTCAGACCGGCGCTCTGGATGGCCTTGTCGACGGCGCCGAGCATGTTGCGCTCAAAGGCGACGACTTGCAGGGTGCGCGAGTCTTTTACAGTGATGTTGGCCACTTGGGTGATGGAGGTATCTGCGCCGTAATACGGCACCATCACGCTGCCCAGAATGCTTGGGTGAGCCTTGCCTGTACGAATCTGACCAAATGCATGGTTCAGGGAGTCCAGGGATTTCTGCATACGCTCTTGAGCGTCTTTCTTGATTTCGTTGATCATTGTTGGCCTTCCTCGATCAGAGTCCCTTCTGCGCCGCCGTGTACGATATTCAGCAGGGCACCGGGTTTGTTCATGTTAAATACGCGTAGTGGCATCTTGTGGTCGCGGCACAGGCAAATAGCCGTCAGGTCCATCACGCCCAGTTTGCGATCCAGCACTTCATCGTAGGTCAGATGATCGAACTTCTCGGCATGCGGGTCTTTGAATGGATCTGCGGTGTAAACGCCGTCTACCTTGGTCGCCTTGAGCACCACGTCAGCATCGATTTCGATGGCGCGCAGGCACGCTGCCGAGTCGGTGGTGAAGAACGGGTTACCTGTGCCAGCGGCGAAGATCACCACTTCCTTGGCGTTCAGGTGGCGCATGGCTTTGCGGCGGTCATAGTGATCGGTCACGCCGACCATGGAAATAGCCGACATCACGATAGCCGAGATATTGGCGCGCTCCAGGGCGTCGCGCATAGCCAAGGCGTTCATCACAGTGGCCAGCATGCCCATGTGGTCGCCCGTGACCCGATCCATGCCGGCCGCACTCAGTGCCGCGCCGCGGAACAGGTTACCGCCGCCGATCACCAGGCCGACCTGAACGCCGATACCGACCAGTTGGCCGACTTCCAGCGCCATGCGGTCGAGCACTTTGGGATCGATCCCGAACTCTTCCGAGCCCATGAGGGCCTCGCCGCTAAGCTTGAGTAGAATGCGTTTATAGCGAGCCTGATAACCACTGCCCTGCTGAGCCATTGCGAATCTCTCCTGCGGCGTATTTTTAAAAATTCTTGGCGAGCCGTTTACGGCTTGCGTTCACTCTAGCTGGACGCTGCTACAGCGCCATCGGAACACGGCTTTGTAAGCCAGTTCCGAAGGGATGCCAATTAAAATCGGCCTTCCCATTTGAAAAGAGGCTGCGCGCGTGAGCGGGCAGCCTCTTTCGGGCGACAGTTGAAAACTGTCTTATTGCTTGGCGGCAGCCAGCTGGGCAGCAACTTCTTCAGCGAAGTTGTCGACCGGCTTCTCGATGCCTTCGCCTACTTTGAAGTAGGTGAAGGAAACGATTTCAGCACCGGCTTTCTTAGCCAGCTCGCCAACCTTGATTTCAGGGTTCTTGACGAACGCCTGCTCAACCAGGCTCGCTTCAGCCAGGAACTTGCTGATACGGCCTTTGACCATGTTCTCAACAATGTTTTCTGGCTTGCCTTTGATTTTTTCTTCGTTCAGCTGCAGGAAAACAGCCTTTTCACGCTCGATGGCTTCGGCAGAAACTTCCGAAGGCAGCAGGAACTCAGGGTTGCTGGCCGCTACGTGCATAGCGATGTCTTTGGCCAGCTCAACGTCGCCGCCTTTGAGGACAACAGCAACGCCGATTTTGTTACCGTGCAGGTAACCACCAACCACATCACCTTCAACGCGGGTCAGGCGACGGATGTTGACGTTTTCGCCAACCTTGCCGACCAGTACCAGGCGATCAGCTTCCTGAGCAGCGATCAGCGGAGCGACGTCAGTCAGTTTGTCGGCGAACGCTTTATCAACGCTGGCGGCAACAAATGCCTTGAAGTCGTCCTGCAGGGCCAGGAAGTCGGTCTGCGAGTTCACTTCCAGCAGAACAGCAGATTTGCCGTCTTCTTTCAGAGCGATAGCGCCTTCAGCAGCCACGTTGCCTGCTTTCTTGGCAGCCTTGATGGCGCCGGAAGCACGCATGTCATCAATGGCTTTTTCGATGTCGCCGTCAGCCTTTTCCAGGGCTTTCTTGCAATCCATCATGCCTTCGCCGGTACGCTCACGCAGTTCTTTAACCAACGCTGCAGTAATTGCTGCCATTTTCAAATTCCTCTTGGATAGGTTTTCAACCACTCCACCCGATCGAACGGGGGATCAATTCTTCCCGAACCACCCTTGTTAGCCGCTGCACGTTACAGATGTTGTAGCTGCGCTGCCGACAAATGGTTTTCGAGGTGGCAAAAAGGGGGCCAAGCCCCCTTTTTGCTTACTGAGTCAACGCCAGGGCGTCAATTACTCAGCTGCGGCTACCGGAGCTTCTTCAACGAACTGCTCGGCACCACCAGCAACGTGGTTGCGACCACGGATTACAGCGTCAGCCATCGAACCCATGTACAGCTGGATAGCGCGGATTGCGTCATCGTTGCCTGGGATGATGTAGTCAACGCCTTCCGGGCTGCTGTTGGTATCGACTACGCCGATAACAGGGATGCCCAGCTTGTTGGCTTCGGTGATCGCGATGCGCTCGTGATCAACGTCGATAACGAACAGTGCGTCAGGCAGACCGCCCATGTCCTTGATACCACCCAGGGAACGATCGAGCTTTTCCAGGTCGCGAGTGCGCATCAGCGCCTCTTTCTTGGTCAGCTTGGCGAAAGTACCGTCTTCGGCTTGCACTTCAAGGTCACGCAGACGCTTGATGGAAGCACGGATGGTTTTGAAGTTGGTGAGCATGCCGCCCAACCAGCGGTGATCGACGTACGGCGAACCGCAACGTGCTGCTTCTTCAGCAACGATCTTGCCAGCGGAACGCTTGGTGCCGACGAACAGAATCTTGTTTTTGCCCTGGGCCAGGCGCTCTACGAAAGTCAAAGCTTCGTTGAACATTGGCAGGGTTTTTTCAAGGTTGATAATGTGGATCTTGTTACGCGCGCCGAAAATGTATTTACCCATTTTCGGGTTCCAGTAACGGGTCTGGTGACCGAAGTGCACACCGGCCTTCAGCATATCGCGCATGTTGACTTGGGACATGATAGTTCCTTAATAAGTCGGGTTTGGCCTCCACGTATCCCAATGACCAACCAGCGGCTTCAAGGCCTCCGGCACCCAGGTCATCGTGTCGACACGTGTGTGGATTTAAGCTCTGCGGGGTATCCCCGGAAAGCGGCGCATTTTATACCACAGCATCGGCAAAAACGGAACACGCAATCACATTTGCCGCAGGGTGCTTTCGTGTAACCCCTTGAATAGAGCTCACATAGCCCTACCTTATAGAGAGAAGCGATCATCAGAGGCTCATGATTTGACGCCATCGTCTGTTAGAATCGCGTTTTTTGTGGCTTGTGCGAATTCTGTAACCTTTTGTCGCACGCCCGTAAACCGTATTGATTTCAGCGCGTCGCGCTAGAGAGAGCCTGTATGACCGTTAGTTTGAAAACCGCCGAAGACATCGCCGGCATGCGCATCGCCGGCAAACTGGCTGCCGACGTGCTGGAAATGATCGCCGAGCACGTCAAGCCCGGCGTGACCACCGAGACCCTGAACCAGATCTGCCATGACTATATCGTCAACGTGCAGGGCGCTATCCCTGCGCCGTTGAACTACAAGGGCTTCCCCAAGTCGATCTGCACCTCGGTCAACCACGTGGTCTGCCACGGGATTCCGGGGGACAAACCGTTGAAGGACGGCGACACCCTGAACATCGACGTTACCGTGATCAAGGACCGCTACTTCGGCGACACCAGCCGCATGTTCCACGTCGGCACTGTGCCGGTCTGGGCCGAGCGCCTGTCCCAGGTGACCCAGGAATGCATGTACAAGGCCATCGAAATCGTCAAACCCGGTTGCCGCCTGGGCGACATCGGCGAAGTGATCCAGAAGCACGCTGAAAAGAACGGCTTCTCGGTGGTGCGCGAATTCTGCGGCCACGGTATCGGCACCGTGTTCCACGAAGAGCCACAGATCCTGCACTACGGCCGCGCCGGCACTGGCATGGAGCTCAAGGCAGGCATGACCTTCACCATCGAGCCGATGATCAACCAAGGCAAGGCCGATACCAAAGTGCTGGGCGACGGCTGGACCGCCATCACCAAGGACCGCAAGCTCTCGGCCCAGTGGGAACACACCCTGCTGGTCACCGAAACCGGCTACGAGATCTTTACCCTGCGCGCCGACGACACAATCCCGCGTACTTCCGGTGCTGCTTCGGCGTAACGGTTGCTCAGGTTTTCCCCCACTGTGTTGTGACTGACTGATAGATAGAAAGGAAAGCCGATCGATGCCCCAGGTGGATCCCGAACTCTTCGACCGTGGCCAGTTCCAGGCCGAACTGGCCCTGAAGGCGAGCCCCATCGCCGCGTTCAAGAAAGCTATCCGCCAGGCCCGCGAGGTGCTCGATGCGCGCTTTCGCAGCGGCCGGGACATACGTCGGTTGATCGAGGACCGCGCCTGGTTTGTCGATAACATCCTGCAAAAGGCATGGGAACAGTTCAACTGGAGCGAAGACGCCGACATCGCCCTGGTGGCGGTCGGCGGCTACGGACGTGGCGAGTTGCACCCCTACTCCGACATTGACCTGCTGATCCTGCTGGACAGCGCCGACCATGAGATCTTTCGCGATTCCATCGAGCGTTTTCTGACGCTGTTGTGGGACATAGGCTTGGAAGTCGGCCAGAGCGTGCGCTCGGTCGACGAATGCGCCGAAGAGGCCCGCGCCGACCTCACGGTGATCACCAACCTGATGGAAAGCCGCACCATTGCCGGCCCCGAGCGCCTGCGCCAGCGCATGCTCGAAGTCACCAGCACCGCGCACATGTGGCCGAGCAAGGACTTCTTCCTGGCCAAGCGCGCCGAGCAAAAGGCCCGGCATCACAAGTACAACGACACCGAATACAACCTGGAACCCAACGTCAAAGGCTCACCGGGCGGGCTGCGGGATATCCAGACGATTTTGTGGGTTGCCCGCCGCCAATACGGCACCTTGAACCTGCGGGCACTGGCCGGCGAAGGTTTCCTGGTAGAAAGCGAGAACGCCCTGCTGGCCTCCTCCCAGGAGTTCCTGTGGAAGGTGCGCTACGCCCTGCACATGCTCGCGGGGCGCTCCGAAGACCGCCTGCTGTTCGATCATCAGCGCTCCATCGCCACCTTGCTGGGGTTTGAAGGCGAGGACGCAAAGACCAGCATCGAAAGCTTCATGCAGCAGTATTACCGGGTGGTCATGAGCATTGCCCAGCTCAGCGACCTGATCATCCAGCACTTCGAAGAGGTGATCCTGGCCCCTGAAGACGAAGCGCCGCCGCAACCGATCAACTCGCGTTTCCAACTGCACGACGGCTATATCGAAGCGCGCAACGACAATGTGTTCCGCCGCACGCCGTTCGCCATGCTGGAAATCTTCGTGCTGATGGCCCAGCAGCCGGAAATAAAAGGCGTGCGCGCCGACACCATTCGCCTGCTGCGGGAAAACCGTCACCTGATCGACGACGATTTCCGCAACGATATCCGCAACACCAGCCTGTTTATCGAGCTGTTCAAGTGCAAGATCGGCATCCACCGCAACCTGCGGCGCATGAACCGTTACGGCATCCTTGGGCGCTATCTGCCTGAGTTCGGCTTTATCGTCGGGCAAATGCAGCACGACCTGTTCCACATTTATACCGTGGATGCGCACACCCTGAACCTAATCAAGCACCTGCGTAAATTGCAGTACACCCAGGTATCAGAGAAATTCCCGCTGGCCAGTAAGCTGATGGCCAAGTTGCCCAAGCCCGAGCTGATCTACCTGGCCGGCTTGTACCATGACATTGGCAAGGGCCGGCATGGCGACCATTCCGAGATCGGTGCGGTGGATGCCGAGGCGTTCTGCCAGCGCCACCAGTTGCCGCTGTGGGACAGCCGCCTGATCGTGTGGCTGGTGCAGAACCATTTGGTGATGTCGACCACCGCCCAACGCAAGGACCTGTCCGACCCGCAGGTGATCCACGACTTCGCACAGACCGTCGGCGATGAAACCCACCTCGACTACCTGTACGTCTTGACCGTCTCCGACATCAACGCCACCAACCCGACGCTGTGGAACTCCTGGCGCGCCAGCCTGCTGCGCCAGCTGTACACCGAGACCAAGCGCGCCCTGCGCCGCGGCCTGGAAAACCCGGTGGACCGCGAAGAGCAGATCCGCCGCACCCAAAGCGCGGCGCTGGACATATTGGTGCGCGGCGGCAACGACCCGGACGACGTCGAGCAGCTGTGGTCGCAACTGGGTGACGATTATTTCCTGCGCCACACCGCTGGCGACGTGGCCTGGCACACTGACGCGATCCTGCAGCAGCCGGCCGATGGCGGCCCGCTGGTGCTGATCAAGGAAACCACCCAGCGCGAATTCGAGGGCGGTACGCAGATCTTCATTTATGCGCCGGACCAGCATGACTTCTTCGCCGTGACGGTGGCCGCCATGGACCAGCTCAACCTGAACATCCATGACGCCCGCGTGATTACCTCCAGCAGTCAGTTCACCCTTGACACTTATATCGTGCTCGACACCGATGGCGACTCCATTGGTGACAACCCAGCACGCGTGAAAAAGATCCGCGAAGGCCTTACCGAGGCCCTGCGCAACCCTGACGACTACCCGACCATCATCCAGCGCCGGGTGCCGCGCCAGCTCAAGCATTTTGCGTTTGCGCCCCAGGTGACCATCTCCAACGACGCCCAGCGCCCGGTGACGGTGCTGGAACTCAGCGCCCCGGATCGCCCGGGCCTGCTGGCGCGGATCGGTGGGATTTTCCTGGAGTTCGACCTGTCGTTGCAGAATGCCAAGATTGCAACCCTCGGCGAGCGCGTGGAAGACGTGTTCTTCATCACCGACGCCGACAACCAGCCGCTGTCCGACCCGGAGCTGTGCCGCCGCTTGCAGGAAGCCATCGAGCAGCAATTAAGCGTGACCCAGGAACCGAACGTCGAGCTGACGCGCCTGACTATTTGAATTTTTAACTTTGTAAACACGATCCCTGTGGGAGCTGGCTTGCCTGCGATGGCATCGCTGCGGAGTCTCTGGTGTACCGCGGCGTCCCCATCGCAGGCAAGCCAGCTCCCACAAAGTCCGTGTTCACCGTGATAGAGGCTTACATGAACAACGCCCTGAACCAGCTGCAGCCCTACCCGTTCGAGAAACTGCGCGCCCTGCTGGGCAGTGTTACGCCGACCCCGGATAAGCGCCCGATCGCGCTGTCCATCGGCGAGCCGAAGCACAAATCCCCGACCTTCGTGGCCGAAGCGCTGAGCAATAACCTTGACCAGATGGCCGTGTACCCGACCACCCTGGGCATCCCCGCGCTGCGCGAGGCCATCGGCGCCTGGTGCGAGCGCCGCTTCGATGTGCCCGAGGGCTGGCTCGACCCGGCGCGCAACATCTTGCCGGTCAACGGCACGCGTGAAGCGCTGTTCGCCTTCACCCAAACCGTGGTCAATCGCGGCGACGACGCGCTGGTGGTGAGCCCGAACCCGTTCTACCAGATCTACGAAGGCGCCGCGTTCCTGGCCGGCGCCAAGCCGCACTACCTGCCGTGCCTGGACGCCAATGGCTTCAACCCGGATTTCGACGCCGTGACGCCGGACGTCTGGAAACGCTGCCAGATCCTGTTCCTGTGCTCCCCCGGCAACCCGACCGGCGCGCTGATACCGGTCGACACCCTGAAAAAACTCATCGCCCTGGCCGACGAATACGACTTCGTGATCGCTGCCGACGAATGCTACAGCGAACTCTACTTCGACGAACACACCCCGCCGCCGGGCCTGTTGAGTGCCTGCGTCGAGCTGGGTCGCCAGGACTTCAAGCGTTGCGTGGTGTTCCACAGCCTGTCCAAGCGCTCCAACCTGCCAGGCCTACGCTCCGGTTTTGTGGCCGGCGACGCCGACATTCTCAAGGCTTTCCTGCTGTACCGCACCTACCACGGTTGCGCGATGCCGGTGCAAACCCAACTGGCGAGCATTGCTGCCTGGCAGGACGAAGCCCACGTACAGGCCAACCGTGATCTGTACCGCGAGAAATTCGATGCGGTGCTGGCGATCCTCAAGCCAGTACTGGACGTGCAAAACCCCGACGGCGGTTTCTACCTGTGGCCGAATGTCGAAGGTGATGACGCCGCTTTCTGCCGGGATCTGTTCGTAGAGGAACATGTCACTGTGGTGCCAGGCTCGTACCTGTCGCGGGAAGTCGACGGCTTCAACCCCGGCGCCGGGCGTGTGCGCATGGCGTTGGTTGCCCCCTTGGCGGAGTGTGTGGAAGCGGCGGAGCGGATTCGCGATTTTATTCAGCGTCGCCGCTAATGGCCTTATGGGTCATTTCACATGACCCAGATTAGCCTCACTCATATCCAGCTCGGCCAACACCTCCCTCAAGACGTCGTCACCAATCTGGCGATGACGGCTCAAGCTATACAACTCCAAGCGCTGCGCGCGCAGGGCCTTCAGACGCAATTTGCGCTCAAGCAGGTCCATCTGCCGCGCCAGCGCCTGGGCTTCAGCTGAATCATTGAACACCTCCAACTGATGGCGGTATTCCGACATCAGGCGAGCCTTGAGTTCGGTCGCCAGCGCAGCCTGGGCGGCGTCCTGGGTTTCGCTTTGCGCCGAGTCTTCGGCCTCCAGCGCGTGGATTGCAGCCACTGCGGTCTTTTTCCAGGCCTCGCGCACTTCGTTGTGGCGCTTTTCATCGGGGCTTTTTTCGATGCCGCGCAACAACAGGGGCAAGGCGATGCACGCGGTGATCAGCGACAGCAGGATCACTCCGGCAGCAATAAAGATCAGCAAGTCGCGCTCGGGGAAATCCTGGCCCGGCGCCAGCAGCAACGGCACTGACATCACACCCGCCAGCGTCACCGCACCGCGCACACCACCGACGGTCAGCAGCCAGCAGGAGCGCGCAGTCGGCACCAGCGTCAATTCACTTTTCCCACGAATCCGGCGCAATAAACCCGACAGCCGCCAGATGCTCTGCACCCAGATGAAACGCAACACCACCAGCACCAGAAAGATCGCGACCACATCCAGGCAGCGATAAAACAATGTGGGCCACAGCGTCGGCTCGTGACTCACCACGGCCTTAATGATGTCCGGCAGTTGCAGGCCTAGCAGCAGGAAAATCAAGCCGTTGAAGGCAAACTCCAGCAACGACCACACACTGCGATTGAGCAAGCGGGTGCTGGTCTGGCGGGGTAGCAGGTCGAGCCAGCTTTGCATCATGCCCGCCGCCACCGCCGACAAAATGCCCGATGCGCCCAAGCGCTCAGCCAGCACATAGGCGGCGAACGGTAGCAGCAACATAAACACCACGTGAGTCGCCGGGTCGTCCCAGCCTCGCGCGATCATCCACGCACGCAGTCGCCCGACCAGCCAGCTCAACGCCACCCCCACGGCCAGGCCGCCTACGGCGACCAACACAAATGTCAGGCTGGCATCCGCCAGGGAAAACACGCCAGTCAACGCCGCCGCCAGGGCAAATTTGAAGGTCACCAGGCCCGAAGCATCGTTCATCAGGGCCTCGCCCTGGAGCATATGCATCAGCGGCGTGGGCAGGCGGTTCTGGGAAATGGCCGACACCGCCACGGCGTCCGTCGGTGACAACACAGCCGCCAGGGCGAAGGCCACGGGCAACGGGATCGTAGGCAAAATCCAGTGAATGAAGTAACCGGCACCCACCACGGTGAACAGCACCAGCCCCACCGCCAACGTCAGGATCGGCCCACGCAGGCGCCACAACTCACGCTTGGGCATGCGCCAGCCATCCGAGAACAGCAGCGGCGGCAGGAACAGAAACAGGAACAGCTCCGGGTCCAGCGCCACGTGCAACCCCAACGTGGGCCAGGCCAACAAGGCGCCCGCTGCGATCTGCACCAAGGGTAACGGTAGGGGGATGACACGCCCGACCAGGCGCGAAACGCTGACCAACATCAGTAGGATAAGAACGGTGTAAGCGGTTTGCATAACGCGGGTTTCCCGGACAATCGACTCGCAACGACACATGAGGCAACAACTCGCCGTTGAAGTGCCATATTACGCACCTATGCTGCCGGCTGGCATTTGCACATAAGTCGCACGCCAGCATGACGAGGGGCACCAGAGGCCGCTGGTCGTGGCATAATCCGTAACCTTTCCATTTCATTCGCTCAAAGGGGGCAATTCCTTGACCGCTTCAAGCAAAACGTTGCACCTTTTCGGCATCAAAGCGTGCGACACCATGAAAAAGGCCCGCACCTGGCTCGATGAGCACGCTGTGAGCTATGAGTTCCACGACTATAAAACGGCCGGTATCGACCGCGAGCACTTGACCCAATGGTGCAACGAGCACGGTTGGCAGGTGGTTTTGAACCGTGCGGGCACCACCTTTCGCAAACTCGAAGACGAACGCAAAGCCGATCTCGATCAGTCGAAAGCCATTGAATTGATGCTCGCACAACCCTCGATGATCAAGCGCCCGGTGCTCGATCTCGGTGACAGAACCCTGATTGGCTTCAAGCCAGAAAGTTATTCGGCGGCCCTCAAGTAGGCCAGCCTTCCATTTTTTGTAGAGGTAACACCATGTCCCATTCCCTGTTCAGCCTGGGCTTCGGCGTCGGCACTCAGAACCGCCAAGGTGCTTGGCTGGAAGTGTTTTACGCACAACCGTTGCTCAACCCATCGGCTGAAATCGTCGCGGCCATCGCGCCGATCCTGGGTTACACCGAAGGCAATCAAGCGATCACGTTCACCATCAGCCAAGCACTGCAACTGGCTGATGCGCTCAAAAATGTCGATGCGACCCAAGCCGCGCTGCTCAATCGGCTCGCCGAGAGCCACACCCCGCTGGTCGCCACGTTGCTGGCCGAAGACACCGCACTGACCTCCACGCCTGAGGCTTACCTCAAGCTGCACCTGCTGTCTCACCGCCTGGTCAAGCCACACGGCCTGAGCCTGGCCGGTGTGTTCCCGCAGTTGCCGAACGTAGCCTGGACCAGCCAAGGTGCGATCGACATCAATGAGCTGGCCGAACGCCAGCTGGAAGCCCGCCTGCGCGGCGAACTGCTGGAAGTGTTCTCGGTGGACAAGTTCCCGAAAATGACCGACTACGTGGTGCCGAGCGGTGTGCGTATCGCTGATGCGGCGCGTATCCGCCTGGGCGCCTACGTGGGCGAAGGCACCACCGTGATGCACGAAGGTTTCGTCAACTTCAACGCCGGCACCGAAGGCCCGGGCATGATCGAAGGCCGGGTATCGGCGGGCGTGTTCGTCGGCAAAGGTTCTGACCTGGGCGGCGGTTGCTCCACCATGGGCACCCTGTCGGGTGGCGGCAACATTGTGATCAAGGTCGGCGAAGGCTGCCTGATCGGCGCCAACGCCGGTATTGGTATCCCATTGGGCGACCGCAACACCGTGGAATCGGGCCTGTACGTGACGGCCGGGACCAAGGTTGCGCTGCTGGACGAGCAGAACCAATTGGTCAAAGTGGTCAAGGCGCGCGAGCTGGCCGGCCAGCCAGACCTGCTGTTCCGCCGTAACTCCGAGACCGGTGCCGTGGAGTGCAAAACCCACAAATCGGCTATCGAACTGAACGAAGCGCTGCACGCTCACAACTAAGCAGCCACTCGATGCCACTAGCGGGCCCCTCCCCTGGGGCTCGCTTATACGAGTCTTGATCACCATGCTTGTGCCCTCCCCCTGGCGCGCCGATTTCCCAGCCATCGCCACCCTGCAACGGCAAGACCAGACTTACCTGGACAACGCCGCCACCACGCAAAAACCCCAGGCCTTGTTGGATGCCATCAGCCATTACTACACCAACGGCGCAGCCAATGTGCACCGCGCCCAGCATTTGCCGGGGGCCCATGCGACACAGGCGTTCGAAGACAGTCGCAGCAAGGTCGCGCAATGGTTGAATGCAGGTGACAGCGGGCAGATTGTGTTTACCCACGGCGCGACCTCTGCGCTGAACCTCCTGGCTTATGGCCTGGAGCATTTATTCAATGCGGGCGATGAGATTGTCATCAGCGCCCTCGAGCACCACGCCAACCTGTTGCCGTGGCAGCAATTGGCCAAACGTCGCGCGCTGACGCTGGTGGTATTGCCACTTGGCGAGGACGGCGTGATCGACCTGCAAGCCGCCGCCGAGCTGATCGGCCCGCGCACACGCCTGCTGGCGGTGAGCCAGCTGTCCAACGTACTCGGCGCCTGGCAGCCGCTGGAGGCCCTGCTGGCACTGGCCCAGCCACACGGCGCCCTGACCGTCGTGGACGGCGCCCAAGGCATCGTCCATGGCCGCCACGACGTGCAGGCCCTGGGTTGCGACTTCTACGTATTCTCCAGCCACAAACTGTACGGCCCGGACGGCGTCGGCGTGCTGTTTGGGCGCAATGACGCCCTGCATCACCTGCGCCACTGGCAGTTCGGAGGAGAAATGGTGCAACAAGCCGACTACCACAGCGCCAGTTTCCGTCCCGCGCCGCTGGGTTTCGAGGCCGGCACACCGCCGATTGCCAGCGTGATTGGCCTGGGCGCCAGCCTGGATTACTTGAGTTCGCTGGATCAACAAGCGGTCATCGCCCATGAAGCAGCCCTGCATGACTACCTGCTGCGTGGGCTCAAGGCACGCAATGGCGTGCGCGTGCTGGGTTCGCCGCAGGTGGCGTTGGTCAGTTTTGTGGTCGACGGCGTGCATAACGCCGACCTTGCGCACCTGCTGACCGAACAAGGCATTGCCGTGCGCGCGGGTCATCACTGCGCGATGCCGTTGCTCAAGGCCATGCATCTGTCGGGGGCGATCCGCGTGTCCCTGGCGCTGTATAACGATTCCGATGACCTGGAACGCTTTTTTGAAGCGCTGGACCAGGCCCTGGATATGTTGCGATGAGTGTGCCGGTGGATGCGGTCAGCGCGCTTGAAGCCTTTCAAGCCGTCGGTAGCTGGGAGCAACGCGCGCGGATGTTGATGCAGTGGGGCGAGCGTATGCCGGCCCTGGCGGATGAGGACAAGGTCGACGCCAACCTGGTGCAGGGCTGCGAAAGCCTGGTGTGGTTGGTGGGGCGTTTGCAGGATGGGCATTGGCAGTTTGCGGCGAGCAGCGATGCGCGGATGATTCGCGGGCTGGTGGCGTTGCTGCTGGCGCGGGTCAATGGGTTGTCGGCGGCCGAGTTGCAGGCGGTGGATCTGCCTGACTGGTTCAACCAGTTGGGCCTTTCCCGTCAACTGTCACCGTCGCGCAGCAATGGCCTCAATGCGGTATTGCAGCGCATGCGAGCGTTGAGCCGTACACAAAACTAGCTGTGGGAGCGGGCTTGTGTGGGAGCGGTGCACGGCATTAAGGTTTAAGCAGGCTTGACCCGCTCCGACGGCCGCCGCACCCCAGCCACAATCTTGTCCACTGCCTTGGTCGCCGCCACCATGCCGAACGTGGCCGTGACCATCATCACCGCGCCAAACCCACCGGCGCAATCCAGCTTCACGCCATCCCCGACAAAACTCTTCTGCAAACAAATACTGCCATCCGGCTTGGGATAGCGCAGTTGCTCGGTGGAAAACACGCACGGCACGCTGTAATGGCGGGTCACGGTGCGTGAGAAACCATAGTCGCGACGCAACGTGGAGCGCACTTTCGACGCCAGCGGGTCATTGAAGGTGCGGTTCAGGTCGCAGACCTGGATCAGCGTCGGGTCGATCTGCCCGCCGGCGCCGCCAGTGGTGATGATCTGGATCTTGCGGCGCTTGCACCAGGCAATCAATGCCGCCTTGGCGTTAACGGCGTCAATGCAGTCGATCACGCAGTCGATATCCGGCGTGATGTACTCGGCCATAGTGTCGCGGGTCACAAAGTCCGCCACCGCATGCACGGTGCAATCCGGGTTGATGCCCTTCAGGCGCTCGGCCATCACCTCGACCTTGGGCTTGCCCACGGTGCTGTCCAGCGCGTGCAACTGGCGGTTGCTGTTGCTGACGCAGACATCGTCCAGATCAAACAGCGAAATCTCGCCCACCCCGCAACGGGCCATGGCTTCCGCCGCCCACGAGCCCACGCCGCCGACGCCGACGATTGCCACATGGGCCGCTTTCAAGCGTTCCAGGCCTTCAATGCCATACAAGCGGGCGACGCCTGCAAACCGTGGATCTTCTGTGCTCATGACCATTACCCCAAAAACCGGCGCGCATTATGGACTACGCAGCGACAAGTTCGAAGCGACAAGCTACAAGTAAAGAACTTAGATGGCCTTTCGCTGACTAATGTCCGGTTTTTCTCTGCTTGCTGTACGGTCAGGGAAGGGCCGGTGTAGGATGCGCGCCGTTCGGCGCAGGCCGACACCTCTTTTCGTTCCACACCTTTTGGAACCTGACATAACCATGGCATCGCGTAAATTTGGACTCAACCTGGTGATCGTGCTGGCAATTGCCGCGCTGTTCACCGGTTTCTGGGCGCTGATCAACCGCCCGGTCACTGCTCCCAACTGGCCTGAGCAGATCTCCGGTTTTTCCTACTCGCCGTTCCAGCAAGGCCAGTACCCACAGAAAAACCAGTTCCCGACCGACGATCAGATGCGTCGCGACCTTGAGATCATGAGCAAGCTGACGGACAACATCCGTACCTACTCGGTCGACGGCACCCTGGGCGACATCCCCAAGTTGGCGGAAGAATTCGGCCTGCGCGTGACGTTGGGGATCTGGATCAGCCCGGACCTTGAACGTAACGAGCGGGAAATCCAGCGCGCCATCGAAATCGCCAACACCTCGCGCAGCGTGGTGCGGGTGGTGGTCGGTAACGAGGCGGTGTTCCGTAAGGACATCACGCCAGAAGCGCTGATCGTGCTGCTGGATCGGGTGCGCGCCGCTGTGAAAGTGCCGGTGACGACATCCGAGCAATGGGACATCTGGGAGAAGAACCCACAACTGGCCAAGCACGTCGACCTGATCGCCGCGCACATCCTGCCGTTCTGGGAGTACATTCCGATGGACAAGGCCGGCCAGTACGTACTCGACCGCGCCAAGGATCTGAAGAAACTGTTCCCGAAAAAGCCGCTGCTGCTGTCGGAGGTTGGCTGGCCGAGCAACGGGCGCATGCGCGGCGGCAATGAAACGTCGCCGGCCGACCAGGCGATTTACCTGCGTACGCTGGTGAACAAGCTGAACCGTCAGGGCTACAACTACTTCGTGATCGAGGCGTTCGATCAGCCGTGGAAAGTCAGCGACGAAGGCTCGGCCGGCGCTTACTGGGGTGTGTTCAACGGCGCACGCCAGCAGAAATTCAACTTTGAAGGGCCGGTGGTCGCGATCCCGCAATGGCGCGTACTGGCCATCGGCTCGGTCGTACTCGCGCTGCTGTCCTTGACCCTGTTGATGATCGACGGCTCCGCCCTGCGCCAACGTGGCCGGACCTTCCTGACGTTCATCGCGTTCTTGTGCGGTTCGGTGCTGGTGTGGATCGGTTACGACTACAGCCAGCAATACAGCACCTGGTTCAGTGTCACCGTGGGCATCCTCTTGGCCCTCGGCGCCCTGGGCGTGTTTATCGTATTGCTGACCGAAGCGCACGAACTGGCGGAAGCGGTATGGACTCACAAGCGCCGGCGTGAATTCCTGCCGGTGGAGGGGGAGTCGGACTACCGCCCGAAAGTGTCGATCCATGTGCCGTGCTACAACGAGCCGCCGGAGATGGTCAAACAGACCCTCGACGCCCTGGCCGCCCTCGATTACCCGGACTACGAAGTCCTGATCATCGACAACAACACCAAGGACCCGGCCGTTTGGGAGCCGGTGCGCGACTACTGCGAAACCCTGGGCCCGCGCTTCAAGTTCTTCCACGTCGCGCCCCTGGCTGGTTTCAAGGGCGGCGCACTGAACTACCTGATCCCGCACACCGCCAAGGATGCCGAAGTGATCGCGGTGATCGACTCCGACTACTGCGTGTCGCCAAACTGGCTCAAGCACATGGTGCCGCATTTCGCCGACCCGAAAATCGCCGTCGTGCAGTCGCCGCAGGATTACCGCGACCAGAACGAAAGCACCTTCAAGAAGCTCTGCTACGCGGAATACAAGGGCTTCTTCCATATCGGCATGGTCACCCGCAACGACCGCGACGCGATCATCCAGCACGGCACCATGACCATGACCCGTCGCTCGGTGCTTGAAGAACTGGGCTGGGCCGACTGGTGCATCTGCGAAGACGCCGAACTAGGCCTACGTGTATTCGAGAAAGGCCTGTCGGCGGCGTATTACCACGACAGCTACGGCAAGGGCCTGATGCCGGATACCTTTATCGACTTCAAGAAACAGCGTTTCCGCTGGGCCTACGGTGCGATCCAGATCATCAAGCGTCACACCGCAAGCCTGTTGCGCGGCAAAGGCACCGAGCTGACCCGTGGCCAGCGCTACCACTTCCTCGCGGGCTGGTTGCCGTGGGTGGCGGACGGCATGAACATCTTCTTCACCGTTGGCGCGCTGTTGTGGTCGGCGGCGATGATCATCGTGCCGACGCGGGTCGACCCGCCGTTGCTGATTTTCGCGATCCCGCCGTTGGCGCTGTTTGTGTTCAAAGTCGGCAAGATCATCTTCCTGTACCGCCGCGCCGTGGGTGTGAACCTCAAGGATGCGTTCTGTGCAGCCCTGGCCGGTCTGGCGTTGTCGCACACCATCGCCAAAGCGGTTTTGTATGGTTTCTTCACCACCAGTATTCCGTTCTTTCGTACACCGAAAAACGCGGATAACCACGGCTTCTGGGTAGCGATTTCCGAAGCCCGTGAAGAGATGTTCATCATGCTGCTGTTGTGGGGCGCGGCGCTGGGGATTTACTTGGTGCAGGGCCTGCCAAGCAATGACATCCGCTTCTGGGTGGTGATGCTGCTGGTGCAGTCGCTGCCGTATGTGGCGGCGCTGATCATGGCGTTCCTGTCTTCGCTGCCGAAACCTTCGGCGAAGGCTGAGCCTGTCACAGCCGTGTAAAAACTTGCGCAATGCACTAAACGGCGGCCTCTGGCCGCCGTTTTGCTATAAGATAACGGCCGTTTTGCAAGACTTGGCCTAGACCCTGCTCTCTGTGGGAGCTGGCTTGCCTGCGATGCAGACGCCACGGTCTGGCAGGTACACCGTGGCGATGCTATCGCAGGCAAACCAGCTCCCACATTGGATCTGCGCTGCTTCAAGTCCACATTCGTCCAGCGCCTATTACACGCTTTCCGGAGTTTCCCCCATGACGGCCCATGCCGACCTTTCGCCGACCCTTCAACTTGCCATCGACCTGATCCGTCGCCCCTCGGTGACGCCGATCGACGCCGATTGCCAGAAGCTGATGATGCAGCGCCTGGGCGACGCCGGTTTTGCGCTGGAACCGATGCGCATCGAAGATGTGGACAATTTCTGGGCCACTCACGGCAAGCATGACGGCCCGGTGCTGTGCTTTGCCGGCCATACCGACGTGGTGCCGACCGGCCCGGTGCAGGCGTGGCAGAACGACCCGTTCGACGCGCTGATCGACGAAAACGGCATGCTCTGCGGGCGTGGCGCGGCGGACATGAAAGGCAGCCTGGCAGCCATGTTGGTGGCGGCTGAACGTTTCGTCACCGATTACCCGGACCACAAGGGTTCGGTCGCTTTCCTGATCACCAGCGATGAAGAAGGCCCCGCGCACCACGGCACCAAGGCGGTAATCGAACGCCTGGCCGCGCGCAAGGAGCGCCTGGACTGGTGCATCGTCGGTGAACCGTCAAGCACCACACTGGTGGGCGATGTGGTCAAGAACGGCCGTCGTGGCTCCCTCGGCGCCACCCTGACCGTACGCGGTGTGCAAGGTCACGTGGCCTACCCGCACCTGGCGAAAAACCCGATCCATCTGGCCGCTCCGGCACTGGCCGAACTGGCCGCCGAGCATTGGGATGACGGCAACACGTTCTTCCCGCCGACCAGCTTCCAGATCTCCAACCTCAACTCGGGCACTGGCGCGACCAACGTGATCCCCGGTGAGCTGACAGCGGTGTTCAACTTCCGCTTCTCCACCGAATCCACCGTGGAAGGCCTGCAGCAACGGGTTGCGGCGATTCTCGACAAGCATGGCCTGGACTGGCACGTGGAGTGGGCGCTGTCGGGCCTGCCGTTCCTGACCGAACCGGGTGCGTTGCTGGATGCGGTCTCCGCGAGCATCAAGGCAATCACCGGCCGTGAGACCAAGGCGTCCACCAGTGGCGGCACCTCCGACGGGCGCTTCATTGCGACCCTCGGCACTCAAGTGGTAGAGCTGGGTCCGGTCAACGCAACGATCCACCAGGTCAACGAACGCATCCTCGCCAGCGACCTCGATGTGCTGACCGAAATCTATTACCAGACCCTGATCAAGTTGCTCGCCTGATGCTCGCGTGCCCCATTTGCAGCGCACCGCTGAACGCGGTCGACAATGGCGTGGCTTGCCCCGCCGGGCACCGTTTCGACCGTGCGCGCCAGGGTTACTTGAACCTGTTGCCGGTGCAGCACAAGAACAGCCGCGACCCGGGCGATAACCTGGCGATGGTGGAAGCGCGCCGCGACTTCCTCAACGCCGGGCACTACGCTCCCGTGGCCAAACGCCTGGCCGAGCTGGCCGCTGAACGTGCCCCGGCGCGCTGGGTCGACATCGGTTGTGGCGAGGGTTACTACACCGCGCAAATTGCCGACGCCCTGCCCCACGCCGATGGCTACGCGCTGGATATCTCCAAAGAAGCGGTCAAGCGCGCGTGCAAGCGCAACCCGGCGCTGACCTGGTTGATCGCCAGCATGGCCCGTGTGCCCTTGGCCGATGCCAGTTGCCAGTTCCTCGCCAGCGTGTTCAGCCCATTGGACTGGCAGGAGGCCAAGCGCCTGCTCAGCCCTGGCGGCGGCTTGATGAAGGTCGGTCCTACCAGCGGCCACCTGATGGAACTGCGCGAACGCCTGTACGACGAAGTGCGCGAATACACCGACGACAAGCATCTGGCCCTGGTGCCGGACGGCATGAGCCTGGCGCACAGCGAGACGCTGGCATTCACGCTGAGCCTGGCCGAGCCCCAGGACCGCGCTAACCTGCTGGCCATGACACCCCACGGCTGGCGCGCCAGTGCCGAGCGCCGCGCGCAAGTGATCGAGGCGGCCGAGCCGCTGCTGGTCACTGTGTCGATGCGCTACGATTATTTCGTGCTTAACTAACTGACTTTTCCGCGAATGGATTTTCGAATCCCGCAACGAGGAACATCCATGCGCCAACCCGATATCGAGATTTACCTGAAGGACGCTGACGTCGACCACAAGGCCATTGCCGCCTGGCTGGGCGCCGCCCTGGGCCCGTGCACCGACTGGGTCCAACGGGGTCAGACCTACAAGTGCAAGGCCGGCGATGTGCCGGTAACGTGGCTACCGAAAGCCGTAGGCAAATGGAACAGCCTGTTCCTGGAAAGCGACCAGACCCCGTGGGATGACGACATCGCCTGCGCCCGCGCCGCGTTTGCCGCGCTGAACGTGGAAGTGCGCTGTGCACCGGGAACTTGGGTTGAAGAGGAAGGTGAGGAAAGCGCTGACACGTGGATTCGTATCAGCGAAGACGGTGAAGAGCAGATCACCTGGAAAACGGCCTGATCTAAACCTGCAAACCCAATCAATGTGGGAGCTGGTTTGCCTGCAATGCAGACACCTCGGTCTATTCAGTCAGACCGCAGTGATGCTATCGCAGGGAAGCCAGCTCCCACAGTTGATTAGGTTACCAAGCCAGCGTCTTTATAGACCGACCACATCCTCCGCCTGCAACCCCTTCTCGCCGGTCACCACGGCGTACTCCACCTGCTGGCCCTCGGCCAGAGAACGGTGACCATCACCGCGAATGGCGCGGTAGTGCACAAACACATCCTTGCCATCCTCGCGTTGAATAAACCCATAGCCCTTTGCATCGTTGAACCACTTCACATTGCCGGTTTCGCGCGTTGCCATCTGTCTTACTCCCACATGCATTTTTATTGTTGAGTCGCTCGCATTGAACTGCCGAGTATAAGACAGGCTCAAAAACGATCAACTCAAGTTTACATCGCTGCTTTTTTGCCGATTTTCGGCGAATACGGCACACTACCCGCCCGAGCGTCTGCTCGGTTTTTTCCACTCAAAGCAGAAGCCGTATGACCCGCTCCCCGTTTCGCCGTCTGGTATTTGGCACCTTGCGCCGGCTGTTGTACCTCTGGGTTCGCTCGGAGACGATCAACCAGTCGTCCCTAACCCTTAACCTGGACCGCAGCCGGCCGGTGTTCTACGTCCTGCAATCACCTTCCCTCAGCGAATTGGCCGTGGTCGACGCCGAGTGCACCAAGGCCGGCTTGCCGCGCCCGGTGCTGCCGGTAGCGGTCGGCCCGTTGATGGAAGCGGCGGCGTTCTTCTACCTCACGCCAGAGCCCGACTGGCTTGGCCGCCAGGACAAGCGCGGCGCGCCGCCGACCCTGACCCGCCTGGTCAACACCCTCAGCGAACACGCCGAAGAGAATGCACAAATCATTCCGGTCAGCGTGTTCTGGGGCCAATCCCCCGAGAGCGAGTCCAGCCCGTGGAAATTGTTATTTGCCGACAGCTGGGCGGTGACCGGTCGTCTGCGTCGGTTCTTGAGCATCCTGATCCTCGGTCGCAAGACCCGTGTGCAATTCTCTGCGCCAATCAACCTGCGTGAATTGATCGAGCACAATAAAGGCCACGAACGTACGGTGCGCATGGCCCAACGCATCCTGCGTGTGCACTTTCGTAACCTGAAGACCGCCGTGATCGGCCCTGACCTGTCCCACCGCCGCAATCTGGTGAAAGGCCTGGTCAACATGCCGCTGGTACGCCAAGCCATTGCCGACGAGGCTGAGCGGGAAAAAATCTCCCCGGAAAAAGCCAAGGCCCAGGCCCTGCGTTACGGCAACGAGATCGCCTCGGACTACACCTACACCGCGATCCGCTTCCTGGAAGTGGTACTGAGCTGGTTCTGGAACAAGATCTACGACGGCATCAAGGTCAATAACATCGAAGGTGTGCAAAAGGTTGCCCAGGGTTACGAGGTGATCTACGTACCTTGCCACCGCAGCCATATCGACTACCTGTTGCTGTCTTACCTGTTGTTCAAAAATGGCCTGACGCCGCCGCATATCGCCGCAGGGATCAACCTGAACATGCCCGTCATCGGCAGCCTGCTGCGCCGTGGCGGTGCGTTTTTCATGCGCCGCACCTTCAAGGGCAACCCGCTGTACACCTCGGTGTTCAACGAATACCTGCATACCCTGTTCACCAAGGGTTTCCCGGTGGAGTACTTCGTCGAAGGCGGGCGCTCGCGCACCGGTCGCATGCTGCAACCGAAGACCGGGATGCTGGCGATTACCCTGCGCAGTTTCTTGCGCTCCTCGCGTATGCCGATCGTGTTTGTGCCGGTGTACATCGGCTACGAACGCGTGCTCGAAGGCCGCACCTACCTCGGCGAGCTGCGCGGCGCGACCAAGAAGAAAGAATCGATCTTCGATATTTTCAAGGTGGTCGGCGCGCTCAAGCAGCGCTTTGGCCAAGTCGCGGTCAACTTCGGCGAGCCGATCAAGCTGACCGAGTTCCTCGACAGCGAACAGCCGGATTGGCGCTCCCAGGAACTGGGCCCGAACTACAAACCAGCCTGGCTCAACGAAACCACCCACCGTCTTGGCGAACAGGTGGCGCGCCACCTGAACGAAGCTGCGGCAGTGAACCCAGTGAACCTGGTAGCGCTGGCACTGCTGTCCACCACGCGCCTGGCGCTCGACGAACAAGCCATGGCGCGCCAGTTGGACCTGTACCTGGCGCTGCTGCGCCGCGTGCCCTACTCGCCTCACACCACGTTGCCCGAAGGCGATGGCCTGGCACTGATCAAGCACGTCAAGGACATGGACCTGCTGTCGGAACAGAGCGACGCCCTCGGTAAGATTCTGTACCTGGACGAGCAAAACGCCGTCCTGATGACGTACTACCGCAACAACGTTTTGCACATCTTTGCCCTGCCGGCGCTGCTGGCGAGTTTCTTCCAGAGCAGCTCGCGCATGAGCCGCGACCAGATCCTGCGTTACACCCACGCGCTGTATCCGTACCTGCAATCGGAGCTGTTTATCCGCTGGTCGCTGGAAGAGCTGGACACGGTGGTTGACCAATGGCTGGAGGCTTTTGTCGAACAGGGCCTGCTGCGTTTCGAGAAAGACGTGTTCCTGCGCCCGGCCCCGAGTTCGCGGCACTTCGTACTGCTGACGCTGCTGTCCAAGAGCATCGCCCAGACCTTGCAACGCTTCTACATGGCGATTTCGCTGCTGCTCAACAGTGGCCAGAGCAGCATCAGCGCCGAAGAGCTGGAAGACCTGTGCACGATCATGGCCCAGCGCCTGTCGATCCTGCATGGCCTCAACGCCCCGGAATTCTTCGACAAGAGCCTTTTCCGACATTTCATCCAGACCTTGTTGGAGCAAGATGTGCTGCGTCGCGACGAAGCCGGCAAGCTGAGCTACCACGACCTGCTGGGTGAGCTGGCTGAAGGCGCAGCCAAGCGCGTGTTGCCGGCGGAGATTCGCCTGTCGATCCGTCAGGTGGCCCTGCATCGTGTAGATGGCGCTGCCGAAGCGCCCGTCGAACCCGAAGCCCCGACACCTGAAGAAACCCGCTAGATTTAAACAGGCGCCGGTTGGATGCCGGCGCCGTTGAAAAGGAGCTGTACCATGAAAAAGATCATTCTCCTGGGCCTCACCGCCCTGCTTGGAGCCTGCCAGTCCATGAGCCCCACCCCCAAGGCCAGCCTTGATGGCGAAGTGTTCTACCTGCAACGTATTGCCCTGCCGCCGACCGCGATCTTGAGCGTCAGCCTGCAAGACGTGTCGCTGATGGACGCCCCGGCCGTCACCCTGGCCGAACAGAAAGGCCCGGTCAAAGGCCAAGTGCCGCTGCCGTTTCACCTGAGCTACGACCCGGCGCACGTCAAACCTGGCCACAGTTACTCGGTGAGCGCTCGCATCGAGCTGGATGGCAAGCTACTGTTTATCACCACCGAACGGCATTCTGTGCAGCTCAACGGCCAGGACCCACAACCGTTGCGTCTGCGGGTTGATGCTGTCGCCCACTGAATTCGAACATCATAAGGAAGCGTCCATGCTCCGTAACTCCCTTCGTTTTACTGCCCTGTGTGCCGGCTTGCTGCTCGGTGCCAATGCCATGGCCCTGGATCTTGGCAGCCTGTCCCAAGGCGACGCCGCCGGTGGCCTCAAGGATGCACTGACCCAAGGCGCGCAGATCGCCGTGAAGCAACTGGGCGTCCCCGGTGGTTTCAGCGATAACCCCGAAGTGAAGATCGGCCTGCCGGGCAAGTTGGGCAAAGTCGCCGACAAACTGAAAATGTTCGGCATGGGTGATCAAGTCACTCAGCTGGAGACCAGCATGAACAAGGCCGCCGAAACCGCCGTGACCCAGGCCCAACCGATCCTGGTCAACGCCGTGAAAAACATGAGCGTGACTGACGCCAAGGGCATTCTCAGTGGGGGTCAGGACTCGGCAACCCAGTACCTGAACAAAAGCAGCCGCGAACAAATTCGCGCCAAGTTCCTGCCGATCGTCAAGGCGGCTACCGACAAGGTCGGCGTGGCCCAACAGTACAACGCCCTGGCCGGCAAGGCTGCGGCCTTTGGCGCAGTGGACGCCAAGAGCGCCAACGTCGAAAACTACGTGACCGAGCAGGCGCTGGATGGGTTGTTCAAGATGATTGCCAAGCAGGAAGAAACCATTCGCGAGAACCCTGCAGCTGCCGCGACCAGCCTGGCGAAGAAAGTCTTCGGCGCGCTGTAAAGCCGCACATGAATCCGGGCAGGTGTGGGGGGGCTCACCTGCCCGGAACCAAGAAGTCCTCGTGTGATTAGAAGATCTTCCCTAAACCAAGACCAAGACCAAGACCGCCAAAAGCGATCGCCCCCAAGGGCATGACACCAAAGCCTATCGCGAAACCCTTGCGGGGCTTGCAAGCCTCTTTGCAAGGGTCACTGGGCTTGGCAGGTTCAGGCTTGCCAGGCCCGCATGGGTTGCTGCTGCAGGCGGGTTTGAAAGCGCTGACATTGATATCAATTTTCATAAACACTCCTTGAATCATCAGATTTAAGCTTCTACCAGCAGGTATGGAGCCTGCTGGTAGAAGACCTGGCAATCAGGTAATTCATGTGTGGCCCGCGTCTCTGAAACGTTCCCGCCTCCGTATTGCCTTTGTGAAAAACCCTACGACAAACTTTTACACGGACTGTGGTTTGACTCGGAACCACGCCGCGTACAACGCCGGCAAAAACAACAACGTCAACGCCGTCGCCACGATCAAGCCGCCCATGATCGCCACGGCCATTGGTCCGAAGAACACACTGCGTGACA
Source organism: Pseudomonas sp. 58 R 12 (assembly GCF_900005865.1). Lineage (NCBI taxonomy): Bacteria > Pseudomonadati > Pseudomonadota > Gammaproteobacteria > Pseudomonadales > Pseudomonadaceae > Pseudomonas > Pseudomonas sp. 58 R 12. The sequence goes on from NZ_CVTP01000021.1 coordinate 158,794, forward strand.
GTGGAATCATTGCCAGCACGGCCGCCAGGGCTGTCAGCACAATCGGGCGGAAACGTCGCACGGTGGCTTCGATGATCGCCTGCCAGGGTGCCAGGCCCGCCTTGATGTCCTGTTCGATCTGATCGACCAGGATCACTGAGTTCCGCATGATCATCCCGGACAGTGCAATGGTCCCCAGCATGGCCACGAAGCCAAACGGCTGGCGGAATACCAGCAGGAATAACGTCACACCGATCAACCCCAGCGGCGCTGTCAGAAACACCATGGCCGTGCGCGAGAAGCTGCGCAGTTGCAGCATCAGCAGGGTCAGTACCACCACGATAAACAGCGGCACGCCGGCCTTCACCGAGTTCTGGCCACGGGCCGAGTCCTCGACCGTACCGCCGACGTCCAGCAGGTAGCCATCCGGCAGTTCGGCACGCACGCCTGCAAGGGTTGGCAAGATCTGTTGGACCAATGTCGCCGGCTGCTCCTTGCCATAGATGTCGGCGCGGATGGTCACCGTCGGCAGACGGTTGCGGTGCCAGATAATGCCTTCTTCGAAGCCGTATTCGAGGGTAGCGATTTGCGACAGCGCTACACTTTTACCGTTATCGGTGGGCACCGCCAGGCTTGGCAGCAATGACAGCTCGGTGCGTTCATGCACCGTGCCGCGCAGGAGGATCTCGATCAACTCGTTGTCCTCCCGGTATTGACTGACGCTGGAACCGGTCAACGAACTCTGCAGGAATTTCGACAAGTTGGCCGTGCTCACGCCAAGGGCACGGGCGCGGTCCTGGTCGATATTGAGGTAGACGATCTTGCTCGGCTCTTCCCAGTCCAGGTGCACGTTGACCACGTGGGTATTTTCGCGAACCTTGGCTGCGACTTTGCGTGCCAGGGCGCGGACTTCTTCGATGTGCTCGCCGGTCACGCGGAACTGCACCGGGTAGCCCACGGGCGGGCCGTTTTCCAGGCGTGTGACCCGTGAGCGCAGGTCCGGGAATTGTTCGTTGAGGGTTTCGATCAGCCAGGTGCGCAGGCTTTCACGTTCTTCAATGGTTCTGGCCAGCACCACAAACTGCGCGAAGCTGGCGGCCGGCAGTTGCTGATCCAGGGGCAAGTAAAAGCGCGGCGAACCGGTACCGACATAGGCCACGTAATTGTCGATGCTTTCGTGCTGCTTGAGCAGCGCCTCCAGGCGTTTGACCTGATCAGCGGTGTTGCTCAAAGAGGCACCTTCGGCCAGCTTCAGGTCGACCATCAGCTCCAGTCGGCCAGAGGCTGGGAAGAACTGTTGAGGCACAAAACGGAACAACGCCACCGAGCCGATAAACAACAACAGGGTCAGTACGATCACGGTCTTGCGCCGACGCACACACCATTCCACCAATCGCCTTACACGCTGATAGAACGGCGTGCCGTAGGGATCAGGGCCATCGGTGCCGTGCTTGGCTGCGTGAATCTTCGCCAGGTCCGGCAGGAGTTTTTCCCCCAGGTAGGGCACAAACACCACGGCAGCCACCCACGAGGCGAGCAACGCAATGGTCACCACCTGGAAAATCGAACGGGTGTATTCGCCGGTGCTCGATTGCGCCGTGGCGATCGGCAGGAAGCCCGCCGCCGTGATCAGCGTACCGGTGAGCATCGGGAATGCGGTGCTGGTCCAGGCAAAGCTGGCGGCCTTGAGCCGGTCATAACCCTGCTCCATTTTGATCGCCATCATTTCTACCGCGATGATCGCGTCATCCACCAGCAAACCCAAGGCCAGTACCAGGGCACCGAGGGAAATCTTGTGCAGGCCGATGCCGAGGTAATACATGGTGGCAAAGGTCATCGCCAGCACCAGCGGAATCGCCAGGGCCACCACCATGCCCGTACGCACACCAAGGGAAAAGAAGCTCACCAGCAACACGATGGCCAGCGCTTCGGCCAGCACCTGCACGAATTCCCCGACGCTGGTTTTCACCGCCGCCGGTTGGTCCGACACCTTGCGCAGTTCCATGCCTGCCGGAAGGTTCTTCTGCAGGCGTGAGAATTCGCTCTCCAAGGCTTTGCCCAGTACCAGAATATCGCCGCCGTCACGCATGGCCACGGCCAGGCCAATGGCATCTGCGCCCATGAAGCGCATACGCGGTGCCGGTGGGTCGTTGAAGCCGCGGTGGATGTCGGCTGCATCGCCGATGCGGAAGGTGCGGTCACCCACGCGAATCGGGAAGTTACGGATCTCTTCCACGCTCTTGAAGTTGCCCGACACCCGCAGTTGCACGCGCTCGCTAGGGGTTTCAAAGAAGCCCGCAGTGGACACCGCATTTTGCTCCTGCAATGCCTGCTGCACCGCCGCCAATGGCAGGCCGAGCGTGGCCAGCTTGAGGTTGGACAGTTCGATCCAGATCTTTTCATCCTGCAGGCCGAGCAGCTCGACCTTGCCCACATCCGCCACCCGCTGCAGTTGAATCTGGATGCGGTCGGCATAGTCCTTAAGCACGGCGTAGTCAAAACCATCACCGGTCAGCGCGTAGATATTGCCAAAGGTGGTGCCGAACTCATCGTTGAAAAACGGCCCTTGGATATCCGGTGGCAAGGTCTGGCGGATGTCGCTGATCTTCTTGCGCACCTGGTACCACAGGTCGGGGATCTGCGCCGAATGCATGGAATCACGGGCAATGAAAGTGACCTGGGATTCGCCGGGCCGCGAGAAGGAGACGATGCGCTCGTACTCACCCGTCTCCATGAGTTTTTTCTCGATGCGCTCGGTGACTTGCCGCGAAACTTCCTGGGCCGTGGCCCCCGGCCAGTTGGTCTTGATCACCATGGCCTTGAAGGTGAACGGCGGGTCTTCACTTTGTCCCAGCTTGGAGTAGGACAAGGTGCCAACCACCGCCAGCAGGATCATCAGGAACAGTACGATCTGGCGATTACGCAGCGCCCATTCGGAAAGATTGAAACCCATCGGGGACTACTCCTTGGCCGCCAGATTCACCACACGGTTGGCACGATCCACCGGGCGCACTTGCTGGCCCTCGTGGAGCACATGGACTCCCGCGGCGATTACCCAATCGGTCGGGGTCAGGCCTTCCAGTACCGGGACGGTTTTTTCACCAAAGGCGCCGATGCGTACCGGCGTGCGCTTGAGCGTATTGTCGGGCTGCACACGCCAGACGTAGGACTCACCGTTCTCCGCACTGAGGGCCGACAGCGGCACCGACAACGGAATAACACCATCGGCCTGTATGAAAACCCGGGCGCTTTGGCCAAGCTCGGCCGGCACCTTGCCGCTAGTGAACGCCACGCGGGCCGCGAACGTACGCGACTTCGGATCGGCCGCCGGTGACAGCTCACGAATACGCCCGGTGAAGCGTTGATCGGGCTGGCTCCACAGCTCCACCGAGACCGGCTGGCCAAGCTTGAAACGGCCAAAACCCTGCTCCGGCAAGCTGATCAGCACTTCGCGCTCGCCATCGGTGGCGAGGGTGAACACGGTCTGGCCGGCGGACACCACTTGCCCAACTTCCACTGCGCGCTTGGCGACCACACCGTCCTGTGGCGCACGCAGCACGGCATAGCCGGCCTGGTTGCTGGCCACGTCGAACTCAGCCTTGATCTGCTTGAGGCGGGCAACACCGGAACGATAGAGGTTTTCGGAATTGTCGTACTGGGAACGGCTGACCATCTGACGGTCCATCAGGGTCTTGTAGCGGTCGCGCTCGGCACGTACCAGGCTCAGGTTGGCCTCGGCGGCGGCAACCTGGGCACGGGTGGCTTCCAGTTGCAGGCGCACGTCCTGTGGGTCGAGCTCTGCCAGCGGTTGGTTGGCCTTGACTCGCTCGCCCTCTTCCACCAGCCGCTTGCTGATCTTGCCGCCGATGCGGAATGCCAGGTCTGGCTCATAGCGCGCGCGCACTTCGCCGGGGTAGCTGTCCATCGACTGCGAAGAAGGCTGTGGCTGCACCACCATGGCCGGGCGGATGGTGGTCTGGACCGCTTCTTCATGGCCGCAGGCAGCCAACAAGAACACCAGACTGACAGGCAACGCAAAGGGCAGGAAAGTGCTGCGCATGCTGTAGGACCTTTCGCAAATGAAGCTAAGAATAATTATACTGGCCGGTATGTTATTAATACCAAACTCGCCAGTCCAGTATTAAAGGTGAAAATGTCCGACAATCCTGTAAACACCAATAGCCCCGGGCGCCCCAAGGACATGGCAAAACGCCAGGCTATTCTCGAAGCAGCGAAATTCCTGTTTTTGAGTAATGGTTACGCCAGCACCAGCATGGATGCCGTGGCCCTCGAGGCCGGCGTTTCAAAACTGACCGTCTACAGCCACTTCAATGACAAAGAGACCCTGTTCACCGCCGCCGTGGTGGCCAAGTGCGAGGAACAGCTGCCGGTGATGTACTTCGAGCTGCCCGAAGGCGTGCCTGTGGAGACTGTGTTGTTGAACATCGCGCGGGGGTTCCATCGCCTGATCAACAGCGAAGAGTCGATAAACCTGCATCGCCTGATGATGACCACCGGCAGCCAAGACGTGAAACTCTCGCAGATCTTCTTCGAGGCCGGCCCCATGCGCATGCTGCAAGGCATGGAGCGCCTGCTCGGCAAGATCGACCAGGGCGGCGCCCTGAGCATCGATAAACCCTTCACGGCAGCCGAGCACTTTTTTTGCCTGCTCAAGGGCACGGCGAATTTTTGCCTGCTGTATGGCTGCGGCGGGCAACTGAGCGAAGAAGCCGCCGAAGCACATGTGCAGGAAGTGGTGGGGTTGTTTATGCGGGCTTATCGACCCTGAAGCCTTGTGCTGCCGCGATGAGGCCCTAAGACTCAATGAAGAGTCAGGCCTTTAGCGCTTTCTTGGGGTAAATATCATACCGGCTGGACTTACCATCCAGCGCATGGCTCGGCTTCGGCCCTTCAATGCACGGCGCCTTGCGCGGACGCTTGACCACCACGCGGTGGCTGGCCAGGGCCAGGGCAGCGGCCAGTAGCGCCGGTGCGTCCGGATCATCGCCCACCAGCGGGCGGAACAGGCGCATTTCCTTCTTCACCAATGCCGTCTTCTCACGGTGCGGGAACATCGGGTCGAGGTAGATCACCTGGGGTGGCTCGCCTTCCCAGTTGCGCATCACGTCAATGGAGTTGCCCTTGAGCAACTTCATACGCGCCACGATCGGCGCCACCTCAAAATCATCCGCGCCGCGCGCCAGGCCATCTTCGAGCAGGGCGCCGATCAGCGGCTGGCGCTCGATCAGGCTCATTTCGCAGCCCAGGCTGGCAAGCACGAAGGCGTCCTTACCCAGGCCCGCCGTGGCGTCCAGCACCCGTGGGCGTACGCCTTGGGCGACCCCCACGGCCTTGGCAATCATCTGCCCGCTGCCACCGCCGTACAGCCGTCGATGCGCCGCGCCGCCCTCGACAAAGTCCACCCGCACCGGCCCAGGCGCGTCAGGCCCAAGTTGTTGTAGCTGTAGGCCATGCTCCCCGAACTGCAGGGCAAAGTCCGCATCCGCCAGGTGTAACGGCAAACCCAGCAGTGAAGCCCACTGCTCGGCACGGTCCTTGAAACCTTCGCCCAAGGCCTCGACCCTGATGCGGCTGGCCGCTGGTTGTTCGCTCATCAATCGCTACGCTCAAAAATATTAAGGATCGGCCAAAACCGGCCGATAAAAACAACAGTCAGGTATTTTGCCAGAGCTGAGCGTCGACCGAGAAAAATGTCAGACATTCTTCCCCTAACCATCGGTGTACTGCCGACCCATAACCACTACGGCCTGCGCAATACTCAAGCGCTGGCCGGGGTGAGTCATGTGTGGCAGGACTTCTTCGCCCGGGCATTGGCCGAGCAGCTCGGCGATACGCCTGGCGCGCTGGCGGTCCAGGCGCCTGCACCTGCGGACCCAGCGGTAGAACCCAACGCCGGCGCCGACCTGTTGTCGCAGATCCTCACCCAGCGTGAGTGTGACGTGAAAGACACCGAGATCGCCCCTCCTGAGCCGCTGTTCCTGCCGATCGCCGAGTTCGAAACCGAACTGCTGCCACCCGCCGCCGAGCCGTTCCCGGACGAAGAAATCGTCGCCCAGCAACGCCAGCAGAATTTCGAAAGTGGCTGGGTACGCCCGATCGTGCTGACCGCCGGCCAGCCGCTGCCGGAGCCAGGCCCTGCGCCGGAACCACGCCCACTGCACCTGCCCATTGCCGAATTCGAGCTGGACCTGCTGCCACCGGCCGCCACGCCGTACCCTACCGAAGAACTGGTCGCGCAACAAAAGGCCCTGGACTTCGATTACTACTGGGCACGCCCGCTGATCGCCAACAACCTGCGTCTGGCCGCTTAAACCCTAGCGACACACCCACCAACGCCCCATGTCCAGATGGAAATGGTTGCGGTGCGCGGCGTTGTAGTCCGGGCTCAGTACCACATTGAAATCATCGCAGGCACTGTCGCGCACCTGACGCAGGAACCGTGCATCAGCGCCCTCCCCCGGCCAATCCTTGAGCACACTGATGCTACGTCCATCCGCCAGGCGAAAGCCGGCAATGTCCAGCGCATTGGCGGAGGCATGCTGGCTGAGACGCCCTTCAGCGCGGTTATACATGTTGCGGCAGGCGAAGCTGCCCAGGTGATCGACCCGCGTCACCGCCTGGCCAAACACCGCCTGGGCCGCCGGCTGCAAGCTGTGCCGCTCGAACAACGCGAACGCGACCGCGAGTGGGCAACTGGCGAGAAAGCTACTGCTGAGCCCAACCGCAGCGCCCTGCACACGCAAGGTATTGCGCAAAGGGCAGGCGGCGTCGGCGGGCGTATCGGCCTGATGGCCGACGCGCAGGCCGGAGGTTTCCAGCACTTTGTCGCACAGCGCCGGATCATCCTGCAGACGTCCCAATTTATAACGGGTCAAAAAGTTGGGGCTGGCGCGCACATCCAACGGCGCCCAGGGGTTCCACTCAGCCGGCAACGGCACCCAGCCACGCCAGACACCGACGGCAAACACCCCGCCCAGAACCAGCAGTACGCCGATAACTTTGAAGAAACGCACCGCTTAGTCCTTAAAGAACTGGTTGGCCTGACTGAACGGCATTTTGCGGTCGGTGAAGGTGAACGTGCCCAGCTCATAGACTTCCTGGGCCGCGCGGTAGAACTCACCATAGGCGGCCAACGCCAGCGCCGAGCCGACGCTGATACGCCGCACGCCCATCTCGCTCAACTGCGCCACGCTGAGGTTCAAGCCGCCGGACATCAACACATTCACCGGCTTGGGCGCGACCGCCTTGACCACCGCCAGCACTTCCTCGGCAGTGCGCAGGGCTGGGGCATACAGCACGTCGGCACCGGCTTCGGCGTAGGCTTGCAGGCGGCGGATGGTGTCAGGCAAATCCAGACGACCATGCAGGAGGTTTTCCGCGCGGGCAGTCAGGGTGAAGGGGAATGGCAGGCTGCGCGCGGCGGCAACGGCAGCTTCCACGCGCTCGACGGAAAGGTCGAAGGGATAGATCGGGTCGGCGGCAATACCGGTGGCATCCTCGATGGAACCGCCAACGATACCCGTGGCCGCGGCACGCAGGATCGTCTGGGCGCAACCTTCGGGGGTGTCACTGAAGCCGTTTTCCAGATCGGCCGCCACCGGCAACGCTGTGGCTTTGACGATCATACTGGCGTTGATCAACGTGTCATCCAGGGACAGCGCCCCTTCCGCATCCGGGCGCCCCAGGCTGAACGCATACCCCGCACTGGTGGTGGCCAGCGCCTCAAACCCCAGGCTGGCGAGCATCACAGCGGAACCTGCATCCCACGGGTTGGGCATCACAAACGCACGGTCGCGCTCATGCAAGGCCTTGAAGGTTTCGGCGCGAAGGGTTTGGGCATCCATGTCTGGCTCCAGGCGGAAAAAGGTGCCCTAGAGTAACCCCAGTTGCTCCGCTACGGGAGCTCGATCCAGGGTTGCCAGCGCTGGCAGGCCAGGCAGGCGCACCCTCAACTGGTCGTGAAACCGCAGCGCCAATTGCGCGGCGAGGCGGTTGTCCGAGGTGTGCAGGAACACGTAGGGCGTGCGGCCTTCTTCAATCCAACCGGCAACTTTCTCCACCCAGGGGACCAGGAACGGGTCATTGGCTTCCAATTCGGGATGGCCGATAAAACGCACTTGGGGAAACTGCGTCAGCGCCGCCGGACGCGGTGGCACCTTGGGCTTCTTGGATTGCGCGTGCAGCACGGCCGCCGAGGTGGACGTGCAACTGAACAAAGCGCGCGGGTCAAGGCAGACCCGCTCGACCCCGCGGTCACGCAACAAACGGTTGAGCCGGCGCTCGGCATCTCCCTTGGCGAAAAACTCAAGGTGCCGCACTTCGACAGCCATCGGACGCTCGAGCCCATCAATAAAACCTGCCAACTCACCCAGACGCTGCGGCGTGAACGTCGCGGGCAGCTGCAACCACAATGGCGATACCCGCTCACCCAGCGGGCTCATCAAGCCAACAAAGCTTTCTGCCGCCGGCAGTTGTTCGATCAGGTTGCCGCTATGGCTGATATCACCGGGAAATTTGGCCGTGAAGCGGAAATCGTCAGGCATGATTTCGGCCCAGCGTTGCACCGTCGCAGCTGAAGGGCGGGCATAAAAGGTGGTATTGCCTTCAACCGCGTTGAAGACCTGGGAATAGAGCGCAAGGTAGTCGCTGGAACGGGCATCGGCGGGGTACAGGTACTCGCGCCAAGCGTTTTCGCTCCAGGACGGGCAACCGAGGTAGTAAGGCAGACGCATCAGATGTGGATGTCGAGGCCCAGCACTTCCATATCCCATTCGACAAAACCGGCAGTGGTCAGGTAGCTGGCCAGGGCGGTGGCGACGCTTTTGCTCATGGAGCGCGGGAAGACCATGTCTTGCTGACGGGCTGGAAGACCGCTGATACGAGCGCCTGCGGAACCCTGGGCATTTTGCTGTGCTTCGGACTGGACTTCGATAAAGTCCGGCGAATCTTCGACGGACTCGTCTACCGTAACGTTTGCCTTGCGTGGCTTACGCTTGATGGGGTAGGACGGTGAGGAAAATCCATCTATACGCATGTATGCGAACTCGGTATCGGTGATGGCATTTTAGTGGCGCAATCCATAACGCGCAAATGCTCTGGTGATAACTAGAACACATAATTTGAAAAAGGTTTAAAAGCGGGGGCAAATTCTGACGATTGGTGAATTTAGCCCCAAAGTGCCAGCATTTTTGACGTCAAATAATCCCGCGTTCAGCTTTAGTCTGCGCAACCTTATCGCGCAGATAAACCGGAGCAGCCTGGTCCGCCGGAATCGCTTCACCCCGCTCGAACGCGAAGCGCGCGAGGGTCAATAAGTCTTCGGCATGAGGCAACATCGCAGCGTCCTGGCCGGCCAACGACACGGCAATGCGTTCGCCATACCCCCAGCCGGTGCCGGCGCCGAACCAATCACCGCTGGCATCCAACGGCAACGCAGACGACTCCGGCGGCTGCACTGCTTCCACGCCCACCAGGCGCATCTCGCCCGCCGTTGCGCGATAGCAACCCCAATACACTTCATCCATCCGCGCATCGATAGCGGCCGCCACCTGCTGCGCGCCGTGTTCGCGCAAGGCACGCTGCGCCAGTACCGCCAGGTTGGACACCGGCAACACCGGGCGCTCCAACGCGAACGCCAGCCCCTGCACCACGCCGATGGCGATGCGCACACCGGTAAACGCGCCCGGGCCACGGCCGAAGGCGATGGCATCGACCGCAGCCAACGTAGTACCTGCGTCTTCAAGCAGTTGCTTGATCATTGGCAGCAGCTTCTGCGCATGCAGGCGCGGGATCACCTCGTAGTGGCTCGTTACCTTGCCATCGTGCAGCAAGGCAACGGAGCAAGCTTCAGTCGCGGTGTCCAGGGCCAGCAGGGTGCTCATCGTTGTGGGTGTCCAAGTCGAAAAAAAGTGCGCCAGTATAAACAACAACGGCCCGCAAGCGGGCCGTTATCCGTGAAGCCAGTCGAGGGATCAGCTCAGTGCTTGCAGCACTTTGGCAGTGATCGCTTCAACCGAGCCGACGCCAGGAATGTGGCTGTACTTCGGCTTGCCGTTAGCGGCGGACAGCTTCTGGTAAAAATCCACCAGCGGTTTGGTCTGGGAATGGTAGACCGACAGGCGATGACGCACGGTTTCTTCGGTGTCGTCTTTACGCTGCACCAGGTCTTCGCCAGTCACATCGTCCTTGCCTTCAACCTTTGGCGGGTTGTAGACGGTGTGGTACACGCGGCCAGAAGCTTCGTGAACGCGACGGCCAGCAATGCGCTGGACGATTTCTTCGTCTTCAACCGCGATTTCGACGACGGCATCCAGCTCGACGCCGGCCTTCACCAGGGCTTCGGCCTGGGGAATGGTGCGCGGGAAGCCGTCGAACAGGAAACCGTTCTTGCAGTCTTCCTGGCTGATGCGTTCCTTGACCAGGTTGATGATCAGGTCATCAGAAACCAGGCCACCGCTGTCCATCACGCTCTTGGCGATCAGGCCCAGCTCGGTGCCGGCCTTGACGGCCGCACGCAGCATGTCGCCGGTGGAGATTTGTGGAATGCCGAATTTTTCAGTGATGAACTTTGCCTGAGTACCTTTACCGGCCCCCGGAGCTCCCAGCAGAATGACGCGCATTGATGTGCTCCTCAATTTTTTATAGAGATGACGCTCGGATTCGCCGCGTGGGGCCAATCTCGTAAAATAGGGTTTGTAACTGTATGAGCCCAGCCGTCCAAAACGGCCAAAGGCTGATCAAGATACACAGCAGGCCCTAACCACACAAGCCGCCGAAAGTCGCAGGAACCGTGCCCGGCTTACGTCATAGGTAGGGTGTGCCTGAGTGCAACCCGGCCGCATAAACGCCAGCCGCCCTTTTCAGGACGGCCGACGTGCTTTATCTGCAAGCCATTGAGAACACGCAAAAAACCTTAGCCGGTGTTACGCAAACCAGCGGCAATACCGGCCACAGACACCAGCAGCGCCTGTTCCAGAGGGCTGTCCTGCGCCGCTTCCTGCTGGCGCGAGCGTGCCAGCAGCTCGGCTTGCAGCAAGTGCAAGGGGTCGAGGTAGGTGTTGCGCAGGCGGATGAACTCAAGGGTGTCAGGGCTATGGGCCAGCAGTTGCGACTGACCGGTCAGGCCAAGCACCACGCTGCACGCCTGCGACAATAGGTCGCGCAGGTGCGCACCCAATGGCAGCAGGTCTGGCTGCACCAGCCGCTCGTCATACAGACGGGCGATATCGGCATCGGCCTTGGCCAGCACCATTTCCAGCATGTCGATGCGGGTACGGAAGAACGGCCATTGCTCACGCATCTGCCCCAGCAGTTCGCCTTCGCCGCGCTCCAGCGCCTTGCTCAGCGCCGCTTCCCAACCAAGCCAGGCCGGCAGCATCAGGCGGGTCTGGGTCCAACCGAAGATCCATGGGATCGCACGCAGGCTTTCAATCCCGCCCGCACGGCGCTTGGCCGGGCGACTGCCCAATGGCAAACGGCCCAGTTCCTGTTCCGGCGTGGACTGGCGGAAGTACTCAACGAACTGCGGATTTTCCCGCACAACGGCGCGGTAAGCGCTGACACCGTCTGCCGCCAATTCATCCATCAAATGGCGCCAGGCCGGTTCAGGCGGCGGCGGTGGCAACAGCGTGGCTTCGAGTACCGCCGCCAGGTAAAGATTGAGGTTCTGTTCGGCGATATCCGGCAGGCCGAATTTAAAGCGAATCATCTCGCCCTGCTCAGTGGTACGGAACCGCCCCGCCACCGAACCCGGTGGCTGCGACAGGATCGCCGCGTGCGCCGGGCCGCCGCCACGGCCGACCGTGCCGCCACGACCGTGGAACAACAGCAATTCCACTTGTTGTTCGCGGCATATATCCACCAGCCGTTCCTGCGCCCGGTACTGCGCCCAGGCAGCGGCGGTGGTGCCGGCGTCCTTGGCTGAGTCCGAGTAGCCAATCATCACTTCTTGCGGGCCCTGCAAACGCGCGCGATAGCCCGGCAGCAGCAACAGTTGCTCGATCACAGGACCGGCGTTATCCAAGTCGGTCAGGGTTTCGAACAGCGGCACCACGCGCATCGGCCGTTGCACGCCTGACTCTTTAAGCAGCAGTTGCACTGCCAGCACGTCGGACGCCGCGCCCGCCATGGAAATGACATACGAACCCAAGGAGGCAGCCGGGGCGGCGGCGACTTCCTTGCAAGTGTTAAGCACCTCGGCGGTATCGGCTGACGGTTTGAAATAGCTCGGCAATAGCGGTCGACGGTTGGCCAGCTCCTTCATCAGGAAGCTGATGCGCGCGTCTTCGTCCCAGTCTTCGTAACGTCCCAGCCCCAGATAATCGGTGATCTCGGTCATCGCCGCCGAATGGCGACTGGAGTCCTGGCGCACGTCCAAGCGTACAAGGAATAAGCCAAAGGTCACGGCCCGACGCAGGCAGTCGAGCAGCGGGCCATCGGCGATCACGCCCATGCCGCACTCATGCAGCGACTGGTAGCACAATTCCAGCGGCTCCAGCAGGTCATGGTTGTTCTGCAACACCTCGGCCGGCGCCGGGGTGCTGCTGCTCAACGCCGCGTGTGCCCATTGGCGCGTGGCGCGCAGGCGTTCGCGCAGTTGCTTGAGCAACGCACGATAAGGCTCGACGCTGTCACCGACCTTGGCCTGCAACGCCGGGCTGGCCTGTTGCATCGACAGCTCCGAGGCCAGGTGATCGATATCACGCAGGTACAAGTCGGCCGCCATCCAGCGCGCCAACAACAACACTTCGCGGGTGACCGGCGCAGTGACATTCGGGTTGCCGTCACGGTCGCCGCCCATCCAGGACGCAAAGCGGATCGGCGCCGCTTCCAGGGGCAGGCGCAGGCCGGTGGCGGCGTGCAACGCCTGGTCAGCCTTGCGCAGGTAATTAGGGATGGCGTGCCACAGCGAATGCTCGATCACCGCAAAGCCCCACTTGGCCTCGTCCACCGGGGTGGGCCGGGTACGGCGGATTTCTTCGGTGTGCCAGGCTTCAGCGATCAGCCGTTGCAGGCGCTGGCGGATCTGCTCGCGCTCGGCGGTCGTGAGGTCGCGGTGATCCTGCAGGGCCAGTTGGGCAGCAATGGCATCGTATTTCTGGATCAGGGTACGGCGCGCCACTTCCGTAGGGTGAGCGGTGAGGACCAGTTCAATCTCCAGGCGCCCCAACTGGCGGGCCAGGGATTCGTTGCTATGGCCTTCGCTTTGCAGGCGGGCGAGCAACTCCGGCAATACGCGGGATTCAAACGGCGCGGGTTGCGACTCATCGCGTCGGTGAATCAGTTGGTATTGCTCGGCGATGTTGGCGAGGTTGAGGAATTGATTGAACGCACGGGCCACCGGCAACAGTTCGTTTTCCTGCAGCTGATTCACGCGGGTACTCAGTTCATCGCCAGCGCCGCGGCGATCAGCCTTTGCGCCTTTGCGGATCTGCTCGATCTTGTCGAGGAAATCATCGCCGTACTGCTCTCGAATGGTGTTGCCCAACAGCTCACCCAGCAGGTGAACATCCTCACGCAAGCGTGCATCGATATCACTCATCAGCCAATCTCCAGCCAGAAATCCGGGACGCGCAGGTCTGCCAGAGTGCCGCCAGCGTCCATTTATGACAAGACTTTAAACCTTGTGAGTTGCAGCTAGTCTCAAGGTTGAGTCGTCGCGTTTACCTACGCAGGCGACTGGTTGCTCATCACCGCCTGCCAACGCAGGCTTTATTGAGGTTGCCATGAAAATCCGAGAATTGGCCCAGCATTGGGAAGAGAACGCCAAGGGTCGCCTGACCAAAACCGAGTACGCGATTCATCTGGATGTAGAGGCGGCCGCGAGGCTGGCGGCCATCGCCGAAATGTACCCCAAGCGTCAGACCGAAGAATTACTGGGCGAGTTGATCGGCGCGGCCCTGGAAGAGCTTGAAGAGAGCTTTCCGTACGTCAAGGGCGAGCATGTGATTGCCACCGACGAAGAGGGCGACCCCCTTTACGAAGATGTCGGTCCAACCCCTCGCTTCCTGTCACTTTCGCGGCGGTTTCTGCACGACCAGTCTGCCAGCGACGAAGACCCGCAACGCTGACCCCCTCTTCAAAACTTCCTTTTCACCCAAGTATTCCGGGCTTTTATCGAGCCCGGCATACCGTTCGTGCAGCAGAAAGTTCCAACTTTTTGCCCTGACCAATCAGTCAAAAAAATTTTTTAGGCAATTCGCCATCTTTGCTGAACTATTCAAAAAAGCCTCGGGTCACACCGAGTAAGCCATCACTTGGAACAGCCGTTTGAATAGGCGTCCGCAGCTTTAAAGCTAGTCCGCCGCCGCTGACCACCTGAGATGGATTTTGATGTTATTAGGAGTTATCTAATGGAGTTGAAGACGATGAAGACCAGCACTGCCAAATCCTCGTTTAACCCTCTGCGCGGGCTCAAGTTGGCCGCGTTGGCAATCGGCACCAGCTTCGTTTTGGCTGGCTGCGCCGGCAACCCTCCGACCGAGCAATATGCAGTCACCCAGTCTGCGGTGAACAGCGCTGTCAGCGCCGGCGGCACCGAGTACGCGGCTGTAGAAATGAAGTCGGCCCAGGACAAGCTCAAGCAAGCTGAGATTGCCATGCACGACAAAAATTACGACGAAGCCCGTCGCCTGGCCGAACAAGCCGAGTGGGACGCTCGCGTTGCAGAGCGCAAATCCCAGGCTGCCAAGGCTGAACAGGCTGTGAAGGATTCCCAGAAGGCTGTTGATGAGTTGCGTAAGGAAGGCATGCGCCCGGCTGCTATCCAGCAGAAGTAAGACGCTTCCTGTGACCGAATCGCACCCGATAAAGAATTGAAAGGACGACACGACTATGCGTAAACAATTGATGATCCCTGCCCTGCTGGCGATGAGCGTTGCACTGGCGGCTTGCTCCACTCCGCCGAACGCGAACCTGGAAAATGCACGGACCAACTTCTCGTCCCTGCAAACCAACCCGCAAGCGACCAAGCTCGCGGCGCTGGAAACCAAGGAAGCCAGCGAATGGCTGGACAAGGCTGACAAGGCTTACCGCGACAACGAAGACCAGAAGAAAGTCGACCAACTGGCCTACCTGACCAACCAGCGTGTTGAAGTGGCCAAAGACACCATCGTGCTGCGCGAATCCGAAGCCAAGCTGAAAAACGCCGGCGACGAACGCGCTCGCGCTTTGCTGGATGCTCGTGATGCGCAGATCAAGCAGCTGCAAGACAGCTTGAACGCCAAGCAGACCGATCGCGGCACCCTGGTGACCTTCGGTGACGTGCTGTTCGCCACCAACAAATCTGATCTGAAATCCAGCGGCCTGGTTAACATCACCAAGCTGGCTCAGTTCCTGCGCGACAACCCGGACCGTAAGGTGATCGTCGAAGGCTACACCGACAGCACCGGTTCCGACTCGTACAACCAGAGCCTGTCGGAGCGCCGTGCAGCCTCCGTGCAACGCGCACTGGCTCAGCAAGGCGTGGACATCTCGCGCATCGTGACCCAAGGCTATGGCAAGGAATACCCGGTTGCCGACAACACCAGCGTGTCGGGCCGTGCAATGAACCGCCGCGTTGAAGTGACCATCTCCAACGACAACCAACCGGTCAAGCCACGGTCTTCCGTTGCTAACTGATTGATTGGCGCCGCATAAAAAAACCCACCTCACGGTGGGTTTTTTTTCGGCTCGTCAAACTGAATGGTGCGATTCGTATCCTCGGCTGGCAGTTCAATCTTTGCGCTGGCCGGTTCATCCATCCGTTGATCGCGCTTGTACCTGCGAGCAGCTTCCTGTTCCAGCGCCACATGCTGTCTTGCCATGGCCAACATGTTTTCCAATACAGGAATATGTATTTTCATCCTCGACCCAATCTGAGTAGGTTGCACCTTTTTATGTGGGAGCTTGAGCCGAAACGGTTCCAGACATTTCCTCTGCGAATGTCCCATGCCGCTACGTGACTTGCGTGTGCCACGCGTCACACCGCCTGCTCCGTTGCGGATTGTCGGTCTAACTCAACATGAAAAACCGCCCAATAGAGGCGGTTTTTTGAGGGAGCGCGAATTACCCGCCGACCTTGCCTGAGCCCTGTGTCTCCGGCATTTGGATTTGGCCCTGACTGCCAGCCTGACCCTCTTGTGCGCCTTGATCGCCTTGCGCGCCCTGTGCACCCTGAGCCTTCTGTGCCAGCAGCTTCTCCAGCAGTTTCATCAGTTCGTCGAGGCCAGCTCCGCCCTCGCTACCTTGACCGCCTTTAGCACCTTGTGCCTGCATTTCTTTGATTTTATTTTGAACGTCTCGGATCTGCTGATCGAGGCCTTGGTTTGATTGGGCGCCCCCAACATTGGCACCAGCGCCCATGCTCCCTACGCCCGACACTCCGTTTATACCCGCCATATATGCTCACTCCAGACTAATGAAAAAAATGGGCCGATCAGCATCGCCAATCAGCCCATAATCTGTGGTGAGCGCGCCAGGCTGGTTCCGGCCGGCTGAACGCCTGACAGGCGTTAAATCATTAAACGGTACGCAAAACGGAGCTTTCCCACAGCGCTGAAAACAGCGTTCACTCCTGCAATTGCGGGGTTTCTTGCCCCATGCATCGCACGGCCTGCTTCTTGTTGTTCACCAGCACACCGCTGAGGCCTTTCTGCTCGGTGTCGAACATCACCAGCACGCCATCCACGCATTGCGCCACTTGCGCGGCCGGGGTCAGGGAGATCTTGTAGTCCTCGCCGGGCACGGTCTTGAGCAGGGTGAAATCGCTGAGCAGCAATGCATCTTCGGGTTTGGCAAAGTGCAGGTAACCGTAGAACCACAGGCAACCGACGGTACCGATGATAGTGCCAATACCGGTGAGGATCAGCGGGATCATATTGCGTTCTTCGCTCATTGCGGGCTCTCTGATGAATCAACTTTTCGAGTGGGATAGTTCGGAATTTCGCCCAGGCGACGTAGGCCGTTGAAGTGTTGCGGGTCGTCCAGATAGCGCAGCATCACGGTTTGCCAGGTCTTGTCGGCAAAGGTTTGCACATGGCCGCCCCGGGTCAACTGCAGCACCCTTGGCGGCGGCGCGGCCTGGTACAGGCGGATGCCATTGGCCACTGGCACAATGGGGTCATCCAGACTGTGGAACAACAGTTTCGGCACACCCGTCAGCTGAGGCATGGCGCGGATCGCACTGTCGGCGTCCGGTACCAGCCAGGACAGGGGCACTTGAAACGGCCATGTTAACCAGGAAGTACTGAGGGCGAATTGTCCTACGTCACGATAACTGGCGGGCACGCCGTCCAGCACCAGCGCCTTGAGCCGGGATTGACGTTCCGGATGGGCTGCCAGGTAGTGCACCGCCAGCGCGCCACCCAGGCTTTGGCCCAGAACGATCAGCGGCTGGCCCTGGGTTTCGGGCGCCTTGTCGATCCAGCTGAACGCCGCATCAACATCCTGATAGACCGCGGGTAATGATGGCTTGCCTTCCGACAGCCCATAACCGCGATAGTCCAGCAGCAGTACTTGGTAACCCTGCTCAGGCAACCACCAACTGCCGCCCAGGTGCCAGGCGAGGTTGCCGCCGTTGCCGTGCAAGTGCAGCACCGTGCCCTTGAGCGGCACGCCGGGCTTGGCCGGTAGCCACCAGGCGTGAAGCTTCACGCCATCGGCGGTGGTCAAGGTGACGTCGCGGTATTGCAGGCGGGCTTTTTCCGGCGTGAACGGCAGGCCGGGCTCGGGGTAGAACAGCAGGGAGCTGCAGCCGTTCAAAGTGAGTAGCAGGCACAAAATGCCGAGGATTCTCATCCGTTGAAGCCTCGCTGGAAGGTTGTACTCATTTCTCAAAAACAAATGAGATCAAATGTGGGAGCTGGTTCGCCTGCTCCCACCTGTTTGATCCGGTTTCCTCAAAGGATATTCGAATAATCTGCCTCGATCCGATCCAGGCTCAAGTGGTTGAGGAAGTTGGAGAAGCACATCCACGCCGCCAGCGCGTTCATATCGCGGAACTGCTCCGGCAAGTACTTGGGCGGCACCACCAGGCCTTCGTCAACCAGCTGACGCAGGGTGCGCATGTCTTCCAGGGTGGTCTTGCCGCAGAACAGCAGCGGCACTTGCTCCAGCTTGCCTTTACGCACGGCGAGCTGAATGTAGTTGTAGACCATGATAAAGCCCTTGAGGTAGGACAGATCCTTGGTAAACGGCAGACCGTTCGGCACCGAGCCACGGAATACGCGACTGGCGTTGCCATAGCTTTCGCCCATCTCAAAGCCTTGCTCGCGGAAGAACTCAAACACCTGCAGGAAGTCGGCGCCCTCCTCCACCATGTGGATGGCACGGGTGCGGTTGGTCAGTTTGCGCAGGCGGCTCGGGTAGGAGGCAAAGGTGATGATTTCCATCAGGATCGCCAGGCCTTCCTGGGTCACGGTGGAGGACGGCGGGCCCTTGGACAGGAATGTGCAGATCGGTTGGTTCTGCCCGTTTAGCGTGGTGCCAACATGCACCAGGCCTTCATGCACTTCCAAGGCGCGCACGTCGCGGTCATTGAACATCGCGTCGGCGCGGATCTTGATGTAGTCGGCGCCCGCCGCGGCGTCGGCGACAATACCGTCGGACTCGAACACGCGGATAGTCTCTTCGGCCTCGCCAAATACCTTGTTCAGGCGTGTTTGCAGCAGCGCCACGGCGTCCTTGGCGGTGAGGGTCTTGGCTTCATCCTTCAAATCGCCACGGCCGTCGATGTTGTTCAGATAGTCAGAAAGCATCAGGCCCAGGTCCGCCAGGGTCGGGTCGCCAGCGTGGAACGCATCGGAGGCGGCGCCGTACAGTTCCTGGGATATCAGGCCGAAATCCTCGGTACCGCGCGCTTCGAGCATGCGCACCACCATGCGATATTCCCGGCACATGCGGCGCATGATCTGCCCCACGGGGCTGAACTGGCCGAGGCGACGGGTAATGTCGCGCTCGATGTTCTGGAACTCCAGCTTTACCGCGCTGGAATCAAACGACAGCGGTCGGTTCCGGTAGTAGTCGCGGTCCACCGCGGGCATTTCCTTGCCCTTGGCCTTGAGGAATCCCTGGCGAATGTTGTCGTCCCACTTCACGGCGTCGAGGACGCGAATCGGTGTCTGCGCCAGCACAATGCGATCAGACAAGGTGCGTATCGTCTGCTGGTAATCGTCCACCCGGTGCTTCCTCTTTAAACGTTATTTGCCCGTGCGCTGGTAGCGCACGGCTTCCACGAATACATCGGCGTTGGCCGGGTCATCCAGGTAGGCAAACACTTGGTCCATGGGGCTGTCGACCAATACCCCATCGCCTTCGACGGTTTCCACGGTGTCGCCGTGCAGCACCTGTTGCCCGATGGCCTGGTGAATCTGTTCCAGATCGAGGTTATAGACCACCAATTCGTGCTTATCGTCGAACTCGAATCCTGCCAGGAAGTAATGCCCTCCGAACTTGGCCGGCAACGGTGCCGACAGGTACCAGCGGCTGCCATGACGCGAAACCGTAAACAGGTATTCATCGCGCTGGGCCGGTGTGGCTTTAGGGTAGCTCACCGCCTTATAGCGATGCTCACCAGCACCGCTGATTTGCAGATTGAGCGGTTCGCCCCAGGCATTCCTGCTGGTCCAATGGCCCAGCAATTCATCCGGCGCCGCCTCATGAGCCGGCAGCGGGTCCTTGAACGTCACCAAGCAACCGCTGAGCAACAGGAACGACAAGGCGATTACCGCCACACGCCAGGTTTTCATTGGACTCCCCCGGTGTCAGACCGAGGCCAACACCAAATGCATATAACGCTTGAGAATTTCAAGCATCTCTTCACCGGTCAGAGGCTCTGCGCCGCCCAGCAGGCCCTGATATTCCATCCGACTGATTATCGCCGTCAACACTTTGGCATCCTGTTGCGGCTCGCGGGAGCCCAGTACCTGGAAAAACTGCCCTGTGCCCTGCAACAGAATCTGCTGATGGGAACGCACCAGCTCAGCCAACCGCGGGTTCAGCAGCGCTTCCTGTCGAAAGGCCTGCTCGGCCATCAGGTGCTCACGGCGGTTGGTCAGTTGGCGCAACACGTAGTCAGCGGTCAAACGCGCAATATCATCGGCCAGTTGCGAGCGTGACTGCGGGCTGCCGTCGCCATAGGCGACCATTTCACGCAGCAGACCCTCGTTACGCACCCACAGCTTGCCCATGAACGCGGCACTGCGTTCGACGTATTGGGCGAAGGTATCGGTGAGCAAGTCATCGATATCCTTGAAATAGTAGGTGGTGGCCGACAACGGCACCCCCGCCTCTGCCGCGACTGCCCGATGGCGCACGGCCCGTACGCCATCACGCACCACGATGCGCATCGCCGCATCGAGAATGTCTTGCCTGCGTTGCTCACTGCCCCGTCGACTGGCCTTACGGCCCTGGTACTGGACGCTTTCAGCCACGGCAGCAGCAATGCCGGCGGCGCCTTCTTGAGCCATTACGCGGTTCACGACACACATCCTTGAATAGATCAAAACCTGGCGCTGTTTGCTTGACGCTTATAAACGCCGCATAAAAAAGCCGCCTTATAAAGGCGGCTCTGGATTTCGCTACGGTTACGCTTGTGGCCGCATGTGCGGGAACAAGATCACATCGCGGATCGACGGCGAGTTAGTCAACAGCATCACCAGGCGGTCGATGCCGATCCCTTCACCGGCGGTTGGCGGCATGCCGTATTCCAGGGCGCGCACGAAGTCGGCATCGTAGTGCATGGCTTCGTCGTCGCCGGCGTCCTTGTCAGCCACCTGGGCCATGAAGCGCTCGGCCTGGTCTTCCGCGTCGTTCAACTCGGAGTAGGCGTTGGCGATTTCGCGGCCGCCGATGAACAATTCGAAACGGTCGGTGACGTTCGGGTTGTCATCGTTGCGACGGGCCAGCGGCGACACTTCGAACGGGTACTGGGTAATGAAGTGCGGCTGTTCGAGCTTGTGCTCCACCAACTCTTCGAAAATCATCACCTGCAATTTGCCCAGGCCTTCGAAGCCCAACACTTTGGCGCCGGCTTTCTTGGCAATGGCGCGGGCCTTGTCGATGTCGGTCAGGTCGTCAGCGGTCAACTCGGGGTTGTACTTGAGGATCGAATCGAACACCGACAGGCGCACGAACGGTTCGCCAAAGTGGAAGACCTTGTCGCCGTACGGCACGTCAGTGCTGCCCAGGACCAACTGTGCCAGTTCGCGGAACAGTTCTTCAGTCAGGTCCATGTTGTCTTCGTAATCGGCGTAGGCCTGGTAGAACTCCAACATGGTGAATTCTGGGTTGTGACGCGTCGAAACGCCTTCGTTACGGAAGTTGCGGTTGATCTCGAACACTTTCTCAAACCCGCCAACCACAAGGCGCTTGAGGTACAACTCAGGCGCGATACGCAGGAACATTTCCAGGTCCAGTGCGTTGTGGTGGGTTTCAAACGGCTTGGCTGCTGCACCACCGGGGATGGTTTGCAGCATCGGGGTTTCCACTTCCAGGAAGTCACGCTGCATCAAGAAGCTGCGGATGTGCGCGATGACTTGCGAACGCACGCGGAAGGTGTGGCGCACGTCTTCGTTGACGATCAGGTCAACATAGCGCTGGCGGTAGCGCTGCTCGGTGTCGGTGAGGCCGTGGTGCTTGTCCGGCAGCGGGCGCAGGGATTTGGTCAGCAGGCGTACGCTGGTCATTTCAACGTACAGGTCGCCCTTGCCGGAACGGGCCAGGGTGCCTTCGGCGGCGATGATGTCGCCCATGTCCCAGGTTTTCACCGAGGCCAGGGTGTCTTCAGGCAGGGTCTTGCGGTTGACGTAGACCTGGATACGCCCGGTCATGTCCTGGATCACCATGAACGAGCCACGGTTGAGCATGATGCGACCTGCCACCTTGACCGGGATCGCCGCTTCTGCCAGCTCTTCCTTGGTCTTGTCCGCGTATTGCTTCTGCAAGGCATCGCAGTAGTTTTCGCGGCGGAAGTCGTTCGGGAAGGCATTGCCCTTGGCGCGCTCGGCAGCCAGCTTTTCCTTGCGCAGGGCGATCAGGGAGTTTTCTTCCTGTTGCAGGGCTTGCGGGTCGAGTTGTTGGTCGCTCATGTCTTTAAATATTCCATCAGGTTCGTTGCCCCCGGCCTGCGGCCGGGGATCGCCGGCATGCCGGCTCCTAAAACGGGGTTACAGGCCTGACTTCAGGCTGGCTTCCAGGTATTCGTCGATATCGCCGTCGAGCACCTTGTCGCAGTCGCTGCGTTCGATGTTAGTGCGCAAATCCTTGATCCGCGACGCATCAAGCACATAAGAACGGATCTGGTGACCCCAGCCGATATCCGACTTGGTGTCTTCCAGCGCCTGGGAAGCGGCGTTGCGCTTCTGCATTTCCTGCTCGTACAACTTGGCCCGCAGCATTTTCATGGCGGTGTCCTTGTTCGCGTGCTGGGAGCGTTCGTTCTGGCAGCTCACCACGGTGTTGGTCGGTACGTGGGTAATACGTACGGCCGAGTCGGTGGTGTTTACGTGCTGGCCACCGGCACCGGAGGAGCGGTAGGTATCGATGCGGAGGTCGGCCGGGTTGATCTCGATTTCGACCTTGTCGTCGATCTCTGGCGAGACGAACACAGCAGAGAACGAGGTGTGCCGACGGTTGCCGGAGTCAAACGGGCTCTTGCGCACCAGGCGATGCACGCCGATCTCGGTCCGCAGCCAACCAAAGGCGTATTCGCCCTTGATGTGTACGGTCGCGCCCTTGATACCGGCGACTTCACCGGCGGACAGCTCCATGATGGTCGCTTCGAAACCGCGCTTGTCAGCCCAGCGCAGGTACATGCGCAGCAGGATGTTGGCCCAGTCCTGGGCCTCGGTGCCGCCGGAACCGGCCTGGATGTCCAGGTAGGCGTTGTTCGGGTCCATTTCGTGGCTGAACATGCGACGGAATTCAAGCTTGGCGAGGTTGTCCTCGAGACGGGCCAGCTCGGCGACGACATCGCCCACTGCGCCTTCGTCGTTTTCTTCGACGGCCATGTCCAGCAGGTCACGGCAATCGGCCAGACCGGTGTTCAACTCGTCGAGGGTATCGACGATCTGCGCCAGCGCAGCGCGCTCGCGGCCCAGTTCCTGGGCGTATTCAGGTTTGTTCCAGACAGCAGGATCTTCAAGCTCGCGATTGACTTCGGTCAGACGCTCATGCTTTTGATCGTAGTCAAAGATACCCCCGAATAGTTTCGGAGCGCTCGGACAGGTCCTTGATGGTGTTAAGGATCGGGTTGATTTCCATGGCGGGCAGCACTCGTTGGCGAACTTTTGAAAGCCGGCGAGTATAACGGCAAACGTCCGGAAACGGCAGTCCGCTTGGCCGAAAAGGCGGGGTTTGTAGGCTATCGACAGAACAATGGAGATCAAATGTGGGAGCTGGCTTGCCTGCGATTGCGGTCCGTCAGTTACCACATCTGTATCTGATACACCGCTATCGCAGGCAAGCCAGCTCCCACAGGGGTTTTACGGTGCTTCGAGTTATTCGATACACACCTGATTGCGCCCATTGTGCTTGGCCGTATACAACCCCTTGTCCGCCGCCATGATCAACTGTCGGCAATCCGTGCCCTGCACCGGTGTCATGGTCGACAGGCCGATACTGATGGTCAGGCTCGCCCCCTCAGCCGGCGCTATGTGCGGGATTTTCAGCGCGGCAACGGCCATGCGTAGCTTTTCAGCCACCAGGCGTGCGCCGCCCGGCGACGTATTCGGCAGTACCAAGGCGAACTCTTCACCGCCGTAGCGCGCTGGCAGGTCCGAGGGGCGACTGCTGGCTTCGCGGATGGTGGTGGCGACTTTGCGCAGGGCTTCGTCGCCTTCGACGTGGCCGAAGCTGTCGTTGTAGGTTTTGAAAAAATCCACGTCGATCATCAGCAGCGACAGCTGGGTCTGGTCGCGCATGGCACGACGCCATTCCAGTTCCAGGTATTCGTCGAAGTGGCGGCGGTTGGACAGCCCGGTGAGGCCGTCGGAGTTCATCAAGCGTTGCAGCACCAAATTGGTGTCTAGCAGTTGCTGCTGGCTGACTCGCAGCGCTCGATAAGCCGCGTCCCGTTGCAACAAGGTCATGTAGGAGCGCGAGTGATAGCGGATGCGCGCCACCAGTTCGATATTGTCCGGCAGCTTGACCAGGTAGTCGTTGGCGCCGGCCGAAAATGCCGCGCTCTTGATCAGCGGGTCTTCCTTGGTGGAAAGCACGATGATCGGAATATTTTGCGTGGCCGGGTGGTTGCGGTATTCGCGCACCAGCGTCAGGCCGTCGAGGCCAGGCATCACCAAGTCTTGCAGGATCACGGTCGGTTTGATGCGGATCGCCTGGGCAATCGCCTGGTGCGGGTCGGCGCAGAAGTGGAAGTCGATGTTTTCTTCATGGGCCAGGCCACGTCGCACGGCTTCTCCGATCATGGCCTGGTCGTCGACCAGCAACACCATGGCAGCATTTTCATCGGTCTTGATGTCGTCGATCTGTAAATCATTCATGTGCAATCACCTGAATTACTTTCCTGCTGGCCAGCACCCTGGAGGGTCTTGATCATTTTGCGAAGACCTCCAGTAATCGGGGCGCAATTCTGTCCAGTGGGCGAATTTCAACAGCAGCATCAATCGCCGCCGCCGCTTTGGGCATGCCATACACCGCCGAGCTCTGCTGATCCTGGGCGATGGTTAAATAACCTTGTTCACGCAGCAACTTGAGGCCCTGGGCCCCGTCGCGGCCCATACCTGTCAGCAAGACGCCAACGGCGTCACCATTCCAATGGCTGGCCACGCTTTCGAAAAACACGTCGATCGAAGGCCGGTAAATCTCGTTCACTGGCTCTGCGGTATAGGCTAGCGTGCCATTCTTCAACAGACGAATATGGTGGTTGGTGCCGGCCAGCAGCACTACACCGCTTTGCGGTGCCTCACCCTCGCGGGCCAGGCGCACCGGCAGGCCAGAGGCGCTGCTCAGCCACTCGGCCATGCCGGCGGCAAACACCTGGTCCACATGCTGCACCAATACAATGGCGGCCGGAAAGTCTTGAGGCAAACCCTTGAGCAGGATTTCCAGGGCCGCCGGGCCACCTGCCGAGGACCCGATAGCCACCAGGCTCTGGCGCTTGCCGGTGGCGCGCGGTGGTGCGGCGTCGGCACGCAGGCGGCTGCCACGCTGGCCGATCAACCAGCCGATATTGAGGATCTTGCGCAGCAGCGGCGCCGCCGCATCCTTGGGGTTGCCCACGCCCAGCGGCGGCGTGTCCACCACATCCAGGGCGCCATGGCCCATGGCTTCGAACACGCGGCTGACATTGGCCTGGCGGTCGACGGTGACGATAACAATGGCACAGGGGGTCTCGGCCATGATCTGCCGAGTGGCTTCCACACCGTCCATTACGGGCATGATCAAGTCCATCAGGATCAGGTCCGGGGTCAGCTCAGCGCAGCGCTGCACCGCTTCCAGGCCATTGGCTGCCACCCACACAACCTGGTGAGCAGGTTCGAAACTCAAGGCACGGCGAAGGGCCTCAACCGCGAGGGGCATGTCATTGACGATTGCGATCCTCATGCGCGCGCGCCTCCGATCAGTTCCACCACCGCGTCGAGCAACGCGTCATCATGGAAACTGGCTTTGGCTAAATAATAGTCGGCGCCGGCGTCCAGTCCACGACGTCGGTCTTCTTCGCGATCCTTGTAGGACACCACCATCACCGGCAACGATTGCAGGCGACTGTCACGGCGCAAGAGTGTGACCAATTCAATACCGTCCATTCGAGGCATATCAATGTCTGTGATCAGCAGGTCAAAGTCTTCGGAACGCAGGGCGTTCCAGCCGTCCATGCCATCAACCGCGACGGCCACTTCATAACCACGATTAAGTAACAATTTGCGTTGCAGCTCACGCACGGTCAGCGAGTCATCCACCACCAGCACCCGTTTACGCGGCGCCTCGGTGGTTTGTTGGCTACGCCGGGCAATACGTTCCAAACGTCCGGTGTTGAGCAACTTGTCCACCGAACGCAGCATGTCTTCAACGTCGACGATCAACACCACCGAGCCGTCGTCCAGCAAGGCGCCGGCGGAGATGTCCTGGACCTTGCCCAGGCGATCATCCAGCGGTAACACCACCAGCGTGCGCTCGCCGATAAAACGCTCCACAGCAATCCCGTACACGGCATCGCGCTCGCGGATCACCACCACTTTCAACGTGTCTGACTGACTCTGCCCCGCCGGGCGCTGCAACAACTGGCTGGCGGCGACCAGGCCGACATGCCGGCCTTCGTGCCAGAAATGCTGGCGGCCTTCGAGTTGCACAATATCGTCGGGCGCCAGGTCGCACATGCGCTCGATATGGGCCAGCGGGAACGCGTAGGCTTCTTCACCGACTTCCACCACCAGGCTGCGTACCACCGACAAGGTCAACGGCACTTCCAGGTGGAAACGACTGCCCTGCCCCGCCGTCTGCTCCAGCACCACGGCACCACGCAGTTGGCGGACCATATGCTGCACCGCATCCAGCCCGACTCCACGCCCGGACACTTCGGTGACCTTGTCGCGCAGGCTGAACCCCGGCAGGAACAGGAACGTCAGCAACTCTTCTTCGCTCAGGCGCAGGGCGGTTTCAACCGGCGACAGATGGCGGTCGACGATGGTGCCGCGCAAGCGCTCCAAGTCGACGCCATTGCCGTCATCGCTCAATTCCAGTACCAGCAAACCGGCTTGATGAGAGGCGCGCAGGCGGATCAGGCCTTCAGCCGGCTTGCCTGCGAGCAGGCGTTGCTCAGGCATTTCGATGCCGTGGTCGACGGCATTGCGCAATAAATGGGTGAGTGGAGCTTCGAGCTTTTCCAGCACGTCGCGGTCGACCTGGGTCTTTTCACCCTCGATTTCCAGGCGCACCTGCTTGCCCAGGCTGCGGCCAAGGTCGCGCACCATGCGCACCTGCCCAGCGAGGACATCGGCAAACGGTCGCATGCGGCAGGCCAGGGCGGTGTCATACAGCACTTGGGCGCGCTGCCCGGCCTGCCAGCCGAATTCGTCCAGTTCAGCATGTTTTTCCGCCAGCAAGGCCTGGGCTTCGCTCAACAAGCGGCGGGTGTCGGCCAGGGCTTCCTGGGCTTCGAGGTTCAAACCCACGGTTTTGAGCTGGCCGTCCAGCGTATCGAGGGCGCGGACACTTTGACTCTGAATGCGTTTTAGGCGCTGCAGGCTGGCCAAGTAGGGCTTGAGCCGCTGGGTTTCCACCAGGGATTTGCTCGACAGGTCGAGCAGGCTGTTCAAGCGCTCGGCGGTCACCCGCAGTACGCGCTCGCCGCCTTCGGTCATGCGTTTGTTCTGACGCGGCGGCTCGGCGGCAACTGGCGGCGCGGGCTCGGGTTCCGGCGGCAGTTCTTCAACAACCGGTGCCGGCGCTGGCGGCGGCGTAGCCTTGACCGGCGCCTGGGACGGGTCCAGCAGGCGCTCCATCAACGCCACATAAGCTTCGATGTCGGCCGACCCCACGTCATTGCCCGGCGTGGCGATGCGCATCAGCAGATCAGTGCCTTGCAGCAACGCATCAATATGTTCGGGTTGCAGGTACAGGCGGCTTTCCTGGGCGCTCACCAGGCAATCCTCCATGACGTGGGACACGCTGACCCCGGCGTCCACCCCAACGATGCGCGCGGCGCCCTTGAGCGAGTGCGCCGCACGCATGCACGCTTCAAGCTGGTCGGCCTGGGTCGGGTTGCGTTCCAGGGCCAGCAGGCCCGCGCTGAGTACCTGGGTCTGCGCATCGGCTTCCAGGCTGAACAGTTCCAGCAGCGAGGCGTCGCGCATCTGGTCGGGGGTCATGTGAGGCTCCGGGTCACGGCGGACAACAATTGCGCCTCGTCCAGCCAACGCAGGCTGCGGCCTTTCCACTGCAACACGCCCTGGGTGAAGCGGCCGCTGGCCTGGGTGCCGGAGGCCGATGCGGCCTTCAGGGTGCGCTCATCGATAGCATGGATACCGTCGACTTCATCCACCGGCACCACCACCGGGCCATCCTGGGCGGCGATGATCAACATGCGCGGCATGATGCGCCCACCGCTGGCGCCCTGGGTGGTGGCGTCCAGGCCCAGCAACTCGACCAGCGACAGGCACGCCACCAGCGCGCCGCGCACGTTGGCCACGCCAAGCAAGGCGCGGGAGCGCTGGTGTGGCAGGGAGTGAATCGGTTGCAACGGCGCCACTTCCACCAGACAACGGGTGGCAATGCCCAGCCATTCTTCGCCGAGGCGGAACATCAGCAGGGAACGTGTGACCACCTCCTCGCCCAATTCGACCGCGTTGTACGCGCGATGCGCGTCCTGCTGCAATGCGTAGCGATCCAGCAAGCGCGTGGCCGCCGCCGAGTACACCGAGCAGTTGCGGCAATGGATATGGTCCGCCAGCAACGGGCAGGACTTGTCGCCATGGATGCCGATGCGGTTCCAACAGTCATCGATGGCCTGGGTGTCAGCCAGGGTCAGGTCCAGGCCTGCGGTGTCGAGCGCCTCGGTGTTATTCATCGCTTGGACTCACTGTCAGCTCGCTCGCTCCGCGCGGCCCGCGCTTGCAAGCGGCGCGCCCCCGCACTGTCACCCTGAGACTCAAGCAACGCGGCCAGGTGCATCAAGGCCTGCGGGTGCTGGGGTTCCAGGTACAAGGCTTTTCGATAATAGCCCTGGGCCTCCAGGGCGCTGCCGGCCACGTCGCTGAGCAGCCCCAGCCAGTAGAACACTTGGGCGGCCGGCGGGTGGTTGTTCAGGTATTGCTCGCAAGCGGCGCGAGCATCAAGGCTTTTGCCTTCATTGGCCAGCGTGGCGATCCGACTGAGCAGATCAGCCGCGTCGGAATGCGCCACCTTGATTGGCATCACTTGGGCGCTGACCGTGCTGAACGGCCGCGGCTTGGTAGGAATCGGTGCCGCACTGCGCTGCGGGATGGGCGCGGCGATAGGCACAAACGCTGGCTCCGGCTTGACCGGCTCAGCCTGCCGACTGAACGCAAAGGACTGCGGCACACCAATCGAACGCATGCCATGGCGCCCCAGCAGGCTGCCCTCGGCCGGGCCGATAAACAGCACGCCGTCCTCATGGGTCAGGCCCTTGAGTACAGCAAACACTTGCTTCTGGGTCGGCTGGTCGAAATAGATCAGCAGGTTGCGACAGAACACAAAGTCGTAGCTCGCCTCATTGGCCAGCAGCGCCGGGTCAAGCAGGTTGCCGACTTGCAGGCGCACCTGTTCGCGCACACGGTCGGCGATGTGGTAGCCGTCGCCGAATTCGGTGAAATGTCGGTCGCGAAACGCCA
This sequence comes from Pseudomonas sp. 58 R 12, assembly GCF_900005865.1. Lineage (NCBI taxonomy): Bacteria > Pseudomonadati > Pseudomonadota > Gammaproteobacteria > Pseudomonadales > Pseudomonadaceae > Pseudomonas > Pseudomonas sp. 58 R 12. The sequence goes on from NZ_CVTP01000021.1 coordinate 188,079, forward strand.
GATCGCCGCCGCGAAACGAGTTCTTGCCATACACCCCGCGTCGCGCGCGCTCAACCGACAGTGGGCTGACATCCAGGCCCAGCACCTTGAACTGGTGCGGCGCCAAACCGGCATCCAGCAGCGCCATGGCAATCGAATAAGGTTCTTCGCCGGTGGAGCACGGCAGGCTGAGGATGCGCAGTGCGCGCATCTGCTTGATGTCGAGCAGGCGGGCCTTGGCCAGGCGGGCCAGGGTTGCAAAGGATTCGGGGTAACGGAAAAACCAGGTCTCGGGGACGATTACCGCCTCGATCAGCGCTTGCTGTTCATCCTCGGAGCTTTGCAGGTGCTGCCAGTATTCGCCGGCCGCTTGGGCATTGACGGCCTGGCTGCGTTGGCGCACCGCACGCTCGATGATGGCTTCGCCCACAGACGCGACGTCCAGGCCGATGCGCTCTTTCAGGAAGGCAAAAAAACGCGGGTCGTGGCTCATGGGCTCGGCTCTGCAGAAAACAGCAAGGCGCGCACTTCGTCGGTGAGCAATTCGTTAACCCCAATCCACTGCATCAAGCCCAAGGCATCTTCACGCACCAGCCCCAGGTACGGCGCCTCGCGGTTATCCAGGCCATAAGGCTTGAACTCGCCAAGGTCGCAACGCAGGGTGTCGGTGGCTTGTTCCAGGATCAGCCCCAGCCAATGCGCTTGAACCCAAGGCTGCGGCTGGTAATTGACCAGCACCAGGCGCGTGCTGGTGCGCGCCTGGGCCGGCGTGCCGAAGGCCAGGGCGCTGAGGTCGATGACCGGCACCAGCGCGCCACGATGGGCAAAAATGCCCGACACCCACTGCGGTGCATGGGCAATCGGCTTGAGCGGCAGGCGCGGCAGTACCTCGGCGACTTCCGTGGCCCTGAGGGCAAAACGCTCGTCGCCGATGTGGAACACCAGGAACAAGGCCTTTTTCGCTGCCGGGACGGCACCGCGTTTAGCCGCGAGATCGCTCATCAGACTTTGAAACGCGACACGCCGCTGCGCAGACCGACCGCAACCTGGCTCAGCTCATCAATGGCAAAGCTGGCCTGGCGCAGCGAGTCGACAGTCTGGCTGCTGGCATCGCCCAGTTGCACCAGCGCGTGGTTGATCTGCTCGGCGCCGGTAGCCTGGGCCTGCATGCCTTCGTTGACCATCAACACCCGCGGCGCCAGCGCCTGTACCTGATGGATGATCTGCGACAGCTGCTCGCCCACTTGCTGCACTTCAAACATGCCGCGACGTACTTCTTCGGAGAACTTGTCCATGCCCATCACCCCTGCGGACACCGCCGACTGGATCTCGCGCACCATCTGCTCGATGTCGTAGGTGGCCACGGCGGTCTGGTCGGCAAGGCGGCGAACTTCGGTGGCAACCACGGCAAAGCCGCGACCGTATTCACCGGCCTTCTCGGCCTCGATGGCCGCGTTGAGCGACAGCAGGTTGGTCTGGTCGGCAACCTTGACGATGGTCACCACCACCTGATTGATGTTGCCGGCCTTCTCATTGAGGATCGCCAGCTTGGCGTTCACCAAGTCGGCGGCGCCCATGACCGAGTGCATGGTTTCTTCCATGCGCGCCAGGCCTTGCTGGCCAGAGCCGGCGGCGACCGACGCCTGGTCGGCAGCGGTGGACACTTCGGTCATGGTGCGCACCAGGTCCTTGGACGTGGCAGCGATTTCGCGGGACGTGGCGCCGATCTCAGTGGTAGTCGCAGCGGTTTCAGTGGCGGTGGCCTGTTGTTGCTTGGACGTGGCGGCAATCTCGGTGACCGAGGTGGTCACCTGCACCGACGAGCGCTGGGCCTGGGACACGAGGGCGGTGAGCTCGGTCATCATGTCGTTGAAGCCGGTCTCTACCGCACCGAATTCGTCCTTGCGCTCCAGGTTCAGGCGTTTGCTCAGGTCACCAGTGCGCATGGTTTCAAGGATGTCGACGATGCGCTGCATCGGCGCCATGATCGCGCGCATCAGCAGCAGGCCACACAGGCCAGCGGCAAGGATGGCGATAAGCAGCGACACGGCCATGCTGATCTTGGCAGACAGGACTGCCTCGTCGATCGCCGCCGTGGCGCGGTCAGACACGTTCTTGTTTTCAGTGATGATGTCGTTGAGCTTCATGCGCCCTTCAGTCCAGATCGGCGTCAATTGCTCCTCGACCAATACGCTCGCGCCCGGCAGGTCGTTGGCTTCGACGCGCTCCAGCACCTGGGCGAGGACTTTGTTGTACGTCGTGTGCGCCGCCTTGAAGTTATCGAATTCCATGCGGTCAGCCTGGCTATGAATGGTTTTTTCATAGTTGGCCATCTGCTGTTCGATACGCGCTTCGAACGACTTGTAGCTCGACCTGTCGGTGTTGCTGAGCGTTTTTTCGTCGCGCAGACCAATGATATCGACGGTTTCAAGGTAGCTGTCGACCCACGCGCTGCGGATCATCGAGCTGAGGTAAACGCCCGGTACCGCGTCGTCACGCACCAATTCCTGGCTGGTTTCGATCTTCAGCAACCGTGAGTAGGAGACCACAACCATTAACAGCATGATGGCGATAATGACCGCAAAGCTTGCCAAGATCCGTTGGCGCAAGGTCCAGTTCTTCACAGTAATTCCTCGAAGGGCCATTCAAATGGAGGGAGTATAGCTGAGCGGGTGCCCTCATTTATCAATGGGTTTTGACGCAGCGCGCACGGAATGCAAAAACACCCCGGACCGCCAAGGCAGCCGGGGTGCTTGTATTAACAAGCGCGTTTAAAGTGTGGCCTGGCGCACCTGTTTTTCCAGCTCCAACTTCAAGCCAGGCTCCAGTTTCAACTGACGGGCCAGTTCATCGAGGTAGGACTTCTCCATGAAGTTCTCCTCATCCACCAGCATCACACTGGCGATGTACATTTCGGCGGCCATTTCCGGAGTGCCGGCCGCCCGCGCCACATCGGCAGGGTCCAGGGGTTTGTTCAGTTCGGCATGCAGCCAGCTTTGCAGCTCGCGGTCGTTATCCAGCTTGGTGAACTCGCCTTCGATCAGCGCGCGCTCGCGCTCGTCCACATGGCCGTCAGCCTTGGCTGCCGCGACCAGCGCCTTGAGAATGCCTTGGCTGTGTTGCTCAACCTGAGCCGGTGGCAGGCGGTCGATGGTTTGCGGCTCACCCTGGGGGGCATTGACCTGTTGCGCTTGCCAGTTACCGTAAGCTTTGTAGGCAATCACCCCCAACGCCGCCAACCCACCGTAAGTCAGGGCCTTGCCGCCGAAATTGCGCGCCTTCTTATTGCCCAGCAACAGGCCCATCGCGCCGGCTGCCAGCGCGCCGCCACCCGCACCACCGAGCAGGCTGCCCAGGCCGCCACCGCCGAGCAAGCCGCCAAGAGCGCCTTTATCGTCCTGTTTCCGCTGGCCGCCGGCCTTGTTTTGCAACATGTCCTGGCCAGACTTGAGCAACTGATCGAGCAATCCACGGGTATTCATTCAAAGCCTCCAGACACTTGGGTTCGTAGGACCAATAGGCCTCCAGCGTAAAACTAAGTGCCAAAAAGCCTTTGCCTAGAGTGCTTCCAGATGTAACGCGGCTACCCTTCGCTTAAATCGATATACACTTGAGCAAATCTATAAAAACACCCCACTGGTAATTCCAGCATGATGACCTTGCGTCAAATCCGGCACTTCATTGCCGTGGCCGAGACCGGCTCGATCTCCGCCGCCGCGCAAACTGCGTTCATTTCCCAGTCCACACTGACCCTGGCGATCCAGCAACTGGAACAGGAAATCGGCGTGAACCTGTTCAACCGTCACGCCAAGGGCATGACACTCACGCATCAAGGCCATCAATTCCTGCGCCAGGCGCACCTGATCCTCGCCACCGTCGACAACGCCAAGCGCAGCCTGCAACAAAGCACCGACCAAGTCGCCGGGCAGTTGATCATCGGCGTGACCAGCCTGGTGGCCGGCTATTACCTCGCAGATTTGCTGACACGCTTCCAGCGCGCCTACCCCAATGTGGAAATCCGCGTGATGGAGGATGAGCGCCCGTATATCGAGCATTTGCTGGTCAGCGGCGAGATCGACGTGGGCGTGCTGATCCTGTCCAACCTCGAAGACCGTCACGCCCTGCAAACCGAAGTACTCACCCATTCGCCTCACCGGCTATGGCTGCCGGCGCAACATCCGTTGCTGGAACACGACAGCATCAACCTGGCCGATGTGGCGCGCGAGCCGTTGATTCAGTTGAACGTCGACGAAATGGGCCACAACGCCCAGCGCATGTGGACCGGTGCGGGCCTGCAGCCGCGCGTGACCCTGCGCACCGCCTCCACCGAAGCCGTGCGAAGCCTGGTAGCGGCCGGCCTGGGCGTGTCGATCCAGCCGGACATGACCTACCGCCCCTGGTCCCTTGAAGGCGACATTATCGAAGCGCGGCCGATTGCCGACCTCAGCCAAACCCTCGATGTAGGCCTGGCCTGGCGTCGTGGCACGGCGCGGCCGGCACTGGTCGACCCGTTCCTGACGGTTGCGCGTGAACAGCCGCACCCACGCAAGCCATCTATTTAATCGAATGCTGCATTCAGTATTTAGTATTTGTTGACCTCGCGCCTGACCTCTACTCTCGGCTCATCCATAAGAGAAAGGTCAGGTGCCTCGTAAGAGAACGCCCATGGCCATACAAGAAAAGAGATCGCGAAAAATGTCCGGCGCGCCCACCCCGCTGCTTACTGCGTTGCTGATCGACGGCGAACTGGTCCAAGGCCAGGGTTTTGTCGAGCCGATCCTCAACCCGGCCACCGGCGAAGTCCTCACCCAGATCGCCGAAGCCAGCACCGAGCAAGTGGAGGCTGCGATCCTCGCCGCCCACCGCGCCTTTACCGGCTGGTCACGCACCACACCGCAGCAACGTTCGAACGTCTTGCTGGGCATCGCCGATGCCATCGAAAAACAAGCCGACTACCTGGCCCGCCTGGAATCCCTGAACTGCGGCAAGCCCTTGCACCTGGCGCGCCAGGATGACTTGAGCGCCACTGTCGATGTGTTCCGCTTCTTCGCCGGCGCCGTGCGCTGCCAGACCGGGCAACTGAGCGGCGAATACCTGCCGGGCTACACCAGCATGGTGCGCCGTGACCCCATCGGCGTCGTGGCCTCGATTGCACCGTGGAACTACCCGCTGATGATGGCCGCGTGGAAAATCGCTCCAGCCCTGGCCGCCGGTAATACGCTGGTGTTCAAACCATCGGAGCACACGCCGCTGTCGATCCTGGCGCTGGCCCCTGTGCTTAAAGCGCTCTTGCCACGTGGTGTGATCAACATTCTGTGTGGCGGCGGCGAAGGCGTCGGCAGTCATCTGGTCAGCCACCCCAAGGTGCGTATGGTGTCGCTGACCGGCGATATCGTTACCGGGCAGAAAATCCTGCAAGCGGCATCCAAAACCCTTAAACGCACGCACCTGGAGCTGGGCGGCAAAGCGCCGGTGATCGTGTGCAACGATGCTGACCTGCAAGCCGTGGTCGAGGGCGTGCGCGCCTATGGTTACTACAATGCCGGCCAGGACTGCACTGCCGCGTGCCGCATCTACGCCCAGGCCGGCATTCACGACAAATTGGTTGCCGAACTTGGCGCAGCGGTCAGCAGCCTGCGCTTTGCCGGTAAACGCGATGCGGACAATGAACTGGGCCCGTTGATCAGCACGCGCCAGCGCGACCGCGTCGCCAGTTTTGTCGAACGCGCCCTCGGCCAGCCGCATATCGAACGCATCACCGGCGCCGCCGTGCATTCCGGCGCGGGCTTCTATTACCAGCCCACCCTGCTGGCCGGCTGTAAACAGAACGATGAAATCGTGCAGCGCGAAGTGTTCGGACCGGTGGTTACGGTGACCCGCTTCGACGAACTGGAACAGGCGGTGGACTGGGCCAACGACTCGGAATACGGCCTGGCGTCCTCGGTGTGGACCCAGAACCTGGACAAGGCCATGCAAGTGGCGGCGCGCCTGCAATACGGCTGCACCTGGATCAACAGCCATTTCATGCTGGTCAGCGAAATGCCCCACGGCGGCTTGAAGCGCTCGGGGTATGGGAAGGATCTGTCCAGCGATTCACTCCAGGACTACAGCGTGGTGCGCCACATCATGGCGCGCCACGGCCAGCATCTTTAAAACAACAACTAAGCTCTTGCGTTACCGGCTACACACACTGCCCCGACCATAATTAAAGAAGAGGGAACCCCCATGTCTGCGCACAAGACCGCACTGCTCAGTGCCCTGACCACCGCGCTGCTGGCCAGTGCCAGCCTACAGGCCGCCGAACCGCTCAAGGCTGTTGGCGCGGGTGAAGGCCAACTGGATATCGTCGCCTGGCCCGGCTACATCGAACGTGGCGAAAGCGACAAGGCCTACGACTGGGTCACAGGTTTCGAGAAGGAAACCGGCTGCAAGGTGAATGTGAAAACCGCCGCCACCTCTGACGAAATGGTCAGCCTGATGGCCAAGGGTGGGTATGACCTGGTCACCGCGTCGGGCGATGCCTCGCTGCGTCTGATCGTCGGCAAGCGCGTGCAGCCGATCAACACCGCGCTGATCCCCAATTGGAAAAATATCGACCCGCGCCTGAAGGATGCGCCGTGGTACGTGGTCGGTCAGCAAACCTACGGCACCCCGTACCAGTGGGGCCCGAACGTGTTGATGTACAACACCAACGTGTTCAAGACCGCGCCCACCAGCTGGGACGTGCTGTTCAACGCCCAGAACCTGCCGGACGGCAAGCCGAACAAAGGCCGCGTGCAGGCGTATGACGGCCCGATCTATATCGCCGACGCGGCGCTGTACCTCAAGTCGACCAAGCCGGAGCTGGGCATTCAAAGCCCGTATGAACTGACCGAAACCCAGTACAAGGCCGTGCTCGAACTGTTGCGCGCCCAGCAACCGCTGATCCACCGCTACTGGCACGACACCACCGTGCAAATGAGTGACTTCAAGAACGAAGGCGTGGTCGCCTCCAGCGCCTGGCCGTACCAGGTCAACGGTTTGCAGAACGAGAAACAGCCGATTGCCTCGACCATTCCCAAGGAAGGCGCCACCGGCTGGGCGGACACCACCATGCTGCACACCGAGGCCAAGCACCCGAATTGCGCCTACAAGTGGATGGATTGGTCGCTGCAACCCAAAGTCCAGGGCGATGTAGCCGCCTGGTTCGGCTCGCTGCCGGCGGTGCCGGCGGCTTGCAAGGAAAGCGAACTGCTTGGCGCCGAAGGCTGCAAGACCAATGGCTTTGACCAGTTCGAAAAGATCGCCTTCTGGAAAACCCCGCAGGCTGAAGGCGGCAAGTTCGTGCCGTACAGCCGCTGGACCCAGGATTACATTGCGATCATGGGCGGCCGCTAAGCCTTCCTGACAACGCAGGACAACATGTGGGAGCGGGCTTGCTCGCGAATGCGGTGTGTCAACCAACACATCTGTAACTGATCCACCGCTTTCGCGAGCAAGCCCGCTCCCACATTTTTGACCGCGTTCACAGATTCCCCGCTTTTTCAGAAGTCCAGGCCGGGCCGCTGCGACGACCCGCGCCTTTTTGGAGCACCGCACCATGACCCTTGCAGTCCAATTCACCCACGTTTCCCGTCAGTTCGGCGAAGTGAAAGCCGTTGACCGGGTTTCCATCGACATCCAGGACGGCGAGTTCTTTTCCATGCTCGGCCCTTCCGGCTCAGGCAAGACCACCTGCCTGCGCCTGATCGCCGGGTTCGAACAACCGAGCGCAGGCTCGATCCGTATCCACGGCGAGGAAGCCGCCGGCTTGCCGCCGTATCAGCGCGATGTAAACACTGTGTTCCAGGACTACGCGCTGTTCCCCCATATGAATGTGCGCGACAACGTCGCCTACGGCCTCAAGGTCAAGGGCGTCGGCAAGGCCGAACGCCTCAATCGCGCCGAAGAAGCCTTGGCCATGGTCGCCCTCGGCGGTTATGGCGAGCGCAAGCCGGTGCAGCTTTCCGGTGGGCAGCGTCAGCGCGTAGCCCTGGCCCGCGCCCTGGTCAATCGCCCACGCGTATTGCTGCTGGATGAGCCGTTGGGCGCCCTCGACCTCAAGCTGCGTGAGCAGATGCAGAGCGAGCTGAAAAAACTGCAACGCCAGCTCGGCATCACCTTTATTTTCGTGACTCACGACCAGACTGAAGCGCTGTCGATGTCTGACCGTGTGGCGGTGTTCAACAAAGGTCGCATCGAGCAAGTCGACACCCCGCGCAACCTGTACATGAAGCCCGCCACTGCCTTTGTCGCCGAGTTCGTCGGCACGTCTAACGTGATTCGCGGCGAACTGGCCCAGCGCCTCAGCGGCAACCCGCAGCCCTTCTCGATCCGCCCGGAGCACGTGCGTTTTGCCGAAGGTCCGCTGGGTGCCGGCGACGTGGAAGTCAGCGGTGTGCTGCACGATATCCAGTACCAGGGCAGCGCCACCCGCTATGAGCTGAAGCTGGAAAACGGCCAGGCGCTGAACATCAGCCAGGCCAACAACCAGTGGCTGGACATCAGCAGCGGCCATCAGGTCGGCCAGTCCATCACCGCCCGCTGGGCGCGGGAAGCCATGACGCCGCTGACCGACATCGCAGGCGAGGTGTGACATGAGCCTGGCCCTATCCCAACCGCCGATGCGCAGGTTTTCCAACCTGCTGTACCGCAAGCCCAACCTCTACCTGGCGATGCTGCTGGTGCCGCCGCTGATCTGGTTTGGCGCGATCTACCTGGGCTCGCTGCTGACCCTGCTGTGGCAAGGCTTCTATACGTTTGACGACTTCACCATGGCGGTCACGCCGGACTTGACCCTGGCCAACTTCGCCGCGCTGTTCCAGCCGTCGAACTTCGACATCATCGTGCGCACCTTGAGCATGGCGATTGTGGTGTCGATTGCCAGTGCGGTGGTCGCGTTCCCGATTGCCTATTACATGGCGCGCTACACCACGGGCAAGACCAAGGCGTTTTTCTACATCGCAGTGATGATGCCAATGTGGGCCAGCTATATCGTCAAGGCGTACGCCTGGACCTTGCTGCTGGCCAAGGGCGGCGTGGCGCAGTGGTTCGTGCAGCACTTGGGGCTGGAGCCCGTGTTGCAGTTCGTGCTGGGCATTCCCGGCGTGGGCGGCAGCACCTTGAGCACCTCGCACCTGGGGCGGTTCATGGTCTTCGTTTATATCTGGCTGCCGTTCATGATTCTGCCGATCCAGGCGTCCCTGGAGCGTTTACCGCCGTCGCTGCTACAGGCTTCGGCCGACCTTGGCGCCAAGCCGCGCCAGACCTTCATGCAGGTGATTCTGCCGCTGTCCATTCCGGGGATTGCCGCCGGTTCCATCTTCACGTTCTCGCTGACCCTGGGCGATTTCATCGTGCCGCAACTGGTGGGCCCACCGGGTTACTTCGTCGGCGGCATGGTGTACGCGCAGCAAGGCGCCATCGGCAATATGCCCATGGCCGCAGCGTTCACGTTGGTGCCCATCGTGCTGATCGCGGTTTACCTGTCCATCGTCAAACGCCTGGGGGCCTTCGATGCACTCTGAAAAATCCAGTTTGAGTTTGAAGATCGCAGCCTGGGGCGGCCTGGTGTTTTTGCACTTCCCGATCCTGATCATCTTCCTCTACGCCTTCAACACCGAAGAAGCCGCGTTCAGCTTTCCGCCCCAAGGCTTTACCTTGAAGTGGTTCAGCGTGGCCTTCGCCCGGCCGGACGTGCTGGAGTCGATCAAGTTGTCCTTGCAGATCGCCGCCATCGCCACGCTGATTGCGATGGTGCTTGGCACGTTGGCGTCGGCGGCGTTGTATCGCCGCGAGTTCTTCGGCAAGCAAGGCGTGTCGTTGATGTTGATCCTGCCGATTGCGCTGCCGGGGATCATCACCGGTATCGCGCTGCTGGCGACGTTCAAGACGTTGGGTATTGAGCCGGGGATGTTCACCATCATCGTCGGCCACGCGACGTTCTGCGTGGTGATCGTCTACAACAACGTCATCGCGCGCTTGCGCCGCACCTCCCACAGCCTGATCGAAGCCTCGATGGACCTGGGCGCCGACGGCTGGCAGACCTTTCGCTACATCATCATGCCCAACCTCGGCTCGGCGCTGCTGGCTGGCGGCATGCTCGCGTTTGCGCTGTCCTTCGACGAAATCATCGTCACCACCTTCACCGCCGGCCACGAGCGCACCTTGCCGCTGTGGCTGCTCAACCAGCTCAGCCGCCCACGCGACGTGCCGGTGACCAACGTGGTGGCGATGCTGGTGATGCTGGTGACGATGGTGCCGATTCTCGGTGCGTATTACCTGACGCGCGGCGGTGAAAGCGTGGCGGGGAGTGGCGGTAAATAACTGACAAGACCCTGCCTCTGAAGAAACACGGTCAATGTGGGAGCTGGCAAGCCAGCTCCCACATTTGAATCGCATTTATTCAGGGGTAAACACTCGCTTTAGGAGAGCTGAACCATGCAAACCAAGCTACTGATCAACGGCCAACTGGTAGAAGGCGAAGGCCCGGCCCAAGCCATATTCAACCCGGCACTCGGCCGCGTGCTGGTGGAAATCAAGGAAGCCAGCGAAGCCCAGGTCGACGCCGCCGTGCGCGCTGCCGATGCCGCCTTCGAAGGCTGGTCGCAAACCGCGCCCAAGGATCGCTCGCTGTTGCTGCTGAAGCTGGCGGACGTGATCGAAGCCCATGGCGAAGAGCTGGCCAAGCTGGAATCGGACAACTGCGGCAAGCCTTACAGCGCCGCGCTGAACGATGAAATCCCGGCGATTGCCGACGTGTTCCGCTTCTTTGCCGGTGCCAGCCGTTGCATGAGCGGCTCGGCCGGCGGTGAGTACTTGCCCGGGCACACCTCGATGATCCGCCGCGACCCGGTGGGCGTGATTGCCTCCATCGCACCGTGGAACTACCCACTGATGATGGTCGCCTGGAAAATTGCCCCGGCGCTCGCCGCCGGTAATACCGTGGTGCTCAAGCCGTCAGAACAAACCCCGCTGACCGCGTTGCGCATGGTCGAACTGGCCGCTGAAATTTTCCCGGCCGGCGTACTCAATCTGGTGTTCGGGCGTGGGCCAACCGTCGGCAGCCCACTGGTGAATCATCCGAAAGTGCGCATGGTCTCGCTGACCGGCTCCATCGCCACCGGTGCAAACATCATTTCCAGCACCGCCGACAGCGTTAAGCGCATGCACATGGAGCTGGGCGGCAAGGCGCCGGTGATCATCTTCAACGATGCCGATATCGATGCTGCCGTGGAAGGCATTCGCACCTTTGGCTTCTACAACGCCGGGCAGGATTGCACCGCTGCGTGCCGGATCTACGCGCAAGCGGACATCTACGATGCGTTTGTTGAGAAGCTCGGCGCCGCGGTCGCCAGCATCAAGTACGGTTTGCAGGATGATCCGGCCACCGAACTGGGCCCGCTGATTACCGCTCAGCATCGCGACCGTGTCGCCGGGTTTGTCGAACGCGCCGTGGCACAACCGCATATTCGCATGGTCACCGGCGGCAAGGCGGTGGAAGGCAATGGTTTCTTCTTTGAGCCGACCGTGCTGGCCGACGCGCAGCAGGACGACGAGATCGTGCGCCGCGAGGTATTCGGGCCCGTGGTGTCGGTGACCAAGTTCACCGATGAAGCGCAAGTGCTGGGCTGGGCCAATGATTCGGACTACGGCCTGGCGTCATCCGTATGGACCGCCGATGTAGGACGCGCCCATCGCTTGGCCGCGCGCTTGCAGTACGGCTGCACCTGGGTGAACACCCACTTCATGCTCGTCAGCGAAATGCCTCACGGCGGTCAGAAACTGTCCGGCTACGGCAAGGACATGTCCATGTACGGGCTGGAGGACTACACCACCGTTCGCCATGTGATGTTCAAGCACTAATGCTGTGCCCCCTGTGGGCGCAGGCTTGCTCGCGAATGCGGTACATCCGGCACACATGTGTCGACTGACACACCGTATTCGCGAGCAAGCCCGCTCCCACAGGGGATCTTCTTATAACAATAAATAATTCGCAGGTTCCCATGGATATCACCCGCCGCGACTTCCTCAACGGCGTCGCTGTCACCATTGCCGCGGGTATGACCCCGCTGCAACTGCTTCAAGCCGCTCCCGATGGTCGTTACTACCCACCCGCCCTTACCGGCTTGCGCGGCAGCCATGTCGGCTCGTTTGAAGTGGCGCACCAGATGGGCTGGGAAAAGAAGGTGTTCGACACCGAAAAACTACCGATCACCGAGGATTACGATCTAGTGGTCGTGGGTGGCGGCTTGAGTGGGTTGTCGGCGGCGTGGTTCTACCGCGAGAAGCACCCCAAGGCGAAGATCCTGATCCTGGAAAACCACGACGACTTCGGCGGCCACGCCAAGCGCAACGAGTTCCAGGCCGGCGGCCGCATGATCATCGGCTACGGTGGCAGCGAGGCGTTCCAGTCGCCCAACCACCTTTACAGCCAGCACGTGAACGGGCTGTTGAAAAAGCTCGGGGTGAACATCAAGCGCTTCGAAACCGCCTTCGACCGCCAGTTCTACCCTGGCCTCGGCCTGTCGCGCGGGGTGTTTTTCGACAAGGAAAACTTCGGCGAAGACAAACTGGTGACCGGCGACCCAACGCCGATGGTGGCCGACGACATCGCCCCGGACCGACTGAATGCGCGCGCCATCGGCGATTTCATCAATGACTTTCCGTTGCCAGCTGCGGACCGCCAGGCCCTGATCGAGCTGCACACAGCGCCCAAGGATTACCTGCTGGGCAAGACCGCCAACGAAAAAGCCGCCTACCTGGCAGCCACCAGCTACCGGGATTTTTTACGCAAGAACGTAGGACTTTCCGAAGGCGCGGTGAAGTACTTCCAGAGCCGCACCAATGACTTCATGGCCCTGAGCATTGATGCGGTGGCGTCGTCCGACGCTTATAACGTGGGTTTCCCTGGCTTTGCCGGGATGAATCTGGCGCCAATCAGTGAAGAAGCGGCGGCGGAAATGGAAGAGCCCTACATCTACCATTTCCCGGACGGCAATGCGTCGGTGGCGCGGTTGCTGGTGCGCAGCCTGATCCCAGGTGTGGCGCCGGGCCATACCATGGACGATATCGTGCTGGCGGCCTTTGATTACGCCAGGCTCGATCAACCCAAGGCGGCGGTGCGGCTGCGTTTGAACAGCACGGCGGTGAGTGTGCGTAACGTCGGTGACGGCGTGCACATCGGCTACAGCCGTGGCGGACAACTCGCACAGGTGCGCGGCAAACGCTGCATCCTGGCCTGCTACAACATGATGATTCCTTACCTGTTGAAGGACCTGCCCGCGCCCCAAGCCCATGCCCTGAGCCAGAACGTCAAATACCCGCTGGTGTACACCAAGGTGGTGATCCGCAATTGGCAGTCGTTCCAGAAACTGGGCGTGCACGAAATTTACGCGGCAACCCAGCCTTACAGCCGGATCAAACTGGACTACCCGGTGAGCATGGGCGGCTACGACCACCCGCGCGACCCGACGCAGCCGATTGGCTTGCATATGGTCTACGTACCCACCAGCCCCAACAGCGGCATGAACGCCCGCGACCAGGCACGCGCCGGGCGAGGCAAGTTATATGGGCAGACGTTCGAGCAACTGGAAGCGCAGTTGCGTGACCAGTTGCAACGCATGCTCGGGCCGGGTGGGTTCAACCACCAGACCGATATTCTGGCGATCACTGTCAACCGCTGGTCACATGGTTATGCGAGCTTCTCCAACAGTTTGTTTGATGATGCCGATGAGAACGAAGCATGGATGAAGCTGGCGAGAAAGCCGGTGGGGCATGTGAGCATTGCCAATTCGGACGCGGCGTGGAGTGCGTATGCGCATGCGGCGATTGATGAGGCATATCGAGCAGTCGCTGAAGTGAGCTGACCTGAGAAGGACCTGGAAATGTCTTGTTTCACATGCAACGCCATCACCCCGCTATCAATCAATTTTCCTGCGTCATCGAACCGCTTAAGCTATCCGGCGTCTGTTTAATGTCCGTTGCGTTTGGCCGAAGGCATGTCCGAACCGTAATTTCTGATCCGCTACGTGCCAGGAACGGCGCGGGATTTGCTCACGACAGGTTGTCTCTATGCACCGCAGGAATTTGCTCAAAGCGTCCATGGCCATTGCGGCTTACACCGGTTTGTCGGCCAGCGGCCTGCTTGCCGCCCAGGCCTGGGCCGGGAACCGTGCCGCCGATGGCAAGGCCGTGGCGTTCGATTTCGAATCGCTGAAGGCCCAGGCCAAGCAACTCGCCGGGACCGCTTACAAAGACACGAAACAAGTGCTGCCGCCCACCCTGGCGACCATGACCCCGCAGAATTTCAACGCCATCGGCTACGACGGCAACCACTCGTTGTGGAAGGAATTGAACGGCCAGCTCGACGTGCAGTTCTTCCACGTCGGCATGGGGTTCAAGACGCCGGTGCGCATGCACAGCGTCGACCCCAAGACCCGCGAAGCCCGTGAGGTGCATTTCCGCCCTTCGCTGTTCAACTATGAAAAAACCACGGTCGACACCAAACAGCTGACCGGCGACCTGGGTTTCTCCGGCTTCAAGCTGTTCAAGGCGCCGGAACTGGACCGCCATGATGTGCTGTCATTTCTCGGCGCGAGCTACTTTCGCGCAGTGGATTCCACCGGCCAGTACGGCCTCTCCGCCCGTGGCCTGGCCATCGACACCTACGCAAAAAAACGCGAGGAATTCCCCGATTTCACGCAGTTCTGGTTCGAAACCCCGGACAAGAACGCCACCCGCTTCGTGGTCTACGCCCTGCTCGACTCGCCGAGCGCCACCGGCGCCTACCGCTTCGATATCGACTGCCAGGCCAACCAGGTGGTGATGGCGATCGATGCGCACATCAATGCGCGTACCGCCATCGAACAACTGGGCATCGCGCCGATGACCAGCATGTTCAGTTGCGGTACCCATGAGCGCCGCATGTGCGACACCATCCACCCGCAAATCCACGACTCGGACCGCCTGGCGATGTGGCGCGGCAATGGCGAATGGATCTGCCGCCCGCTGAACAACCCGGCCAAGCTGCAGTTCAACGCGTTTGCCGACATCGACCCCAAAGGCTTTGGCCTGGTGCAGACCGACCATGAGTTCGCCAGTTACCAAGACACCGTGGACTGGTACAGCAAGCGCCCGAGCCTATGGGTTGAACCCACCACGGCTTGGGGTGAAGGCTCCATCGACCTGTTGGAAATTCCTACAACCGGCGAGACCCTCGATAACATCGTGGCCTTCTGGACCCCAAAAAAACCCGTGGCAGCCGGCGAATCACTGAACTACGGCTACAAGCTGTACTGGAGCGCCCTGCCACCGGTGAGCACGCCGTTGGCCCAGGTAGACGCGACCCGCTCAGGCATGGGTGGCTTTATCGAAGGTTGGGCACCGGGTGAGCACTACCCTGAGGTGTGGGCGCGCCGTTTCGCCGTGGACTTCAAGGGCGGTGGCCTGGACCGCCTGCCACCCGGCACGGGGATTGAGCCAGTGGTGACGTGCTCCCATGGCCAGGTCAAGGATTTCAGCGTGCTGGTGCTGGATAACATCAAGGGCTACCGCATCCTGTTCGACTGGTACCCGACCAGCGACAGCGTGGAGCCGGTGGAACTGCGCCTGTTTATCCGTACCCAGGACCGCACCTTGAGTGAAACCTGGTTGTATCAGTACTTCCCGCCGGCACCGGACCAGCGTAAGTACACGTGATACCGGTGGGAGCTGGCTTGCCAGCTCCCACCTTGTTTAACGACGATCCTCAGAACCGCGACACACTCTTCATCGCCCCAATCAAATAGCGCATTGCCATCTGATCGTTCTCGGTCAGGGCGCGGTACTGCGCCAGCAATTCCACTTCATCTGAGCTCAACCTTCGCCCCCGCAACGACATCCTGCGGGTCAGAAAAGACGTCACCACACCCGCTACACCATAGGACTTGGCCATGGACTGGTTCTCCTGATATGCATCGAATACTCCTGTTGCCCATTACCCGTCTCCCATGAAGCGCAATGCCTCAGTGAGCAAACCCACTGACTTCCTGGGCCAGAAATCAGGCTTACCCTAAGGGTAGAAAAAATCTGCTCTCGTGTGGGATTTTTTTAGAGTATTAACTTAAATAATTGCTTAGGTAACAAATACCTACAGACATATCCGACACCTGCGCGCGTAAAAAAACCCACCGGGTCAGGGTGGGTTTCAGTCAGCGAGTCCAACAGCGGATTAATCGCGCAGATCAGACTCATGAATCGGCTGGTCGCGATGGGTCGCCCTTTGATACTGCGCCGGCCAAATCGCCTTGCGACCGCCCAGGTCGTCGTCGGCATGCAGCGGCCAGTAAGGGTCACGCAGCAGTTCACGCGCCAGGAAGATGATGTCGGCCTGGCAGGTGCGCAGGATGTGCTCGGCCTGGGCCGGCTCGGTGATCATGCCAACGGTGCCGGTAGCCATGCCCGACTCTTTGCGCACCCGCTCGGCGAAACGGGTCTGGTAGCCCGGGCCGGTAGGGATCTCGGCGTTAGCGGCCGTGCCACCGGACGATACGTCAATCAGGTCCACGCCAAGGTCTTTCAGGCGTCGCGCCAGTTCCACGGTTTCGTCAGGGTTCCAGCCATCTTCCACCCAGTCGGTGGCCGACACCCGCACAAACAACGGCAGCTCCTGGGGCCAGGCTTCACGCACGGCCTCTGTGACCTGCAGCACCAGGCGGATACGGTTTTCAAACGAGCCGCCGTACCTGTCCTGACGCTGATTGCTGATCGGCGACAGGAATTGATGCAACAGGTAACCATGCGCTGCGTGGATTTCCACCACTTCAAAACCCGCGGTCAACGCACGCTTGGCGGCGGCGACAAAATCGGCGATCACTTGTTGGATCTGCCCCTCATCCAACTGCTTGGGTTGAGTGTGCTGAGGATCGAAGGCAATCGGCGAGGGCCCTACCGGCACCCAGCCGCCCTCCTCCGCCTTGACACTGCCGTGCTTGCCGATCCAGGGCCGATGGGTGCTGGCCTTGCGACCGGCGTGAGCCAATTGAATGCCGGCCACAGCGCCCTGTGCCGCAATAAAGCGCGTGATGCGTCGCAACGGTTCGATCTGTGCGTCGTTCCACAAGCCCAGGTCCTGAGCGGTGATGCGGCCATCAGCGGTGACAGCGGTGGCTTCGGTAAAAATCAGCCCCGCACCGCCGACCGCACGGCTGCCAAGGTGTACCAAGTGCCAATCATTGGCCAGGCCGTCGACCGCCGAATACTGGCACATCGGCGAGACCGCGATGCGATTGAGCAGGGTCAATTGGCGCAGGGTATAGGGTTCGAGCAGTTGACTCATGGCGCACCTCTTCTGGGTTCTATGGGCACTGTTCAACAGTGCTTAGAGCCTAGTCGACAACGGTGGAATGCACAGGGTTCAGAAAGAGAAGCGGGAGCCGATTGCCGGCTCCCGTGTTGCAAAAGCTTACATTTCGACCTGGGTACCCAGCTCGATCACCCGGTTTACCGGGAGTTTGAAGAAGCGCAGGTTGCCGTTGGCATTCTTCAACATGAACGCGAACAACGCCTCGCGCCAGCGCGCCATGCCCTTGATGCGAGAGGCGATCACCGTCTCGCGGCTGAGGAAGTACGTGGTGCGCATCGGGCTGAAGTCCAGGTCATCCAAGTGACACAACTTCAGCGCTTCAGGCACGTCCGGCTCGTCGGTAAAACCAAAGTGCAGGATCACCCGGAAGAAGCCTTCGCCGTAGGCATCCACTTCGAAGCGCCGTGCCGCCGGTACGCGAGGAATGTCCTCATAGACCACCGTCAGCAACACCACTTGCTCATGCAACACCTGGTTATGCAGCAGGTTGTGCAACAGCGCGTGGGGCACAGCGTCCGGGCGCGCGGTGAGGAACACGGCGGTGCCCTGGACCCGATGGGGTGGCTGCACGCGGATACTGCTGATAAAGATCGGCAGCGGCAGGCCGCCTTCGTCGAGACGCTCCACCAGCAATTGTTTGCCGCGCTTCCAGGTGGTCATCAGCACGAACAACACGATCCCCGCCAAAACCGGGAAGGCGCCGCCCTGGATGATCTTCGGCACGTTGGCGGCGAAGTAGAGCCCGTCCACCAGCAGGCAGCAGACCAAGACCGGTACTGCCAGGATCGGCGGCCATTTCCACAGCAACAACATCACCGCCGACACCAGGATGGTCGTCATCAGCATGGTGCCGGTTACCGCCACGCCGTAGGCCGACGCCAATGCGTTGGAGGATTCGAACCCCAGCACCAGCAGGATCACGCCCACCATCAGCGACCAGTTCACCGCGCCGATGTAGATCTGGCCCTGCTCGGCACTGGAGGTGTGCTGGATATGCATGCGCGGGATGTAGCCCAGTTGGATCGCCTGGCGCGTCAACGAGAACGCACCGGAAATCACCGCCTGGGACGCAATCACCGTGGCCAGGGTGGACAACACCACCAGCGGGATCAACGCCCAGCTGGGTGCCAGCAGGTAGAACGGGTTGCGCGCGGCTTCCGGGTCACCCAGCAGCATCGCGCCTTGGCCGAAATAATTGAGTACCAGCGCCGGCAGCACCAGGATGAACCAGGCGCGGGCAATGGGTTTGCGGCCGAAGTGGCCCATGTCGGCATACAGTGCTTCGGCGCCGGTCAGTGCCAGCACCACCGCGCCAAGGATAGCCACGCCAATGCCCGGGTGAGCCTCGAAGAAGCGCACCGCCCACATCGGGTTCATGGCACTGAGTACCTCAGGATGCAGGGTGATGCCATACACACCGAGACCGCCCAGGACCAGGAACCAGGTCACCATCACAGGTCCGAACAGCTTGCCGATGTGGTCAGTGCCGTGCTTTTGGATCAGGAACAAGGCCACCAGCACAACAAGGGCGATGGGCACGACCCATTTTTCCAAACCGTCGAACGCCAGCTCCAGGCCTTCAACCGCCGATAACACGGAAATCGCCGGGGTGATCATGCTGTCGCCGTAGAACAGCGCCGCGCCGCACAGGCCACACACCACCAGGAAGCTGCGCAGCTTCTTGCGCTCCCCCGCCGCCCGTCGCGCCAGTGCAGTCAGAGCCATGATGCCGCCCTCGCCCTGGTTGTCGGCGCGCAGCACAAACAGCATGTATTTGATCGAGACGACCCAAATCAGCGACCAGAAGATCAGCGCCAGGATCCCCAGCACACCGTCATGGTTGACCTGAACCCCATAGCCGCCGTTGAACACCTCTTTAAGGGTGTAGAGCGGGCTGGTCCCGATATCGCCGTAAACCACCCCGACCGCTGCCACCAGCATGCCAATCGGCTTTGCGGTGGAATGCTCGGCGCCTGCCGCCGGACTACTTGCCTGACCCATCAACCACTCCTGCCCTTATGACCTGCGGTCTTTATAAACAACGCCTCTAAGCTGACCCTAGCATGCGCTGTTTTACTTCTCGTAACAGACGTTTTATTGACCTTAGGATTTTACCTACGCGCAACGGCGCGAAGCATAGCGCAGCACTCGTCGCTTTTCGCTGCATAAAGCTGGTCAAGTGCGCTGCCCGTCGCTAGAATTGCGCACTTTTTGATCAGAGGCACACTTCAAGTGCCCATCCGTTGTCTCGTCGTGCACGATCGGCAGCGTCATTCAATACCGAGGTTAGACATGTCCACCACCATCGCAAAAGCCAACCCCAAGGTTGGCTTTGTTTCCCTGGGTTGCCCGAAGGCTCTGGTTGACTCCGAGCGCATCCTCACGCAACTGCGCATGGAAGGCTATGACGTTGTGTCCACCTACCAGGACGCTGACGTGGTGGTGGTCAACACCTGCGGCTTCATTGACTCGGCCAAGGCAGAGTCGCTGGAAGTGATCGGCGAAGCGATCAAGGAAAACGGCAAGGTCATCGTGACCGGCTGCATGGGTGTGGAAGAAGGCAATATCCGCAATGTGCACCCAAGCGTGCTCGCGG
Source organism: Pseudomonas sp. 58 R 12 (assembly GCF_900005865.1). NCBI lineage: Bacteria > Pseudomonadati > Pseudomonadota > Gammaproteobacteria > Pseudomonadales > Pseudomonadaceae > Pseudomonas > Pseudomonas sp. 58 R 12. Next base: position 208,016 of record NZ_CVTP01000021.1, read on the forward strand.
TGACCGGCCCGCAGCAGTACGAGCAGGTGGTCAACGCCGTGCACCAGGTGGTGCCGCCACGCCAGGACCACAACCCGCTGATTGACCTGGTGCCGCCGCAAGGCATCAAGCTGACCCCGCGCCACTACGCGTACCTGAAGATCTCCGAAGGCTGCAACCACAGCTGCAGCTTCTGCATCATCCCGTCGATGCGCGGCAAGCTGGTCAGCCGCCCGGTGGGTGACGTACTGGACGAGGCCCAGCGCCTGGTCAAATCCGGCGTGAAAGAGCTGCTGGTGATCTCCCAGGACACCAGCGCCTACGGCGTCGACGTGAAATACCGCACCGGCTTCTGGAACGGCGCGCCGGTGAAAACCCGCATGACCGAACTCTGCGAAGCCTTGAGCAGCCTGGGTGTGTGGGTGCGCCTACACTACGTTTACCCGTACCCGCACGTGGACGAGCTGATCCCGCTGATGGCCGCCGGCAAGATCCTGCCGTACCTGGACATCCCGTTCCAGCACGCCAGCCCGAAAGTGCTCAAGGCCATGAAACGCCCGGCATTCGAAGACAAGACCCTGGCGCGCATCAAGAACTGGCGCGAGATCTGCCCGGAGCTGATCATCCGTTCGACCTTCATCGTCGGCTTCCCCGGCGAAACCGAAGAAGACTTCCAGTACCTGCTGGACTGGCTGACAGAAGCCCAACTGGATCGCGTCGGCTGCTTCCAGTACTCACCGGTTGAAGGCGCCCCGGCCAACCTGCTGGACCTGGCCGTAGTGCCGGACGACGTCAAGCAGGACCGTTGGGAGCGTTTCATGGCGCACCAGCAGGCTATCAGCTCGGCGCGCCTGCAACTGCGCATCGGCAAGGAAATCGAAGTGCTGATCGACGAAGTCGACGAGCAAGGCGCGGTTGGCCGCTGCTTCTTCGATGCACCGGAAATCGACGGTAACGTGTTTATCGACGATGCCAGCGGCTTGAAGCCGGGTGACAAGGTCTGGTGCACCGTGACGGACGCCGACGAGTACGATTTGTGGGCTGAAAAGCGCGACTGATCGGCGACAAAATCAAAAGCCCTGCATCTGATCAAGATGTGGGGCTTTTTTAGGTCTATCGTTTGCCCATCGCCCCTCACTGGCAGGAAGCAGCGGCATGCGTCAGCATTCGGTTATCCATACCCCCAAAACCAGCGATTATCAAAAACTGACTGAAATCTGGGAGTCCTCAGTGCGGGCCACCCACGATTTTTTGCCGGAGAGCTACATCGAGCGACTGAGGCATCTGGTGCTGACGCACTATTTGGACACAGTGATGCTGATCTGCACCAGGGACTCGCATCAATGCATCACCGGGTTCGCTGGCGTGGCCGCGGGCAAGGTCGAAATGCTGTTTATCGACCCGCAGCACCGGGGCCAGGGCCTTGGCCGGCAATTGCTGCGCTATGCCATTGAACGCATGAACGCCGACGAACTCGAGGTGAACGAACAGAACCCCCAGGCCCTGGGCTTTTACCTCAAGCAAGGCTTCGAGGTGGTCGGACGCACGGAGCATGATGGCCTGGGCCAGCCTTATCCGTTGCTGCGTCTGCGTTTGCGCCAGGCGCAACAGCAGTCCCGCCAGGGTTAAATGAAATGGGGCCGGGATTAACCGGCTCCAGGCAGGTACAATAGCCGCCCCCTTTTGTTACGGCCCTTGTCATGACTGACCCCATACGCCTCTCCAAACGCCTTATCGAACTGGTCGGTTGCTCCCGTCGGGAGGCTGAGCTGTTCATTGAAGGCGGCTGGGTCTCGGTGGACGGTGAAGTGATCGACGAGCCGCAGTTCAAGGTCACCACCCAGAAGGTCGAACTCGACCCCGAGGCCAAGGCCACCGTGCCCGAGCCGGTGACCATCCTGCTGCACGCCCCTGTCGGCGTGGATGCCGAAACGGCCATGGCGTCGATCAGCGCCGAAACACTCTCGGAAGAACATCGCTTCAGCAAGCGCCCGCTCAAGGGCCACTTCCTGCGCCTGACCGCCAGCGCCGACCTGCAAGCCAAGGCCAGCGGCCTTCTGGTGTTCACGCAGGATTGGAAGATCCTGCGCAAGCTGACCGCCGATGCCGCCAAGATCGAGCAGGAATACGTGGTGGAAGTCGAGGGTGACATGGTTGCCCACGGCCTCAACCGCCTGAACCACGGCCTGACCTACAAAGGCAAGGAGCTGCCGGCCGTCAAAGCCAGCTGGCAGAACGAAAACCGCCTGCGTTTTGCAATGAAAAACCCGCAGCCGGGCGTGATTGCACTGTTTTGCGAAGCGGTTGGCCTCAAGGTCATCGCCATTCGTCGTATCCGCATCGGCGGCGTGTCCATCGGCAAAGTGCCGGTTGGCCAATGGCGTTACCTGTCCGGCAAAGAGAAGTTCTAAGCCGCTCCCCTATTATCGACACCGCCTGCCTGGGCGGTGTCCACCGTTGAAAACCAGGATTGCCCACCATGATTCACAATGACGTACTGCGCAGCGTGCGCTACATGCTCGACATCAGCGACAACAAAATGGTCGAGATCACCAAGCTCGGCGGCATGGACGTAACCAAGGAAGACCTGCTGACCTACCTCAAGAAAGATGAGGAAGAAGGCTTCGTGTTCTGCCCGGATGAAGTCATGGCGCACTTCCTTGATGGCCTGGTGATCTTCAAGCGCGGCAAGGACGAAAGCCGTCCGCCGCAGCCGATCGAAACCCCGATCACCAACAACATCATCCTCAAGAAGCTGCGCGTGGCCTTTGAACTGAAGGAAGACGACATGCACGCCATCCTCAAGGCGGCCGAGTTCCCGGTGTCCAAGCCTGAGTTGAGCGCGCTGTTCCGCAAGTTCGGCCACACCAACTACCGGACCTGCGGTGACCAGTTGCTGCGCAACTTCCTCAAGGGCCTGACGCTGCGGGTTCGTGCGTAAGCCATGAATTACCATGTCTCGCCCGTCGGTTTCGTGCGCTCCTGCTTCAAGGAGAAGTTCGCGATCCCGCGCCAACCGCAGCTGGCACCCGCCGCTCGGGGCGTGCTGGAATTGGTGGCGCCGTTCGACGGGGGTGAGGCGGTGCAGGGCCTGGAGCAGGTCAGTCATGTGTGGCTGCTGTTTCTGTTCCACCAGGCCCTGGAAGACAAGCCACGCCTGAAAGTGCGCCCGCCGCGCTTGGGTGGCAACACCTCCATGGGCGTGTTTGCTACCCGCGCGACCCATCGCCCCAATGGTATTGGCCAGTCGGTGGTGAAACTGGACAAGGTCGAGCCAGGACGGTTGTGGATTTCCGGGATAGACCTGCTCGACGGCACGCCGGTGCTGGATATCAAGCCATATGTGCCGTATGCCGACATTGTCGACACGGCCACCAACGGGATCGCCAGCGCTGCGCCGCAGCTGATTCCCGTGCAATGGCTGAAGACTGCGTTGCATCAGGCGCAAAGCCATGCTCAGCGCTTGGATGAGCCGTTGGTGGCGTTGATTGAGCAGTGCCTGGCGCAGGACCCACGGCCGGCGTATCAAACGCCGGGGCCGGAGCGAGAGTATGGCGCGCAGTTCTGGGACGTGGATGTGCGTTGGCACTATCCCGAGGCTGGGCTGATTTGTGTGTTGGAAGTGCTTCCAGCCAGCTAAACGCCGAAAACAACTGTGGGAGCTGCTTCTGTGGGAGCTGGCTTGCCTGCGATGCAGACGCCTCGGTCATTCATTTGAACCGAGGTGATGCTATCGCAGGCAAGCCAGCTCCCACAGAAACCAGCTCCCACATTTTTTGATCTGTGTTTATTTCTCGACGAACGCTCGCTCGATCAGGTAATCACCCGGCTCACGCATGCGTGGCGACACTTTCAGGCCGAAGCTGTTCAACACTTCACTGGTTTCATCCAGCATGCTCGGGCTGCCGCACAGCATGGCGCGGTCGTCCTCGGGGTTGATCGGTGGCAGACCGATGTCGCTGAACAACTTACCGCTGCGCATCAGGTCGGTCAGGCGGCCTTCGTTTTCGAACGGCTCGCGGGTAACGGTTGGGTAGTAGATCAACTTGTCACGCAGGGCCTCGCCGAAGAATTCGTTCTGCGGCAGGTGCTCGGTGATGAATTCGCGGTAAGCGACTTCGTTGACGTAACGCACGCCGTGGCACAGGATCACTTTTTCAAAGCGCTCGTAGGTTTCCGGGTCCTGGATCACGCTCATGAACGGAGCAAGGCCGGTACCGGTGCTGAGCAGGTACAGGTGTTTGCCCGGCTTCAAATCGTCAAGCACGAGGGTGCCTGTCGGTTTTTTGCTGATGATGATCTCGTCGCCTTCCTTCAAGTGCTGCAATTGGGAAGTCAGCGGGCCATCTGGCACCTTGATACTGAAGAACTCCAGATGCTCTTCCCAGTTCGGGCTGGCAATGGAGTAAGCGCGCATGAGCGGGCGGCCGTTGGGCTGTTGCAGGCCGATCATCACGAACTGACCGTTCTCGAAGCGCAGGCCCGGATCACGGGTGCACTTGAAGCTGAACAGAGTGTCGTTCCAGTGATGAACACTGAGGACACGCTCGTGGTTCATGTTGCTCATGTACGGGGAACTCCTGGAAATGGGTCTGCGCCAAAGGTGTAGATGCGCAATTGCACAGCATTCTAATGGCGGCGACAATATCTGTTAACTGGATTATTAAGATAAGGGTTATCGGTTATATCGATATGCGATTTACTCTCCGTCAACTGCAAGTCTTCGTCGCCGTCGCCCAGCAGGAAAGCGTCTCACGCGCTGCTGGCCTTCTGGCCTTATCTCAATCCGCCGCCAGCACATCGATCACCGAGCTGGAGCGTCAATCCAGCTGCCAATTGTTCGACCGCGCGGGCAAGCGCCTGAGCCTCAACGCCCTCGGTCATCAGCTGTTGCCCCAGGCCGTGGCGCTTTTGGACCAGGCCAAGGAGATCGAGGACCTGCTCAACGGCAAGTCCGGGTTTGGCTCCCTGGCGGTCGGCGCCACCCTGACCATCGGAAATTACCTCGCCACGCTGCTGATCGGCAGCTTCATGCAGCAACATCCCGAGAGCCAGGTGAAGCTGCATGTGCAGAACACTGCACATATCGTGCACCAAGTCGCGCACTACGAAATTGACTTGGGTCTAATCGAAGGCGACTGCAGCCACCCGGACATCGAGGTGCAAACCTGGGTGGAAGATGAGCTGGTGGTGTTTTGTGCGCCGCAGCATCACCTGGCCAAGCGTGGCGTGGCGACCATGGCAGAGTTGACTCATGAAGCCTGGATTTTGCGCGAACAAGGCTCAGGCACGCGCTTGACGTTTGACCAGGCCATGCGCCATCACCGCAGCGCGCTGAATATCCGCCTGGAGCTGGAACACACTGAGGCCATCAAACGGGCGGTGGAGTCAGGGTTGGGGATTGGCTGTATTTCCCGGCTGGCGCTGCGTGACGCGTTCCGCCGTGGCAGTTTGGTACCCGTGGAAACCCCGGACCTTGACCTGGCCCGGCAGTTCTACTTCATCTGGCATAAACAGAAGTACCAGACCTCAGCGATGCGCGAGTTCCTGGAGCTTTGCCGCGCCTTTACCGCTGGGGTCCAGCGCAGCGACGAGATCGTGCTGCCGAGCATTGCCTGAGCCTTAGATCAGGATCACAGCCCACACCAGCGTGATCATGGTCAGCGCGACAAACTGCGCAGCGCTACCCATGTCCTTGGCGTTCTTCGACAGCGGGTGGCGGTCCAGGGAGATGCGGTCGATGGCGGCTTCAACCGCCGAGTTGAGCAGCTCGACGATCAGGGCGAGCAGGCACACGGCTATCAACAACGCGCGTTCGACGCGGCTGACATTCAGGAAAAAGCTCAGCGGGATCAGGATGACGTTCAGCAACACCAATTGGCGGAATGCTGCCTCGCCCGTGAAAGCCGCGCGCAGGCCATCCAGGGAATAGCCACCTGCGTTAAAGATACGTTTGATACCGGTTTGACCCTTGAAAGGCGACATAGACGTAGGCAACTGAACCAAAGAAGTGGGGAAACTAGATCACGCCAAGTCAAAAAAGCGTGAACCGCTGAACGCTTAATGCTGCGAAATTGACTCAAGTTGTTGCAGGAGCAATGCCGCCTGGGTGCGCGTACGCACGCCCAGCTTGCGGAAGATCGCCGTGACATGGGCCTTGATGGTCGCTTCCGATACGCTCAGCTCGTAGGCAATCTGCTTGTTCAACAAACCTTCGCAAACCATGGTCAGCACACGAAACTGCTGCGGCGTCAGGCTGGCCAGTCCATCGCGGGCGGCCTTGGCTTCGTCGGACACGTTAATTTCTTCAAACGCTTGCGGCGGCCAGGACACATCGCCATCCAGCACGGTGCGCACGGCTTTCTGGATATCTTCCATGGCACTGGACTTGGGGATGAAACCGCTGGCGCCAAACTCCTTGGAGCGCACCACCACATCGGCGTCTTCCTGGGCCGAAACCATCACCACGGGGATCTGCGGGTATTGCCCGCGCAACAGCACCAGCCCGGAAAAACCATAGGCGCCGGGCATGTTCAGGTCGAGCAGCACCAAGTCCCAGTCGGACTTTTCGGCAAGGCGGGCTTCCAGTTCGGCAATGCTGGCCACCTCGACCAGGCGCACGTCCGGGCCAAGGCCTAGGGTCACGGCTTGATGCAGCGCACTGCGAAACAGCGGGTGGTCATCGGCTATCAGGATTTCGTATGTGGCCATTGATTAAATGATCCTGTTTTTTATGGGAGTCCTGATGGGTTCAGGGCTCGCCAGTACACAAGGCGGCAGCCAGGCAGCTGTCGCCACAGGGCACGCTCAACGTCAAAAGCACCTGAAACGACGTCGAAAATTCACGGTTGCACCCCAATCGGCGCTCAGCATGCCCAGCGTAGCCTGGGGGGTCAAGCACTACGCCCACGGGCATTTTAGCGACGTGCGGGTTTAGGGGGCCATCATGCAAACGTCGTGTGGCTATCCCGCGTGTATATAGGGCGCAAGACGAGTATGGACGATGTCCGTCGGGTCCAGGGGTAACTGGAATTTGGCCGCCAGGTAATGCGTGCTGAACACGTCGAGGTAGGCATCGAGTACTTCGCAGGCAGCCTGGTCATCGGCCAGTTCAAGGCACAGGGCGGCGACTTCGGCGGTGCAAAAATGATCATCACGCTTGGACCGGCGCAGTTTGTAGCGCGACAGTTGCTCCGGCGCCAGGCTGAGTACCGGCAAATGCTCAAGGTAGGGGCTTTTGCGGAACATCTTGCGTGCTTCACTCCAAGTGCCATCCAGCAAGATGAACAACGGGCGCTTGCCCTTCTCCACCTTTACTTCGCTGACCACGCGCTCGGGCGCCACAAATTCACCGGGGAACACGATGTAGGGCTGCCACTGCGGGTCGGCCAACAAGGTGAGCAAGTCCGGATCGACTTCGGTGCGCGACCAAGCGAATGCGGTGGTGTCCTCGATTACGTCGGCGATCAGCCAGCCGGTGTTGCTGGGCTTCATCGGTTCCACGTCATGCATCAGTAGACACATGGCAGATCGGGCCTCGACCTTGGGGCGCCAGGCACACAGACAGTATTGCGGGATAACCCGGCAACCGGGGCAGCGTTCGGCACGCGAGCCACGATTGAGGAACGGCCGCACGGCGCGAGCCAGACGTTGGGTACGCAGGCGGGAGACGGCGTGGCTCATCGGATGCGCCGGTAAAACGGGTAAATCGACACGGTGGAAACTCGTGGAAGGCTGAAGTGGCCGCAGTTTACCAGCGATACGCCTGGCTGTAGTGGCAAGGGCTCACCTATAATTGCGCGCCACTGAACGCACAGCCCAGTGGCTGGTCTATGCACCAGTAACCGAATCAGGAGAGTTTCATGCTGCGTTCCATGCTGCGTCTTGTCGCCCCATCCGTCGCCCTCGCGCTGGTATTGCCCGTGTGCGCCCAGGCGGCCTCGCTGCTGGAGGCCCAAATGAACAGGAAGCTGCAAAGCGTCGCGGCTGAGAGCAATAAGGACCTGCCCCGGGAAATCGACGAAAAAACCCTGGAAGTGGCCTACACCGTTGAAGGCATGCAACTGATCGATCACCTGAGCGTGATGTCCGACCGCGCCGAACAGATGCGCGCCAACCCCAAGGCTGTGTACTTCCAGCTTGGCCAAAGCGTATGCCTGAACAAAGGCTACCGCGAGCTGATGGCCAAAGGTGCAGTGATGCGCTACGAAATCACCGAGAACAAGACCAACCGTCCCGTGGCGTCGGTCAAATTCGTTGAAGCAGATTGCCCGGCACCGGCTGCGGCGAAAAAGAAAAAGTAACTGTTTTACCTTCGCGCGCTGCTGCCCGGCAGCGCGCACTCCCCCCGCGTCAACTCCTTCCAGGCAACCAAGTGCCCTATTGAGCGACCAATAAGTGGTTGCCAGCCAAGGGTTTTTCGGCCCATGATCAAGTCATTCCAGCCATTTATTCTCAGCACTTTTCATGCTGTTCTGTAACATTTTCAGGGCAAAAGAAGGTTGCCCCCTGCGGCAAGCAGCGACACATGCAGTGTCGTAGCCTCCGGCGAACCTCTCGTCGGCCACCCGGGCCCTGCAAGAAGGAGACGTTGAATGCCTTACGAACCGAATGACCGCCTGCTTCGACATTTTGAAGAGAATGGGGCCGACCTCACGCAGCAGGTCGAAGCTCAACTCCAACTGATCGCTCCCAACAGCCCGAATATCCCCCTGTATCGCGACATGATCCTCACCGTGCTGCGCATGGCTCAGGACGACCGCAACCGCTGGAACGCCAAGATCACCCTCCAAGCCATCCGCGAATTGGACCATGCCTTCCGCGTGCTCGAACAGTTCAAGGGCCGCCGCAAAGTGACAGTGTTCGGCTCGGCACGCACCCCGGTGGAAAGCCCGCTGTACGCCCTGGCCCGCGAAGTCGGCGCAGCGCTGGCACGCTCGGACCTGATGGTGATCACCGGCGGTGGCGGCGGCATCATGGCCGCCGCCCATGAAGGCGCCGGCTTGGAACACAGCCTGGGGTTCAACATCACCCTGCCGTTTGAACAGCATGCCAACCCGACCATTGATGGCACTGAGAACCTGCTGTCCTTCCACTTCTTCTTTACCCGCAAGCTGTTCTTCGTCAAGGAAGCCGACGCATTGGTGTTGTGCCCAGGCGGTTTCGGCACGCTGGATGAAGCGTTGGAAGTGTTGACCCTGATTCAGACCGGCAAGAGCCCGCTGGTACCGGTAGTGCTGTTGGACGCCCCAGGCGGCGGGTTCTGGCAAGGTGCCCTGGACTTCATCCGCAGTCAGTTGGAAGCCAACCGCTATATCCTGCCTACCGACCTCAAGCTGGTACGCCTGGTGTACAGCGCCGAAGAGGCAGTGGAAGAGATCAACCAGTTTTATGCCAACTTCCACTCCACGCGCTGGTTGAAACGTGAGTTTGTGGTACGCATGAATCATCCGCTCAGTGAGCGGGCATTGGCCCATTTGCAGAGCGAGTTTGCCAGCTTGCGGCTGAGTGGGGACTTCCAGCAGCTCGGGTATACCGGCGAGGAACATGATGAGCCGAGGTTCAGCCACTTGACGCGACTGGTATTCAACTTCAACGGGCGCGATCAGGGCCGGCTGCGGGAACTGGTGGATTACATCAATTTGCCGGAGAACTGGGCACAGGCTCAGGGGAAGGCTCAGCAGCGGGTGGCGCCGGAGCCGGCGTGATTTTTTAAGCAAAAAAAAAGGCCCACTATTTTCATAGTGGGCCTTTCTTATGGCGGCTTAGGTATCTACACAATATTGTAGTGAGCGGGCTTGTCCCGCGCTGGGTGGCAAAGCCACCCCAATAAAGACACTGCCAAGTTCCAGATAAAACCAAGTCGCCTGGTTTGGGGCGGCTTCGCCACCCAGCGCGGGACAAGCCCGCTCACTACACCAACTGTGTTCAGTCGTCCATATCCCGACCGCTCAACAAGCGACTGATCATCTCCATCGAAAACCCGCGATAACTCAGGAAGCGTCCCTGCTTCGCACGCTCTCTGGCATCAATCGGAAGATGGCCAGAAAACTTGCGCCGCCAGGTGTCTTCCAACTGTGCCTGCCAGCTGATACCGCACTCACGCAGGGCAAGATCGATATCCGCACGCTGCAATCCACGTTGGCTCAGTTCTTCGCGAATACGCGCCGGGCCATAGCCGGAGCGGGCTCGATAGGAGACAAAACTTTCGAGGTAACGGGCTTCTGAAAGCAGCCCCTCTTCCGTCAAACGGTCGAGGGCAGTTTCGATCATCTCGGGTTCCGCGCCGCGCTGACGCAATTTACGCGTCAGCTCGACTCGACCATGCTCGCGTCGAGCGAGCAGGTCCATCGCGGTGCGCCGAACGGCGACGAGTGTATCCAGTACAACTGTCATCGTTTGCTTCAGATATCAGTGTCGGCTTCTTCCACTTCTTCAACCGGCTCACGGTTGGCGGCAGCTTTCACGTCTGGCGCTGGGGTCAGCAGCTTGTCGCGGATCTGCTTCTCAAGCGTGGCGGCGATGTCCGGGTTGTCTGCCAGGAACTTGGCCGAGTTGGCCTTGCCCTGACCGATCTTGCTGCCATTGTAGGCATACCAGGCACCGGATTTTTCGACGAAACCATGCAGCACGCCCAGGTCGATCATCTCGCCGTTCAGGTAGATACCCTTGCCGTAGAGAATCTGGAATTCAGCCTGACGGAAAGGCGGGGCCACTTTGTTCTTCACGACTTTAACGCGGGTTTCGCTACCCACAACCTCGTCACCTTCTTTCACCGCGCCGGTACGGCGGATATCCAGACGGACCGAAGCGTAGAACTTCAACGCGTTACCACCGGTGGTGGTTTCCGGGCTGCCGAACATCACGCCGATCTTCATACGGATCTGGTTGATGAAGATCACCAGGCAGTTGGCGTTCTTGATGTTACCGGTGATTTTACGCAGCGCTTGGGACATCAGACGGGCTTGCAGGCCCACGTGCATGTCGCCCATTTCGCCTTCGATTTCAGCCTTGGGAACCAGGGCAGCCACGGAGTCGACCACGATCACGTCGATGGCGTTGGAGCGCACCAGCATGTCGGTGATTTCCAGGGCTTGCTCACCCGTGTCCGGCTGGGAAACCAGCAGGTCGTCAACGTTGACGCCCAGCTTGCCGGCGTATTCAGGGTCCAATGCGTGCTCGGCGTCGACGAACGCGCAGGTGGCGCCCATTTTCTGCGCTTGGGCAATCACCGACAGGGTCAGGGTAGTTTTACCGGAAGATTCAGGACCGTAGATTTCAACGATACGGCCTTTTGGCAGGCCGCCAATGCCGAGCGCGATGTCCAGACCCAGAGAGCCAGTGGAAATAGCCGGGATCGCCTGACGGTCGTGATCGCCCATACGCATTACGGCACCCTTGCCGAATTGACGTTCGATCTGACCCAGGGCCGCAGCCAAGGCTTTCTTCTTGTTGTCGTCCATTAAAGTCCTCACGTAATCAATAAGGCCGGGGCGGCCAACACCTGTATAAGTAGACAGTATTGTTCCACAAAGATCGGAGATCGCCTACCCCTGATTTTCTATTTCTGCTGCAGCTCGTCGCAACAAGCCCTCTAGCGCGGCTTTTACCGTTTGTCGGCGGACCTCATCGCGGTTGCCAGTGAAGTGTTCAAGTTCGGCCGTGACGTCCTCGCCCACGCCAAAGGCCAGCCAGACAGTGCCCACCGGTTTGTCCCGGGAACCGCCATCCGGCCCCGCCACACCGCTGACCGCGACGGCAAATCGCGCCAGGCTCTTTTCCTGTGCGCCACGCACCATGGCTTCCACCACTTCCTGGCTGACGGCGCCAACTTTTGGAAACAACGTTTCCGGCACATTCAATTGCCGCGTCTTCTGTCGATTGGAATAGGTGACATAACCCGCCTCGAACCAGGCAGAACTCCCCGGAATCCGCGTGATAGCTTCCGCGATACCGCCGCCGGTGCAGGACTCGGCAGTGGTGACATGGGCGTTGAGCACCTGTAGACGGCGACCCAGTTCAGCAGCCAGTTGAGTGATTTCCTTCACGGTCGTCTCCAGACGTAGGCGGGGGTTTGCCTACCCTACAGGAGCCAATCGCACGCGCAAGTGACGGACTGTCTCAAGAAGCTAGCGGGCGACGGCGCGCACGTACGCCTGACAGGCGCGCAAGGCGATCAGGGCGTTATCACCGTCGTCGGTGATCCCGATAATTCGCTGAGCATGCGCCGGGTCAAGTCGGGCTCGCGGGGCTGCATGAACCACGCCGCCGGGGGGGGGTGGTGGCTGGCACTGAACAGTCACTGGAAGCGTCGAGAAGGACTGACAACCGCACATCAGCAGTGGCCAGCCGATCGCGCAGAACAGCCTGGTGATGGTGCGCATCGCTCAACTCCCGAGCATGTTGTGTGTCGCTGGCGCTGAGTTGTTGCTCCAGGGCCAGCCGTTGCTCGTGCTCAAACTGTTGCTGGTGCAGAGCGGCCTGGATCTGTGTTGCCGACAAATGTTCAATCCGCGCCGAGTACCGCCATGCCTGCACCTGCCAGACAACCGCCACCAGCAGGCCCACGCCTATCAGCCGGCACACATTTAGGAAACGCATAACACCGCCTTCGCCCGCGCCCACAGCCGCAGGCGATCCTCCAGCCCATTGAGCCCGCCGTTGATGCGCCGCGTGATGGTGGTGAACTGCCCCTTGTCAGCCAGCTCGTTCAGGCCATTGCTCTGCCAGAACCAGCCGGCCGAGGCGGCGGCCCATTGGGGCAACTCGAGCAGCATCGGCTCGCGCAACAAACGGTCATCGCCGAACAATGCCCGGCTGCAGGCCAGATAATTGTGACTACCGGTAATCTGGATCAGCCCCCTGCCCCGGTATGCCTGGCCGTCGCCATCGGCTTGCGGGGTATTGCCCAGGCGCGCGGCCAACGGGCCGGTGTCGTACCTGCTCAGGTACGCATCACTGCCCAGTTCGCGCACATGGCGCAACTCGGCGGATTCGTGGCCGACCTGGGCGAGGAAGGCGGCGATGCGTAGTGGGCGGTCGATCTCGTAGCGAACGAACGCTGCATTCAGGGCGGTTAAAAACAGGCCCGCACGCGCACGGGCGCCAGGCATCACCTGAAGCAGTTGGGGAAGCGTCATGAGCATGGGTTTGACTCTTGGTGATCACGCCATCTTTGTAGGCAATGGTCGTCATTGGCACACCATCTGGCGGGTGTGTGCATCTGCGTGGCCGTGGAGCAACACCACAGACCACCAGCAACACAGTGCCGGTACCACCATCGCCACTTCATAGAGAAAAGTGGCCGAGGTACGACCTGTACAAATAAGTCAGCTCCAGCAGAACTCCCAGCTCGGAGCAATGGGTGTGGTGGAGTCGAAAACGAAAAGGCTCGCTCAGTGGCAGGCCGTGAATTAGCGTGAACGCCAGAGCAGTCCGCCCTGGCGAAGCTCGGAGCGGATCACCTCTTTGACCTGTTAGTCCAGGTTAAACTCGAAGCCCTCAAGCTCGCCCATGCCAAAACCGGCTGCGTATGGTCGGCCATATGAGCCTAACTTAACTCGAATAGACCAATTCGCTGCGAGACTGTTGTCGATTGTTGCGTCAGAGATGGTGGCCTCGTTGATATAGGCCCTTGCGTCATCAACCTTGAAGGGATCAGGCGGTTCAGGATCTGGCTGGTCCAGCTTGCCGATCATGTACCGTACAACACCATCGTGGATGACAGTCGTCAAGCCGTTCTTGATGCTGACCCGTGTACCGGCAACCTTAGCCTTCTCCAGGCGATCGGCCAGCTCTTCTTCTGTTTCGAGTCGGGCGTAGGTTAGGAAGAGGCGGGAATTGAACGACTCATCGCCGTAGCTCGCATCGAGCTCTTCGAATTCGGCGACATGGCGATACCGCTCGGGGAGCTTCTGCAGCTCGGCCTGCATGAACTGGAGCAGGTTGGCGGTATTCTTGGGCAGGTCGTACTTGCTCCAGCTGGCCACTTCGACCGACACCATCTGACGCTCTGGCGCATTGGCCGCGCTGCCGCGGGTGCAAGAGTTAATCTCGAACTCACCGGTGACGGTATTGAGCTTCCAGCCGGAAACGCCCGGCACGCAGTTGCTGGACTGGATAGTGCCGGACATTTTCCTTGCCTCATAACGAGAAAAGCCCAGCGCGACGGCTGGGCTCTATTACGCAAGGAGATAGAAGATCATGGAGTCCAGTAAGCAATCTTGCCGCCTGCACCAACAGCTACAAAATTGCCGTTGCCGTAGGCGACGCTCCGGATATCGGTTCCTGCGAAAGTGTTGACTTGCTGAACCCAGCCGATCCCATCCTCGGAAACGGCTGTCTTGCCGCCGTCGCCGACAGCTACATACTTGCCATTACCGTAAGCAATGTCGCGGATGATGGTTCCACCGAAACTGGTATCTTCAACAGCAGTCCAGTTAAGCCCATCGGATGAATATGCCATCTTGCCATCCGCACCAACGATAAACATTTTCCCGTTGCAAAGCTTCATGGAAAGGATAGTGCTAGTGCCGAAGGTGCTGGTTACGGTCGAGAATGATTGCGAATCATTTGTCGCCATCTTCACAGCGCTAAGCAGCTTCCCATTCGATCCCGCAACCAACACAAAAACGCCAATGACGTTGACGCAGTACACAGTCTCGCTAGAAGTGAAGGTCGTAGTGCGCTCCACCTGGCCTGACCAATCACCATAACGGGAAAAGACTTTACCGTTAGACCCAACCAGTATCCAGGTCGTGTTGCTGCCGTTAATTGGCTGATAATACACAACGCCTTGCAAGTCTCCGGACGCGCGAACAGTTGCCGTAATGTCTGTCCAAGCCCTTTCAGGGCGTGCTGTGCTGCCGTAGACCACACTGCCGGATTGAGAAAGGGCTTGAAGCTGTGTCCCAAGACCGTTCCAGTACAGGTCGTTGAGGACCTTTCCGCTATCAGAGGTGACGACGTCCTTAAGCTTGGTCCAAGCTGTACCAGTCGCGCCTCCGCTGACAAGCTGAGTGGTTGTGGGAAGACCGTTGCCACCAGCCGCATAAAACTTGCCGTCCCCAAAAACCACGCGCCTAAGCATGCCGGTGTTATCCACCGGTTGCACTTGGGTCCAAAGATCTTGCAAGGTTTGAGACGCCGAATTTGCGTTTTCCATTTTAAACTCCGTTACTTAGCTGATTTAAGTTCAGGCCTCTGTATTGGGCGTATGGCGCTCATGGGCGATTGCTCGAGGCTCGTGGCCTTCACATGATTCAGCGTCCCACATCGGGAACATTTGATCTGGAGCTCTGTAAACCCACCCGTACGGGCGAGAAGTCTTTTGCAGTTACCGCATCTGAATTCGTTCAACATCTGCAAGTCCGTTTATTTATCTGCCAAGCCCCCTCCCGCTCGTGCGAGCAGTGGGGGCCTTGGCTGGCTTGGAAGCTACTGTTGCGATCTGGCAGTATCGAGACCAGGCCGAGGCTATCCCGTAGCAATGCATGGACTACTCCTGCAACGGGCGGTATTGATCCGGATCGTCGATATTCGTGACTTCCCAGGTGCGGGCAAACAGCGGTTTACCTGTGGGATCTTCGAGCAGTGACGGGCCGAGATAGAGGTTTTGGGTGAAAGACACGCTCCAGGTGTCGTAGTCCGTTTCCGCGCCGGTGAGTGCGGAAGGTGCCGCGACAATCGCGGTGGGCAAATCGCACTGATCGGGCGGCAGGCCCCAACGGTTATCCAGGGCCAAGTCCATCAATTGGCTGGCCAGGTCGCAGGCGTCAAAGGGCGCAGCCCCGCTGGCGACCATGGCCTTGAGTGAAACTGACAAAGCGTGTGCCTTGCGCCCGGCAAGGGAGCGAACGCCCGGGCCGTTGCGCTCCACGCTGATCAAAATCCCGGTTTTATCTCCTGTTCCGGAGAAGTCCTGGTGGTTGCCTACTAGCAGTTGTGGGAAAGCGCTTTTCAGCGCGTCCGCAATCGCCACGGGCAGTTGGGAAGGTTTTTCGAGAAGTGTCATCTGCTTGCATCCTTGCAGCGGTTACTGCTGATCCGGGCGAGAGTTCGGGGGCTCGTTGACCCCAATGCGCTTGGCCGCCCAGCGTTCATAGAGGCCGATGGCCACGTCCGCGCCGGCCATGGCGGTCAGGCAACCTATGGCGCCGGCGGTCCAGATCGACATGCCGGCGGCGTAGCACAGCATCAACGCCGATACCCCGCAGACCATGCACGCCCCGGACCGCAGCGCCAGGCGCCGGATCAGCGACCAACCGCGAGCGCCCTCCTTGTCGGCACGCCACATTTCGCCGGACACCCCACCCACCAGGGCCAGTGCGATCACCAGCCAGACAGGCATTTCCGCTAACACTTGCTGCTCGTTTGTCATGTCACGCCTCCTGGCTGAGCATGCCGGCAAGGGGCCGGTATCTGGGTAAATCCATTTATAGGTAGGCATTCCAAAAAGCCCGGTTGCCCGGGCTTTTCAGTAATGCGGTCCCGCTTCGAACTGTCGGCGCTACTGGCGCGGTACGGTTCTTTCCTCAATGTTTTTCCGACCACGATCCCTGTCTGCCGGATAACTGCTTCTGGTGCTTTACGCTGCACACCCGGGTCAGTTGCCAACCCTCTGAACCGTTAAGGCCGGTTCATCGCTGCCTGTTCTTGTAACGTGATGAAACTAAAGAGCGTCGGCATCCTTGCCGGTGTTACTTGGCGTCCCTGCCATCGCTCAGATGGCATCCTTGCCGATGTTGCGTGCCTTCCTTGTCTTCCTTGGCAGCATCCTTGCCGCCTCCACCAGACCATGTTGGCTGGCTTGAGATGGAGAATATGCATGTATGCATATACAGTCAATGCATAAATGCATTTATTTCTGCGCATAAAATGCACAGATGCATTTGAAGCCCTGCAGGCAAAGGCTTTGTCGTTTTTCAGACGAAAAAAAGCCCACTCGTTGGTGGGCTTTGTCTTACAGAGGACGGTTAACGGGCGTACATGCCCCACCAGAATACATGACCGAGGATGCTGATCTGCTCATCCTGGATATCCTGAAAACTGTAGTCCTCATCCGGATGCTCATCACGGTTGAAACTGCGTAGGCGAATCCCGGAAGGCAGGCGATAGAGCTGTTTCACGCGCAATTGGCCATTGTGATTGATGGCGTACAGGTCGCCATCGACGATGTCACCAATGCCACTCTTGCCCGCATTCACACCAACCGTCGCGCCATCACGCAACACCGGCAACATACTGTTGCCGCGCACCGTCACACACTTGGCCTGGTCGAACTGCACACCGTTATGCCGCAGGCTGCGCTTGCCAAATCGCAGGCTGGCCTTCTCGCTTTCCTCGATGACGAATCTTCCTGATCCAGCAGCCAATTCAACCTCGCGCAGAAAGGGGATCGACACCTCGTCATCATTAACGGGCGTGTCGTCGTCCCACAGGCTTATGTCCTTGAGTTCCGAGTGCATCGGGTCGCGCCCATCATCGCGCAAAGCCCCCACTGCCGCACGCCCGCGCAATTGGTCGGTGCTCACGCGGAAGTACTCGGCGATGCGCGAGATGTGCTTGTCCGACGGATCAACGATCTTGCCGCTGAGGATCCGGGATAAAGTGGATTGAGGCACGCCAGTGCGCCGGTGAAGCTCCGTGGGGGAGATCCGGTCGCGGTCCAGCAGTTCTCTTAAGACGATAGAAACGTTGCGTTTTTGCATAACGGGGATAGTGACGAGAGTTTTTGGGGTTGGCAAATGCTAATTTGCATTCTTATGCATAAATCGTGCATTTACCGGGCCGACCTACCTATATTGATGTGGACTGCGAACCCCCAACCTCGCGTGTTAACCTTGCGCCCATTGCAAAATCAGCTGGGCCGAGTGCCCCACGTTTGCCCCATCACTTTCAACGAATTTGCCTATTACCCAATGAGTAAAAACACCTCCGATCTGTCCTCCCACACCCCGATGATGCAGCAGTACTGGCGCCTCAAAAACCAGCACCCTGATCAGTTGATGTTCTATCGCATGGGCGACTTCTACGAGATCTTCTACGAAGACGCGAAGAAGGCCGCCAAGTTGCTGGACATCACCCTGACCGCGCGTGGGCAGTCGGCGGGGCAGTCGATTCCGATGTGTGGGATTCCTTACCATTCGTTGGAAGGCTACCTGGTCAAGCTGGTGAAGCTGGGCGAGTCGGTGGTGATCTGTGAGCAGATCGGCGATCCGGCCACCAGTAAAGGGCCGGTTGAGCGTCAGGTGGTGCGCATTATTACGCCGGGGACGGTGAGTGATGAAGCGCTGCTGGATGAGCGTCGCGATAACCTGATCGCCGCGGTGCTGGGTGATGAGCGTCTGTTCGGGCTTTCGGTGCTGGATATCACCAGTGGCAACTTCACTGTGCTGGAGATCAAGGGCTGGGAGAATCTGCTGGCGGAGTTGGAGCGCATCAATCCGGTGGAGTTGTTGATTCCGGATGATTGGCCGAAGGACTTGCCAGCGGAAAAACGTCGTGGGACCAAGCGTCGTGCACCGTGGGATTTTGAGCGCGATTCGGCGTTGAAAAGTCTGTGCCAGCAATTCTCGGTGCAGGACCTCAAAGGCTTCGGCTGCGAAACCCTGACCCTGGCCATTGGTGCTGCCGGTTGCTTGCTTGGCTATGCCAAGGAAACCCAGCGCACGGCCCTGCCGCATTTGCGTAGCCTGCGCCATGAGCGTCTGGACGACACAGTTGTGCTCGACGGTGCGAGCCGTCGCAACCTGGAGTTGGACACCAACCTGGCCGGCGGACGCGATAACACCCTGCAATCGGTGGTTGACCGTTGCCAGACCGCCATGGGCAGCCGTTTACTGACCCGCTGGCTGAACCGTCCGTTGCGGGACTTGAGCGTGCTGCAAGCGCGTCAGTCGTCTATTACCTGCCTGCTGGACGGCTATCGCTTTGAAAAGCTGCAGCCGCAGTTGAAGGAAATCGGCGATATCGAGCGCATTCTGGCGCGGATCGGCCTGCGCAACGCGCGCCCGCGTGACTTGGCGCGCTTGCGCGACGCCCTCAGCGCCTTGCCGCAACTGCAGGTCGCGATGACTGAACTGGATACGCCGCACCTGCAACAGCTTGCGGTAACCGCTGGCACCTACCCGGAACTGGCGGCGCTGTTGGAAAAAGCCATCATCGACAACCCGCCCGCGATCATCCGCGACGGTGGCGTATTGAAGACCGGTTACGACAGCGAGCTGGATGAACTGCAATCCCTGAGCGAAAACGCCGGGCAGTTCCTGATTGACCTGGAAGCCCGCGAAAAAGCCCGCACCGGCCTGGCCAACCTGAAAGTCGGCTATAACCGCGTGCATGGCTACTTTATTGAGTTGCCCAGCAAGCAGGCCGAGTCGGCACCTATCGACTATCAACGTCGCCAGACCCTCAAAGGCGCCGAGCGTTTTATCACGCCGGAGCTGAAAGAATTCGAAGACAAGGCACTGTCCGCCAAGAGCCGCGCCCTGGCTCGGGAAAAAATGCTCTACGAAGCGTTGCTGGAAGACTTGATCAGCCAACTGGCGCCGTTGCAGGATACCGCCGCCGCCCTGGCCGAACTGGACGTGCTGAGCAACCTGGCCGAACGTGCGCTGAACCTTGACCTGAACTGCCCGCGTTTTGTCAGCGAGCCGTGCATGCGTATCGTGCAAGGTCGCCACCCTGTTGTAGAGCAGGTGCTGACCACGCCGTTCGTCGCCAACGACCTGTCGCTGGACGACGACACCCGCATGCTGGTCATCACCGGTCCGAACATGGGCGGTAAATCCACCTATATGCGTCAGACCGCCTTGATTGTGTTGCTCGCGCATATCGGCAGTTTTGTCCCGGCCGCGAGTTGCGAGCTGTCACTGGTTGATCGCATTTTCACCCGGATCGGTTCCAGCGATGACCTGGCCGGTGGCCGTTCGACCTTTATGGTGGAAATGAGCGAAACCGCCAATATCCTGCACAACGCCACCGAACGCAGCCTGGTATTGATGGACGAAGTGGGACGCGGCACCAGCACCTTCGACGGCCTGTCCCTGGCCTGGGCGGCGGCCGAGCGCCTGGCGCATTTGCGCGCCTATACGCTGTTCGCCACCCACTATTTCGAACTGACCGTTCTACCGGAGAGCGAACCACTGGTGGCCAACGTGCACTTGAACGCCACCGAGCACAACGAGCGCATCGTGTTCCTTCACCATGTGTTGCCGGGGCCTGCCAGCCAGAGTTACGGCCTGGCCGTGGCACAACTGGCCGGTGTGCCGAACGACGTAATCACCCGCGCTCGCGAGCACCTCAGCCGGCTGGAAACCACGGCGCTGCCCCATGAAACCGTGGTCACCAGCGCTGCCAAAGCCTCCAACAAGCCAGCCGCGCCGCACCAGAGCGATATGTTCGCGAGCCTGCCCCATCCGGTACTGGATGAGTTGGCAAAGCTTGACCTGGACGACTTGACGCCGCGAAAAGCGTTGGAATTGCTCTATGCACTGAAGACACGGGTCTAACGCAGACGCTTGCAAGCTGATATTATCTCGCGCGGTTTGGGATGCTGCGGGCTTTTAGCCTGGCCTGCAGACTATCGCTCCCGAACCTCGCGGACCCCGCCATAAGGGGTTTCGCTGCCGCCGCCTGAGGAGAAAATTAGAAATGACCTTCGTCGTCACCGACAACTGCATCAAGTGCAAGTACACCGACTGCGTAGAAGTGTGTCCGGTGGACTGCTTCTACGAAGGCCCGAATTTCCTGGTTATCCACCCGGATGAGTGCATCGATTGCGCCCTGTGTGAGCCTGAATGCCCGGCCGTCGCTATTTTCTCCGAGGATGAAGTCCCGGCAGAGATGCAGCAATTTATTCAGTTGAACGTCGAGCTGGCGGAAATCTGGCCGAACATCACTGAGCGCAAGGACCCGATGCCGGACGCAGCGGAGTGGGATGGCAAAAAAGGTAAGATTGCAGAGCTCGAACGCTAATAACGTCGCCTCCCCCTAAAAAGGCCCCTTGCGGGCCTTTTCGCGTTCCTGGATGGCGGGTTTCACTTTTCTACAGGCAAAAAAAAGGGGCGGTATGACCCGCCCACATTTTTTCCCTAGTCCCTTTATTCCTTTTCATCATCCTGATGAATCGCATCCTGCGACGTTCCTTCAACCATCGTTCCTTGATGGCTGTGCCAATCCGTGGACACAGGGCTGATGTTAGAGAGTTCCATAGGAAGTTCAAAGGCTTCTAACCCATTGGCTGACAGGCTCTCGCGGAAACCATGAAATAATTAATTGTTATATTTCAATTAGATAGAAAAAGCTCTCGAAGAACTGGGCCGCACAAGACGGGTAAAAAAACCAATCACTTACGAAAAAGTAAGTAAATGCTTACACGACCAATTGCGTAAATGCGTAACAGACACCGCTTGACCGTCCTCCAGACATGAAAAAGCCCCGACAGGGTCGAGGCTTTTTCCCTGCATCACCCTCAGTCGTCGCTGACGGTAATAGTCGGCATGGCCGGCGCTGCGGCTTCCTGCAGGACGATTCGCGCGCCCACGTGACGTGCAAGCTCCTGATAGATCATGGCGACCGGGCTATCCGGCTCGGCTACTACGGTGGGCTTGCCGCCGTCCGCCTGCTCACGGATCAGCATTGACAACGGCAGCGAGGCCAACAGTTCCACACCGTATTGAGTCGCCAGCTTCTCGCCACCGCCCTCACCAAACAGGTGCTCGGCGTGGCCGCAGTTGGAGCAGATATGCACCGCCATGTTCTCAACCACGCCCAGCACCGGGATATTGACCTTGCGGAACATCTCCACGCCTTTTTTCGCGTCGAGCAGCGCCAGGTCCTGGGGGGTGGTGACAATCACCGCGCCGGCCACCGGGACTTTCTGCGCCAGGGTCAGCTGGATATCGCCGGTGCCTGGCGGCATGTCGATCACCAGGTAATCCAGATCGCCCCAAGCGGTCTGGGTAACCAGTTGCAGCAACGCGCCGGAAACCATCGGCCCGCGCCAGACCATCGGCGTGTTGTCATCGGTGAGGAAAGCCATGGACATCACTTCCACGCCCAGGGATTCGATAGGCACGAACCACTTCTGGTCCTTGACCTTCGGCCGCGTGCCTTCGGCGATGCCGAACATCACACCTTGGCTCGGGCCGTAGATATCCGCGTCGAGAATGCCCACGCGCGCACCTTCACGAGCCAGGGCCAGGGCCAGGTTGGCCGCCGTGGTGGACTTACCCACGCCGCCCTTGCCGGACGCCACGGCTACAACGTTCTTGACGTTGGCCAGACCCGGAATCTGCGCCTGGGCCTTGTGCGCGGCGATCACGCATTGAATGTCGACCTTGGCCGACCGTACGCCGTCCAGGCCTTCGATGGCCATTTGCAGCATCTGCGCCCATCCGTTCTTGAAAAGGCCTGCGGCATAGCCCAATTCCAACTGGACCGACACCTGGTCGCCGTGGACTTCGATGGCGCGCACACAGCCGGAACTGACCGGGTCCTGGCTCAAATAGGGGTCGGTGTACTGGCGAAGAACGGCTTCCACCGCTGCGCGATTGACGGCGCTCATGGGCTACTCCCGAAAAAGACTGACTGAAACAGGCGGCTATCCTAACCGTTCCAGCAGCCCAACGGCATGCTTTCGCAGGTTCGGAGGATTCTGAAACAGCGCCACGGGGTGAAATATATTTCCCGGCGCTTTATAGTGGCCGACCTCCGTTTCATCAAGTAGCCGAGCCCCATGTCCGAGCCACGCAAGATCCTCGTCACCAGCGCCCTGCCCTATGCCAATGGTTCGATCCATCTTGGCCATATGCTTGAGTACATCCAGACCGATATGTGGGTGCGCTTCCAGAAGCATCGCGGCAATCAATGCATTTATGTCTGCGCGGACGACGCCCACGGTTCGGCCATCATGTTGCGCGCCGAAAAGGAAGGCATCACCCCGGAACAACTGATCGCCAATGTGCAGGCTGAACACAGCGCCGACTTTGCCGAGTTCCTGGTGGATTTCGACAACTTCCACTCGACCCACTCCGACGAGAACCGCGAGCTGTCGAGCCAGATCTACCTACGTTTGAAAGACGCCGGGCACATCGCCCAGCGCTCGATCACGCAGTATTTCGACCCTGAAAAGAAAATGTTCCTGGCCGACCGCTTCATCAAGGGCACCTGCCCGAAATGCGGCACCGAAGACCAGTACGGCGACAACTGCGAAAAATGCGGTGCAACTTATGCACCGACAGACTTGAAGGATCCCAAGTCGGCGATCTCCGGCGCCACCCCGGTGCTCAAGGACTCCCAGCACTTCTTCTTCAAGCTCCCGGACTTCCAGCAGATGCTGCAAAGCTGGACGCGCAGCGGCACGCTGCAGGACGCCGTGGCCAACAAGATCGCCGAATGGCTGGATGCCGGCCTGCAGCAGTGGGACATCTCCCGCGATGCGCCGTACTTCGGCTTCGAGATCCCGGGCGAGCCGGGCAAGTACTTCTATGTGTGGCTGGACGCGCCGATCGGCTACATGGCCAGCTTCAAGAACCTGTGCGATCGCACGCCTGAGCTGGACTTCGATGCCTTCTGGGCCAAGGATTCCACCGCCGAGCTGTACCACTTCATCGGCAAGGACATCGTCAACTTCCACGCCCTGTTCTGGCCGGCGATGCTTGAAGGTTCGGGCTACCGCAAGCCAACCGGCATCGCGGTGCATGGCTACCTGACGGTCAACGGCCAGAAGATGTCCAAGTCCCGTGGCACCTTTATCAAGGCGCGCACCTACCTGGACCACCTGTCGCCGGAATACCTGCGCTACTACTACGCCTCCAAGCTGGGCCGTGGCGTCGATGACCTCGACCTGAACCTGGAAGACTTCGTACAGAAGGTCAACTCGGACCTGGTCGGCAAGGTCGTCAACATCGCCAGCCGTTGCGCCGGGTTTATCCACAAGGGCAACGCCGGTGTACTGGTGGCCGAGAACGCCGCGCCGGAACTGACGGAAGCGTTCCTGGCCGCTGCGCCAAGCATCGCCGACGCCTATGAAGCCCGCGACTTTGCCCGCGCCATGCGCGAGATCATGGGCCTGGCCGACCGCGCCAACGCGTGGATCGCCGACAAGGCGCCGTGGTCGCTGAACAAGCAGGAAGGCAAGCAGGCGGAAGTCCAGGCGATCTGCGCCACGGGCATCAACCTGTTCCGCCAACTGGTGATCTTCCTCAAGCCGGTGCTGCCATTGCTGGCCGCGGATGCCGAGGCGTTCCTCAATGTGGCGCCGCTGACCTGGAACGATCACGCCACCTTGCTCAGCAACCATCAGTTGAACGAGTTCAAGCCGCTGATGACCCGTATCGACCCGGTTAAAGTCCAGGCCATGACCGACGCTTCGAAAGAAGACCTGGTCGCCAGCCAGACAGACACCGGCTCGGCTGCGCCAGCCGGCAACGGTGAGCTGGCCAAAGATCCGATCTCGCCGGAAATCGACTTTGATGCCTTCGCTGCCGTGGACCTGCGTGTCGCGCTGATCGTCAAGGCTGAAGCCGTGGAAGGGGCCGACAAGCTGCTGCGCCTCACACTGGACATCGGTGACGAGCAACGCAACGTGTTCTCCGGGATCAAGAGCGCTTACCCAGACCCGTCCAAGCTCGACGGTCGGCTGACCATGATGATCGCCAACCTCAAGCCACGGAAAATGAAGTTCGGTATTTCCGAAGGCATGGTCATGGCGGCCGGCCCTGGCGGCGAAGAGATCTACCTGCTGAGCCCTGACAGCGGCGCCAAGCCGGGTCAACGGATCAAGTAAGCCCATGGGCCTGCTGCAAGCGAATTAGGTCTACTGTAGGAGCCCGGCTTGCCGGGCTCCTACAACTCCACAACACGCCCGTTCGCTCAACGGCATGCCAATGATCACCCCATGAATCTGATTCAACGTATCGACGCGCTGCTGCCGCAAACCCAGTGCGGCAAATGCGGGCATCCCGGCTGCAAACCCTACGCCGAGGGTATTGCTCAAGGCGAGGCGATTAACAAGTGCCCGCCTGGCGGACAGGAGACCATTGCTGGCCTTGCGCAACTACTGCATGTGCCAGTGCTGGAACTGGATACCAGCCGAGGGGAAGCGCCGGCCCAGATCGCCTATATTCGCGAGGCCGAGTGCATCGGCTGTACCAAATGCATCCAGGCCTGCCCGGTGGATGCCATTGTTGGCGCGGCCAAGCTGATGCACACCGTGCTCATCGACGAGTGCACCGGCTGCGACCTCTGCGTTGCGCCATGCCCCGTAGACTGCATTGAAATGCGCCCGACAGCGACCGTATTGCCAATTGTCGGCGGCCTGGCCGCCAATGATCAGCAACGCCATGAACGAGGGCTCAAGCGCGACCGCGCAAGGCGGCGTTATGAACATCGCAATGCGCGGCTGCAGCGGGAAGAAGCGCAAAAACTCGCCGAACGCCTGGCTCGGGCCAAACGCTCAGTACCGGTTTTACCTGTAGAGGTCGGTACCGCACAGGATGCGGCGATAAAAAAAGCCAAAATCACGGTCGCAATGAGTCGCGCCCAACTGCATAAATCCTTGAAGGCTTTCGGTCACCCGCCAACCTATGAACAACAGGCGCAGTTGATTGTCCTGCAGCAGCAGTACGAAGCAGCAGAACAAGCGCTGGCGACCCTGGAACCGGGCACCGCATCGAAGGCCGTCGGTACGACCATGAATATGGCCGACCTGAAACGCGCCAAAATCCAGCTGGCGATGCGCCGTGCGGAATTGAAGAAAGCCCAGGACTTGAACGCCGACGCGCAGCAACTGGCCGAGGCACAACATAACCTCGACGAGGCGCAGCGCCAAGTCGATGCCCATGGCAACATCTGATCCGCAAAAACCTGCTGCGTGTATTGCTACAATCCCGCCGACTGACTCCTAGGAACGCCCCACCCCATGAACGCCGCAAAACGCCTGGAAATTTTCCGCAGGCTTCACGAAGACAATCCGGAACCCAAGACCGAACTGGCTTACACCACGCCGTTCGAGTTGCTGATTGCGGTGATCCTGTCGGCGCAATCCACCGACGTAGGCGTCAACAAGGCCACGGCGAAGCTGTATCCCGTGGCGAACACACCGGAAGCGATTTATGCCCTGGGTGTGGACGGGTTATCGGAGTACATTAAGACCATTGGCCTGTACAACAGCAAGGCCAAGAACGTTATCGAGACGTGCCGCCTGCTGGTCGAGCGGCATGGCAGTCAAGTGCCGCAAACCCGTGAAGAACTGGAAGCCCTGCCGGGCGTTGGCCGTAAGACCGCTAATGTGGTGCTCAACACCGCATTCCGGCAACTGACCATGGCCGTGGACACCCACATATTCCGGGTCAGCAACCGCACCGGCATCGCCCGCGGGAAGAATGTGGTGGAGGTGGAAAAGCAGCTGATGAAGTTCGTGCCCAAGCCCTATCTGCTGGACTCCCACCACTGGCTGATCCTTCACGGGCGCTATGTTTGCCAGGCTCGCAAGCCGCGTTGTGGTAGCTGTCGCATCGAAGACTTGTGCGAATACAAGGAAAAAACGTCCGACGATTGAGGGATCATTGGTTTTCTCGATCAGTCGATTGAAAAAATCTTTTTTACCGGATCATGGATTATCGTTATAAGGAGCGCCAACGGCAGTCTTAGCCCGGAGTGAACCTTATGAGCACTGGCAAAGAACAACTGGAAGTGGAAGACGACCTCGTTGAATCGGATGACGATGTGGCCGAGGCACCAGTGGCAGAGGTCGCCAAGACCAATTTGAGCAAACGCCGCACCATCGACAACCTTTTGGAAGAAAGACGCTTGCAAAAACAGCTGGCCGATTACGACTTCGATCTCTGATCGAACGGTTGACGGCCGGAAGCCTCCCTCACGGAGGCTTTTTTCTGCCGTTTATCCAAGCAATGCGTGGTGCGCTGCCCTCTTCTATACCAAGCCGTTACGCTGGGCCAGTTCAATCAGGTCTACGAGGGAGCGTGCGTTCAGCTTGAGCAGCAAACGTGTCTTGTAGGTGCTGACGGTCTTGTTGCTGAGGAACATGCCGTCGGCGATCTCCTTGTTGGTTCGGCCCCTGGCCAGCTGCTGTAATACCATCATTTCCCGTCCCGACAGGCGCTCGACCATATCAGCCTCACTGGCATTGCCCATGGTGGAGCGTACCGAGTTCAGCGCCTGGTTCGGGAAGTAGCTGTAGCCCGACAAGACCGCCTTGATCGCACTCAGCAACTCGGTCAGGTCCTGTTGCTTGCACACGTAGCCGGCAGCCCCCGCCTGCATGCAGCGCATGGAAAAATGGCCAGGGGCCTGGGACGTAAGCACCAGCACCTTGAACGGCGCAGGTTGTTTGGTAGAGGACAGCCGGCAAATAACTTCCAGGCCATCAAGTTTGGGTATCCCAATATCCAGTATGACAATGTCCGGCATATGCTCCCGCGCAAGTTGCAACGCATCGACACCGTTATCGGTCTCGGCAACGACCTCATAACCATGACGTTCCATTAGCATACGCACAGCAAGACGAATGACGGGATGATCATCCACGATCAGCACTTTATTCATGAGAAAGTCCAATTTCGCTGTTCGAATTATTTAGAGCAAGCACAATAGCCTAGTCGTTTACTAGTTGGCATAGCATTCACCCCCAAGCATTAGCAAGCAGAGACCCAACCCACAGCGATAAAGGAATTGGCCTACAAAAAAACGCCGTCTCGGACGTATCCAGTTTTATGGATCCTTTCAGACCTTTCCGGGGACTTACATACTTTGAGTGAAATATCCATGGCGTATGGGGGGCAGGGTAAACGCGCCGCACGTAACTCTCAGGAAATGCCCCTTGCCTCTGGCCTGCTGCCGAGAAACCCAGCAAGAAAAAACGAGTCGGTTTAGTTCCATTCAACATATCCACTTACTTCCATATTTCCTACAGACCATTCTGCGATTTATATATTCGCGGTACTTACATGAGTGAATTTTCTGTAAGACCAGTTCCTACGCAGATGTAAAAAATTCATTCCCCCTACAAACTTTCAACAACAATTCATTCAAGGCCTTCATTTGAGAGAGACCTCGACCAAAAACATCAACACATGTTTAAGCGTTATAAACACCACAAGTACCGACAAAACCCCAGGCAAAAAAATGGCCCCTTGTACAAGGGGCCATTCTTCACAGCGCGCGCAAACTTAGAACAACGAGCGACCTTTGTTGGCCGCAATGCGCATGCGCAATGCGTTCAACTTGATAAAGCCTGCTGCGTCCGCCTGATTGTAGGCGCCGCCGTCTTCTTCGAACGTGGCGATGTTGGCATCGAACAGCGAGTCATCGGACTTGCGACCGGTCACAATCACGTTGCCCTTGTACAGCTTCAGGCGCACAACGCCGTTCACGTGGGCCTGGGAAGCGTCGATCATCTGTTGCAGCATCAGACGCTCAGGGCTCCACCAGTAGCCGGTGTAGATCAGGCTGGCGTACTTGGGCATCAACTCGTCTTTGAGGTGAGCCACTTCGCGGTCCAGGGTGATGGACTCGATGGCGCGGTGGGCACGCAGCATGATGGTGCCGCCCGGGGTTTCGTAGCAGCCACGGGACTTCATGCCCACGTAGCGGTTCTCGACGATGTCGAGACGGCCGACGCCGTGTTCGCCACCGATACGGTTCAGGGTCGCCAGTACGGTGGCCGGGGTCATTTCGACGCCGTCCAGCGCGACGATGTCGCCGTTGCGGTAGGTCAGTTCCAGGTATTGGGCTTTGTCAGGAGCGTTCTCAGGGGAGACGGTCCATTTCCACATGTCTTCTTCGTGTTCGGTCCAGGTGTCTTCCAGCACGCCGCCTTCATAGGAGATGTGCAGCAAGTTGGCGTCCATCGAGTACGGGGACTTCTTCTTGCCATGACGCTCGATCGGGATCGCGTGCTTTTCAGCGTAATCCATCAGCTTTTCACGGGACAGCAGGTCCCATTCACGCCAAGGAGCAATCACTTTCACGCCTGGCTTGAGTGCATAGGCGCCCAGTTCGAAACGCACCTGGTCGTTGCCCTTGCCGGTAGCGCCATGGGAAATGGCGTCAGCGCCGGTTTCGTTGGCGATTTCGATCAGGCGCTTGGCGATCAGCGGACGTGCGATGGAAGTACCCAGCAGGTACTCGCCTTCGTAGACAGTGTTGGCGCGAAACATCGGGAAGACGAAATCGCGGACGAACTCTTCGCGCAGGTCGTCAATGTAGATCTCTTTCACGCCCATGGCTTGCGCCTTGGCACGTGCAGGTTCGACCTCTTCGCCCTGACCCAGGTCAGCGGTGAAGGTCACCACTTCACAGTTATAAGTATCCTGCAGCCACTTGAGGATCACCGAAGTGTCCAGGCCGCCGGAATACGCGAGAACGACCTTGTTTACGTCGGCCATGCCATCACTCCACGGGGTTGTACGGAAAGGCGTCGATTCTACCGACCAAAACCGTGAATTTACAGGGGCGCGACAGCAAATGAAGATAAAGCGACAGATTATGTCGAGCGGGCGACCGATGGTCGCACCTGATGCTGGCACTTTATGACGTGTGCGCAGGGTTGCTCGGGCCCGTAGCCTGGGGGGCCGGTTTCTCGGGGGCGGCCACGCGCTCAAGCTGGATATTGACCCGACGATTGCGCGCCCGGTTGGCCGCATTGGTGTTGGGCGCCAGCGGGTAGCTTTCGCCATGAAAGCGCAGGGTGACCTGGGATTCCTGGACGCCATTGGCTTTGAAGTAGTCCATCACCGCCAAGGCGCGGCGGCGCGACACGTCGCGGTTGGTCAGGCGGTTGCCACTGTTGTCCGAATGGCCATTGAGCTCGATGTGGTTGACGGTGGGGTCGGCTTTCATGAACGCGAGAATCACGTCGAGTTTCTTCTTGGCCGCCGCGTCCAGCTCAATGCCGCCACCGGGAAAGCCGATTTCGGTCTGTTTGACCTGGTCGTAATTCATCGGCAATAGCTTGGTGGTGCACAACTGATAGTCGTTGTAGGCCTTGTTGAATTTGACCGGCAACAGGCGAATTTCCGAGTAACCGCCTTCACGTCCGTAATGGCGAACGGTCGGGCTACGCCCTTCCAGCAAACCATTGAACAGCCGCCCAGCCTGGGCCTGGGAGCTGTTGAACAAGACATCGCCACTGCCGGCACGCACGGCGCCGAGGTTGATATCACCTCGCCCCGGCTGCCAAGGGGCGGCGGCGGCCAGCAACGTGGCCGAGCCCGCACCCAGCGAGCCGTTATAGGCTTTGAGACGAAACGTCGCCTGCTCGCCGGCCCGGCGCACGAACTCACCCGAACCGAAGTCGGTGATCGGCTGGGTCAGGCGGCACTCGAACTGGTCCCCTTCTACCTTCCACTCAATATTCTCCAGACGTGTCTGGAACGTGAGGGCCATCGCAGGCAGGCTGGCGAACACACTGAGCAGGGCTAGATAATGCTGGCGCACGGGAGGCTCCACTGGTTTCTACAACACTTCAAAGCGTCATACATCGATAAGGCATACGAAAGGCTATCGGTTGCCTCCTGCAAAACTTGATAGCGAGTGCCTGCAAGAGTCTTTTCCGGTAGCATTCCCACCAGATTGACCCGCCTGGAATCCCCAATGTCCGACCGCCTGACCCTGCTGCGTCCCGACGACTGGCATATTCATCTTCGCGATGGTGCTGCGTTACCCCACACCGTGGCCGATGTAGCGCGCACCTTTGGCCGCGCCATCATCATGCCTAACCTGGTACCTCCGGTGCGTAACGCCGAGCAAGCCGATGCCTATCGCCAGCGAATCCTCGCTGCACGACCGGCCGGCAGCCGCTTCGAACCGTTGATGGTGCTCTACCTCACCGACCGCACCCAGCCCGAAGAAATTCGCGAGGCCAAGGCCAGCGGTTTCGTGCACGCCGCCAAGCTGTACCCGGCGGGCGCGACCACCAACTCCGATTCCGGTGTGACCAGTATCGACAAGATCCTGCCAGCCATCGAAGCCATGGCCGAAGTCGGCATGCCGCTGTTGATCCACGGTGAAGTGACCCGTGGCGACGTGGACGTGTTCGATCGCGAGAAGATCTTCATCGACGAACACATGCGCCGTGTGGTCGAGCTGTTCCCGACCCTGAAGGTGGTGTTCGAGCACATCACCACCGCCGATGCCGTTCAGTTCGTCACCGAGGCCTCGGCCAACGTCGGCGCGACCATCACCGCGCACCACCTGCTGTACAACCGCAACCACATGCTGGTGGGCGGGATTCGGCCGCACTTCTATTGCCTGCCGATCCTCAAGCGCAACACCCACCAGGTGGCCTTGCTGGATGCTGCGACCAGCGGCAACCCGAAGTTTTTCCTCGGCACCGACTCCGCGCCCCACGCCCAGCACGCCAAAGAAGCGGCGTGCGGCTGTGCCGGTTGCTACACCGCCTATGCAGCCATCGAGCTGTACGCCGAAGCGTTCGAACAGCGCAACGCCCTGGACAAGCTCGAAGCGTTCGCCAGCCTCAACGGCCCGCGCTTCTACGGCCTGCCGGCAAATACCGACCGCATTACCCTGGTTCGTGAAGACTGGACCGCCCCTGCCAGCCTGCCGTTTGGCGAGCTGACCGTTATCCCGCTGCGCGCCGGTGAAACACTGCGCTGGCGCCTGCTGGAGGAAAGCAAGTGAGTGAAGACCATTACGACGACGAACATGAGCACAGTGGTGGCGGTTCCCGTCACCCGATGGCCGAGCGGTTTCGCGGTTATCTGCCAGTCGTCATCGACGTAGAAACCGGTGGTTTCAATTGCGCCACCGACGCACTGCTCGAAATCGCCGCGACCACCATCGGCATGGATGAACAGGGCTTTGTGTTCCCGGAACACACCCACTTCTTCCGTGTCGAGCCGTTCGAAGGCGCCAACATCGAAGCGGCCGCCCTGGAGTTCACCGGGATCAAGCTCGATCACCCACTGCGCATGGCGGTGAGTGAAGAAGCGGCGCTGACCGATATCTTCCGCGGCGTGCGCAAGGCATTGAAGGCCAATGGCTGCAAACGCGCGATTCTGGTCGGCCATAACAGTAGCTTCGACCTGGGTTTCCTGAACGCCGCCGTGACGCGGCTGGACATGAAGCGCAACCCGTTCCACCCGTTCTCCAGCTTTGACACCGCGACCCTCGCCGGCCTGGCTTATGGCCAGACGGTATTGGCGAAGGCCTGCCAGGCAGCCGGTATCGACTTTGACGGTCGTGAGGCCCATTCGGCCCGCTACGACACAGAGAAGACCGCCGAGCTGTTCTGCGGCATCGTCAACCGCTGGAAGCAGATGGGCGGCTGGGAAGACTTCAACGACTGACACCGCAAGCTTTTGTAGTGAGCGGGCTTGCCCCGCGCTGGGTGGCGAAGCCGCCCCAAACCCAGGCGCCTCGGTACTTCTGAGAAACCGAGGTGGCCTTATTGGGGCGGCTTCGCCACCCAGCGCGGGGCAAGCCCGCTCACTACAGTCGTTTCCCGCGTATAAAAAAACCGGCCTTCTCAGGCCGGTTTTTTTTCACCGTGAAACTGGCTTACAGCTTGCCAGCGTTCTCGGTCAGGTACGCGGCAACGCCTTCTGGCGAAGCATTCATGCCTTTGTCGCCTTTTTTCCAGTTGGCAGGGCAGACTTCGCCGTGCTCTTCGTGGAATTGCAGTGCGTCGACCAGGCGGATCAGCTCTTCCATGTTACGGCCCAGTGGCAGGTCGTTGATGATCTGGGAGCGAACAACGCCCTTGTCATCGATCAGGAATGCGCCACGGAACGCTACGCCGCCTTCGGACTCAACGTCGTAGGCCTTGGCGATGTCGTGTTTCATGTCGGCAGCCATGGTGTATTTGACTTTGCCGATGCCGCCATCGTTGATGGCCGTGTTGCGCCAGGCGTTGTGGGTGAAATGGGAGTCGATGGAAACGGCTACCACTTCAACGTTGCGCGCCTTGAAATCGTCCATGCGGTGGTCCAGAGCGATCAGCTCCGAAGGGCAGACGAAGGTGAAGTCCAGCGGGTAGAAGAACACCAGGCCATATTTGCCTTTGATGGCTTCAGACAGTTTGAAGCTGTCAACGATTTCGCCATTGCCGAGAACGGCTGGAACGTCGAAATCCGGGGCTTGTTTGCCGACGAGTACGCTCATTGGGTATCTCCTGATGTAAGGGTGACGATTGAAGTAAAAGGACCGGCCCAGAGTCTGCCGTTTATAAGCGACAGCCCTGTGACGCAGTCACGCTTCGTGAAGACCGGCCATCATACACTGAAAAAACCGTTCGTCAGTGCGGGCGCGATGCCAGCAAATACCCGGCGAATCTACTTTGACAATCATTCTCGTTAACATTAAGATCCATCGCACTTAAGCCTTAACCCGCGATGGTTCTCCCTTATGTATGTGTGCCTCTGTACTGGCGTCACCGACGGACAAATCCGCGAAGCAATCTACGAAGGTTGCTGCAGCTACAAGGAAGTACGTGAAACCACCGGTGTGGCCAGCCAGTGTGGCAAATGTGCTTGCCTCGCCAAGCAAGTGGTACGGGAAACCCTGACGCAGCTGCAGACTGCCCAGGCCGCGCTCCCCTATTCAGCAGAATTTACACACGCCTAATTTGGCATATTTTAGAGAACCGGACTTAGTGTCCGGTTTTTTTATGCCCGAAATTCAATTAGTTAGCGCCAAGACGCGGAACACAAACATTCTTATTCCGATTAATTTTCATTTATTATTCAATAACTTAGGTTTGACACTAGGGATTGCGCCGCTCAAACTCCGCTCTATATACAGCTATTACAGGGCAGGACCCCAGTCATGAAAGGCGACATCTCAGTCATCCAGCAACTCAACAAAATCCTTGCCAATGAACTGGTCGCGATCAATCAGTACTTTCTGCATGCACGCATGTACGACGATTGGGGCCTGGAAAAGCTGGGCAAGCGTGAATACAAAGAATCGATCAAGGCCATGAAGGACGCTGACGCGCTGATCAAGCGCATCCTGTTCCTGGAAGGCCTGCCAAATGTGCAGGACCTGGGCAAGCTGAACATCGGCGAACACACCCAGGAAATGATCAGCAGCGACCTTGGTTTTGAGCGCAAGAGCCACAGCGACCTCAAGGCCGCCATCGCTCACTGCGAACTGACCGGCGACTACGGTAGCCGTGAACTGCTGGAAGATATCCTGGAAGACCAGGAAGAACACATCGACTGGCTGGAAACTCAACTGGGCCTGATCGACAAAGTCAGCCTGGAAAACTACCTGCAATCGCAGATGGGTGAATAACCCATCAATACGCAGGCATAAAAAAGCCCCGCTCTCTTACGAGAAGCGGGGCTTTTTATTGCGTCCGGATCAAGCTTCAGTCTTGGCTGCCGCTTTTGCCGCTGCATCTTTGATCAACGACTGCAACGAACCGTCAGCGGCCATTTCAGTGATGATGTCGCTACCGCCGACCAGTTCACCGGCCACCCACAGTTGTGGGAACGTAGGCCAGTTGGCGTACTTCGGCAGGTTGGCGCGGATTTCAGGGTTTTGCAGGATATCCACGTAAGCGAATTTCTCGCCACACGCCATGATGGCCTGGGACGCCTTCGCGGAGAAACCGCACTGAGGAGCGTTGGGTGCGCCCTTCATGTAAAGCAGAATGGTGTTGGCAGCAATCTGCTCTTTGATCGTTTCGATGATATCCATGGAACACCTCGGCTGGAACTTTGCGACTCACAGGTCGGCACGGTGGCGCATTGTAACGCAAAATTCCAGCGCGGTGCTCAGGCGGCTGCGACCTGGACCGGAACACCATTGAGCGCCGCATTGCCCGACAACTCGTCCAATTGCCGTTCGTCGGTCAGGTCGTTCGCGCTCGCTCCGGGTTGCGCGCTGGCGATGCCCATCTGGACGCCCGGGCGACCATGGCCCCAGCCGTGGGGCAGGCTGACGACACCAGGCATCATGTCCAGGCTGGAGACCACTTCCACCTCGATCATGCCAATCCGAGAACTCACCCGCACCCGCTGGCCATCCAGTAAACGCCGGCTGGCCAGGTCGTCGGGATGCATCAGCAATTGATGACGCGGCTTGCCCTTCACCAGCCGGTGATAGTTATGCATCCAGGAATTATTGCTGCGCACATGGCGGCGGCCGATCAGCAACAGTTCGTCGGCCACAGGCCCGGGCTGCGCGGCAAACCGCACCAGGTCAGCGAGGATAACTGCCGGCGCCGCCTGCACCTTGCCATCAACGGTTTTCAGACGCGCGGCAAGGTTGGGCTGAAGCGGCCCCAGGTCCACGCCATGGGGATGGTCGGCCAGCATCGCCACCGACAATTTGTGGCTGGAGGCATCACCGTATGCGCCCGCGCGCAGCCCGAAATCGATCATCTGCGCCGGCGGTATGGTCGGCTTGAGTGTGGCGCCGGTCTGAGCCGCAAAGGCCTTGGCCAGCCCGACGAAGATTTCCCAGTCATGCAGCGCACCCTCGGGCTTGGGCAAGATCGCCTGGTTGAAACGGGTGACGTTACGCACCGCGAACATATTGAAGGTCGTGTCGTAGTGATCGTTTTCCAACGCTGACGTGGACGGCAGAATCAAATCGGCATACCGCGTGGTCTCGTTGATATAGAGGTCGACGCTGACCATGAACTCCAAGCCATCCAGGGCTTGCTCCAACTGCCGCCCGTTAGGCGTCGACAACACCGGATTACCGGCCACTGTCACCAACGCGCGGATTTGTCCTTCGCCTTCAGTGAGCATTTCTTCCGCCAGGGCAGACACCGGCAACTCGCCACCGTACTCCGGACGCCCGGAAACCCGGCTCTGCCAGCGATTGAAATGCCCGCCACCGGTCGACGCCACCAGATCCACCGCGGGCGTGGTGCACAAGGCGCCACCCACACGGTCGAGATTGCCAGTCACCAGGTTGATCAGTTGCACCAGCCAATGGCACAGCGTGCCGAACGCCTGGGTTGATACGCCCATGCGCCCGTAGCACACCGCTTTGTCCGCTGCGGCAAAGTCGCGTGCCAATTGACGTATCTGCTCGGCAGGCACCGCGCATTGACGGCTCATGGCCTCGGCGGTAAACCCGGCGATCACGCAGCGTACATCCTCCAAGCCTTCAACCGGCAAATGGCTGTCGCGGGTCAGGTGCTCGGTAAACAAGGTGTTGAGCACCCCGAACAACAGCGCCGCATCACCGCCTGGGCGCACGAACAGATGCTGATCAGCCATCGCCGCCGTCTCGCTGCGCCGTGGGTCGACCACCACCACTTTACCGCCCCGCGCCTGGATCGCCTTGAGGCGCTTTTCCACGTCGGGCACGGTCATGATGCTGCCATTGGATGCCAGCGGGTTGCCGCCCAGGATCAGCATGAAGTCGGTGTGGTCGATGTCCGGGATCGGCAGCAACAGGCCGTGGCCGTACATGAGGTAGCTGGTGAGGTGATGGGGCAGTTGGTCGACCGAGGTGGCGGAAAATCGATTGCGCGTCTTCAACAGGCCGAGGAAGTAGTTGCTGTGGGTCATCAGCCCATAGTTGTGCACGCTGGGGTTGCCCTGATACACCGCCACCGCATTCTGCCCGTGGCGCGCCTGAATGCCCGCCAACCGTTCGGCTACAAGCGCGAAAGCCTCATCCCAGGCGATCGGCTGCCATTCGCTACCCACCCGCAACATGGGCTGGTGCAGGCGGTCAGGATCATTCTGGATATCCTGCAGCGCTACGGCCTTGGGGCAGATATGCCCTCGACTGAAACTGTCCTGGGCATCGCCCTTGATCGAGGTGATCGCCAGGCTGCCGTCGTCGGCTCGGGTGGTTTCCAGCGTCAGGCCGCAGATGGCTTCACACAGATGGCAGGCACGGTGGTGGAGAGTCTTGGTCATGGCCAGTCTCTTATAAGGGCTTTGGTCCAACTATGGGCCGCGACCGGCACGCGCGCCACCAACGTTCGCCCCGTGAATCGACAAGCATCAGGCCAGGCCATGGCTAAGCATGAGCAAATGTTTCAGAAACCTCACACACTCGCGCTGAAACCGACGCAGCCTGGCCTGCAGCCGCCCCCGCGCATTGCAAAAGGTTGCTACGCCAGTGTACAAATGGCCCGCTGCTGTCTGGAATTCGTCTTCAAAAGCGCCTTGGCGCCCTGCTTGAACACCCTTTAAAACCGTAGCCCTATTGGTAAGACGCGACATTTAATTATAAGATCGCGCCTTCCCCTATTTCGTCGCCCCGTGCGGCTTTCGCCGCAGGTCTCGCCCGTTGTCACAATAAACAAGGCTTTGAGTATCTGCGGTCTGTTGCAAAAAGGTAGTTAATGATGAGCGCAAGGCACTTTCTCTCCCTGATGGATTGCACGCCCGAAGAGCTGGTCAGCGTGATCCGTCGAGGCATTGAGCTTAAAGACCTGCGTAACCGCGGCGTACTGTTCGAGCCTTTGAAAAACCGCGTGCTCGGGATGATTTTCGAGAAGTCGTCAACCCGCACTCGCGTATCTTTCGAAGCCGGCATGATTCAACTGGGCGGCCAAGCCATCTTCTTGTCCTCGCGCGACACCCAACTGGGCCGGGGCGAGCCGATCGCCGACAGCGCGAAGGTCATGTCGAGCATGCTCGACGCCGTGATGATCCGTACCTTTGCCCACAGCACCGTGACCGAATTTTCCGCCAACTCCCGCGTACCGGTGATCAACGGCCTGTCCGATGACCTGCACCCGTGCCAGTTGCTGGCCGACATGCAAACCTTTCTTGAGCACCGCGGCTCGATTCAGGGCAAGACCGTGGCGTGGATCGGCGACGGCAACAACATGTGCAACAGCTATATAGAAGCGGCGATCCAGTTCGACTTCCAATTGCGCGTTGCCTGCCCGGAAGGCTATGAGCCTGATGCGCGCTTCCTGGCGCAGGCCGGTGACCGCGTGACCCTGGTTCGCGACCCGCGTGACGCGGTGATCGGCGCGCACTTGGTGAGCACCGACGTCTGGACCTCCATGGGCCAGGAAGACGAAACCACCAAGCGCCTGGCCCAGTTCGCCCCGTATCAAGTGAACCGCGCCCTGCTCGACCTGGCCGCGCCGGACGTGTTGTTCATGCACTGCCTGCCGGCGCACCGTGGCGAAGAAATCAGCCTTGACCTGCTCGACGATCCGCGTTCGGTCGCCTGGGACCAGGCCGAGAACCGCCTGCACGCGCAAAAAGCCCTGCTCGAGTTCCTCGTCCCGCCGTCGTACCACCACGCATGAGCCAGCCATTACTGCTGAACCTGCGCAATCTGGCATGCGGCTATCAAGATCAACGGGTGGTGCAGAACCTCAACCTGCACCTGAATGCCGGCGATATCGGTTGCCTGTTGGGCTCTTCGGGCTGCGGCAAGACCACCACGCTGCGCGCCATTGCCGGGTTTGAGCCGGTGCACGAGGGTGAAATCAGCCTGGCGGGCGAAGTGATCTCCAGTGCCGGGTTCACCCTGGCGCCGGAGAAACGCCGCATCGGCATGGTGTTTCAGGACTACGCACTGTTTCCTCACCTCAGCGTGGCCGATAACATTGCGTTCGGCATTCGCAAGCATCCGCAGAAAGACCGCGTGGTCGCTGAGTTGCTGGAACTGGTGAACCTGAAGAACCTGGGCAAGCGCTTTCCTCATGAACTTTCCGGCGGCCAGCAGCAACGCGTCGCCCTTGCCCGCGCTTTGGCGCCGGAGCCGGCCCTGTTATTGCTGGACGAACCGTTCTCCAACCTGGATGGCGAGTTGCGACGCAAGCTCAGCCACGAGGTGCGCGATATCCTCAAGGCACGCGGCACCAGTGCGATTCTGGTGACCCATGATCAGGAAGAAGCCTTCGCGGTCAGCGACCAGGTCGGTGTTTTCAAGGAGGGCCGCCTTGAGCAGTGGGACACGCCCTACAACCTCTATCACGAACCGCAGACGCCCTATGTCGCCAGCTTTATCGGCCAGGGTTACTTCATTCGTGGCCAGTTGAGTTCACCGGAATCCGTGAGCACCGAACTCGGCGAGCTACGCGGCAACCGCGCCTACACCTGGCCTACCGGCGGCGCGGTGGACGTGCTGCTGCGCCCGGATGACATCGTCTACGCGCCAGACAGCACGCTGAAAGCGCAGATCGTCGGCAAGACGTTCCTGGGGGCGTCTACCTTGTACCGCCTGCAACTTCCGACAGGCGCGCAATTGGAGTCGATTTTTCCCAGCCACGCCGACCATCAGGTGGGGGCGGATGTAGGAATTCGGGTGGCGGCTGAGCATCTGGTGTTGTTTCAGGCGTCAGGGAGTACAGCAGCGCAAATCCCTAAAATCGAATCCGGCGTACGCCGCTACAGCCCCGCGCACTGACAAAACCGAATCCAAAAATGTGGGAGCTGGCTTGCCTGCGATAGCATCAACGCGGTGTAACTAACACACCGAGGTGCCTGCATCGCGGGCAAGCCCGGCCCCCACATGGGTTATCCACAACCTTCCATAGTAGATTCAGGCCCGGCCAATCGGCGCGAATTTGGCCTGGGTATGCTCAGCCAGCACCGCCGCCGACAACTCCACTTCCAACCCCCTCCGCCCCGCACTTACAAAAATCGTCGCGAACGGCTGCGCCGTCACATCGATAAACGTGCGCAACCGCTTCTTCTGCCCCAGCGGGCTGATGCCGCCTAGCAAGTAACCCGTAGAGCGCTGCGCCGCTGCCGGGTCGGCCATTTCGACTTTTTTCACCCCGGCAGCGTGCGCCAGCCCCTTCAGGTCGAGACTTCCGACGACCGGCACCACCGCCACCAACAATTCGCCTTTCTCACTGCTCGCCAGCAAGGTCTTGAACACCTGCGCCGGGTCAAGGCCCAACTTCTCCGCGGCCTCCAGGCCATACGAAGCCGCCTTGGGGTCATGTTCGTAACTGTGGATACGATGTTCGGTGCGAACTTTTTTCAACAAATCCAATGCAGGCGTCATGGTGTCTCCGGGCATGGCAAACAGATGGCCGATTCTAGGCCAAGCCCACGCAAAACGCTCTAGTACGCCCGCTCTTAAGGTACACACGCAAGATGACAAGCGTGATCATTCACCAGACCAATAGTTTGAAAGTGACTGATAGTTCACTTTCGACCTTTGACAGCGGTCATTCTTGTCTATATTTTTTCGTTTCCGAATGCTGTAGGAATAGTCCGCAGCATTCAAGCAGTAAGCCGTGTCCGGGATGGGGATCCTTGCCACGGTGAAAATCGCGCAATAACCCGTTGAGGTTGTGCGCTAGACAAGAACAACAACTGAGGTTTTCCATGACAACTGCTCTTCAACAGCCTTCACTTTCGAGCCAATGTATGGCCGAGTTCCTGGGGACTGCGCTTCTGATCTTCTTCGGTACGGGATGTGTCGCTGCGCTCAAGGTCGCGGGTGCCAGCTTTGGCTTGTGGGAGATCAGTATCATCTGGGGGGTGGGCGTCAGCATGGCGATCTACCTGAGCGCCGGCATTTCCGGGGCGCACCTGAACCCCGCCGTCAGTATTGCACTGTGCATTTTCGCCGACTTCGACAAACGTAAACTGCCCTTCTATATCCTCGCCCAGATCGCCGGCGCCTTCTGCTCGGCCGCCTTGGTGTACACCCTCTACAGCAACCTGTTTTTCGATTACGAACAAACCCACCATATGGTCCGCGGCACGCAAGCCAGCCTGGAACTGGCGTCGGTGTTTTCCACCTACCCCCATGCGCTGCTGAGCACCGCCCAGGCCTTCCTGGTGGAAATGGTCATCACCGCGATCCTGATGGGCGTGATCATGGCCCTCACCGATGACAACAACGGCCTGCCACGCGGCCCGCTGGCCCCGCTGCTGATCGGCCTGCTGATTGCGGTGATCGGCAGTGCCATGGGCCCGCTGACAGGCTTCGCGATGAACCCGGCGCGGGATTTTGGGCCCAAGCTGATGACCTTTTTCGCCGGCTGGGGTGAAATGGCCTTTACCGGTGGCCGCGATATTCCTTACTTCCTGGTACCGATTTTCGCGCCGATTGTTGGCGCATGCCTCGGTGCTGCAGCGTATCGCGGGCTGATTGCCCGTCACCTGCCAAGCGCCGCACCTGCTATAGCTGAAGAAACACCTGACACGGCTGTCAACGGCAAAACCCGTATTTCCTGATCACGCCAGCCTGGCCGCTCCTGCCCTTTTGCGGCCCGGCTGACTACCGACTTTCTTATTTTCCAAGGCATTCGACATGACCGATATTCAGAATAAGAACTACATCATCGCCCTTGACCAGGGCACCACCAGCTCCCGCGCGATCATATTTGATCGTGACGCCAACGTGGTCTGCACCGCCCAGCGTGAATTCACCCAGCACTACCCACAGCCGGGCTGGGTCGAGCATGACCCGATGGAAATCTTCGCCACCCAGAGCGCGGTGATGGTCGAGGCCCTGGCCCAGGCCGGCCTGCACCATGATCAGGTCGCCGCCATCGGCATCACCAACCAGCGTGAAACCACCGTGGTATGGGACAAAATCACCGGTCGCCCGATCTACAACGCCATCGTCTGGCAATGCCGCCGCAGCACCGAGATTTGCCAGCAACTCAAGCGCGACGGCCACGAGCAATACATTAATGACGCCACCGGCCTGGTCACCGACCCGTACTTCTCCGGCACGAAGCTCAAGTGGATCCTCGACAATGTCGAAGGCAGCCGCGAGCGTGCGCGCAACGGCGAGCTGCTGTTCGGCACCATCGACAGCTGGCTGATCTGGAAATTTACCGGCGGCAAGACCCACGTCACCGACTACACCAACGCCTCGCGCACCATGCTTTTCAACATCCACACCCTTGAGTGGGATGCGAAGATGCTGGAGATCCTCGACGTGCCGCGCGAAATGCTGCCGGAAGTGAAGTCGTCGTCGGAAATCTACGGCCGCACCAAAAGCGGCATCGCTATCGGCGGTATCGCCGGCGACCAGCAGGCTGCACTGTTCGGCCAAATGTGCGTTGAAGCAGGCCAGGCCAAGAACACCTACGGCACCGGCTGCTTCCTGCTGATGAACACCGGCGACAAAGCGGTGAAATCCAAGCACGGCATGCTTACCACCATCGCCTGCGGCCCGCGTGGCGAAGTGGCCTACGCCCTGGAAGGTGCCGTATTCAACGGCGGCTCCACCGTGCAATGGCTGCGTGACGAGCTCAAGATCATCGCCGACGCCACCGACACCGAATACTTCGCCAGCAAGGTCAAGGACAGCAACGGCGTGTACCTGGTCCCGGCGTTCACCGGCCTGGGCGCGCCGTACTGGGACCCGTATGCCCGCGGCGCCCTGTTTGGCCTGACCCGCGGCGTACGCGTGGATCACATCATTCGTGCGGCCCTGGAGTCGATTGCCTACCAGACCCGCGACGTGCTCGACGCCATGCAACAGGACTCCGGCGAACGCCTCAAAGCCCTGCGTGTGGACGGCGGCGCGGTGGCCAACAACTTCCTGATGCAGTTCCAGGCCGATATCCTCGGCACCCAGGTCGAGCGCCCGCAAATGCGCGAGACCACTGCATTGGGCGCCGCGTACCTGGCAGGCCTGGCCTGCGGCTTCTGGGGCAGCCTGGATGAATTGCGCGGCAAGGCGGTGATCGAACGCGAATTCGAACCGCAGTTGGACGAAGTCGCCAAGGAGAAGCTCTACGCCGGCTGGCAAAAAGCGGTAAGCCGTACCCGCGACTGGGAACCGCACGAAGGCGCTGAATAAGCCAAGCGCCGGATCCATATAGGGTTGTAACTGGCAGGGAGCGGATTCCTGCGTCATCATGGGCCACTTTTGTACGGCAGCCCAAAGGACGCCCCATGAATCTGCCTCCCCGCCAGCAACAAATCCTCGAACTGGTCCGCGAACGCGGCTATGTCAGCATCGAGGAAATGGCGCAGCTATTCGTTGTCACCCCGCAAACCATCCGCCGCGATATCAACCAGCTGGCGGACGCCAATCTGCTGCGCCGCTACCACGGCGGCGCGGCCTATGATTCCAGTGTCGAAAACACCGCGTACGCCATGCGTGCCGACCAGATGCGCGACGAGAAACAGCGCATCGGCGAAGCCATCGCGGCGCAAATCCCCGATCACGCGTCGCTGTTCATCAATATCGGCACCACCACCGAATCCATCGCCCGTGCGCTGCTCAACCACAACCACCTGAAAATCATCACCAACAACCTCAACGTCGCCACCATGCTCAGCGCCAAGGACGACTTCGACGTGTTGTTGACGGGCGGTAATGTGCGCCGTGACGGCGGCGTGGTGGGCCAGGCGAGTGTCGACTTCATCAACCAGTTCAAGGTCGACTTTGCCTTGGTGGGTATCAGCGGTATCGATGAAGATGGGAGCTTGCTCGACTTTGACTACCAGGAAGTGCGGGTTTCCCAGGCGATTATCGCCAATGCGCGCAAGGTCATCCTGGCGGCCGACTCCAGCAAATTCGGGCGCAACGCCATGATTCGCCTGGGGCCGATCAGCCTGGTGGATTGTCTGGTGACCGACCAACAGCCGGTGCCGGCGCTGGTGCAATTGTTGAATGAGCATAAGGTCAGATTGGAAGTAGTGTGACCTGTAGTGAGCGGGCTTGCCCCGCGCTGGGTGGCGAAGCCGCCCCAATATGGCCACCGCGGTGCATCTGATCGACTGCGGCGCCTGGGTTCAGGGCGGCTTCGCCACCCAGCGCGGGGCAAGCCCGCTCACTACATAAGTAGCTCCGCCCTCCCATTGATGT
The DNA here is from genome assembly GCF_900005865.1 of Pseudomonas sp. 58 R 12. Lineage (NCBI taxonomy): Bacteria > Pseudomonadati > Pseudomonadota > Gammaproteobacteria > Pseudomonadales > Pseudomonadaceae > Pseudomonas > Pseudomonas sp. 58 R 12. The sequence continues at coordinate 251,717 of NZ_CVTP01000021.1, forward strand.
TCACAAATTTTCCTTTACCCGCCCTTCGATGAGTTTTTTCAATCGAAGTCAGGTGGCTGTGCGCGCGTTTATCCGCTACTATTTTCGCAAATGAACATTAATGTTCGAATTCCAATACGAAAAAGATCGCGAGGCCAGCCGATGAATCCTTCTACCTTGCCTGCTCCACCGCTTGCCGAAGTCTATGACGTTGCCGTTATCGGCGGCGGAATCAATGGCGTCGGCATTGCAGCAGACGCAGCCGGTCGCGGTTTGTCGGTTTTCCTTTGTGAAAAGGATGACCTGGCCAGCCACACCTCTTCCGCTAGCAGCAAGCTGATCCACGGTGGCCTGCGCTACCTTGAACATTACGAGTTCCGCCTGGTGCGCGAAGCGTTGGCCGAACGCGAAGTGCTGCTGGCCAAGGCCCCGCACATCGTCAAGCAGATGCGTTTCGTGTTGCCGCACCGCCCGCACCTGCGTCCAGCATGGATGATCCGCGCCGGCCTGTTCCTGTACGACAATCTTGGCAAGCGCGAAAAGCTCGCCGGCTCTAAAAGCCTCAAGTTCGGCCCGGACAGCCCACTGAAAAGCGAAATCACCAAAGGCTTCGAGTACTCCGATTGCTGGGTCGATGACGCCCGCCTTGTCGTCCTGAACGCCATGGCCGCCCGCGAAAAAGGTGCGCACATCCACACCCAGACCCGTTGCGTCAGCGCCCATCGCAGCAAGGGCCTGTGGGAAATGAACATGGAACGCGCCGATGGCAGCCTGTTCTCGATCCGTGCCCGCGCACTGGTGAACGCCGCTGGCCCATGGGTGGCCAAGTTCATCAAGGATGACTTGAAACTGGATTCGCCCTACGGCATCCGTTTGATCCAGGGCAGCCACCTGATCGTGCCGAAACTCTACGAAGGTGCCCACGCGCACATCCTGCAGAACGAAGACCAACGCATCGTTTTCACCATTCCGTACCTGAACCACCTGACCATCATCGGCACCACCGACCGCGAATACACGGGCGACCCGGCTGCAGTTGCGATCACCGAAGGTGAAACCGACTACATGCTCCAAGTGGTCAACGCACACTTCAAGAAGCAACTGAGCCGCGACGACATCGTTCATACCTACTCTGGCGTGCGCCCGCTGTGCAACGACGAGTCGGACAACCCGTCGGCCATTACCCGCGACTACACGCTGGCGCTGTCCGGCGGCACGGGTGAGGCACCGATCCTGTCGGTGTTTGGCGGCAAGCTGACCACCTATCGCAAGCTCGCCGAATCGGCGATGGCGCAACTGGCGCCGTATTTCACCCAGATGCGCCCGAGCTGGACCGCCAGGGCCAGCCTGCCCGGCGGCGAGGACATGACCACGCCAGAAGCCTTGGCCGAGGCCATTCGCAACAAATTCGACTGGGTACCGAGTGAAATCGCCCGCCGTTGGTCAACCACTTATGGCAGCCGCACATGGCGCTTGCTGGAAGGCGTGCAATCGATCGCTGACCTGGGCGAGCACCTGGGTGGCGGCCTGTATACCCGAGAAGTCGATTACCTGTGTGCTGAAGAGTGGGTGACCCAGCCTCAAGACATACTGTGGCGTCGTACCAAGCTGGGCCTGTTCACCACTGCGCAAGAACAGGAGAACGTGCAGCGTTATCTGTCCAAGGTCGAGCAGAACCGCAGCAAGATTGAAGCGGCCTGACTGCCAATAACAACAAAAGCCCCTGCACCGTGAGGTCCAGGGGCTTTGTTTTGCATTCGGTTTTCCGAACGCGACAGCCAGCCCTATTCGGTTTGCCGGACCCGGAGATACGGTTTTTTCTGACATATAAAGTTAATTTTCTTAAAAATCATAGCTTTAAGCTTTTAGTACCGGTCTGGCACGACTCATGCTCTACACTCTTGGACGATTGCCTGAGACGCCTCAGGAGCCGTTACGGGCATTCGCTGTACAAGAGAGCCGTTTAGCCGGCTTCATAAAAAAAACAAATGTCGAGGAAGTATTGATGCGCATCGTTCCCCATATTCTGGGCGCAGCTATCGCTGCTGCTCTGATCAGCACTCCAGTTTTCGCCGCCGAACTCACCGGCACGCTGAAAAAGATCAACGACTCCGGCACCATCACTCTCGCTCACCGCGACAGCTCCATTCCGTTTTCCTACATCGCGGATGGTTCGGGCAAACCAGTGGGCTACTCCCACGACATTCAGTTGGCGGTCGTCGAGCAACTGAAAAAAGACCTGAACAAACCCGACCTGAAGGCCAAGTACAACCTGGTGACTTCGCAAACCCGTATTCCGCTGATCCAGAACGGCACCGCGGACCTCGAGTGCGGCTCCACCACCAACAACGCCGAACGCGCCCAACAAGTTGATTTCACCGTCAACATTTTCGAAATCGGCACCCGTCTGCTGGTCAAGAAAGACAAGGATGGCAAGCCGAGCTACGCCGACTTCGCTGACTTGAAAGGCAAGAACGTCGTGACCACCGCTGGCACCACGTCCGAGCGCATCCTCAAGTCGATGAACGCCGACAAGCAGATGGGCATGAACGTCATCTCCGCCAAAGACCACGGCGAATCCTTCCAGATGCTGGAAAGCGGCCGTGCCGTTGCCTTCATGATGGACGACGCCCTGCTGGCCGGTGAAGAAGCCAAGGCCAAGAAGCCGGGTGACTGGGTCATTACTGGTACTCCACAGTCCTTTGAAGCCTATGCTTGCATGGTGCGTAAAGACGACCCAGCCTTCAAGAAGGCTGTCGATGACGCCATTGTCGCCCTGTACAAATCCGGCGAAATCAACAAGATCTACAGCAAGTGGTTCGAGAGCCCGATCCCACCCAAAGGCCTGAACCTGAACTTCCCGATGAGCGAAAAGGTTAAGGCTTTGATCGCTACTCCGAGCGACAAACCGGCTCCGGAAGTAAAAATCTGATACCTGACTAAGCTTATGTCCTGAGGGAGCCAACCCTCCCTCAGGCGTCTGTTACTACCTGCTGGCAATACATTGGAACACTCGACCTGGCGGTTTTCGAGCCGATCGTGTGTGCCTGGCGTTCACCGTCGGGCGGGAAAGGATCTTCCCCAAGCGGGTGCTTGTACATCGATCGATTTCGGGGGAGACCCTAATGAATTACAACTGGGACTGGAGCGTGTTCTTCAAGTCCACTGGCGTGGGCAGCGAGACTTATCTCGACTGGTACATCGCCGGCTTGGGCTGGACCATCGCCATCGCTGTCGTGGCATGGATTATCGCCTTGCTGCTGGGGTCCATTCTGGGCGTCATGCGCACCGTGCCGAACCGTCTCGTAGCGGGCATTGCGACCTGCTATGTGGAACTGTTCCGTAACGTGCCGCTGCTGGTTCAGCTGTTCATCTGGTATTTCCTGATACCCGACCTGCTGCCGCAGAACCTGCAAGACTGGTACAAACAAGACCTCAACCCGACTACTTCGGCTTACCTGAGCGTCGTCGTGTGCCTGGGCCTGTTCACCGCCGCCCGGGTGTGTGAGCAAGTACGTACCGGTATCCAGGCGCTTCCGCGTGGCCAGGAATCAGCTGCACGTGCCATGGGTTTCAAGCTGCCGCAGATCTACTGGAACGTGCTGCTGCCCCAGGCCTACCGGATCATCATTCCGCCACTCACTTCGGAATTCCTCAACGTCTTCAAGAACTCCTCCGTGGCGTCCTTGATCGGCCTGATGGAACTGCTGGCACAAACCAAGCAGACCGCCGAGTTCTCGGCCAACCTGTTTGAGGCCTTCACCCTGGCCACGCTGATCTACTTCACCCTGAACATGAGCCTGATGCTGCTGATGCGCATGGTCGAGAAGAAAGTCGCGGTGCCCGGCCTGATCTCCGTGGGGGGTAAATAATGGACTTCGATTTCAGCGGCATCATCCCCGCCATCCCCGGCCTGTGGAACGGCATGGTCATGACCTTGCAGTTGATGGTCATGGGCGTGGTCGGCGGTATCATCCTGGGTACGATCCTGGCGCTGATGCGCCTGTCGTCCAGCAAACTGCTGTCCCGCGTGGCCGGCGCTTATGTGAACTACTTCCGCTCGATCCCGCTGCTGCTGGTGATCACCTGGTTCTACCTGGCGGTGCCGTTCGTGCTGCGCTGGATCACCGGCGAAGACACCCCGATCGGTGCGTTCACCTCCTGCGTCGTGGCCTTCATGATGTTCGAAGCCGCGTACTTCTGCGAAATCGTGCGGGCCGGCGTGCAGTCGATCCCCAAGGGCCAGATGGCGGCGGCACAGGCGATGGGCATGAGCTATGGCCAGACCATGCGCCTGATCATCCTGCCCCAGGCGTTCCGCAAGATGACCCCGTTGCTGCTGCAACAGTCGATCATCCTGTTCCAGGACACCTCGCTGGTCTACACCGTGGGCCTGGTGGACTTCCTCAACTCCGCCCGCTCGAACGGCGATATCATCGGCCGCTCCAATGAGTTCCTGATCTTTGCCGGTGTCGTCTACTTCATCATCAGCTTTTCCGCCTCGCTGCTGGTCAAGCGTCTGCAAAAAAGGTTTGCCGTATGATCTCTATCAAGAACATCAACAAGTGGTATGGCGACTTCCAGGTGCTGACCGATTGCAGCACTGATGTCAAAAAAGGCGAAGTGATCGTGGTGTGCGGGCCGTCCGGCTCGGGCAAGTCCACCCTGATCAAGTGCGTCAACGCGCTGGAGCCGTTCCAGAAGGGCGACATCGTGGTCGACGGCACCTCCATCGCCGACCCGAAGACCAACCTGCCGAAACTGCGTTCACGCGTGGGCATGGTGTTCCAGCACTTCGAGCTGTTCCCGCACCTGACCATCACCGAAAACCTGACCATCGCGCAGATCAAGGTGCTTGGCCGCAGCAAGGAAGAAGCCACCAAGAAGGGCCTGCAACTGCTTGAGCGCGTGGGCTTGTCGGCGCACGCCCACAAGCACCCGGGCCAGCTTTCTGGCGGCCAGCAACAACGTGTGGCCATTGCCCGCGCCTTGGCCATGGACCCGATCGTCATGCTGTTCGACGAACCGACCTCAGCCCTCGACCCGGAAATGGTCAACGAAGTACTGGACGTAATGGTGCAACTGGCCCACGAAGGCATGACCATGATGTGCGTGACCCACGAAATGGGCTTCGCCCGCAAAGTGGCCGACCGCGTGATCTTCATGGACGCCGGCAAGATCATCGAAGACTGCCCGAAAGAAGAATTCTTCGGCGACATCAGCGCCCGCTCCGAACGCGCGCAGCACTTCCTTGAGAAAATCCTGCAGCACTAAAACAGCATTGTTCTCCCTTTGAGAACCCGGCTAGTGCAGGCACTGGCTTATGTGGGAGCTGGCTTGCCTGCGATGGCATCGCCTCGGTGCAACTGTGACACCGAGGCGCCTGCATCGCGGGCAAGCCCGGCTCCCACATAAGCCAGTGCCCACACAAGTGGGTTTACAGCAGGGCTGACAGCGCTGGTTGACCCAAGGCATCTGTGATGAAATGCGACCCCCACCAATTTCGCGCCGCCCCGCCATCACTTGCTGTGAAACCACGCCTGATTCGCCAACTGTTCCTGCCGCCGTTGATCATCGCCCTGATGATCGGCCTGGGTTATATCGGCTTCTGGATCAGTGAGTACTACGGCATCCGCACCCTCAGCGATACCGGCGAACGCCAGCTGGAGCTGCATGCCCGCACCGTCGAAAGCGAACTGAGCAAGTACACCTACCTGCCCAGCCTTCTGGAGCTGGAGTCCAGCGTCTCCAAACTGCTGGCCGACCCAACCCAGGAAACCCGCAAGACCGTCAACGACTACCTCGAAGGCCTGAACCGACGCAGTCGCAGTCGGGCCATCTACGTGATGGACACCACCGGCCGCGTGCTGGCCACCAGTAACTGGCGCGATGCCGACAGTTACCAGGGTGAAGACCTGTCCTTTCGTGCCTACTTCCAGAATGCCGTGCGTGGCCAGCCCGGGCGGTTCTATGGCATCGGCAGCACCAACGGCGAACCCGGCTACTACCTGGCCCACGGCCTGGAAGAACACGGCAAAATCATCGGCGTCGCCGTGGTCAAAGTGCGCCTCGAAGCCCTGGAGGAACGCTGGCAACGCGCGCGACTCGAGGCCTTCGTGAGCGACGAGAACGGCATCATCATCCTTTCCAGCGACCCGGCCCGCCGCCTCAAGGCCGTGCGCCCGCTGAGCGATGACACCAAGGAGCGCCTGGCCCACAGCTTGCAATATTACTGGGCGACGCTGAACGAGCTGGAGCCCTTGGCCCGCGAGCGCTTGAACGAAGGCGCCGAGAAACTGACCTTCCCGGCCAATAGCGAAGTGGTGAACGATGAGCGCGAAGTCAGCTACCTTGCCCAAACGCGGCCGCTCAACGACACGCCGTGGAATTTCACCCTGCTCACCCCGCTCAACGACCTGCGCCAAGCCGCGACCAACCAGGGCATTCTGGTGGCCGTGGCCTTTGGCCTGGTGGCGTTCCTGCTGATTGCCTGGAACGAGCGGCGCAAAGTCATCGCCACCCGCCTCGCCGCGCGCGAAGCCCTGCAGGAAGCCAACAGCCAGCTGGAGCGTCGGATTGCCGAACGCACCGCCGACCTGCGCGCCAGCAACGAACGGCTCAAGGGCCAGATCCGCGAACGCCGCCAGGCCGAAGAAACCCTGCGCCGCGCCCAGGATGAACTGGTGCAGGCCGGCAAACTGGCGGCCATCGGGCAGATGTCCACCAGCATCGCCCACGAATTGAACCAGCCCCTGGCCGCCTTGCGCACCTTGTCCGGTAACACCGTGCGTTTCCTCGAGCGCGGCGCCCTGGACACCGCCAGCGCCAACCTCAAGACCATTAACGAACTGATCGACCGCATGGGCCGCATCACCGCCAGCCTGCGTTCCTTCGCCCGGCGCGGTGATGACCAGGGCGAAGCCAACCTCGCCAAAGCCGTGGACGCCGCTTTCCAGGTACTCGGCGCGCGCCTGGACGGCCTGTCGCTGAGCGTGCACCGTGACTTTGTCCCCGCCCAACTGCAAATCGACCAGACGCGCCTGGAGCAGATCCTGGTCAACCTGATCGGCAATGCCCTCGACGCCATGCAGGCCCAACCTGCCCCCGAGCTGTGGCTGGACGGGAGCAGCAGCGAGGGCAAATATCGCCTGCACGTGCGCGACAACGGCCACGGCATCGACGCCGAGGCGCGCAAACATTTGTTCGAACCGTTCTTCACCACCAAACCCGGCGAGCAAGGCCTGGGCTTGGGCCTGACGCTTTCCGCCAGCCTCGCGGCGGCCACTGGCGGCAACCTTGCCGTGGAACATCCGGCCAGTGGTGGAACGGCCTTTGTCCTGAGCCTGCCGCTGGCGGGTGCTCAAAAAGCTGAGTCGACATGAATACAGACGCTACAGCCCCTAAAGACGACCTCACCGTACTGATCGTCGAAGACGACCCCCATGTACTGCTCGGCTGCCAGCAAGCCCTGGCGCTGGAAGACATCCACAGCGTCGGCGTGGGCAGTGCCGAAGAAGCCTTGAAGCACATCGGCGAGAACTTCGCGGGCATTGTGATCAGCGACATCCGCTTGCCGGGCATTGACGGCCTGGAGCTGCTCACCCGCCTCAAGGCCCTGGATAAAAGCCTGCCGGTGGTGCTGATTACCGGGCATGGCGATATCTCCATGGCGGTCGGCGCCATGCGCAACGGCGCCTACGATTTCATGGAAAAGCCCTTCTCCCCCGAACGCCTGGTGGACGTCGCCCGCCGCGCCCTGGAGCAGCGCGGGCTGGCGCGGGAAGTCTGGTCGTTGCGCCGTCAACTGGCCGAGCGCGACTCCCTTGAGGGCCGCATCATTGGCCGCTCGCCCGCCATGCAGAACCTGCGCGAGCTGATCGCCAACGTCGCCGACACCTCGGCCAACGTGCTGATCGAAGGCGAGACCGGCACCGGCAAGGAATTGGTCGCGCGCTGCCTGCACGATTTCAGCCGGCGCCATTCGCACCAGTTCGTCGCGTTGAACTGCGGCGGCTTGCCGGAGAACCTCTTCGAAAGCGAGATTTTCGGCCACGAAGCCAATGCCTTTACCGGCGCCGGCAAGCGCCGCATCGGCAAAATCGAGCACGCCCACGAAGGCACGTTGTTCCTTGATGAAGTGGAAAGCATGCCGATCAACCTGCAGATCAAACTGCTGCGGGTGCTGCAGGAACGCACCCTGGAACGCCTGGGCTCTAACCAGAGCGTGGCAGTGGATTGCCGGGTGATCGCCGCCACCAAGTCCGACCTCGACGAATTGAGCCGCGCCAGTCAGTTCCGCAGCGACCTGTACTACCGCCTCAACGTGGTCACCCTTGAACTGCCGCCGCTGCGCGAACGCCGCGAAGACATCCTGCAGTTGTTCGAACATTTCCTGCAGCAGTCTTCCCTGCGCTTCGACCGTACCGTGCCGGAGTTGGACAACCAGACCCTGTCGAACCTGATGAGCCACGACTGGCCCGGCAACGTGCGCGAACTGCGCAACGTCGCCGAACGCTTCGCCCTGGGCCTGCCCGCCTTCAAGAAAAGCGGCGCCGGCAGCGGCAACCATGGCCTGGCCTTTACTGAGGCGGTGGAGGCCTTCGAACGCAACCTGCTCAACGATGCCTTGCAACGCAGTGGCGGCAACCTGACCCAGGCCAGCCAGGAATTGGGGATGGCCAAGACCACCTTGTTCGATAAAGTTAAAAAGTATGGGTTGAGCCACTGATGGATCTATTCTTGAAAGCCGCCCTGGGCGCGGCAGTGGTGCTGATCCTGGCGGCGCTGGCCAAGACCAAGAACTATTACATTGCAGGGTTGGTACCGCTGTTTCCGACCTTTGCGTTGATCGCGCATTACATCGTCGGCAAGGGCCGCTCGGTGGACGATTTGAAGACCACGATCCTGTTCGGCATGTGGTCGATCATTCCGTATTTTGTGTATTTGGCGACGTTGTATGTGGTGGTGGATCGGATGCGCTTGGAGGCCTCTCTAGCCGTAGCAGCGGTAGCGTGGTTAATGGCCGCAACGGTGTTGGTGAGCATTTGGGTACGCGTCCACACCTGACACAACTCGATCAAACTGTGGGAGCTGGCTTGCCTGCGATTGCGGTATGTCTGCGCCAGATGAGTTGGCTGATACACCGCTATCGCAGGCAAGCCAGCTCCCACATTTGAATTGAGGTGTGTCAGGTAGGTCAGCGGACTATTTTGTCCACTTGAATCCCCAGCTTCTTCAGGCGGTACCAGAAACTCCTCTCGGATATCCCGATCTTCGCCGCCGCCGCAGCCTGCACGCCATTGCTTTCTTGCAACGCCGCGAGTATGTAGGCCTTCTCCACCTCTGCCAGCGCCGCATCCAGATCCTGAGGAATCCCCGGCCCGTCGCTGAGGATCGCAGTCACGCCGCCCTCGCTCGGCGTCGAGGCAAACAAATAACCCGGCAGGTCGATATCTTCGATCACGGGTGAGGCGGCCACGATGGTCGCCCGCTCCACGCAGTTCTGCAATTCACGAATATTGCCCGGCCAGTGATACGCCGCCATCGCCTGCAACGCTTCGGCACTGAAACCCGTAATGCGCTTGCCGGCAGTGGCACTGAGGGTCTGGGCGAAGTGACGAGCCAGGGGCGCAATGTCCTCCACACGCTCGCGCAACGCCGGCAAAGGAATCGGGAACACGTTGAGGCGGTAATACAGGTCTTCGCGAAACTCTTTGTTAGCCACCGCCTCCAGCAGGTTCTTATTGGTGGCGGCGATTACCCGCACATCCACCTTGCGCTCGCGGGGGTCGCCCACCGGTTCGATCACCCGTTCCTGCAAGGCGCGCAGGATCTTGGCCTGTAACGCCAGGGGCATATCGCCCACTTCATCCAGAAACAAGGTGCCTTTATCAGCCTGCTGGAAGCGCCCTACCCGATCAGCCACAGCGCCGGTAAACGCGCCTTTGCGATGGCCGAACATTTCGCTTTCCAGCAAGCCTTCCGGGATCGCCGCGCAATTGACCGCCACGAACGGTTTGTCAGCCCGGCAGCCGTGTTTGTGGATGGCGCGGGCGACCATTTCCTTGCCAGTGCCGCTTTCACCCGTTAGTAGGATGGTGGCGCTGCTGTCACGCACCGAGTCCACTGCCTGCAGCACCTTGCGAAACGCCGGGCTGTCGCCCACCAGGCTGTCGAACTGCGCGTGCTCATCCAGCTCGGCACGCAGGCGTGCGTTGTCGCGCATGATGTCGCGAAATTGCAGGGCCTTGGCCACGGTGATGTCCAGCTCATCGATATCGAATGGCTTGGCGATGTAGTCGTAGGCGCCGTTGCGCATCGACTGCACGGCATTTTTCACCGTGCTGTAGGCGGTCATCACAATCACCGGCACGTGCGGGTAGCGCACCTTGATCTCGGCCAGCAGCGCCGGCCCGTCCATGCCGGGCATGCGCCAGTCGCTGATCACCAGGTCGATGTCTTCCTGCTCCAGCACCTTGAGCGCGTGCAGGCCGTTGCCGGCGATAAACACCTGCACGTCGTTCTGGCCCAGGGCCGAGGCGAGCAGGTCGCAGAGCTTGGGTTCGTCGTCGACTACCAGAATGTTATGCGTCATGACTGTCCTCGTCGTCTTCGCCCATCGCCGGAATGTACAGGCTGAACGTGGCGCCGGCATCTTTCTCGCTGGCACATTCGATGCTGCCGTCGTGACTTTCCATGATCGAATAGACTTTAGCCAGGCCCAGGCCGGTGCCGGAAGCCTTGGTGGTGACGAATGGCGTGAAGATACGCTCGACCATTTCCGCCGGAATGCCCTGGCCAGTGTCGGCGATGCTGATCACCGTATTTTCGCCCACGGTGCGAATGCCCAGGGTCAGGCGCCCGCCTTCGGGCATTGCGTCGATGGCGTTGAGAATCAGGTTGAGGCACGCCTGTTTGAGCTGCTTGGCATCCGCGTAAATCGTCGCCCCCGGCGCCTGGTCATCGATGTGTGCATCGATGTTATGGGTGGCCAATTCCGGGCCGCAGAAGCCGAGGATTTCCTCCACCAAGGGTCGCGTTGGCTGCAGCACGCGCAACGGCGGGTTGGGCTTGGCAAAGTCGAGAAACTCGGTGATCAGGTCGTTGATGCGGCTGACTTCACTGATCACGTATTCCAGGTGACGCTTGTCGGTTTCCGCCAGGTCAGCGCGACGGTGCAGCAGTTGCGTCGCCGTCTTGATGATCCCCAGTGGGTTGCGGATCTCGTGCGCCAGGCCCATGGCGACTTCACCCAAGGCGTGCAGGCGATCACGTCGACGCAACTGGGCTTCAAGGTGATGCAACTCGCCCAGGCGCTCGGTCATATGGTTGAAGGTGCTGCTCAACTGCGCCAGCTCGTCGCCGCCGCTGACCTCCACGCGGTGCGCGTAGTCGCCGGAAATCACCGCATTTACACCTTGGGACAGGTCGCGCAAAGGCTTGGTCAGGCGTCGCGACACCAACACCCCGGCCGCCAACGACAGCGCCGAACTGAGCAGGAAGATCAGCACGAACAGATTGCTCTGGTTCACCAGCCCAACCAGGCTGGTGTGGCGCAGCAGGCCGCTGAAAATCACGCCTTGCAGGTCACCGGCATCATTGAAGATCGGCCAGTACAAACCGCTGTAGTTATTGGTGAACTGCTCGCTGGGCTGCCTTGTGGCGCGCATCGCGGTTTCGACGTTCTTGGGGATGCGCGAAGGGTGATCCTCAAACCGTTGGGTCGAGAAAATCTCGGAAAAACCGTCCGGGTTGGCCAGGTACAGGCGCAGGTCGAGGGAATGCACATCGGCCACGCTGGTGAGGAAACTGCTGTCCAGGTAAGTCCCGACCAGCAGCTCGTAATCAACGCCGTCCTGGGAGGTCTCGAACGTCGAGACCACGATGCCGGTGGACACGCCCCCCACCTGCACAGTCTGCAACACCGTATTTTTGGCCAGGCTGATCTGCTTGACGATGTCGGAGGCGGCGGTACTGAACACGACTTTTTGGTCACTGGTGCGAATCAACGCTACCACGTCGATATCGGTGGCATCGGCAATGTCGGCGGTCAGCCGGTCGTGTTTGGCGGCTTGCTTGCTCTCAGGCGGGCTGGTGTAGCGCAGGAACAATTTGGCCATGCGCGCGTTGTCATGAAGGATATCGCCGATCTCGTCCTTGACGATCTTGGTGGACTCCTGCAGCCAGATGCGCACGTTGCTGTCGAAGATCTGCGACAACGTGGTGGCGGCCAACTCCGCCGCGATCATGGTCGGGATCACACTGACCAACCAGAACGCCAGCACCAGCTTGCGCTGGACGCTCCAGCGCGAAATGGCAAAGGGGCGGGCTTTCTGGCGGGTCTTGGTAATCATCAGGTTTCGCTTATCGCAGCAGCCATGGCGGGGTCGGAACGGTCCGGTCGAATAAACACTTTTACAAGCTTGAGCAGGCCGTTGACCAGCCGGTTGCGGTGGCGGAAAAACACACGGTTACCCTGGAACTCACAGCCCAGGCGCAGCTTACTGGCATACCCGGCCTGCCCGCACTCATACAACGCAATATTATGCTGAATACAGTAGTCGACGTTGGTCAGCCAACTACGGAAGTACAGGTTGTAGTCGCGGGTGAACGCGACGTCGTGCCCGAAAAACTTGTCCACCAGCCGTTGTTCGTCCACCAGCATCAGGTTGAACGCCACCAGTCGCTCGTCTACCCAGTAAAGAACACAGACCGCGCGCTGATCAAGCCGCTCGAGCACGCCGGTGAAGTAGCCGGCAGGCAGCCGTTCGAACTGCAACTCGGCGCGTGTCAGCGTGGCTTCGTAAAGGCGCATGACTTCGGGCAACACGTCGTCGATATTGCGCCGCCATTCCACCCGCGGCCCCGGCGCACGCAGTTTGCGGCGCAGGTCCTTGCGGGTGGATTTGCCCAGCGAGCCGAGGTAAGCATCTACCGATCCATAAGGCAGCGGCAACACGCCGGTGGGCAGGCTCGGCATGCTTTGAAAGCCTGCGGCCCGGCAACTCTCGAGCCAATGCGGGTCTCTGCTCGGCGCGTCCTTGACCGCCACCAGGCCGATACCCACGTCATCAGCATCCCGGCGCGCGGCGTCCAGCAGGTGCTTGAGCATCTGCGGGCGGCGCGCATCCGCCACGCCACTGGCGAAACCCACGTCGCAACGTTCGGCCACCGGAGAGCCGAGGGCATACAACCCCAACTGCAAAAGCCCGGGCCACAGCCGCTCTACACGCTCGGTCAGGCGCTTAACGGCGCCCGATACCGTGGTGTCGAGGCGATAATGAGTAATGAACGCGGCGGCCACCGCCACCAGCGTTCCATTTTCATAGACAGCCAGGTAACGCCACTGGAAATCATCGATAGCGGCGTTTTCCACGGCGACGTAATAGTCCCAGTCTTCCAGAGCGCCCGGGAAACAGTCGTTCCAGGCACTGCGCTGGATGGCCCGGATGGTTGGGAAGGCTTGGGTGGTAATCACGTATTTCCCTTATTTCGTTGGCGAACGCCGATCCAATGTGGGAGCTGTCGAGCCCCAGCGAGGCTGCGATAGCATCACCCAGGTTTCACTGATAGACCGAGGCGCCTGCATCGCCGCCTCGCTTAAGCTCGACAGCTCCCACACCGACCCGATTTGGCAGAACATAATGCGTGTGCTGGTCGATGAACTCGGCACTCAACTCGATCACCCGGCGGTATTGCAGGTCGACGGTGATCATGTGGTAGCAGTTGTCCAACAGAATCTTGGTCACCGGCCCGCCCAAGTGGCGCTCCACGTAATCGGCGTTCCAGCGGCTGGTGATGTCGTCCTCGATGGAATGCAACACCAGCGCCGGTACGTTGATCGACGACATGCGTTTTTTGACCACGGCGTTCATCCAGTGCAATTCACGCACGGTCACGCCTTCCATCGTCAACAAGCCCGCCTCGCTGCTTTCACCCTCTTTCATCTGCCGTTCAACGATGGCCCGCAGGCGTTCGTTCTTGATGCCGTAGGGCGGTTTCTCGGTAAACCGGAACAGGCGCACACCGAACGGAATACGGATCAGCAACGGTGTGATGAACGCCATTTTGTTAATGCTCCAGCCGTCGTACTTGAGCGTGGTGGAGTACATCAGCAAGCCGGCGACCTGGCCTGGATGCTCCGACGCCAGGTACATCGACATCACCGCGCCCATCGACAAACCACCGACAAAGACCTGCTCGTGCCGCTGTTTCACACCGACGAAGGTCCTGCGCACGCCTTCGTACCAGTCGCGCCAGCCCGTGGCCTGCAGGTCGCTGTTGTCACCGCAGTGCCCGGCCAGGGTGGGCACATACACCGTGCAATTGCCCGCCTTGGCGAGGCCCTTGGCGACCTGGCGCAATTCCGTCGGGGTGCCGGTCAGGCCGTGGATCAACAGGATCCCGACCGGACCTTCACCGAGAACGAAACCGGCAGTACCTTCACCGAGGTCGATCTCTGCCTGGCTCACCGATTAGTCGCCCGCACCAGCAGTTGTTCGAGCAACTTCAGGCCCAGTTCGATTTCCGGGTAGCTGATTTCCAGGGACGGTGCCAGGGTGATCACGTTTTTGTAGTAACCACCCACGTCGAGGATCAGGCCGAGTTTCTGGCCATCTACGACCATGTCGCCTTTCATGCCTTCTTCGACCATGTAGTCCAGGGTCGCCTTGTCTGGCGTGAAACCGTCTGGGCCGCAGATTTCGCAGCGCAGGGCCAGGCCCAGGCCGTCAACGTCGCCAATGATCGGGAAACGTTTCTGCAGGTCTTGCAGGCCTTCAAGGAAGAACTTGCCCTTGGCCATGACCATAGCGCCGTAGTCGACTTCGTTGGTCATCTTGAACATTTCCAGGCCCACCGCCGTGCCCAACGGGTTGGAGGCGAAGGTGGAGTGGGTCGAGCCTGGTGGGAAGACTTTGGGGTTGATCAACTCTTCACGGGCCCAGATGCCGCCCAGCGGGTTGAGGCCGTTGGTCAGCGCCTTGCCAAAGACGATCACGTCCGGCTGCACGTCGAAGTGCTCGATCGACCACAGTTTGCCGGTGCGGTAGAAACCCATCTGGATTTCGTCGGAGACCATCAGGATGCCGTGCTGATCCAGCACATGCTTGAGTTCGCGGTAGAAGTTCATCGGCGGGATCACGTAGCCGCCGGTGCCCTGGATCGGCTCGACGTAGAAGGCTGCGTATTCACACTGATTGGTTTTCGGGTCCCAGACGCCGTTGTATTCGGTCTCGAACAAGCGGGCGAATTGCTGCACACACTGGCTGCCGTATTCTTCCTTGGTCATGCCTTTAGGGCCGCGGAAGTGGTACGGGAACGGAATGAAGTTGGCGCGCTCACCAAAGTGGCCGTAGCGGCGACGGTAGCGGAAGCTCGAGGTGATCGACGACGCGCCGAGCGTACGGCCGTGGTAGCCGCCTTCGAAGGCGAACATCAGGCTCTTGCCGTTGGAAGCGTTACGCACCACCTTCAAGGAGTCTTCGATGGACTGCGAACCGCCCACGTTGAAGTGCACGCGACCGTCGAGGCCGAACTTCTTCTTGGCGTCCACCGCGATCATTTCCGACAGCTCGATCTTGCCCTTGTGCAGGTACTGGCTGGCGATTTGCGGCAGGGTGTCGATCTGCTGTTTCAACGCATTGTTCAGGCGCGGGTTGGCGTAGCCGAAGTTGACCGCCGAGTACCACATTTGCAGGTCGAGGTAGGCCTGGTCCTCGGTGTCCCACACGTAGGAGCCTTCGCAACGGCTGAAAATACGCGGCGGCTCGATGTAGTGGACGGTGTCGCCGTAGGAGCAGTATTTGGCTTCTTTATCCAGAAGGATCTGGTCTTCGGCGGTAGCGATACGGATATCAGACATGGTGGAAGAGTTCCTGATTGTCGGAAGAGGTGTTGAAGGTGGTGGCGTTGGCGGCGATGCCTTGTGGCAGCAGCGCCAGCAATGCAGGCACTTCGGCAAAGGTGTCGAAGCGCGCGTGAGGGATGTGGTTGGCCACGCAGTAGTCGGCGAGGCTGCCCTTGGCGAAGACGAAGTCGGCGGTGGAGGCCACGCACATGTCGGACTTGCCGTCGCCGATCACCAGCACGCGTTTGTGGCGCGGGGTGGATTTGCACTTGCAGTTGCCGGAAGCGGCACGGCAGGCGTCGCTGGCATACGGGAAGTCGATGCGCCAGCTGTTCTGGTCTACCTGGCGCAGGCGGTTGGCGAGGATCGGCAGCAAGGTCACGTAGTTGCGCGAGAGGATCCGCGCGATGCCCTGCTCGATGCCGTCGCTGACCACTTCAATGGACGCGCCCAGGCCGATCACGTGATCGACGAAGTCCGGGAAGTCCGGGTCAATCTCGACGCTGTCGAAATACGCCAGCAGTTCGGAGGGCGTCGCCTTGATCAGCGCCAGTTGGCGGCTCAGGCATTCGCGTGAACCGATGTGCCCATCCAGCCATTCCTGTTCGATGGTTTCCCACTCGGGGCCGGCGAAGCGTTGGAGGACGTTGTCGATGACATCGGTGGGAGTAATGGTCCCGTCGAAATCACACACGATATGCCAGTGGATCATCTACGTTTACCTTGTAGGGGCGCGCTCAGTGCGCTTGCACAAGGGGGTAGAGCAGGGAGTGTGCCAACTGGCCGGCGCCCAGCGGGGCCGGGGCTTTGCCTGATGTGCCGAGGCAATATGTGTCGTGCAAGCTACAATTTTTGTAGCTTGCTACAAACAAGATGAGTGCTTGCGTACGGAGGGCCCTTCGCGCGTTCATGCGTGCCTATCCAGACGAGGAAACGGCTCCATGCTCAAGGCTACTTCTGCTGTATTCGCCGGTTTACTGGGGCTGTGCGGCTTCTCCAGCACGGTCCGGGCCGATGCAATCACTGGCGAAGTGGGCGCGGGCTTCAGCTACCAGCCCCACGACCCCACCGGCAGCCGCTATGAAACACGGCCCGTGCCGTACCTGGATCTGGACTGGGGCGATGTCAGCCTGAGCACCGATGACGGCTTGACCTGGAGCGCGCTGAACACCAACGGTCTCACCGCCGGCCCCTATATCAATTACCTGCAAGGACGCACCTCCAACGGCTCGCTGCAAGGTTTGCGCAATGTATCGGACATGGCTGAGATAGGCGGCTTCATCCAGTACGCGCCCGCCGATTTCTGGCGCATCTATGCGCGGCTGGGCCAGGCCGTGGGCGGCGGGCATTCGCAAAGCGGCGCGCTGGGCAAGCTCGGCGGCGAACTCGGGTACCCACTGGGCGGCGGGATCATCGGCAGCACCGGCCTGGCGGCGAACTTCGCCGACGCGCGCCAGACCCAGACGTATTTTGGGGTAGATGCCAATGAATCCGCGGCCTCCGGGATTCGCCCGTACAACGCCAGTGGTGGTTTCCAGAACGTGACGCTGACCCAGAGTTTCGAGTTCCCGCTGGACGCAAAATGGTCGCTGCTGACCAGTGCCAGTTGGGTGCATTTGGTGGGCTCGGCGGCGGACAGCAGCATCGTCAAGCAAACCGGCGACGTGAATCAGGGCCAGGTGCAGACGGCGATCAGCTACAAATTCGATTAATTCCGTAGCAGCTGTCGAGCCCCAGCGAGGCTGCGTCAGGCGCGACTCGATCCTGAATCGGCAGCGCGTCCGACGCAGCCTCGCTGGGGCTCGACAGCTGCTACGAGAGAGTGAGAGAGACCTCAGTTCTCTTCGCCTTCCGCCAGCAAAGCAATCCCGCCAATAATCACCGCTACCCCCACCCAGTGCAGCGGGCTGATGTGTTCCCCCAGCCCCAGCCACGAACCGAGCAACACCACCACAAACACCAGTGAGCTCAGCGGGAACGCCAGGGACAGGCTGCTGCGCCGCAGGATCAGCATCCACACGAAGAACGCGCCGATGTAGCAGGCTATCGCCGCCAGAATGCCTGGGTTGCGGGCCACCTCACCCAGCCATTGCCAGTTGAAATCCATCTGCCCCAATTGATTACCGGCCACTTTGGTAAACAACTGGCCAGCGCTTTCGGTGCAGATCAACAAGGCCCACAACACCACGGTGCCGAAGCGCCCGTGCAGCCATCCGGTATTCATCGTTTGTGTATTCATGCCTGACTCCCTGCAATTGCCACCAACATCACACCCAACGTAATCACCAGCGTGCCCATCCAACGGCGGCGGCTGACGGTTTCACCCAGCACCACCTTGCCCGCCAGCACCACCCCGCAATAGGCGAGCGCCGCCGCTGGAAACAGCAGGCTCAGCGGCGCACGCGACAGGGCTTCAAGCCAGACGAAAAACTCGACGACATACGCACCGATCCCCGCCCACAGCAACGGCGCATTAAACACCTGGCCCCAGAACGCGTTCAGGCGGAAACCGCCGTCCAGCTCGGGTAAACGGTCCAGGCCGAGCTTGAAACACAGTTGGCCGATCACATCGAGCACGATGGAAAACGCCACCAGCAACACCACCGTCAACGTCACGGAAACAGCTCCTCAAACAGGTCGATCAGGGCTTCATTGGTCGCCGCATTGCGCTGCAGATCCTCTGCGCTCCAGCGCTCGGGCGGTGGCTGGTCGGACTTGGCCTCCCAGCGCTTGAACGCATTGCTGAACGCCGGTGTGGCGAACTCGCCGCACACGTCGATACCGATGATGCGTTTGCGCGCCGCCAACGCCCGCAGGGCTTGCAGCAGGTGGGTCAAGCGCATGCCGCCCTGGTCCCAGTTGGTGGCCGCGTCTTCGCTGGCCAGCACATCCTTGTCGAGGGTGATCCAGATCGCTTCGGTGGGCAGGCTGCTGATCATCTGATCGAGGAACGCGGTCCAGTCCAGCTCGGCCAGGTTGCGCCAATGCAAATGGTCTTCGCGCTGCTGATGGCCGGCGCCATCCCCCACCCGCCCCCAGACTTTCGACGGCGGATGCTGCCAGGGAAACAGCTGCAAATGCCCACGCTTGAGGGCACCGAGGTTGCCGCCACGCAGTTGTGGGTTATGCAGGTCATCGCTGCACGGGCCGAGGGTGACGATGCGTTTGATCGCCGGCATTTTCAGCGCACGGTTGACCCAGGAGCCACAGTGACGTTTGGGCGCAAAGCGCACCCAGTCGGGGTGGTTGTCGAAGTGGATCAGGCTGATGGGTTCTTTCAAGTCGGCGAGAAACGCCGGCGTCAGGTGGTGATAATCGCCGGAGCCGACAAACAGGATTTCCGGCCGCGCATCCTTAGGCCGAGGCCGCAGGGCCAGGCGTTCAGCGAAGCGCTTCCAGGTTTTTTCGGTGGACCACAGGCGCAGCTTGGGGCCCAGGTCCAGCAGGTCGATACGCGTGGCACGGCCGCTGGCCAAACGCCGGGCAATCGGCGCCTGGCCGGTGAGGCTGTGGTCGAGGTCAAGAATGTTCAAGGCAGTGTTCCCCTAGGGCTTTAGGGGGTCAATGCAAGGGACGGGCCAGCGCCTATCTTGAAGACAATGAGCAAGCCCGCTCCCACACTTTGAACTGCGCTCGACTTTAGGATTTGGCTTCGCTGATGATCTGCCGAATCGCGCCGACAAATGCCTCGGCCGGTTGGCCACCGCTGACGGCGTACTGATCGTTGAACACAATGGTCGGCACCGAGGTCACGCCACGGGAAGTCCACAGCTGTTCCTGTTCGCGGACATCGGCGGCGTATTCATCGCAAGCAAGAATCTCGGCCGCACGTTTGATATCCAGGCCAACGCTTTCGGCGATGATCGCCAGCGTCGCATGATCGGAAGGGTCCTGCCCATCGGTGAAATACGCCTTGAACAGCGCTTCCTTGAGGTTGTACTGCAAGCCTTCCAGCCCGGCCCAATGCAGCAGGCGATGGGCGTCGAAGGTGTTGTAGATACGGCTCTGACCATCGGTGCGAAAAGCAAAGCCCAACTCAGCCCCCATGTCGCGGATTCGCGCACGGTTTGCCTGGGACTCTTCGGCAGTGGAGCCGTATTTTTCGGTGATGTGCTCGACGATGTTCTGGCCCTCGGCGGGCATGTTCGGGTTCAGCTCAAACGGCTGGAAATGGATCTCGGCCTGTACTTCGGCGCCAAGCTGGTCGAGGGCTTCGGTCAGGCCGCGCAGGCCGATGATGCACCAGGGGCAGGACACGTCGCTGACGAAATCGATTTTCAGGGGAGTACTCATGGTAGGCAACCTCGCAGGCTTCAATACGCCGTAAAGGGTGCACGATACACCAATGTCACAGCAGCTTCGAAGGCGCGACCGGGTCAATCTGCGCCCAATGTGCGGCATCTTCGCGATGAGCCTGCAGGTACGGCAACACCGCTGTCAGCAGCGGCGCCTTGAACGCTTCCTGGAAACGATGGGCCATGCCGGGAATCAACTTCAACTGGCTGCCCTGGATATGCGCCGCCAGGTGCACGCCGTGCATCACCGGCAGCAACGGATCGGCGGTGCCGTGGACCACCAGCGTCGGTACACGCAGTTGGTTGAGCAACGGCACGCGGCTCGGTTCGGCGAGGATCGCCATGATCTGGCGCTTCACGCCTTCCGGGTTGAAGGCGCGGTCGTAAGACAGCGCCGCCTGGTGCAGCAACGCCTGGCGATCATCCTTCACGTTCGGGCTGCCCAGCGCCGCGAGCAAATCGGCCTGCTGCTCCAGCGCCACTTCACGATTCGGCGCACTGCGTCGCGACAACAACTGCACCAGCGCCGCATTGGGTGCCGGCAAGCCTTCGGCACCGGAGCTGGTCATGATCAGGGTCAGGCTTTCCACGCGCTGCGGCGCCATCGCCGCCAGGTGCTGGGCGATCATGCCGCCCATGCTTGCGCCCAGTACGTGAAACTGCTGGATCTGCAAGGCGTCCATCAAGCCCAGGGCGTCGTCGGCCATATCCGTCAGCGTGTAGGGTGCCGCCACCGGCAGGCCGAGCTTGTAGCGCAGTACCTCAAAGGTCAGGTTGGCGTTTACCGGCGCCTGGCGCCAGGTCGACAGGCCGACGTCACGGTTGTCGTAGCGGATCACCCGGAAACCCTGTTGACACAGGGCGACCACCACTTCGTCCGGCCAGTGGATCAACTGCCCGCCCAGGCCCATCACCAGCAACAAGGCAGGGTCGGACGCACGACCGATGCTCTGGTAAGCAATGCTCACCTGAGCCAGGTCGACCGTTTGGGTCGGGACATTGACATCACATCGAGAAGCCGCAAAAGACGGCAGGCCGAACAGTAAAGCGGCCAGTAAAAACAACACGCGCATGAAAAACACCGAAACGCAGAACCCCAGTAGAGCGCGAGTCTGATGAAGTTTGTTCAAGCGCGCTGCCACACTTCCATGACAGTTTGATGAAGAGTGCCCAGCGGTCATGGTCGACACACGTTGCAACATGAGACAAACTCACGCCATCCGCCTTCGTCACAAATTATCTTCATGGAGAGCCCGTGCTCGAAATCCGTCACCTCAAGACCCTGCACGCCCTGCGCGAGGCTGACAGCCTGGTCGAAGCCGCCGAACGCCTGCACCTGACGCAATCGGCGCTGTCCCACCAGTTCAAGGAGCTGGAAGAGCGCCTGGGCATGCAACTGTTCGTGCGCAAGACCAAGCCGCTGCGTTTCACGAGCGCCGGCCTGCGCCTGTTGCAACTGGCCGACGCCACCCTGCCCTTGCTGCGCGGCGCCGAGCGTGACATTGCGCGGTTGGCCGGCGGCACCGCCGGGCGTTTGCACATGGCGATTGAATGCCACAGCTGCTTCCAGTGGCTGATGCCGACCATCGACCAGTTCCGCGATGCCTGGCCGGAAGTCGAGCTGGACCTGGCGTCCGGTTTCGCCTTCGCGCCGCTGCCGGCCCTGGCGCGCGGCGACCTCGACCTGGTGGTGACCTCCGACCCGCTGGAACTGCCGGGCATCACCTATGTGCCGCTGTTCACCTACGAAGCCATGCTGGCGGTGGCCAACCAGCACGCGCTGGCGAACAAGGCGTACATCGTGCCGGAAGACTTGCTGACCGAAACCCTGATCACCTACCCGGTGGAGCGCGACCGGCTGGACATCTTCACCCGCTTCCTGGAACCCGCCGACGTCGAACCGGCCCAGGTGCGCACCTCGGAACTGACAGTGATGATGATGCAATTGGTCGCCAGCGGCCGTGGCGTGTGCGGCATGCCGCATTGGGCGCTGCATGAATACAGCTCGCGCGGTTACGTGAAGGCCAAGCGCCTGGGCGAGAAAGGCTTGTTTGCGACGCTGTACGCGGGGATTCGCGCGGACATGCTGGACGCGCCATATATGCGCGACTTTTTGCTGACGGCGAAGGACACGTCGTTTTCAACGCTGGATGGGGTGAGTGCTGTTCGCTGAGCGGCACTCATTAGAAAACATTGAACATCAGTGATCTTCCAGTTCGCGCCACATGTGGATCTTGTCGAAGTATTCAACGCCGACGCGCACTGCCAATGGCTCCAGGCCGTATTGGATAAAACCGCAGCGTTGGTACAAGGCAAACGCCGCGTCATTACCGGCCGTGACGGTCAGCTGGATCACCTTGAGGCGCGGCTGCTTACGCGCCTCATCCAGTGCCGCTTCAACCAACTGACGGCCCAAGCCCTTTTGCTGGTGGCCCGCGTTCACATACATGCCGAACAGCGTCACCTTGTGCCGAGCCTTCTCTCGTGGCTCGTATGCAAGGCCGACAATGCCGGCCAGCTCATCCCCTTCGTAGGCACCGAGCAGCCGGTCCAGCGGACTGCCCAAGCGTTTTTCCCACCAGCTCAACGGCATCGCGGCACGCTCCGCCACGCTGGAGGTGAATGCCTGGGGATAGGCGCCATAGGCCTCGAGCATCAATGCACGATAGGCCTCGGCGTCATGCGTCCCCAGCGTGCGAACAATCATGCGGTCAGCGATGAGCGGTAAAACGGCAGGATCAAATCGCGCGTCAAGGGTGCCAACTGCAAGCCGCCGTCACCGGCCGGGTCAATCCAGCGGACCTCTTCAATTTCGGCGGCGGGGGTCACCGCAACGTCGATCTGCACCTGGAACAACTCGGCTTCCACGGTAAAACCCGGCTCGTTGGCGGCCGGTGCGGAAAACGTGCCGAGGTAGACGGCGGCACTGGGCTCGATACGCAAGTTGAGCTCTTCGTGCAGCTCGCGGGCCAGGGCTTCGACGGGTTGCTCGCCAGCGTCAATCTTGCCCCCCGGTTGCATGAAAGCCTGGGTGCCGCGCTTGCGCACCAGCAGGGTTTGGCCGTCGCTGCCGATCAGGAGGGCGGCGGCGATGCGGATAGTAGAAGTGCTCATGAAAGGTCTGCTGTCTCTTCGGGTACTTTGATAAAAATGGCGTATTTCGCGCCTTCCATTGCCTCGAACGCAATGAGCTTGTCCACCAGCGGCAGGTTCAGCACCTTGCCGGCATTGAGCAGGAGCATGCCGTTATCGGCATTGAGGTTACGCGCCAGGACCATACCGTCAGCCAGCTCACGGGTGGTCAGGACCTTGACGGTGGGATCACCCAGCGTCACATCACTGAGGAACTTGGCACAAGCCTGCACGAAAGCCTCGACCAGGCTCGGATCGTAGAGGCGCCCGGCATACTTTTGGATATAGAGCAGCGCTTCATCACTGTTCATCTGTCGCTCAAGGATCAGCCCTTTCTGCAACTCGATGAAATCCACCGCCAGTTTCAGCAAGCGTGAACCAAACGGGATCGCATCCTCCTTGAGGTGATCGGGGAAACCACTGCCGTCGTAGCGCTCCTGATGATGACGAATGATCCGCGCCGCATCCTTCATCGGCTCCAGCGTCATCAACAGCGACTCGCTCTGCGTCGGATAGGCGCGGTACAGATCGCGGTCGGTGCTGTGCAGTTTATCGGCCGGGGCAGTCATCATGCTGTCGGTCCAGCTCAGTTTGCCGATGTTATAGAGCGCGGCGGCCATGGTGAGGTCGCGTGTGCTGACCTCGTCGATGGCCTGCGAGGCGCAATACACACGGATCAGCTCGATCAACTGGCGGTTGGTCTGCTTGTCCTTGGGCAAGCGCAGGTTGGCCAGCAGCGAAAACACTTCGGTGCCCGTCACGTAGCTGCGCTTGAGTTCTTCGTAAGCCAGGTCGAGCATGTCCGCGGTCTGCTGCAGCTCGCCGGTACGCGACTCCACGCGTTTTTCCAAGGTCGCATTGAGCGCCTTGAGCTGCTCGTTCTGCACCAGGGTCAAGCGTTCAAGCCGCTGATGTTCCAGGGCCTGCTGCAGGATCAGCTTCAGTTCATCGTCATTCCAGGGTTTGCCGATATAACGGTGGATCTGCCCTTCGTTGATCGCCTTGATGATTGTCGGCAGGTCAGCGTAACCGGTCAGCAGGATACGACTGGTGGTGGGATACAAGCGATGGACTTCAGCCAGCAACTGCGCGCCGTCCATACCTGGCATGCGCGCGTCGCTCATGATCAGGTCGATGGGTTGGGCCGCCATTATTTCCAGAGCCTGGGCCCCGCTGCCGGCAAGCACCACATTAAAGGGCTGGCCGCGCAACAGGCGACGCAAGCTGTTGAGGATCGACTCTTCATCGTCGACCAGCAAAATGGTGGGTTGTGCGGTGGAGAGCGTAGCGAATTGTTCATCCATGCCTGCTGCGCCTTCGAATCAAATTGAATTGAGCTAAATTGAACCCGTGTGCCGAGCCGTCTTCCCTCGCTTGGCACGCGGGCTTGATTTGACGCCAAGTAGCCGTCGATATCAAGGGAGTTCGACTATGCTGTCAGAGCAGGCAGACGCCCCGCTCACGATGCACCCAGGGAAGGAACCGTCATGCCGTCGAATCACTTGCAGTTGTGGTGCGCACAATGACCCCGGATTCCGTACGGGCCAACCGGCGCATTCTGATCGTCGATGACACCGCCTCGATCCATCAGGACTTTCGCAAGATCCTCTGTGCCGAAGGCGAACCCTCCCTGGAAAACCTCGAGGAGGCCCTGTTCGGGACACCGACCAAAGTGCGTCAGGCGTTCGAGCTCGACTCGGCCTATCAGGGTCAGGAGGCCCTGGCCCTGGTGAACAAGGCCCTGGCCGCCAACGCGCCCTATGCCATGGCCTTCATTGACATGCGCATGCCACCTGGCTGGGATGGCTTGCAGATCATCGAACACCTCTGGAACGTCGATCCCCACCTGCAGATCGCCCTGTGCACCGCCTACTCCGATTACTCCTTCGAGGCCATCGAAGCGCGTTTAAAGTACAACGACCAGTTGCTGATCCTGAAAAAGCCCTTCGATCACCTGGAAATCCGCCAGATGGCCAGCGCCCTGACCTGGAAATGGCAACTCGCCCAGGACATTGCGCTGAAAGTGATCAGCCTGGAACGCACCGTCGAAGAACGCGTGCAGGAGCTGCTCAAAGTCTCGCACCTGCTGCACTACGATGCCCTGACCGAACTGCCCAACAGCACGTTGTTAGGCGACCGGCTGACCCAGGCAATTGCCCTTGGCCGGCGGCATGACACGCAAATGGCGGTGATGTTTATCGGCCTGGACCGCTTCAAGCGCATCAATAACGCCCTGGGCTACCCCGTGGGCGATGAGGTGCTGCAGCAGGTCAGCCAAAGCCTGGTGGCGGCGGTGCGAAGTTCGGATTCGGTGTTTCGCTACGGTTCCGACGAGTTCGTGGTCCTGCTCAACGACATCTTGCATCCCCAGCAAACCCAGCACGTTGCGCAAAAGATCCTCAAGGCCATCCGCGCCACCCGTCACGTCGCCGGGCATGACCTGAGCATCACCGCCAGCCTGGGTATCAGCATTTGCCCCAATGACAGCGGCACAGCGGTGGAGTTGATCAAACAGGCCGAAACCGCCATGCACGCCAGCAAAGAGCGCGGCCCGGACGATTTCAGTTTTTATACCGAAGACATGAACCTGC
This sequence comes from Pseudomonas sp. 58 R 12, assembly GCF_900005865.1. Taxonomy (NCBI): domain Bacteria; kingdom Pseudomonadati; phylum Pseudomonadota; class Gammaproteobacteria; order Pseudomonadales; family Pseudomonadaceae; genus Pseudomonas; species Pseudomonas sp. 58 R 12. Next base: position 277,561 of record NZ_CVTP01000021.1, read on the forward strand.
ACGCCCAACACCGGCAAAACCTGGAAAGCGCGATTCGCCATGCCCTGGAATGCAACGAATTTGCCCTGCACTACCAGCCGAAGCTGGATCTGAAATCCGGGCAGATCGTGGGGGCGGAAGCGCTGCTTCGCTGGTTTCAACCGCGTTCGGGTTGGATCAGCCCGGCTGACTTCATTCCGGTGGCCGAAGACACTGGATTGATCGTGCAGTTGACCCAGTGGGTAGTGCGCCAGGCCTGTGAACAGGCACAAACCTGGCGTGACATGGGCCTGCCCACGCTACGCATCTCCGTGAATATCTCAGCCATCGATTTCCGCCAGCGGGACTTCGTCGACAATCTCGCCGCGATCCTCGAGCAGACACACCTGCCGCCGGCCCTGTTGGAGCTGGAGATCACTGAAAGCGTGCTGATGCAGAATGTCGACGACACGGTCGATATCCTGAACAGGATCAAAGCCATGGGCGTGCGCCTGGCCCTGGATGATTTCGGCACGGGTTACTCCAGCCTGAGCTACCTGCGACGGTTTCCCATCGACGTGCTGAAAATCGACCAATCGTTCATTCATGGCCTGAAGGTAAATAGCCAGGACGAACAACTGATCAGCGCTATTATCGGCATGGGCAAAAGCCTGGGCTTGACTATCATCGCCGAGGGCGTAGAAACCCTCGAGCAATTGAACTTCCTGCAACACCAGCTGTGCGAGGAAGGCCAAGGCTATCTGTTCAGTAAAGCGGTGCCCTCAGAGGACTTCGCCCAGTTACTGCAGAAGGGCTGCGCGACACTGATGCCCGATCAATAGCCCTACGCCTGCAAGGAGTGCTCGCTTGAACGACGTTTCAACCTGCCGTACCAGCCTCTTCCTCACGCTGTGGCTGGGCCTGGGTGCGCCATTGATGGCCGCGCCGTTGGAAGAGGCCCTGAAACCGTTGCCCGCGGTCCCTGCATTGGACCCGGCCAAGGTTGAACTGGGCCGCCAACTGTTCAACGAGCCGCGATTGTCGGCCAATAACACGCTGTCCTGCGCCAGTTGCCATCACTTGGCATCGGGAGGCGCCGACGACAAACCCTTCTCCATTGGCTTCGACGGCAAGCCGGTAGAACTCAACACGCCGTCGGTGTTCAACGCCAGCCTCAATTTCAAGCAGTTCTGGAATGGCCGCGTCGACACGTTGGAAGCACAGGTCGAACACGTGGTGATCAGCCCGGTGGAAATGGGCAGCGACTGGAAAACCGTAGTGCAGAACCTCGCTGCCATGCCCACGTACCAGGCGGCATTCAAGCAGGCCTACCCGGACGGTGTCACCGCCGCTAACGTACAAGATGCCCTGGCCACCTATGAGCGAACGCTGCTGACCCTTAACTCACGGTTTGACCAATATCTCCTGGGCAATACCGAAATCCTCACGATCCAGGAAAAGTACGGCTATCAGCGCTTCAAGGAGTACGGCTGTATCGCGTGCCATCAGGGCATCAACATCGGCGGCAACATGTTCCAGAAGTTCGGTGTGATGGGCGACTACTTCAAGGCGCGCGGCAATCCGGTCGAATCGGACCTGGGGCGCTACCTGCTGACCCAGGACGAAGAAGACCTCCACGTGTTCAAAGTGCCCAGCTTGCGTAACGTCGCGGTCACGGCGCCCTACTTTCACGACGCCTCCGCCAAGACACTGCAAGAGGCGGTCGACGTGATGTTCAAGTACCAACTGGGGCGCACCCCGTCCCAGGAAGACAAGGACCTGATTGTCCAGTTTCTCAAGACCCTGACCGGCGAATGGTCAGGCAAGCCTTTATGAGCATACCGTCATGACCCTGTCCCGCCGCCTCGCCAGCCAAGTGTTGCTTAGCCTGATGACGCTGCTGTTGGCGTCCACCCTGGTGTTTCTGTACCTCAAGTCTTCCCGTGACCAGACCGCCACCTACACACACTCACGGGACCTGATCCGCCAACTCCAGCAACTCAATGCCCAATGGGACAGTGAAGTGTTGAAGGCCAGGATCGCCATCACCCACAACTATGATCCGCTGGTGGCCCCCCTGCGGGAAATGACGCGGTTATGGGTAGACCTGGAAAACGGCGACGCCTACCACGACCCTGCTGACCTGCAACGTTGGCAAGCCAGCCGGGATGCTTATCAGGCCGCGATCAAGGAAAAAGCGCGGTTGGTGGACCAGTTCAAATCCCACAATGCGGTGCTGCGCAACTCATTGGCTTTTTTACCAACCGCTGAGGACGACATTCAGGCTCAGTTCAACCGCTTTAATGATGAAGACCGGCTGCAACTGCAAGGCGTAGCTACCGACACTTACGACTTGCTACTCAGCAGCCTGGAGTTCGCTCAGGTCACCAGCGACGAGCTCGCGGCCGATATCCTAGTGGGCCTGGGCAAACTGGCGATCAACAAGGAGCGATTGCCCAGTGATTTCCAGGCGCCGGTTGAGATCCTCAGTAATCACATTTCGCTGATCCTGCGCGAACAGCCGGTGGTCAACGGTTTGCTCGAACGAATCGCCGCAGTCCCGGTGGCCGAACGCCTGGACGAGCTGACCACGCATCTCAATCAGGACCAGCAAGCCTCTGACCTCATCGACCATCAATACCATCGCTACCTGCTGATTTTCTCGACCTTATTGGTGGCGCTTTTACTGTACCTGGCGGTGCGCCTGCTGCGCAGTTTCGCCGAAATCAACCGAGTCAACCGCGCGCTGCACGCGGCGAACGAGACCCTGGAACAACGCGTGGAGCGGCGCACCCAACAACTCAAGGATGCCCAGAGTGAACTGCTCGACAGCGCGCGACAGGCCGGCATGGCGGAAATCGCCACCAACGTGCTGCACAACGTGGGCAACGTGCTCAACAGCGTGAATATCTCCGCCGACCTGGTCACTCGAAAGCTGCGCAGCAGCAAAGCATTGGGCCTGGGCAAAGCCATGCAGTTGATCAACGAGCGCCAGGGTGACCTGGGTACCTTCTTCACCGAGGATGAAAAGGGCAAGCTGCTGCCCGGTTACCTGAACCAACTGGTGGACGCCATTGCGCAGGAACAACAAGGCATGGCGGATGAACTGGCGCAGTTGAGTAAAAGCGTCGACCACATCAAAGACATCGTCTCCACCCAACAATCCTATGCCGGTGCGTCTGCGGTTCGCGAACCGGTGCATATCAGCGCCCTGATGGAAGATGCCTTGCGCATGAACGCAGGGGCGCTGAATCGGCACAACGTCACGGTGGTCAAGCATTACGCGCAACTGCCGGAAATCCTAGCGGACAAACACCGGTTGCTGCTGATCATGGTCAACCTGATCAGCAATGCGAAGTACGCCATGTCCACCCTCTCCGACCGGCCGCGGCAAATGACCCTCACGGTGCAGTCGCTGAATGACGACACCTTGCAGATCAGCGTGAAGGATGAGGGCGAAGGCATACCGGCAGAAAACATGACACGAATCTTCACTCACGGTTTCACCACTCGCAAGGAAGGCCATGGCTTTGGCCTGCACAGCTGCGCCCTGGCCGCCGTGGAAATGAATGGCCAGCTCAGCGCACACAGCGACGGGCCGGGCCTGGGCGCGGTGTTTACCTTGACCATCCCTCTCACCCTTGTCGGAAGCCCCGCATGAACCAACCTCCCAACCGGCGCATCCTGCTGATCGACGACACGCCGTCGATTCATGACGATTTCCGCAAGATCCTGGTGCCGACCGTTGAATCGAACCCGCTGCTGGATGACATGGAATCGGCGCTGTTCGGCGACACGGCCAAAGCCCAGGCCCAGGTTTTCGAGCTGCACTCGGCGTATGGCGGGGAAGAAGGCCTTGGCTTGCTGACCACGGCCATGGCGGAAAAACGCCCCTACGCACTGGCCTTTGTCGACATGCGTATGCCCCAAGGCTGGGATGGCGCCAGGACCATCGAAGCGTTGTGGAAAATCGCCCCAGACCTGCAAGTCGTGGTGTGCACCGCTTATTCGGACTACTCCTGGGAAGACCTGCTGGAACGCCTGCACGCCCATGAACGCTTGCTGATTCTGAAAAAACCCTTCGACAACATCGAAGTCCAGCAGATGGCCAACACCCTGGCGAATAAATGGGACATGGCCCGTCGCGCCTCGCTGCAGACCACCCACTTGGAACATTTGGTGGAGCAACGCACCCAGGCGCTGCAACTGGAAATCGACGAGCGCAAGCACCTGGAAAGCCAACTGGTGCAGTCCGAAAAACTCGCGTCGCTGGGGCAGCTTGCGGCGGGTGTCGCCCATGAAATCAACAACCCGGTGGGCTTTATCTCCTCCAACCTCAGCACCCTGGACGGCTACTTCAACCAGCTGCAACAGATACTGGATGCCTATCAACGCGCCGAAACGCTGATTGCGGCGCCGGAACAGCGCGATCAGCTCAAGGCACTGCGAACCGACCTTGAGCTGGAGTTTCTCAAGGAGGACATTCCGATCCTGATCAAAGAGTCCAAGGAAGGCATCGGCCGCGTGGTGCAGATCGTCAAAGACCTGAAAAACTTCTCACGGGTGGACAATGACCAGACCTGGCAGTTTGCGAACCTGCAACAGGGCATCGATTCAACGCTGAACATCGTCGCCAGCGAACTCAAGTACAAAGCCGACGTGGTCAAAAACTACGGCGCATTGCCCGAGATCGAATGCCTGGCATCGCAGCTCAATCAGGTGGTGATGAACCTGGTGATCAATGCCGCGCAAGCCATGGGACCGGAGCGCGGCACCATTACCATCAGCAATGGCGTGGAAGGCGATAACATCTGGCTGGAGGTGGCGGACAACGGCTGCGGGATTGCCCCCGACGCCGTGCAGAAGATTTTCGACCCGTTCTTCACCACCAAACCCGTAGGCGAAGGGACGGGACTAGGGCTGTCGCTCTCCTACGGTATCGTCAAGAAACACCATGGCGATATTTCCGTCAGCAGCGAACTCGGCAAAGGCACCAAATTCCGCGTGGTATTGCCGATTCGGCAGACGGCGGCGTAAGGCACGCCGCCGAACAAGCCGCAAAGCTCTACGCCGCTTCCTGGAAATCCATCTCCGGCGGCTGTTGCGAGAAACCACGGGTGAGCACGCCCAGGTAAACCACCCCGATCGCCAACCACGCCAAGCCCAGGTAAATCGCCAGGTGATCGAGGCTGACCATCAGCCATAAATCCGCCAGCAGGCCGATGGCCGGGAATACCAGGAACAGGATCAGCTCACGCACACCCCGCTGCTTGGCGCCGATCCAGTAATGGAAGATCACCGACAGGTTCACCAGACTGAACGCCAGGAAGGCGCCGAAGTTGATAAACGATGTGGACGTGGTCACGTCCAGCTTCAACGCCAGCAGCGCCACCACCGCGCACAACAGGATGCTGTTGACCGGCGTACCAAAGCGCGCATGCAGGGTGCCAAAGAACGATTTGGGCAACACGCCATCGCGGCCCATCGCAAACAACAAGCGCGAACCACTGGCCTGGGCCGACAGCCCCGAGGCGAACTGGCCGACGATCAGGCCGATCAGGAAGATCGACACAAACAGGTCGCCACCGATGTTGCGCGCGATTTCATACGCCGCCGAATCCACATTGGCGAATTCGAAAGACGGGTGCGCGATCTGCACAAAGTAGGACACCGCCACGAAAATCAGCCCGCCTATCAAGGTGATCAACATGATCGCCCGTGGGATGGTGCGGCGCGGGTCGCGGGTTTCTTCGGTGAGGGTGCTGACCGCGTCAAAGCCCAGGAATGAATAGCAAGCGATGGCCGCGCCGCTCATGATCAGCGGCAGTTGCATCTGGCCGTTGAAGAACGGGGCGGTCGTCCATAAAGGCTTGCTCGCATCACCCCCGATGTAGTGGATGCACAGCGCCACAAACGCAATCAACACCAGGAACTGCACCAGCATCAGCAAGGCATTGATGCCGTTCGCCAGCTTGAGGCCGACGATATTGATGGCGCTGGTGATGCCAATAAACGCCAACACCCAGATCCACTGCGGCACCGCCGGGAACGCTGAATTGAGGTACGCCGCACCGATCAGCCAGATGGCCATGGGCAGGAACAGGTAGTCGAGCAGCACCGCCCAGCCGGCGATAAAACCCAGTTTCGGGCTGATGGCTTTGCGCACGTAGCTGTAGGCGGAACCGGCGACCGGAAACGCCGAGGCCATGCGCCCATAACTCATGGCGGTGAAGAACATCGCCACCAGCGCCGCCAGATAAGCAGCGGGGACCATGCCCGCAGTGGATTGCGCCAGGATACCGAAGGTGCCGAGCACAATGATCGGCGTCATATAGGCGATGCCGAACAGCACCACCGACCCTAATGACAGGGTGCGTTGCAAATGAGCCATGAGCGATTCTCCGCGAAATTATTAGATTTATGGCAGAACTGAAGTCGGTGAAGCAGGTGTCATTTTTCTTATGTTGATGGGTAGTGAGCGGGCTTGCCCCGCGCTGGGTGGCGAAGCCGCCCCAAACCCAGGCAACTCAGTTTCGACTGGAGATACTCGGTGACTGAGATGGGGCGGCTTCGCCACCCAGCGCGGGGCAAGCCCGCTCACTACAGGCCTAAGGAATCAGCAGTTCGCGCGTGCCGTCATTGTGCTCGATCACCTCACCCGGCAATTTCAAGCGCTGGTCATCCAGGTAGCGGTAGTCCTTGCGCGCCGCTGCCAATTGGTCGAGATCCAGCTCGACCGTGAATTGCCCTTCGTCACGCCCGGCTTCAAACAGCAAGGTACCAAACGGGTCCACCAGCGCACTGCCACCGGCAAACAACAATCCGCCGTCCCCCTCTTGCACTCGGTTGACCATCAGCGCAAACGCCTGGTTTTCCTGGGCGCGCGCCATGATCGCGGTGCGGTGCGTGGGGCCGTATGGGTCCATGTTGCCGTTGGTGACGATCAGCAACTCGGCGCCCAGTTGCGCGTTGGCTCGGGCGGTTTCCGGGAACTCAATGTCGTAGCAGATCAACAGACCGACGCGCACGCCGTTCCAGAGGCAAGTGGCGTAGCGATCGCCTGGGGTGAAGACACCGCGATCCGAGGCCCACAGATGGGTCTTGCGATAACGCAGGGCGATGCCTTCGGGGGTGATCAGCAAGGTGGTGTTATAGAATTGCCCGCCGTCGCTTTCGGCCATGCCGATCACCACGGCGACATTGCGCGCGCGCGCGGCCTGGATCACAGCCTGCACGGTAGGCCCGTCCAGCGGTTCAGCGATGTCGGCGACGGTCTCGGCGCTGGGGAAGCCCATCAGGTGGGTTTCCGGGAAGACGATCAGTTGCGTATCCGCAGCCGCTGCAGCGATCGCCGCCAAGGCCCGCTCAAGGTTGTAAGCTGTACCGTTATCACGGCCCGCCAACTGGGCAAATTCGACCTTCATGGGTATTCCTTGTTCTGTGTACGTGCCGCAGTATGCGCAGGCGCAACCGGCCAGGGAATCACGCGGCGGGGGTAACCCGATAGGGGTAGATCAATGACCATGTCGTTGCAGGACATCGCCTGGCACCGTTCGGTGGGGCAAATGATAGACGCCTTGGACCAGCCCAATTTCTGGACACAGCTTGTCCGGCTGCTGGACCAATACGTGCCGTTCGACAGTTGGGTCGTATTGCTGTTCAGCAGCGAACACCGCCCGCTGGTATTCGCTGAATGCCCAGGCGCCGATGGCACGCCGGATCATTTGTTCCAGGACTACCTCAACGGCCTGTACCTGCTCGACCCCTTCTACATCGCCAGCCGCGAACACTCGCGCACCGGGCTGTTGCGCCTGGCCGAAGTGGCGCCGGAGCACTTCGAGCTCACCGAGTACTACCAGCGCTACTTCCGCCTGAACGTGGTGGCTGATGAAATCCAATTTAATTGCCAGCAGCCGGATGGGCGTACCCTGTGCCTGTCACTGGGCTCCAGGCAGCGCTTTGACCCGGCGCAGATTGCCCTGCTGTCGTTGATCCAGCCCTGGGTGCTGGGCCTTCTGCGCCAGCGCCTGCCCTTTGAACTGCACCAGGTCAGCGCCCCGCAGCCGCCGATCCAGAATGATGAGTGGGGCGCGCAACTCACCGCCCGCGAGCTGGATGTGGGCCGCTTGATGCTCAGCGGTTGCTCCAGCAAAGAAATCGCTCGTAAGCTGGAAATCTCTGTTGAAACCGTGAAAGTCCATAAGAAACACATGTACAGCAAGCTGGGGATCAAATCCCAGTCAGAGCTGTTCTCGATCTTTCTACAGGCGCAAAACGCCTAGCCGATGAGTCCGAACCCAGGAAACCCGTATGAGCCTGTCGCTACTGAGTCGTTACGCTTTCTTTGCCGTGTGCGTCATTTTCACCCTCGCCAGCCTCCCCTTTATCGAACATGAATGGCTGTGGCCGATCACGGTGGTCACTGGCGTGTTGAGCCTGATCGGTATTTTCGACCTGCTGCAAAGCCCCCACGCCGTGCGCCGCAACTACCCGATCCTGGGCAATATCCGTTACCTGGTGGAAGCCATCCGCCCGGAAATCCGCCAGTACCTGCTGGAGTCCGACAGCGACGCCCTGCCCTTCTCCCGGGCCCAGCGTTCATTGGTGTATTCGCGCGCCAAGAATGAATCTGCCGACAAACCCTTCGGCACCTTGATCGACGTGTACCAGTCAGGCTTCGAATTCATCGGCCACTCCATGCGCCCCGCACCGCTCAGCGACCCCAGCGCCTTCCGTGTAATGGTTGGCGGCCCGCAGTGCACGCAACCGTATTCGGCGTCGGTATTCAATATCTCGGCAATGAGCTTTGGCTCGTTGAGTGCCAACGCAATTCGCGCGTTGAACCAAGGCGCCAAGCTGGGCAACTTCGCCCATGACACCGGCGAAGGCAGCATCAGCCCCTACCACCGCGAGAACGGCGGCGACCTGACCTGGGAATTGGGCAGCGGCTACTTCGGCTGCCGCACCAGCGACGGCCGTTTCGACCCGGAACGTTTCGCCGTGCAGGCGCAGAACCCGCAAGTGCGCATGATCGAAATCAAGATGAGTCAAAAGTTATATGGATGAGATGTTGACCTAGGTGATAAAAGCAAAAACCTATCGCATCCATTTGATTCGTAACGTAAATATTTAAAAGCCACGTAGCAACACAGATCAACACTACCCAACTCTTATCACTTAAAGCGTTGACGTGATGGAGTCACCTGCCTTACGGAATGAGGGCCGTCATGAATATTTCAGATACATAGAATCACCCATCTATGTCATCAAAAATGCTGCGTTCGTGGCAATGGGTCAGAGAAGGCATTAAGTTTCCACTGCGGCGTAAGGGCTCACTGCGATCATGCCCACCAGTCACTTCAAAAACCCAATCGTCGAGACTGGTTTGTTGATCGCTAATGATCGCTTGAATCCCAGGCCAATCAGCGTGAGTGGCAAGAATTAACTCCAGATCCTCAGATAGGCCGGCGGCTTGGCTTTCAGGGTTACAGTCGTAGTCATATTTGGATATTAGAGAACGCTGAACACTATCAAGGATCGATTCTAGATCGGCTTGAACGCGGGCCAAGAACTCAGTGAGTTCATCTGGACGGAAGAACTGGTGCATCTCGGTATCATGGATTGCTGAAAGATCATCCCCCGATAACGCCTCCTCCACCATATTCGACACCACTACTGCCCTGCATTCTTCTGGCAGCAAACCTTCTCTCAAGAGACGGCGAGCTAGGGCGAACGAGCTGCCTATCCAGCTTCTAGAGAGCGCGCGAACCACCCGCCCTAAAGCTTCGGCATCGTGATGAAAATACTTGATCAGAAACTCTCGATTACAGCGCAGTGTTAGGAAGCTGAAGAAACGTTCGTTTCTCAGATATGAAGGCATCGCTGTATTTCGGACCGAGATGAATTCGAAGACCCGCCTCGCAATGTTGTCAAAAAGAGAGGGGGGGATAACGGTAGCATTTGTGACACCCACGTCGCCGCAGGACACCAAGTCCATCAAGCGCTCAATTGATGTGCCCTCGACGAAGATGCTGAGGTGTTCGGGACTTTGAGCCAGGTTCAGAGCGAGCGCGTCACCAATTGTGGGATGCTTAAAACGCCAAATTCTGGCGACGTCTGTATCTACCAGTTGAACGAAACTTCCATTCAAATGCTCCAGAGCCGACAAGCATTTTGACTCTGAGCTTCCTAGACGATGGATCGCCCGGTCCTCTTCATTCGTTAGGGATACAGGACTCTCCAGCGCCCCCTCTTTCATGTAAATCAGCGCCAAGGCAGCGCGACTGTCTGTGTCCATGCTAGCTAAGGTATCTACGAGAATTTGTTGCTGTTTAACGACGAAATCGCCGATGCTTTTCTCTGTGTATAAAAGCCCTTTAGTGAAGCCTCGTGTACCCAAGCGTCTGGCTGTTTCAGGGATGAATCTTTCATTTAGCGCTACGGCGGATAGGAAAGGCTTCAACTTTCGTAGCACCGTCTGATCCTGATCTCCAAGTTTTAGGTGATTGTAAAGAATCTGTTCTTTCTCACTCAGAGACAGTTTTTTCACGTCAATGACAACTTGGCTCTCGTCGAACAACGGAAAGGAGGTTCTTTTAAGTTCGCGTCTTGCCTGGTTGTAAATGTAGTCCCTACTCGTCAAGACCACCCGATGGCCACGCTTAATCATCGTAGATACCGCATCGAGAATACGGTTCCAGCCCATCACCAGATGTGATTCGTACTGAGTGACACCGAAAGCGTCATCTACCCAGATAAGCCTCGAAGATTCCTCTGTACTCCAGTGTGCGTTGACCTCCTGAGGGGTCACAAGCTTGAATACCTCACTCTTCCATTCATCCACTGCACACATGGCCAAAAGAGATGCAATGGTTGTCTTGCCGGCGGCCGGCTCTCCGACAAGCAATACAAAGCCGCGAGTCTGAAGCGCGCGTAACGCATGACGATAGGTATCCGTAACAACGGTCTTGGCGAGATCAGGTTTTAGCTCGCTGAGCAGCGCTTGAGTCTGCTTGTATCGTCGTTCGTCTATGATCTGGCTGAGGTCACCAAGACCATACAGTCGGGGCACGTTCATGCGAAGACTGCTGTGGCTCTCTATTTTTTCGCAGATCCACGTCGCGCCTAGGATCAGTACGTCTTTGATACCTACAGCTCTGAATGCTTCTTCGATCTTTGCGCTGCTTGCGCCAGTAATACCCGCATTAGTAACGAGTAAATAGACATCGCATTGACCCTTTTCGACTAGCTTTTGAGCCTTGGTCAACTCATCGGCAATGTCAGAACGTGTGAGCTTGTATTCACGCCTAGCCGTAAATTTACATTGAATTACGAACTTACCGGCAAAGGTCAGGCCTTCTTTTGGCGTCCATGTACCTTGAAACGCTCCATCCCGACCGGCGTCATTACCGTCTAGAAATATCTCGACGGTTTGACCTAGTACAGTGGTGATGACGGCATTACATAGCTGCTGAAAGCCATGCCAACCCAACTGGTGCAGATCGTATTTGCTAGCGCTCATGCTCAATGCCAATTCCGCGATTGATTACAAAAATAGCCTAGAAATGGCTTGTTCAAATGAGAATTTTTACAGATCGTACACTTGAACAGGGGATAAAATCTGGATGTTGAGCGCGATTCGTTCCCAGCCAATCCACGGTCTGTTACGAACTGGTTTCGCGAGATCAAACATCGATAGGCGGCGGTTCGCGCATATTGGCATAATCTTTCGCAATATTTGTTTGCAGACAGGGATTGCAGCGGAAAATGTCTATGAGTTTATTGGAAGAGCTTACTGGGTTGATCAACGCATCCCATCGTCACGCCTGGACGCGCTTTGATCACGTTCGTGGTCAAGCAGTTAATTATGGTCTGATTGATGCCAGCGTCGCAAAATGGAAAACTCCGGGGGAGCCTGCTTTTGTGTCATCGCTTCTGGAGTACCCAATGGCAACCCATCTGCTTTCAGAGGCAATCAAGCGGCATCTGAAACCTTTGGGGCTTTGCTCTGCTACGCCATTAGTATCAGGTGTATTTATCCATCAGAAGCCTAAGATCAGGTTCACGACAAAGCGAAGCGAGATCGAGTTAGGAGATCTTCTGTTGGTTCGGCAGCATTTCCGAAGCGCTGTAGCCGAACCCGAGGGGAAAGCTTTCTTGATTCAGGCAAAGAGCGCTGCGAAGCCAGCAACAGGCTCTCTTCGTGGGAAAGAGGCCATGCAGCATAAGCTTTACTCCAATTGGGCTACGCCTTTTACCTTTCCATATAAGGAGATTGGACCGCCTCCAGATGGTTCAACCCATTGGAATTTTGAGCTTGGCCCTATGCATCATTCAGCCAGTGGCGTTTATGGCATTGTCTCAAACAGTAAGCAGGCGACTGGTTTTCCAGGTGATTGCGCGTGGGCTATCGGTGCCGCTTCGTCGGTCCCCAAGGGGGTGAAACCATCCGTAGAGGCACCTGATTCTTTAGCAGAAATCATGGAAAAGTTCTTGCTGGGTCAATGTGGGAGGGCCTGGAAGGCGACTCCAGCAACGTCTGACCATTGGTCTGCGTTTATAGTTAGATGCTTAGAGGCTTCCGTCACTTGGAGGCCATATCCAGTTCAAAGGCTGGGATCGCAATTGCCCCGCCGCAGAGATGCTGTGCACCTTCTCCTCGGTTTAGGTCAAGCGCCGCATCATTGCTTTCCATACCGTAATCGGGCGCAAGATCTTGTGGAAGCTTGGAATCAGAGCTTTGGCAGCGATGGGCAAGGTGAGGAACCGCCATCAGCAGATGCAGGGTGGGATTTTCAGTCCCCCAGAGTTGGGATATCGGTGTTGTACGTCGCAACATACGGTGATGGCCCACTCAGTGAGCAGGTGCCTGATTGACAGAATAAAGTTGATCGCGAAGGAGCGATCAGATCCGGATTAACCCTGTGCCCGGTGTTAGTAGCTGTACCAGCCACTTTGCCACTGCGTCACGCTCAACGGCTCGAATCGGATAACCGCGCGATTCAATTGTTGTTTTTGCACCTGGACTTAGCGTTGACGTTGTCACGATGACACCGTACCCAGCTTTTTCGAACTGCACATCAGACGCAAGCCCTTTGATTACAAGCTTCTCAACTTTGGCCTGTACACGCTTGTACTGGATGAGGCCTAGCAGATTGGCCATTGGAGAAGCGTCTGGTTTACAACCCATCACGTCGACACCGTCATCATTGAAGCCCGGTCCGAGTTCATCGTGAAAACTTTCACGATTGAAAAATTCTGCTGTCAATTCTTCGAACCGACGCCAATGCATTTCAGGGAGGCGACCAGAGTTAACCGACAGGTAGTCACTGAATCTTTGGTCAATGAATGCCCCTTCCTGAGGGGTATGCTGAAGCCCATTGAAAAGTTGTGAGAGCGTGAGAGTGTCATCCCAAACATTAATCTGTGGATGGGAAAATAGGCTCATCCGCAGCGCTTGGTGAAAGACCATTACCTGCTCAATCGCCATTTCCAATCCCAGCGCTCCAAGCTTTTTGTGGCAACGCCGAACAAATGCCCATGGATCCACGCCGCGTCCGTTCTTCTCTGCGTCTTCCACCATACCTGGCACCATCTCCAGCCAGATCGAGGTAACGGCTTCGTATTCTTTCAACTGGTTGGCGTGGCGGTATTTGTGAAATCTCCATACACCAGTGCTATCGCCGTTTTACTCAGTTTCGCTGTAGCCAACGCGATACATTAGTCGATAAGAGATCGCCTCAAGCTCGGTAGAATGCATCCTCACGCCGTGCTGCTCAGACCGTCTATAACATCGGCGTAACCCTCATCGCCGCTCAAGTGATCACAAAGCTCTTCTAGCGTTAGCGCAATGCCTGCCTTGTAACCAGAAAGGTCGGTAAGGTATTCGGCGAGGTTTTTAGGTGAAAAATTGAGGGCCATATCTATCTCCATCGCGTTGGTTCAACAAGATTCCGATCTGGTAGAGGGTCGCGCTATCTGCACGCATCAACTATACCCATGACGCTGAAGCTTTCATTCTCACGGGAGCACTTCCCGTCAATCACTTTGAAGTGGGGCAGAAGGATATGGACGTCATAGAGGTTAAGCTAGAGAATTGCTACGGTATACAAAAGCTTGAAGCAACACTCACGTTTAAAGCCAGTCCGAAAATTGCACTCGGTTCCGCATTTTCGATCTACGCACCGAATGGCTTCATGAAGACATCGCTGGCGCGAACGTTTCTCGATTTCCAAGAGGGGCGAGATAGTCAGGATTTGATATTTCCAGCGCGTCCTACCAGTAGATCGATTACCTCTGATCCAGCCGCAGCGATCACTCCTGAATCCCTATTTGTGATCAAACCCTACGTCGAGCGGTATGCGGGTGCTGGGACGTCAACGCTTTTAGTAAACCCGAGGCTTCGGAGCGAGTACGAAGAGGCGGTTCGGAACATCGAGTCGACTCAAGAGGACCTTCTAAAAGTATTAAAGGAAATCTCAGGTTGGCCGGGAAAGGGGTCGCCCGCCTCCGAAATTAAAGAGGTTTTCCAATTTAAGAACCCCTATGATTTCTTTTCAGGACTGATCAACGAGTTGGATGGTGATACTCGATTCTCAGATTTGACATATGCCGAGATATTTAACGATAAGACAATTGCTGCATTTAAGGCTGGTACCTTGAATGAGCAGTTGCAAGAGTACATGGCGAAGTATCAGGAGCTGGTTGATAATTCTCCTTTGCTCAGTAAACGATTTAATCATACTGGCGCAACTGACGTTTCTAAGAACCTGCAAAGCAACGGTTTTTTCGATGCCAACCATACGTTGAATATTTCAATTGGTGGTGAAAGGCTGGAAGTAACTTCGGCAAAAGAATTGGAGGCATTGGTTGTTGCAGAGAAGCAACGTATCCTGGGTGATAAAGACCTATCAGTAAAATTTGAAGCTGTAGACAAGCAACTGCAAAAAAATGCAGAGCTTAAAAAATTTCGTGAGTATCTTACTGAACACCAGGAAATTTTGGCCGAGCTTGGAGATTTCAACGGTTTCAGAAAAAAGGTGTGGAACTCATATTTTAACGTCGCACAACCAGCGCTGAGTTTGTTTGCAACTGCCTTTGCCTCAGCAAAGGATGTGATCTCCGAGACGGCGCATCAGGCACAGGAAGAAAAGACCAAGTGGGCTGCGGTTGTTGCCCAATTTAACGAACGGTTTTACGTACCCTTTAAACTGGTGGTTCAGAACCAACAAGATGTCATTCTAAAAGGGGAAGCCCCAAAGATTACATTTGAATTCCAAGACGGGAATGAGACCTGTGGAGTTGAGGAGGAAAAGCTCCTTCAGGTTCTAAGTCAGGGAGAAAAGCGTGCGTTATATATCCTCAATGTTCTATTTGAAATCCAAGCCCGGCGCGAGTCGAGTCAGCAGACCTTACTGATAATCGATGATATAGCCGATTCATTCGACTACAAGAATAAATATGCAATTATTGAATATTTCAATGAAATCTCAAGGATTCCGTTTTTCAGATTGGTTTTTTTAACTCATAACTTCGATTTTCATCGAACGATCAGTAGCAGGCTACAAATATCAAGGAGCCGTCGGCTATTCGCAAGAAAAAATCAAGGACTTCTAACCTTTGTGCAAGAAAAGTATCAGAAAAATCCGTTCACGACATGGAAAAGTGATTTGGCAAGAAACTCTGCATTTGTTGTAGCCAGTATTCCATTTGTACGTAATCTAGCGGAGTACTGTCACGGCACTGATAGTCCGCATTATCTTATGCTTACGTCATTGTTGCATGTAAAGGCAGATACAGCGACTTTGACCATAAGCGATTTGGAAGCTGCATTTAAAGCTACATTGCGAGATCAAGCAGCCCTGTCACTTCAAAATCCGACGGGTTCAGCAATGCAGCTTATTTACGATGAGGCTGAGAAGCTCGCCGCTATGTCCGACGATGATGTGGAGCTGGAGTCGAAAGTGATTTTATCTATCGGTATTCGACTAAAAGCTGAAGAGTTCATGATTTCTAAAATTAACGACGCTGAATTTGTCAATGCTATCAGCAGTAACCAGACGTTTGAGTTGTTTAGCAGATTTGCCTTAAGTTTTCCCGGTGCGAGCGATCATTTAATGGTCTTATCTCAGGTGAATCTTATGACGCCTGAAAATATCCATTTAAATTCTTTTATGTACGAGCCGATTTTAGATATGTCGGCGCTACACCTCTATGAGTTGTATGGAAAAGTGAAATCTCTGGCTTGACATTAACAGTCGCGGCTTTAGTATGAGGGATTAAGGGGCTTTATGTAGGTTTTCTTCGCTACTTGCCGGATAAAGCCCCCATCATAGACAGCGGTATTGAGTGAGTGCATACCTTTGAATCTGCCGATTGCTTTCAAAACTCTTTCTATAGAAAAAATTGAAACCTCGCCAGAGGTGCAGGCTTGGCTGTGTCAGTTTTCCGAATTAAATAGAACTTCAGCTCAGATGATGCTTTCCCGTTTAAACTTTGTCTCCAGGGATATCTATTCAGAATGGCTGAAAAGAGCCATCTCGACCCTACCATGTGAAGATTCGTATGCGTTGTACTCCGTTAGGAAAATTGAAGACAATCCGGCGCTCTGGGATGACGCTGGCAATATAGTCTCAAGGTCAGGAGAATCGCTTGGGAGTGAGGATCTAGTTTATTCTCTTATTTCTAATATCGTTCGGGCACATCCTGTTAGCATGTTGGACCATCCCTCGCTATCTGTTTTACGGAATAAAAAAATTAAAAATATTGTTCTCATAGATGACTCTATAGGTAGCGGAGATCGAGTCTCAAGCTTTATAAATAAAATGCTATGCCATCCTACCTTCATGAGTTGGTGGAGTCTAGGCCTTGTAAGGCTTCAAGTTATCAGTTTCGCAAGAACAAGGGAGTCAGAATCCAATATAATAAAGAATGTTAGAGGGTCTGATCACGGCAAGAGAAAGTTTCGTAAGTCTTCGAAGATTTCGTTCATGAGTAGCTTTGTTTATAATGCTACACAGCCCCAGCATCGCTGGGGCGCGGATTACTCCAAGATACAAGAGCTTTGTAATACCGAAAAAAGAATCCCATTATGGGCCCGTGCCGGCTATGGGAAGGTACTTGCCAATATAGTTTTCTACCACAGCGTTCCAAATAACATTCCAGGAAGCATCTGGTTCTCCAACGATAGGTGGAAAGCTCTTTTCCCTGGACGGACATTTCCGGATTGGATGCTGGCTTTGCTTGGCTCTAGCACCTCCTCGGCGTCTCAACATCCGGGAAGAATTTCTGAAACCATGCTCCACTTGCTTGCACTCATTAAACGGGGAGTACGGAGCATAAAAACGATATCTGAGCGACTAGGTTGTGACGTGAGCTTCGCGAAGCAACTTCTTGGGCGAGCACATCAACTCGGGTTGATAACTGAACAAAACCGGTTGACTCCAGAAGGGATGAATCGGCTGAAAAACGCGCAGCCGGTAAAAGAGTTGCAAAGGTGGGATTACAGTCTGTATATTCCATCTTCGTGGCGTACTGGCCAGTCGCCCACTTAGCCGCCCAAGCGTAGTAAAGTGCTAAGCGCAATTACTACGTGACAGGCTGATTCTGCCTGAGCCTGACTTTGGTAGATGGGGATATCGGATAGATGTCTCTGGTAAGATCTTACGCTAAGGGCGGCTTCGCCGCCCTTCATGGCCATGCAACAAGATTTCAGCGATGACTTGGAAGTCGCATGGCCGTGATGGCCCCTAGGGTCAAAGGAGAGGTAAGTGGAAGACTGGTCAGTACATCACCTTCACAAGGCAGCAGAGCTGAAGCTCGGTGCAAGTGAAGCCGCACAAATTCGGATTTATGCTCAACAGCTTATCCGAAAAAAAATGCCAGTTATATTCACCTTAAAGCACCTTTCTATGATCGCGGGAGTAGACTATCTTGCTCTCCGAAGAACTGTCGAACGTCGCAGAGAAGCCGCAAATTACAGAATGTTTGCTATAAAAAAACGTTCGGGTGGAAGAAGGTTTATTCACTCAGTCACCGAGCCGCTTCATCGAACTCAACAGTTTATAAACTCTGAAATTCTCCAAAAAATCGAGCCGCACCCTGCCTCATTTGCCTTTCACTCCTCGGGTGGAATTAGAAAGTGCGCTGAAGTTCACTGCGGTGCACGTTGGATCTTTAGTTTTGACTTGGCTGATTTCTTTTTTAAAATTAGCGAGGCTAAAGCGTATGAGATATTTCATAAGGCTGGATATCGGCCGCTGCTAGCATTTGAATTGGCAAGAATTTGTACTACAACTAGGCTGCCTAAAAAATTACATTATCTGCTAAGAAATACGGATAATGCTTGGTGCCAAAATGAGAACTGGGGGAAGTATCAGATTTATAGTCGGCACGCATATAGCATTGGTGTGCTTCCTCAGGGCGCACCGACTAGCCCAATGCTTAGTAATCTTGCGGCGCTTAAGCTAGATGTGGCATTGACTGAGTTTGCTGACAAATATGGCTTTAGTTACACACGCTATGCAGATGATTTATCAATTTCTAGCTGCTCTGATCTACCTAGCTCGTTATCTATTGCGCGGATTTGCAGGATAGTAATCGGAATTATTCGAAAGTGTGGCTTTGAAGAGAATCAGAAAAAAACACGCATCGCTGGTCCTGGAGCGAAGAAAATCGTACTGGGCCTTTTAGTGGACGGCCCGACTCCTAGAATATCCAAAGAGACCTACAAACGGATTGATCGACATCTCCATGCAATCCAAAAGTATGGATTCGCCGAGGTTGCTACGCATGAAAAATTCGACTCTCCAATCGGACTGTATAACCATATTCATGGGCTAATATCTTTTGTTAAAGATGTTGATCCAAAAAGATGGGGCGAGTTCAATTGTCAGTTACTGGCAATGCCGGCACCGTGATAATGCGCTTCATTGCAGCAATCTATCACTCGCACAATTTTTGCCCTCTTATATTGCGTTTTCTATAGTCCCTGAAATTTTCAGCTCAGTCGAGCTATCGAATGCCGTTCGTTTTTCTACTGCTTGGACTATGGCATTAGATGATATAGCTCTATATCTTCTATTGTGAGCGATTAGTCTGCCGGCAAGAGCAGTTCATTGATGATTATGATTTTTGTATCTAAAAGCCTCTATTCCGAGAAAGTTATTCCTGAACAGTTTGAGTGCGCATGACAAAGTCTAGTTACCAGAATCTGAATGAATTCTGTGTACTCTCGAATATCGACTATAAAGTACATTTTTGACACATGACAGTTATCTTCGGCGGTACCGAATACATCTTGATCGACAAAATTTGCAGATTGCGAGATCCCGGCATTGTCTTGAGAGCAGCGCACGCGCTGAAGGTGCCAGCGGGGGGCTGGAGTTGCTGGGTGGGTGCTACCCGGTATCGCCTGATTTCGAGAAGTTGAAGTCCTTCTCAGGAATGAGCATCTGGTAGAGTTCGAGGACTGAAAATGACGGCAAAAGGCATTCGTCTGACTCTTTTTCTACCTTCTGGCTTCGATCACTTCATGAACACCTTCTCTTTCCGAGCAGACACGATTCATCACGTGTTCGAGTTGATGCTCGGACCTGGCATGAAGGGAGTGCACCGGCTCACGATTCTGCCTGACCCAATCTTCCCTGACGTCGAAGAGGAACTGCTGGCCGAGATCACTCAAGACAAGTTGATGCGATTAGTAGCCAGCGTTAACGACGCTCACGTCATCGGCGATACACATTCGCCAATGTGAGCTGAAATCCACCCCGCTCCAGCGTGGTGGGAACCCAGACCAG
Source organism: Pseudomonas sp. 58 R 12 (assembly GCF_900005865.1). Classification (NCBI taxonomy): domain Bacteria; kingdom Pseudomonadati; phylum Pseudomonadota; class Gammaproteobacteria; order Pseudomonadales; family Pseudomonadaceae; genus Pseudomonas; species Pseudomonas sp. 58 R 12. The sequence goes on from NZ_CVTP01000021.1 coordinate 297,315, forward strand.
CTACAAAGCATGCCGGAGTTTTAGCCATGGCGAGCAGCCAATCCAACGAAGCGACCAAACTGCTGGACTATTACCTTGATGATTCTGTCGATACAGAATATGCAATTATGCTCTCTGCACCATGGGGAGCTGGGAAAACTCACTTCATCAGGAAATATCTGGACCACCGTTCGGCTCGTCTGACCGAGGAAAAAGGCCCTTACTACCTGTACGCGAGCCTTTTCGGCGTCACAGCTATCTCTGCGATCAAAGATCAATTCTTCGCCCAGATTCATCCCCAGCTCAACTCAAAAGGTTTTCAGCTTTTCGGAAACGTGGCCTCTGGGGTCTTAGAAAAGTTTTCCGGCACTAAGGGTGGCGTTCAGGCTTTGAAGGGGTTGCTACTGAACCTGGACGGTAAAATCCTGGTAATCGATGACCTAGAACGCTGCTCGATGAAGATCTCGGATGTCATGGGCTTCATCAATACTCTGGTCGAGCATGAGAAGCTCAAAGTTATCATCCTCGCCAACGAGAGCGAGATCCCCAAAGCCCAGCGTGAAGACTACGACAGGCAGAAAGAGAAGCTTGTAGGCAAGACTATTGAAGTAAAGGCAGATCCTGCTGAGGTCCTGGACAAGTTAACGAACGACCTGAAGTCAGGCGCTGCAAAGGAGATCGTGTCTGCTGAAAAGACAGCGTTGATGGCTACTTTCAACGCTTCGAAGAAGCCCAATTATCGCAATCTGCGCGCAGTGCTAGCGGACTTCGAGCGTCTGGTGGGGGCAGTGGATAAGCGGCTGAGCGATGCTCCAGAGGCACTGAAGCAGCTCCTGTTGTACATGATTGCGACAGGATGTGAGGCCCGCAACGCAGAATTGAACGAGGCTATGCTCCGGCAGCTTCCGACTACCGCTTTTTCAATAGGAGGGCTGTTCTCGAAATCAGAAAAGTCCCCTACCGAGCAAGCCTTCGAGATGCTCAAGAACCGGTACCCCGAGGTCCGTTGGACGGACCCTATCGTCAGCCTGAAGCATCTGGCCGATCTGTTCTTCAGCGGAAAAATCGCTGTAGAGGCAATCAATGATGAGTTAGCCCGTCATCCAGATGTAGTCGGGCACGCTCATATCCCGGCATGGCGGCTTCTCTGGGATTGGTCACGCATGAGTAAATCGGAGTATGAAAAAGCCAGGGCTGAGCTGTTTAGTGAATTGGCTGACGAAAAGCTTACTCATCCAGGTGTGATTCTGCATGTGGCAGGAATCGCCATTACCCTACGTGGATATGGCGACCAGTTGATAGGCGGCGATGGGGACCTACTGAAGTGCTTCACTGAGTATGTGTCTAGGTTGATAGACGCTGGTACGTTGATGCCAAACAAGGGCGTTTATGGCTTCGACAGCATGGGCGCTTTTGGGCTCGGATATTCTTCTTCTACCAACCCAGAATTCACCTCTATCTATACGATGGTGAAGGAAGCCAGCGCAGAAGTTTTACGCAGGCAGTTGAAGGTAAAAGCGCACAGCTACGTGACGCGAATCGAGACTGGACCTGATAGTTATTCTTCGCTATATGAGTACGGTATTGAGGACGAAAACTATGGCGGTGCACCATTTCTTCACGATACAAATGTGGAGGACCTGGCGGATCTTCTGATCGCCGACTCTCGCACCAATGACCAGCTTTTCGCGTCCCTCGTAAAGCGATACGAGCATAATTTCCAAGCAGGCCAATCCCTGAAGGATGAGTACAAGTGGGTCGAAAACTTGAAGACTCATTTACTGGCAATGGCCGATGCTGACACTGCGCCGTTTGCAAAAATGCTCCGTGATCGTGTGGGCTACTATTTCGAAAAAATTGAAGAGGGAATCGGTCGGCCAGCACCCGCCAGCTAACCCTCTGGCTTAGTTCGGGCGGGTGCTCTATCCGCCCGGTTTTTAAAAGGAAAGGGAATGAGCGAAATCAATGTTCCGGCTGAGCAGCGAAAGTCTATCGCCGCATTGGATGTCAGCCATCTGGGCAACCTCCTCGACCAATCTCTGCGGGAAGAGCGCCTAGTCGGACTGAGCGATCTTCGTCTCTATGACTGCGGCGATTATATCGGCGAACAATTGAGAATATTTGAGAGGGCAGTGCAAGGACACGCGATAGCGAGGGCTCCAAAAAAACGTGCCCAAACGGAACAGGACGTTCGGCGAGCAGGGAGTGCGTTGATTTCTGCTGTGCAGCTGATGCAAGGCAGGGTCGAACAGGAGCAAAAAGAAGCTGAGTTATTTGTTGTTGATGATTACGTAGGCCAGCCTTATTTGCACAGCAATCGTCTAACAGTGTCTGTCAGCTACCGCTGGCGTAGCCAGGCCACGGAGCATTGGGAGATTGGCAGCATTAAATTCACTCACACGCATCATTTCGCACTTGCATATCTGTCTTCTCAGCCAAAGAGAAAACCTAACGCGGCGGCTCAAGCCACAGAGAAGGACGCTGAGTTGCATCGCGTCTGGGATCACTTGCGGCGCTTAGCGTTGCATTCTGTGAAAGAGTATTTTCAGAACGGCCGCGATGGCAGCAAGATCCCTCAAACCTTCCAAGCCAACCATAGTGAATACGGCGGAGGCTTGAATAACCTCAGCCTCTTGTTCTGGAACGACAAGCGCTAAGTCTTTTCAGCTTCATCACCTGCATTGAACAGATCAGAAGAGACACAACGTGGCCAGACGTAGAAATAGGGAATCCCAGCCGGGTACGGCCAGCAAGCCAGATGACTTTGGGCTGTTTAAAAAGGCTCGTCTCGCAGTCATTTCTGCAACCGGTGGGGTTTTCTTGGGGGCTTACACAAGCCTCATCACGGGATACGTCGGACCTTTTTTGACATCAATGGTGGAATGGACTCAAGACCACCTTCTGCCGATGCCTGCTGACCAACAAATCGTTGCAGAGGCTCATTTCTTCGTAGCCAAGAAGTCCGGAGTACCTCGCTCTGGCGAGTTGATGGGTGTCGCGTTGAGGGGGATCGATTGCCTAAAGCCAGGCGGCGCCAGTGATTACAAGTTGTATGAGTTTGGTGACGAAGTCGTATACACGAACGCTCTTCTGCACGCCACGTGCCGACCTTCAGGCAAAACCAAGATCACAATCACCCCGCGCAACGGCAATCCAGTGGTTCTGTTCAACGGCTTCATCAAAGGCAGGGAGCAGGTGGAAATTGGAGGTGTTGAAGGTAGCTATGAATACGGGATGCTCACAGTTTCGTATGTAGGTACGAAAGAGCCAAACGGGCCGCACTTGCCTGTCAATCAGACACCGCCCCCGCTTCCTCAAAACCGTAAGTAAAAGTGTAGAAAGCTCTCTAAGGATATCCTGACCCTTAAAGCGAGAGTTCGTCATGCAGCCTGCGGGCTTCGACTAGATGGCTTGGGCTCTGCTGAGTCGAATAAGACTAATCCCGCCTCCGTCGATGGAGGGCGTCAACGCTGAATAAAGGGGGGCGATTATGGTTTACAAATACGATTGCGTTGTCCCGTCGTAACGCGAAAATTTTACGTAACACGCGTCGTGTTACGTAAAAAAATCGAGTTACGGAAAGAGTAAATTCACCAATGTATATAGGGCCGAGAAGCGTGCAGGCTGGATACTGACGATGGGATCGTACGCACGACGACTAAGCGAGCGCTGCTGTATCAAGCCGAATCTGGATCGCGCTAGCCTCCATACGGTAAGTAGATAATCTGTCCATTAAAGCGTCAAATATGGCTTATTTCTGTCTCGTCATAGACCCTAGACAGTTGTGCTTTATAAAGGCAGAAACGAAACCGCGCTCCCAAGGTACTCAGGCACAAGAGCCTGGATCGATGAATCCCGCCACATACAGCTGTCTCTCTATCTCCTGCAATGTATGAGTGAGAGGTTCCGATGGGCGCATGAAATGCTTAGCCATAATCACAGGCACTGCCTCATGCACCTCCAATCGCTCACAGATCTGAGCCAGTACCGCAATAGAAGGCGTGCGCTTTCCCCGCTCAATATCAGACAAATACTGAATCGAAAGCACACCAAGAAAATCTTTTTGTGTGAGCCCTTTGCTGAGGCGTAACGCCTGCACTGCAAGGCCGACGGCCTCGTTGAAATCCATCGCTCTTAGCCTTGAATCACAGAGCTAGCATTGGATCGACGCTTGCGGTATTTTGGAATCAACGATCGGCGAAGTTAAGATATATCTTAATATTTTTTGTTTTCATGTTGACGAGCCAATTACGCGCATATTCCCCTAAGTCGTAAGGGCGAAAGTGTCTTGGCTCGTCTTATCCTTGTGCGATGAGTGCTATGAGATGAATGACAAAATCAGCGCAGCAATATTAAAGCTGAAAGCAGACGCTGAGGGCGTCGTATTCACGGGCTTTGTCACGAACGCGCATATTCAGCCTGAGCCTTCCGCGATTTTGACGGGTGAGGTTTGGGCCCATGTCTGCGCCGACGGATTCGGGACGTTTGGCGATGGTCACCGGATTGAGACATCCGAAATTGTGCAGATTCATGCCCGAGGCGAAAGCGTGTGGATAACTACGCAGAGTGGCAGTGATTACGGGATCCTTTCGTTTACCGCTCTGGGTTGGACTTATTTAGCTGCTTTCTATCAAGCCCACCACAGGCTTGATCAATTGCCTCCTGGCTCTCCATCTTTCCATATGCCCTCACTGCCAGTGCAGACCTTCGGATTGGCCAAGAAGCTAAAAGACAAGCCGAAATGCGCGTATGTACCGCTTAACCGGAATCCCCCGAAACGCGAGCTGCTCGGGCCGCAGACGGACAAAAAGTATATGGATCAGATGGAGGTTTTTGTTCAGGGGACGATTGAGACCCTAAAACGCAACGGTGTGAAAGTCACCAGCAATAAAGAGTGAGCTAGTTCCTAGGTCAATTGGGTAACTACCTATCTTTGCAGAATTCTAAAAGGGTTGGTATGTCAGCTAAAAATCACATGCGTTTTCTCCAGGAAAAGTACCCAGCCGCCTTCCGCGCAGATGCAAAGCCGATGCTTGAGTTGGACTGCGGCGAGGGGTGGTTTGAGATTGTCGAAACGCTCTGTGCAATCCTATCCGACATGAATTTGCGAAGAGTCGACACGAAAGCTCACCTGCTGTGCGCGAAAGAAAAATTTGGGGCGTTGCAAGTTCTTGTCTCGCGCCGAGATCCCGAGGCGCACGAATGGATCAGGTATGCAGAGCTGGAATCAACACGCACATGCGAAATTTGCGGTGGGAAAGGAACGCTCGTGTATCGGGACGGGTGGCAGAGGACGCGCTGCGAAATGCACTCAACGGTGGTCCGTTTAGCCGAGGACGAATAACGCAGCACGCTAACGCCTGAGCTTAAAGGCGAAATGGTCGCGGATGCGGCTTTTGACATATCCTCCGGTACGTAAACAGGCAATCACGCCAAGGCGAGTATTCCAGGGGCGTGCATATCCGTCACCGGCGAAAAACTCTATCTGGTTACTGCCATCTCCTTTGCCAACACCTAACCGCCCCGCAACAGTCTATCCATTGTCGAGCGATTCGAGCCCTCACACTAGCGAAGTAAACCGCGAGAGTCGGCGCTAGGATTGCTATGGCCGTTTTCAGCCGGGCGCGCACGGCTAAAAACGGCCTTGGATTCAACCGGTCAACGCAACAGATTGGAATGTCTTCCATGCATGAGGTTCATGAGGGGGATGGGCAAATTCAGTAGTGTCCACATCAGAGTAGCTCAAGATTATGACCTTTATCTGCGACTAATTCCCAGTGTTGATGGGATGGCTCGCACGTTTAGGGCATGGGTGAAACCCGTGCTGAAAAGGCCTGGGCCTAAGAAAATCAGAGGTTCAGAGGGTGGTATCTAGGCTTCAAAGGATTTCGTACAGAGCGTAGGGATGGTATCTACTGAGCGGGTGGTGGCACAATGCTTCGGCAATGCCGTGCCCCTCGTTTAAATTGGTTATTCGCATGATGATGATGTAGTTCGAAAGGGAGTTTGAGATGAGTATTTCGCTTGCCGATTTAACGAAGAGAATCAACCCCAGTAATACGGTGCTTTTTTTTGGCGCAGGTTCTTCGCTTCCATCCGGTGCTCCGTCAGTATCGAAATTAATAGAGATTTTCTCATCGAAGTTTAGCTTATCCAGTGAAGGATATTCGTTAAGCGAGATAACCAGTTTGGCAGAGCAAAAGCGCTCTCGAAAGGAAATGATCGAATGCTTACGTGTTCCATTCAAGAACCTAACGGCAACCGGTAGTCTACTAAATCTCCCGCTCTATGAATGGAAAAACATTTACACCACAAATTACGATAATCTCATAGAACAATCGTATTCGAAAAAGGATCGCCCGTTATCTGTCACTTCCTCTAATTTCGACTTCACCCTTCAAAGAGTTCCCGAAGCTACAAAGTTATTTAAGCTGCATGGTTCAATTGAGAAAGATGAAGTCGATGGGGTCCACAGCAGAATAGTCATCACTGAGAATGACTATGATCTTACTAGCGAGTATCGAGAACACTTGTATGAGTCTTTGAGGCTGGATCTAGCCGGTTCAGACCTAGTGGTCATCGGCTATTCACTTGCGGATCCTCATATTAAGGAACTGGTCACCAAAGCTTTAGATATTAACAGTAAGAGTCACAATCCAGCTACAATATACCTTTTGCTCTACACCCCGGATGAAAATCGAGCTTTATTGCACGAACGTCGCGGTATAAAGGTTGCCTTCGGCGGGTTGGACGATTTTTTTGTCGAATTAATGAAAAATGCAGAGGTGTCGACAACATATGCGTCCACGGGCGACCCATTGGACTATTCTCATGTACTGCGCCCGGTGACGAAGGATGTCGCTCATGAGATCAGAAGTAGTTGTAAAGATGCGAGTGCAATGTTCAATGGGTGGCCCGCATCATATGCAGACATATCTGCAAACTTAACGTTTCGCAGGACGCAATGCCCACTTATTCAATCTGAACTAGATAAAGAAGAAATATCCAGTATAGTCATTTTGGGCGCAAGTGGAACGGGTAAGACAACACTGGCAAAGCAAGTGATGCATGCTCAGAATATGAGGGGCTGGCACGCATGGGAGCATAAACGCGATCACACTCTGCTGTACAGCCATTGGCTTGAAGTAGCAACTTACCTAAAAAACAAGAATGAGCAAGGCATATTGTTTGTAGATGATGCTCACATTCATATGAATGAGGTGAACTCACTAGTCGACCTACTGGTCAGTGAGGAAAACAAGAACTTAAAGTTAATCTTGGTTTCCGCACGTAATCAGTGGAATCCACGCGTCAAAACACCGAATATTTTTAAGCGTGGCAAACAGTACGTGCTAAAGGGTCTTGATTATAATGAGGTGGATGAACTACTCACCTTGGTGGATACCAATCCAGATCTTAAACCACTCGTTGAAAATAATTTCTCTGGTTTCTCGCGGGCTGAGAGAAAACGTCGTCTTATGGTTCGATGCGAATCAGATACATTTGTCTGTTTGAAAAACATTTTTGCGTCTGAAAAGTTTGATGACATTGTCTTGCGTGAGTTTGCATCGCTGCCGGAGGACTATCGAGAAGTCTATCGGTTAGTCGCTGCAATGGAAAGTTCAGGTATAAATGTTCACCGGCAATTAGTTATTAGACTATTGGGCATTCCCGCGCAGAACGTGACTGCTTCGTTAACAAATCTCGTAGACATCATTCATGAGTATGTGATCAGCGAAAAAGATGGAATCTATGGGTGGAAGGGACGACATCCGGTTATCACAGATATTATCTCCCAATACAAAATGACGGATATTAAGGAGTATTTTTCACTTTTTGAAAAGGTGATTGATAATATCGTCCCGACTTATGATGTCGAAATTCGTACCATCCGACAGTTGTGCGGGTTCGAGAAAGGTATCAACCGGATTCCTGACAAACATGTTCGCAATAAGCTGCTGAGGAAGATGATTTCGATCGCACCTGGTGAGCGGGTCCCTCGCCATCGCTTGATCCGGAATCTTATCGATATAAATGAGATTGAAAAGGCGGATACAGAAATTCGTCTCTTCGAGAATGATTTTAAAGCGGATGGACCAGTACACCGATTCAAAATCATGCTTTTGCTGGCGCGCGCTGAAAGGACGCCCGGCATCCTTGACGAGGATCGCATAGCCATCTTGGATAAGGCTCGCGCGCTCGCGAGCTATGCCGTAGATCGATATAAGGATAATAAAGATATAATGCGTATCTTCTGTGATGTAGGTATAGAAGTTTTCAAAAAAACCAAAGATATGTCGGTATTCAATGAGGCGATGGGTAAGCTGAGACTTGCTGAGGAGCGAATAGGCGACCCAGACATAACTGGGTTGATTATTCAGTATCAGAGAAAAATTTCAGGCCATGATTACGGATCGATAGCTGATACAGACGCTGAAAATGATTAATCACTCAATCTTGGTGTTTTACAGCGTCGCCAATCAAGCTCGGTCTGAATAAACTTTACGAAAGCAATGGAAGTGCGGAAGACAAATGAAAAAGCTAGGTTCGATTGTTGGTGACTTGTACCATAAACATTATATCGAGGACGCTTTCGCGACCTATAAGGCTACGCCGGGACTCAAAGACGTCCTGATCGTTACTTATTGTAACTATCTTGATGTGGTTAGTGCTTTAAAATTTCTCAATGATCATGTCTTTCCCAATGGCGAGCGTCATCGGGTCATAATCGGACTGGGAGGAATTGGAGATGGACGGGGGCTCAAAGTAGACCGTTTCAAAAGCGAGCTGACTACATTGATTGAACGTATTCCAGTTAACGTAGAACTGAACATTCATGCAGCCTGCCATGTGAAGATGTTGAGTTATGGCTCCTTAACCACTATAGGATCGCAAAATTTATCATCAGCCTCTCTTTCGCTATCTACTAGGACTCACGCAAAATATAAATACCATGAAGCTCAGATCGAATTTAAAGATCCAGATCAATTACATGCGAAAAAGCTATTCCAAGAAATTCTCTGTGACTCATCCATGTATGCGAAAATTTCTAGTGAGAGCAATGCTGGCGCTGTCGCTGACTTCATAATAAAGGGCGCGAAAGCTGAAGGTGTCAGCCAGAAAATTCAGTTGGCAACGGATCTAAGTGAACTGCTCAACGAGAGTATAGCTATTCCCAGCAGTTTGAAGGTTGAGCCATCTGTAGAAAACAATCTATATTTTATACAGGCCTTGATCAAGTTCTATCACGCGAAGGATGTTGGTTCACATCACGTGGATAATCTATACCGAACAATTTACACTGACGGTGGAGACTATCCCGCTGGCGAAGAGTTTACCGACTATGTGTTCGAAATTTCTCAGCTTGTCGAGCTGGTGGATCAGGTCGCGTTACCACAGAAACAAGCTGTGCTGAATATTTTTCGCGCTGTTTATTCAAGCCGCCTGGGTTTTGCTGAGGAGGAAGATTTCGAATCTTTTGTGGAAGAGCTTCGAACTGTAGTCGAAAATCATTATGCTACAGATATGAATGAGTTGATTGACAAACATCAGCACGACCTAGTACAGCATATTATCGAGAATCCTGACTGTACGCAGGTGATTGAATTTTGCCGCACCGACGAAGGTGTTCTTGCCGAGCAGTGTATCCATCAAGCGCTATTAGATGGCGATATAGATGTAGATGGATATCTGGGGGATCTTGATTTTTCGGAATACATCCGGGACGTTCACAAGCTCTTTGAGGTTTACTATATCGCAGGATTGCATCGAGCGTTTGATGAAGTGCACGGTGCTTATGACGATTTTAGTCAAGCTTATGAAAGAGAGATTCTCGCGGCGCAGTAGTCCATTATTTTAGAATCCGTTGCAAAGTGATGAAGCCGAATCCCTACAAATAAAATATTTGTGACATGTTAGATGTTGAACAAGCTTTCTGTAGTCAGATCATGACTCCTGAGGGCAGATCCCAATAGGGGGATTCTGTGAAGCTTATGAGTATAAGCTTTTGGCCGGTTTCTGCCTGTCACCGACAGCTAGGAGCCAGCCAGCAGAGGACGTTCACGAGCGCTCCATTTGAGGTTGGGAGCAGTCTATGGCATCTGGGACGATTCAAAATGTATAGGAGAAGGAATTAATATGTCGCGCATACCGCTATGGCTCCAGAATGCCCATATAGCTTCACTTACCATTGAAGATGGGAAAGACATTTTTGAGGTTTTCGACGTTCTTCTCAACATGACTTGGATGAACAACTGGGGCGGTGCCTGTCATGACACCTCTGCGTGCCTCTACATAATCTTGAGTGAGATGGGACTAAAACCTGAACTGGTAATCGGTGAGGTCATGTCAACTGTAGGGGCATTTGATCATTCATGGGTTGAAGTCGATGGCAAAATTTTTGATGTAGCGGTTTCCTTACCTGACAAAGGCGGGGTAGATGTTGGACCGCCGATATTTTCAACCCTCGATCTCGACTCAGCGCAGCCGACTCAACTTAGATATGGAGTCAGAACCACCATTGGGCTTCATGAGCACGGGTTGGAGATTGCTCACAAAACTCTAGATGAATATTCAAAGATGCAGAATCCAAATGGCGCTGTCTGGGATCTGACGTCATCGATAGCGGATCTGTGCGGATTGAGTTTGGATACGGACTACTTGAAGAGAGAGTATGGCCATGTGAGGCGTATAATTCGCGGACAGGAACTACGTCTATGTGGACTGCCCCCGGCACCGTAGGCATCTCCAGCCTATGCTTGGACGACATAACTCACCCATGAACAGCCGCTACGGGTCGACTCCCGCCCATTGTGACCGGCAGAGGTCGGCCAAAGTGGTACCGCGAGCTATGCCAGCATGTGAAGCATGTCCATGAAAATCGGACCTGAGAGATCACGTATCTCACCGTCGCCAGCAACCAAGCAACCTACAGCGCCAGCGAATGACTCTTGGTCATGCGCCGGGATGTCCAAGCTGCAAATGATCCTGTAGCGGAACAGCCAGCCGCAGGCGACGCGACCGCACAGTTCTACCGTTTGATGATAGCCTTCAACGGACAGAGGCCGGGCACCGTGGGCCTGCGCAAGGTTATATGCTGTACTGCTGCCGGTAGATTCGCTTTGGGAAGATTCGTTGTTCATACGCACTGGAAATGGCTGGAATAGCAGTCGATTGTCTACTCGTTTGGTTTGAATGTCTGGGCATCCGCTCTAGGTCGATTACGGCTCTCGCGACAGGTAGAGATCGGCCAAAAGGAGCCCGTCGAAGGCGTTTAGGAAAAGAGTGGCGCTTCACATCCGCCCAGCAAAAAACTATGAGGCCTCCCAAACTATCACTTGATGATCCACAATAGATCTGATTCCTAGTGCTTTGGTGAAGCATGGCCGCACTTTCGAATCGCCGTTTTATCTTACCTATCCTGATAGCGTGCTCGTTCGCGACTGGTTTATTTTTCGGACTAATAGCAAAAGGCTTGTTAAATCCTTCAGGCTGAGCTGAGGCCGTTTCGGGCATCGCTACGTTAGTAGCTCTCACTCTTGCTGTCGTCACATATATAGAGCTTGTCGCGGAAGTACATCCTCCTTATTTTTCCCAACATTTCCATGCTGATCAACCTGTGTTCTCCTGCTCAAAAAGTGAGCACAAGTAGTTGAACACCTAGGTCAGTTTTCAGTCGGCAGAATAGCACTCTAAGTGCGAACCGTGAAAAAGGCGATCTAGACGCGAATGGTTGACAACCAGTATCGGCCGATTAGGCTGAGGCGTGCGCCGCTCCCCAATAGGGTCACACTATGCGTTGGAGTCTTGCGTATGGATTCCTCGCTTGACGCCGCTCATACTGCCGCCCCGATAAATGCGTAGGCGCGGTCAATGAAAACAGTTCTAGGGATGGTACTGACAATAGTGCTGGTCGCGGCGATCTTTACGGCGCTCGGCTTCACCGAAAAAAACTATATGCTGGGCTTTGGGCTTTTTCTGGCTGTGCTCTCAGGCTTAGTCACCATCGCCTTGGCTGCCATGGCGAAGATCCAAGCTTTGCGCGTGATCTTTGTGCCCACGCCTGCGGTCGTTGAGAACAAATCGTTCTCCTTCAGCAACACTACAGCAATACAGAATTACCGTAGCGAGGAGCACCGTGAATTGGCTTCGCTACGCCAGGATCTAAAAGCGCTTCAGGATAAACATAATAGCGCCGCATTTGAGCTTACCGCGCTGAAAACGCATATGCGCCTATGCTTCGATAACATTCGCTACCACGAGGAGATCACACTTCCCTACGCGCTAGCAGGTCAGGCCGGTGCAATGATCGTTGCAACCACACTGACGCTTTTCGGTACCGCATTGTGTGCCTTCCCCGATTGCGCCTACATGCTAGCAAAGGCCTTCAATGCACTGATCTTTACGGGCTAGCGTCACGTCTGTCATTAGCTTGCAAGCTGAAAGCGTCCCCAAAGCGCGCTGACTCACCCAGGGATGCGGACCTATGGCACAGCATGGTACCAATTCGGGAGCACCCATCCAGTGAGGCCCCAGGTCAACTACTGGTCGTATTCTGTATTTCACGAAGGGCTGTCATCGGCCGACTCTGTTGAAAACAGTCGGTGTCTAATTCCGCGCCAGAAAAGCACGCGCTTGAGATTGAAATCTGAATTTTTTGTAGATGGCTCAGGACTGGGGTTTCACGTAGCAGTGTGCAACAGTGGTGTTTTAACCCATCAATATTCGAGTATTTGGGAAAATCGACTTTTTCAACACCATCGGCGAAAAGCTCAAACCCACCTGAATGAGAAGGTACACTGACTCGTTCACCTGTGTTAGCGGTATAATTCCAGAACTACTTACCGGAGGTGTTACATGTCCCGTCTTGCTGAGTTCCGCGCTCTTGAACAGCAGCTTGCTACCCAACTTGCAGAGCTTGAGTCACTTAAAAACGACGATGGCCTGAAACGCGAGATTGAGTTCGAGCAAAAGCTCCGCGATCTACTGGGTGAATACGGTTACAGCCTGCGCAACATCGTCGCGATCCTCGACCCACAGTCTTCTATCCGGCAGGCTCCTGTAGCCGCAGCGACCAAAGTTATCCGAAAGGCTCGCGCCGTTAAGGTTTACAAGAATCCTCACACTGGTGAAGTCGTCGAAACTAAAGGCGGAAATCATAAAACGTTGAAGGTTTGGAAAGCAGAGCATGGCTCCTCGACTGTTGAGTCCTGGCTGACGAAGTGATTTTGGTTTAAGTGCAAAAGGGCCTGAGAGGGCCCTTTTTTATTGAGGGTGTTCAAAGCGAGGATAGATGACCGCTTTTCGAGAAAGAGGAGTATCTCTGTAGGTTTCTGTTGGGCGCAACTCTGACGGCCTGCGCAAGTTCTTGCCGACCTTCACCTTGTCTTCGTATTTAGTCAACAAACACTGCGTGCCTCAGTCGCACCGAGTTCCGCAGTAATTCCGTGACTATGTGCTAACGGACACTGCGGCTGCGGAAGGTCCGGCCGCGATCATACGTAACTGTAATGTGCAATTTTTGCATATTGCTGCTGGTTACCTACACGCACGTAAAATTTATCCCGATCAATCTACGTAAATGTGAGCGTCGGTGGGTCAAGAGGCACGACACTCGGACCCTTCGCATAGAATTCGAACTGGAGAAGCCTCAGGTTGTCTAGCGCCCGTACCCTATGGAGTCGTCACAATGGCAGGAAGCAGTTTTTTTGCGTTATTTGATTACATCGCCACGCTGTTCGACGATATCTCGGTCATGAGAAAAGTCGCTGCGATGAAGACTGCAAGCGTGCTCACTGACGGTAAGCGGATGGCGAACACACCTTCCGAACTACAGTATTTAGGACGATGGTCTCCGCGTTTTTAAGCGGACGGCCCCCCCTTATCGCCAGGATTTTAATGCGCAACGTAGCTCCAACCCTAATGATCGCGCCTCAATCCGTCATTAGCGAATGAAGATATCGGTTTCATCATGGATGACTGTTGCTCAAGTACTCACTGAGACTTGCGCCCAAATAGACCTATGCCCCCGCCACAATGACCCGCGTCGCAGGCCTCCATATGATCTTAAGCAGAAGGCTCGGGTCATGAGGCATTTGCCCGGGTTATAAACTTAACAATCTCTTCAAGCTCGTGTGAAAACTTCCAGAGCATGTCTTCTGGTTTCAGGCCCTCGAAAGTCAGAGCGGCCCTCATCATTGCCACCTTGTTGGCCTCACCCCATAAGCTTTTTCCATGAACATGAGTGTAATGGACGTCACCTTTAACTTTCGATTTGGTGATACCAGCATTCTCAAAAAACGTCTCCAGAGCCCTGTGAAAAGGCTCGTATTGCCCAAATGCAAAATCATCAACTGGGAGTTTTGCCTTATGATCCGCGTAGCCCTGCCAGCACTTAGCAGCTGCATGGAGTAGTGCCTTGGGAGGCAAATAGTTTTCAATTTCACGCCCATTGGTAACGCAAAACAGCGCGGAGTTGGGCCTGCTAGTGTTCAGTCGATCCACCTCGGCTTTCACCGCCCGGGCGCCAGGCTTCAGACCTTCTAAGTCATTGCCCTCCAAAACCCCATCGCGGTCGGAGTCGATGGCGATAATGATGTTGCGGCAGATACTGAGTGCATCAAAAGCTAATTCACGGTGCTCATCGTCAGCAACCCCAAGATACGAAATCAAGCCGCCACCGTAATGCATGATTGTGTAATGAAACCCCTCCTCAAGATCCTTCCCCTGGAGGGCATGCTTGAGCCAGTGACGGTAGAACACCAGTTCCGTAGGGCCCTCAACCCAGAGCACTACATTCGCAGTGAACAAGGTACGGGCAGGTTGCACGCCCAACGCCTCCAGCAAAAGGAACCCATCTTTGCGGTTGGTCACTTCTCTGACTTGAAGCGTCGTGTTCTCTGCATCCTCTTCGTAGGACGAGTCGCACCTGTAGATTTTGCTATCGGTCGCGAAGATAGGGGCAAACTCTAGGGCGTGGGTAGCGATCAGGAATTGCCGTGGGTCTTGTTGAATGAGATCCAAAATCCTGATCCTGCGAGTGGGGTGCAAGCCGTTCTCGGGCTCGTCCCAAATTACCAGGTCTGTAGGATTCAAAAATTGAGTCAAACCAAAGTAAGCAAGCGAAACTCGGGTACCTGATGAAGCCCTGCGGTAGTCGACTCCATCAATTGAGAGGCACTTTTCACCATCGAATTCGTGAAAATCAATCTCATGCTGGAGCAGCCGTCCCAGATCCTCTAGGGCAGCGCGAAACTTTCTTTTCTCTACTGGCTTTCCAGATTGCTGATCGCACATCCTGCTGATGAACTCTGGAATGACGTTATCAATGTTTTTGTTCGAGTCCACTAGAACCGCCGCCGGGAACAAAGTCCTACCAAGGGCTTCATCTAAAAGACTCCGTTCAACGTCCTCAGTCAAGGTTCCTGGCTTGATGATCTCGCACTGCGAAACCCGCTCAAGCTCAGTCAGATAACCTTCACGCGCTTGTTGAAGTTGATTAAGCACTTCCCTGATATTGGAGTTGTTATTAACGTTTAACTGCATCTGAGTCTCATCTATCCGGCGCTCGGTTTCTTCTATCGTCCTCTGCAAGTCCTCAATCTTGACAATGCTATGAGCAGAAACGATGTGAACTTCCGAATCAGACTTTAAATGCTCGATGAAAAATTCATTGCCATCGCATATGATTTTCACAGACAGCTCATCTGAAACCACTTCAAGCACTTCAGCCATAGAGCTTGACAGACACTTTTCCTGATCTTCGAACACCAACTCGGCCGACCGGAATAAAAGCCATCTAGGAAAATCACCAATCTCACCACATATTGTCTTGCGCGACAAAATATCGAGCGCAAGCTTCACCACTAGCAAGATCGTCGTTTTCCCAGCCCCATTGGGCCCGACGAAAACGTTTACATTGTCAAATTCCAAGGGCAACCTTTCGATACCAGGCAAACCATGAAATACAGCGCTCCGAAGCTTCATTTATACTCAACCCCCCTTGAGATCATAATATCAAACGCCGATCAAGAAACTGGGATACAACTTAGACTGCCCCTTGATAGACAATTTACTATAGATAAGCCTGCGATACGTTTTGGCGGCGTCAACCTAGGCCGCCAGTCAGTCGACAATCGCTTCACTGGGATGGCCGCTTAGCATCAGTTGGGCGATATCCAACTGCCGAGCTGTCAGCGCTGCTCGCAATTGATCAGTACACAGTACTCAAGCAGGGGACTGTCGTCGATTATGTTGGTGATCCTTTGCCTTGGGACTAATCAGATCTTCGTGCTATCAATTGCAAAGTTTATGAACGCTGAGCAGCAGATGAGCATGAATCGAGCATCTGCTTGGGTAAGTGCGGATTCATTATCCATCAATGAATGACGAATACCGCTAGCATCATTGGTGTAACCATATAGAGCGGAGAAAGCAATCTTGAGACTTGGGTGAAGGTTGTGATGTTTTTCTAAAACTTTCAGGGCTTGGCCAAGCGTAGCCTTTTCATCACCCACCAGTTTCTTTGCCAAAGACTCAACAGCGCTGATGCTTTCTTTGATGGAGTTCCGATAGTCGGGGTTTTGTTTGTCTGTCAGGAAGCGAAGTGATGTTTGAATGTGAGTTCTCACGCCTGCATGTTGGTCGGAATCTGTAATCGCTCGTTCTATCTCTCCGATTTCGTCCTTAGAGGTTATGGGTGTTAGTAACCCGTTGACAAACCGGTACGCTGAGTTTTCTCGCACTAAAGCTCTATTGAAGCCTTCAATCAAGGCTTGCCTAGTACCTAGATAGTTAACTTGCACGATAAACTCTATAAGGCTGTATGTTTGATGCCAGCTCATCTTGTAAAAAGCTTTTCTGAAGCTATCTACAAACTCCTTCCAGTGAATGGGGATTGTATCTACAGGAGCTTTGTAAAAATCACTATAAAGCAACTCTGTAAATTTTTTAAAGTTAGAATACGTTATCCAGCTTGAAAATGCTGGTGTTCGAGATTCGTAACAGTTTAAGAATTTTGTAGTTAACACATTCCATAGAGAGTTTTGGAGTTGCAAATCAATATTGTCAATTTGAGCTTTCACAACCGAGACTAATCCCATGCGCTGTGAGAAATTCAAGTGGTTCATATCGTCGGACATACAATTCCCTTGCAGTAGTCAATGACACAGATAGTAACTGATGGCTAACTGCCTGACTACGATCTCCGAAACCTCAAATAACCCAAAGTTAACCTCAATACAAGCATGTATATAGTTTATTACTATCCACTTACTATATGTGATAGTATTTATTAATCAAGGCTACAGCCGATTATTTCCGTGGGCCATGTCAGAAACAGACAAGCTCGCCCTTGTGAGAAATATCGCCAGACCGCTTTCTAGCATTCAGACCGCACAAAGCACGTCGAAATGGCGAAATGGCGAAATTCTGCAAGACGGCAACACCCCCGGCCAAGGCAGGCCGAGGGTGTATAGTTTCTCGTCAACTCAGTAAGCCAAAGGCTATCGGAAGCGATGCACCAACAGCAGCAGAAACCAATGGGTGGGCAAGGAAGGCATTGAGCCGGTTCTTTGCTTGCTCTCGCTCTTCCTTGGATGCATCTGCGTTGTCGATTGAGGCAAGCATCTCATTCAAAGCCACTTCAAGGTTCTGCACGTTGTGGTCGCCAATCTGGATGCCGGTCGATCCGTGGATACTGACGACCTTGCTGGTCGTTGTACTCAAAGCGGACCGCGAGCTGCCTGTGGTGTGGGCTGTAAGCAAAGTGTCGCTGGTTACAAGGCTATCCTGGCTACGTTGGCAATTGCTCTGAATTACGTATATCCAGTCATCGTGCATGGCCTTCTGGTCATTAGTGGCATCTGCCTCTGCTATGAGGGAATTCAGTCCTTAATCGAGCAGCTGACTCCCGAGGACAAATGACAAATACAGTGGTCTACGTGGAAGCTTGGTCGCTGAACAGCAACAACGACAAGTCGCCGACACGTGCACTGACTTGCTCAAGGTATTGCACGCCTTGCAGGACCAGCCAACGCAGCGAGAGGCACTGAAGATGATCATTTCTACCGAGCACCGCGTTGCACAAGGCCATTCATGAAGAGCTGCCGCTTACGATCCGGGAAATGGAGGGTGAAAAGTACTCGCTACAGCAACAGTTTGCGCAGGCGCTGGAGCCATGTCTGAAAAACGTAACCTGATCCGGATCTCTCGATCTACCTCATGAGTATCGCGGCACATTCAATTGTCCATACAGTGACGTCGGATAAGTTAAACCCCCTAGCACAACCAGGATTTGTTCCGGAGCCGGTGACATGGTTTGAAAACTACCCTAACCAGTGTTAGTGCGAAAGCTCGGGAGTGCCTAATGAATAGAGACTAATTAGATAGGGCAGAGAGATTGGCGTAAGAAGTTCATACAAAGGGTATCGAGGCGCTGAATATGCTTAAACCACAGCGAACGGCAACAATAGTTAGCTTGAATCATCGCATTACATATAGGAACGAGACCCGCTCTGCGTACAGCGTTGGTGTATTCAGCTGTCAACATGTGGCTCAAAAAAACGAGTGACTCCAGCTAATACCTGTTCTGGCAAATGCGTATCCACAACCTGCTGTACGTAGGGAGTTAATAAGGGCAACCAAGTTTCCATCTTGACACTAATAACGGTACGAATATATTTTTTTGTTGTTTCCACGTCACAATGCCCTAACTGAATCCTCAACTGTTCATGAATATCGTGCGTGTACGCTAAATTAGGAGAAAAACCATTAGCTTTAAAATAGTAGTACACTATATAAGAAGCATAAGTATGCCGTAAAAAATGCGGAGTTATATGTCGACCAAGTACTTTTGATGCCGCACGAAAAGCGGCCCAAATATCGCATAGGTAAACTTTTTTACCATTTACATTTAGCCACAGCGGAACCAATCCATGGCTACCCTTTTTCTTTCTAAACAAGTCAGCTCTTTTCGGTCTGTCTTGAGTGATATAGTTATTATGAAGTACGCCTAAAGCTTCAGTGAGGACCAGACACTCAAGTTTACGTTTGCGCCCTTTTGGAATGTAGACGAGCTTCTGAAAGTTAACCCCTTTTTTTTGAAGATCAGGGTAACGTAGCCATTTTGGGTTAAGAGCGTTTGCGCCGACTGGAATTTGTATCACTCCACCGACTCGAAGCCCAGTGGTAACCATCATATATGCGATATGTTTGAAAACAGGGTCTTGCTTATTTAATTCTTCTGATAAAGCTTCAAAATCCTCATGATTTAATATTTTTTCTTTGTAATCAGAAACACTGCTGGTGCTTTCCAGACCTGGGTCTACTTCTACTTTCTCAAAAGAAACAAATTTAGAACCATTTCCATATCCGACATATGAGCGATTACCAATAGTATGTTTTGCAGGAAACCGCATCAGGTGGGGAATTCCTTCAGAATCACACCACTCATAAAAGTTTCTCCAAGCTCGATAATAGTTGTTATAAGAGCCTGATTTTAGCCCCCGATTTTTTAGCGAACTGTGAAATGCTTCTAAATGTACCTCATAGGTGACCATCTCATATCCCAGCCCTAGATCCGAACAGTAGTCAAACCAAATTTTCATGTAACTGTAAATATTTTCAAGCGTCTGAAGCTCTCGGGTGCCCCCTCTTTTGATTGGCGTTTTGGACTGATGAATTAAATAATTAACCAATGGAAAAGCGAGCTTCCCTCCAATGTGGGGAACTATTAAACCGATGTCCGTACGAACAAACTCTAAAACCATTTTCCACACCATCAACGAATGATTATGATCTCATCAAATAGCTCAACGACATCGAATAACTCTGGATACTCGATAGACGAGTACATGCTGACAATTTTTTCTTCTGGGACGCGACTACGTTCTACTCTACGACCATTTCTATCAAGAGCTGTATCCAATGGCACCTTAAAAACCACTGCAATACAACGCACACCACACGAACCTTTAGCCGCTTCCAGAATTTCATATCGATCTGACTTTGTAATACTACAAGCATCAAAGATTAAAGGCAGACGCAGGGACGCTTGTACAGCAGAAGCCCACGTCGTTTTTCCGCTACCAGGAATACCAATAGTAATATATAAATTTTTATCCAGCGGCCTAGCTAGTAAAATCTTTAGTTCGCTAACTGCCGCAACCCATGCTTTAACACGGCTCAATGAGTCCGCGCCTGTAGACAAGCTATCTGGCGACACAATAACTGGTTTATGTAGAAACGGCACTATCGCACCTTTCGTTACTAATCCATTATACTGCTGAGCTTCCAAAAACCTTATACGGTGTTCCAAAGCTTCATTTTTTTCTTTTGCTAGGACCAAGTGTTCCTCTAAACTTTTTTTGATTAAGCTAAGTCGACCCGTACTCTCTACAAGAGTGTAATTCTCAATCAATGCATTGCGCAATTTGTCATTGACTGACAACTGATCTCCGTCATTAACTTTCTGTGAAGGGAGTAAAGACTGATTGAAACTCTTAACTTTATCCCCCAGCGCCTTCCAGCGCATCCGCAGCTCTGTATTAGGCGTATTGACGTGACCGTAGAAATACTTTCTATCGACACCAGACATTGTTGCTAGTCGAGATACTGCAATCTTCTTACCGCTGTGCATGCACTCGGAACGGAGTTCATCTAGCACATTTTCAGCACGAGTAAGCCGTTGCCAGCTATCGTTCACCTGATTTTCTCCAATAGCGGTGTGTACTCCACTACGAACTCTCGTGCCGTATTTATGAGATGAAGGTTCTTAGAATAGTCATCGACACCTGCACCGTCGATCAGCTCCCGATAAAAATTCAGAGATTGTTCAAGCTGTTCTGCCTGACATTCAGTCAGCAGGCAGTGATTGCATTTGGCACCTACACATGCACTCGTCAGTGGAAGCCCAATTGAAGCAAAATCATCTCTGTTCTGCGCGGTGCTCGCAATCAAATTAGAGCATGGTTTCTCGTCACTATCATCTGGGTTGAACATACAGATTGCTAACGGAGTGAGTAGAAAATGCATGGAACCGTGATAAGCTCGCTCAAGTAGATACTCTTCAAGAGTAGCTCCTAAAACTTCTCCCGTTAACCCTTGGAAAAGAGGTTCTGATTTGACGCCCTCTTTAAGACGTTCTCCGGACACCCCCGCCAGCTTCCCCGTTGATACGGCATGGCTAACACCTTTGACTAATGTCAGAGACTGCTGCACCAATACTTCCTCACGAGCAGACTTAATCATGGGATTATTTCTGAAATACATCTCCGTCATACTGATATTTTTATGAGAAAAAAGCGTCATGACAAGTAAAGGCCCCAAAACGGGACTATTCATCGCAAACCAACCTGCAATGGTTTTCCTGAATTGATGAGGATGAGGAAGATAATCTATGCCGCTATCCTTGCAGAAGCTCTGCACGTAATTAGTAACAGTTTGACCGCATACCGGTTCCGTTACATGATCGGATTTCTCATTACTGTGAAGAGGAGAAATCAGAATATCGCCACGTCGAGTAGCGCGCCCCAAACTCTCCAAAAGCATAACCGCACGATAAGTTACTTCTGGCACAGGGATTGTAACGACTTGACCGGCAATATACTCCGCACTAGTCTTTTGTATGGTAACAGTCAGGCGATAAAGATTTTCAACTCCAATGCGGTAGTCCAAAACACAACAGCCGACCTTTAAACTTCTAAGCTCGCGAGAGCGCATTCCGGTCGTGAACAAAATAATCACAACTGCTGCCCGCTTTATATATGAAAATGCCTTATCTGCAATTCTCCGGTCTAACCGATAGGTGAATCTTGATGGGTCTGATGGAGAAGCATAATACTCAAACTGCAATGGAAATGGTAAGTCTTCCCCTAATTCCTCAAGTGTGATACCGCGTGCTGCGCACTCCTTAATCACACGACCACGAGTTACAGTATTACTACGTTTTACGCTGACGATACCCTCGTAAACTACTTCATAGAATCTAATAAGCGAAAACGCGTATTTATCCACGTATTCAACAGCTGCTTTAGCCATCGGAAACGCAAAATCAAGGGGAATAGGTAGCCACCCACTCTCTTCTTTATACTCATCATTTGAACTTGAAATCTTTTCCTGAAAATCCGCTTTGCCAAATAGATCGCCAAGTCTTTTTCCACCAAATGGATCAGCGGTAAGTTTCAGACAGGTTGGCAGATAATCATCAGATGCGGACAAAATCCACCATTCGGAGAGAAACCTCACTTTGTCAAATTTTGTATTTTCGTGATAACTAGACTCTGCAACCCTGTTATAGAATGGCGTAAATTCTTCGACATACAGATCACTAGGAATTTTAAAATACCCGTCTTGATTCTCAGCGTAAAAATACCCTTGCATGAGTAGCCACTGAATTAACTGTTTGCCCTCGTTTAAGATATTCTGTACCGTCCTGCAAGACCTTTCGAACCTTGCATTGAACCCTAACAGTATAAAAGCGACTAGCTTTAATAAGATTTTAGCAGGCAACACATTACGCCCACTATTTCCTAGAATTGAATTAAAAGATAAACGACCTCCCCCTTCTATACGAAAATCCCAAACATCCTCACTAAAGGTGCTGGACCTTGAGACTTTTTTATTTCCATAAAACCCAGCATGGCGATAAAGATCAGCCCATCGTATTTCCACTATATTCGGATTTTCTACAGCACTGTCCGTAACTTCGAACGATAATGGCTTCGAGTCCATTCTTGCTACCCCCGAACGATTATTTGTGGAAGAGAAATCATCCCGGCACGTGCTTGTAGCCACGCTTGTTCGACCTCTTTCTCATTTGACCAGCCGCTCAGCAAGTCATAGGCACGCGCAGTTTTACGGCCAAATGCGGCCTCCCACGACTCACGAGACATTGATTTTCGGAAGCCCTCGTACTGAAGGATTCTCATTGCAATTCGAGGAAGATGTATGCTGAACACCCTGCTCTGAGAGCATCCGAGACACATGTCATATTCACCGCACTCCGATCCCACCTCAGTGACCGCCCATTCATGATCAGGATGGGTTGGGTCCGCACAATTGGTGTATAAGCCAGGCCGACCTGATAAATCGGAGTGCTCTACTCGCCCTCCTCTAAATTTAAGAGCCTCTTCTACCATTTGTGTTTGCAACGCGAATATACCTATATCAAGAATATCTTTTGACTTTCCTAGAGACATATAGCTTGCTAATGTTGTGTCAAATTTGGCGTGATGCATGGCACTCTGTAGCTGATTCGATAGCTCTTGAAAGTTTTGCGACTCGTTAATCGCTCTCAATAATTCTTTAGCTATAAAAACCTTACGAAATCGCCTACTATCTAAAGATGTGACCCTTTCTTTAGTAAAGCTTCCATCCTTTTCAATCTGAACATCCCAAATTTCATGACGACTCAAGAACGATTTGGCTGCCACCCAAAAAGTGTTATGTTCTCCATAGTCATAAATTTCTTTCTTGTTGTTCTCCGTATATAACCACAGATTATCTCGCAATCCGGTTTTTGCCAATTTTGACAATGGTTCTGTATACCAAATTAAAAACTCTAAAATCGGATACATCCCTTCTTCCGATATCTGTATCCACGTATCTTCGACGCCGACGTTCAAGACGCTTTTGCCACGATACTTGACTCCTCTAAGCCGGCATCGCGTGTTGTCAAACGGGTCTTTCCATTCCAGAGGAGATATAAAATTACCACCCACTTTATATCTGCGCTTCCAGCTACACGCCGTCTCCTTATTAGCGCCAGAATTTATTAGGAAGAATAAAAAAAACGGGAACATAGAGTCTCGGCTAGGTATCTGCGTTTCATCTAACCGTCGTAACGCGGCCAACGCCCCATCCTTCTTATTAGCAACCAGGCCAAATTTTAAAAAAAACTCTTGAAATTCATCTGGACAGCGCCTGAACATGTAAATACTTTTACGCGTAAGCTCCCTTCTAGCCCCATCATCTAGGGGTATACAATTACTGACTGCATTCCTGATATTGCACCCTCCCTGCATATAATCGGATACGATAGTTTTCCAATCGTACCTTTTCGCACGCCATATTAGAGGGTTACTATTCGCAATACCAAAGGCAACTTCTTTAAACTGATCTGCGCCAGCGATAATATTTTCAATATCAGCAATCGCCGCAGCTATTAATTGATACATCACCGCATCACTATAAGGAGTCAGATGCTCTGGCATATCAGACCTGTATACCGGAACCGAAAACCTTACGGGATATTCAGAGGTTCTCATCAATAACTCAAGCGCCTTACAGAATCGTCTAAATAGGGCTGCTTTGTAACTGCTTTGTCTAGCGTCCAAACGCAGATCATTTCGCCAACTACAAAGAAGTTGAAAGTTTAAATCTTCAAAATTACTTAACTCTACATCCTCACGCCTGCAAAAATCTAAAAAAACTCCAACGCTATTTCGAGTGTAGGAGCCTTCCGAATGCGAAACGCGGTTACCCAAACATAAAGTTTTAAGCCCCCGTCCAAGTGCTTGTACTGCCCAAGGATATCGCTCTTTGAATTCAGAATAAAAAAATCTAGATGAATTATCTGCTCTAGATGTTAACTCCATCTTCGTAGCAGCTTGCACATCGATTGTCAGCGAAACCAGAGTTCCTTCGGCTTTGCCTTTCTGAGGACGCCATTGGAATACGTTGGAAAAAGGGTATAAGCCATCGTCATCGGTAAAATCAAACCGTTGCTGCGTTTTTGCAATCAACAATTCATGTTCAACATTCACCTTGACACGCTTACGGCCCACAGATACACCTTCCATATAAAGGATTTATAAGATTTTATGAAACTATGCTGAGTTTGCTTGGCGCGGTTCCGCACACACTAGCTTGTGTAAGAAAATCCCAACATGGGATTTAGAACTTCTTTTTTTGAATTTGAACCCATCGTAAAACACACTTCCATAGCACCCGACCTAAGATAACTAAATCATGTTTTTCAACCGCCCGCTAGAGTTTATTCAGCTGACGCTCCGAATAGGACATTAGCCTAGAAAATCCGGGCTTTTGGGTGTAACCCCAGCAGTTCTCTAGCGATACTTACAGATATATTATATAAGGGCAGTTGTTAGCTATTTGGTAAAAATCGCACATCACAGCTGTCAGGGCTGATGCAGTAAGGCAGCCATAAACCTTATGGTTAATACAGCGTGGCCACGCAGCAGCGCCTATGGGCGGGTCAATTCTCGTTAGATCAACACTTGGGAAATTCTAACTTTTTGAGCCAGGGCGCCAAACCCGGCCATGGCGGGATCCTGCCCAAGCACAAAGTCACCCAGGAAATTGCCGACACCCGCGGCATCATGATGGGCGAAGACTGCATCTCGCCGTCGCGCCACAGCGCGTTTTCCACGCCCATCGAACTGATGCAGTTCATCGCCCAACTGCGCGAACTGTCCGGCGGCAAGCCGGTGGGCTTCAAGTTCTGCCTGGGTCACCCGTGGGAGTTCATGGGCATCGCCAAGGCCATGCTCGAAACCGGCATCCTCCCGGACTTTATCGTGGTGGATGGCAAGGAAGGCGGCACCGGCGCTGCGCCGGTGGAGTTCACCGACCATATCGGCGTGCCGCTGCGCGAAGGCCTGCTGTTTGTGCACAACACCCTGGTGGGCCTGAACCTGCGCGACAAGATCAAGCTCGGCGCCAGCGGCAAGATCGTCAGCGCGTTCGACATCGCCAGCGTCCTGGCCATCGGCGCCGACTGGGCCAACTCGGCGCGGGGCTTTATGTTCGCGATCGTTTTTGCCCCCTTACTACTAAAACTATTTAGTGTCCCGCCAGTTGCACGTTGTCGAGCATCTACAGCATAGGCTCGAATGTATCCTGCCAGACCCCCTCTATACCGAGCGTTTGATCAAGAACCCACCGTTCGTCTATAAGCAGCCCGACGAGGTTGCTCCCTCAAAAAAACCCTCCTATACCGAAAAGACCCCCTTACTATTATATTGGTGTCTAACGTGGTTCGTCGTTCGTTTCACAGCGTCGTCGAAGTTCCCATACGGCCGAGAAAGTGCTGCCCTCTAGCGCTAGGCCGCTCCCTTGAAGTAGCTCGCTTTCGGACGGACACACCATGAGTCGCCCCTCCAGTTTAGTAATGCGTAAATTGACATCTGGGCTACCGAGCCGAAGCTAAAGGTCAAGGCCAAATCAACATTTGAATAACTATATATATTTGAGTGTTTATTGGCAAACACGGCATACCGTCTCCTTTTGATGAGGCGATAGAATGTCATTGCGTCGCCCGTACGCGGCCGTACTGCAACTGCTACGCAAATCCAAGGGCTTGCACCAGCAAGCTATTTCTGGAGAGGTTGCGCAGCCATATGTCAGCTTGCTAGAAGCGTCCAAAGCTAACGCTACAGTGGACGTCACTAAAGCTCTGGCAGACGCTTTAGGCGTAAATTCTGCAACGTTCTTTGGGCTAGTTATCGCTGCCAGCCAACAAGAAACCCCGCGAAACGTCATGCTCGCAGCCATTGCAGAAATGGAAGCTTTAGGACTAGCAGACACTGTTTTGCCAGCGAAACCGGACAAGCTTGAAGCCCCTAGAGTGACTGAGGGCAGACACCGGATGCAGCTGGTTCAGGAGTTAAAGGCCCAGGGCCATAGCCGTGCTGCGATTGCGCGAGAGCTAGGGTGCACGTGGACAACCGTCAATCGCCTCTGGGGGGGAGAAAGCTGACAACTGACGGGCGCTCTTCAGGCACTCATGAAACGCGAGCGATCTGCACATGAGGAGATTGTCCCTGCAAATCCAAACGACATTTGTTAGCCATGTCTTGGGTGAAGCAGGTCGTGGATGGTCAAATTAGCGCGCTGAGTAGTATAAGCAACTACTAGGCGACCCACTCACTCAGTCACTCACAGACGAGTAGTTGGAATTTGGGGGCCATAAAGATCAGTTGCATTCAATCGCAGAGCTGCCACACCAACAAATGCCCGACCGGCGTTGCTACCCAAGATCCGTTGCGTCAACGTGCGCTGGTGGTCCCGGACAAGGCCCAGCGCGTATTCAACTTCCATCGCAACACGCTCAAGGCGCTGGCGGAAATGCTCGCCGCGGCCGGTCTGGATCATCCGTCGCAACTGTCGGCCAAGCACTTGGTACGGCGGATGTCGGCGACAGAGATCAAGCTGTTTTCGCAGTTGCATGTGTTCCTCAAACCCGGTGAGTTGCTGACCGGCGAGGTGAATGGCGAGTTCTATTCACGCATGTGGCAGATGGCGCGGGCGGACAGTTTTGAGCCACATGAAGTGGCGGCGGCTTAAAAAGGAGAGACACCGTGTTGAAAGTCATCGCCGAAGATTTCATCAAGCCCGAACACCTGGAAACGGTGCGCCCGTGGTACGAAGAACTGGTGGAAAAAACCCGCCAGGAACCGCTGTGCATTGCCTACGATCTGTTCGTTGATCAAAAAGACCCGGGGCATTTTATCTTTGTCGAGCAATGGCCGGACCAGGCCGCACTCGATACACATTGCCAGACCGAACACTTCACTCGGCTGGTCCCACAGATCAATGCGTATGAAGCCAAGCCCTGCCGGGTGCTGTTGATGGATACGTTCTGAACCACAACTTCGCGCTGAACCGGACCACCGACGGCATCGTTGCAAACAGGAGATTCACATGCCGTTACTGGACTTCGCCGCCATCGCCGAGCAACTGCCTGACAGCTGGAAATCAACGCGCCTGGGCCAAGTCGGCCCGGCGCGGATCAAGGTGTTGCGCATGGATGAGAAGGCCTATGAAGAAGAAACCCACGACTACAACGAAGGTTTGCTGGTGATCGACGGCTGCTTGCGCCTGAGCATCGGTGATACACACATCAACGTGGCCGCCGGCCAGATGTACCTGGTCGAAGCGGGTACCGCCCATGGCGTACTCGCCGGCAGCCAAGGCACGTTAGTCATCATCGATGTCTAGAGACATTCAGTAATACCCAGCCTTTGCAATTGCTTACAAATACCGCCAACCTGCGCCCGCCCGACGGGTGGCGTGCGCCAACGCCCACGCCTGCCTGTCTTTAATAAACATTTCGTACAAGAGCCCGCTGCCATGCTGAACGGACGCGACCCGCGCATCGATTTTTTTCGGGGCCTGGCGTTGATCTTCATTTTCTGGGATCACGTCCCCCACAACCCCCTCGGCCAGATCACGCTGCGCAACTTCGGCTTCAGCGATGCGGCTGAGGTGTTTGTATTTCTTGCCGGCTACGCTGCGGTATTGGCCTACGGCAAGATCCTGCAACGCGATGGCTATTGGATTGCCTCGCTGAAAATCCTGCGGCGTGCCTGGGTGTTGTATGTGGTGCATATCTTCCTGCTGGCGATGCTGATGGGCATCGTGTTCTTCGCTAACAGCCACGTGGAAACCCGCGACCTTGTCGAAGAGATGGGCCTGACGCATTTCGTCACCCACCCGCAACAAGCGTTGACCGATGAACTGCTGCTGCGTTTCAAACCCAACCTGATGGACCCGTTGCCGCTCTACATTGTGCTGCTGGCAGGGCTGCCGCTGGTGTTGCCGTTGATGCTGCGCAACACCTGGGCGGTGGTGACCGTGTCTACGACGATCTACTTGCTGGCGCCGTGGATGGGCTGGAATCTGCGGGCGATTGCCGATGGTGTCTGGTACTTCAACCCGGTGACCTGGCAACTGCTGTTCATACTGGGAGGCGCGGCGGCGCTCTACAGCCGACAAGAACGGCCGGTGGACACTCGGCCACTGCGCCGCCAGCCGGTGTTTGTCGCAGCAACGATTTATGTGTTGATGGCCGGCGTGCTCACGCTGTCCTGGCGCTGGCCGCAGATCCACGATGCGCTGATGCCGTCGGTGATCAGCGACCTCATCTACCCCATCAGCAAGACCGACTTGTCACCGCTGCGCCTGCTGCACTTCCTTGCCCTGGCTTATGTCACCGCCAAGCTGCTGCCGGGCCGTGGCTGGACCGAAAACTGGCTGGCGCAACATACCTGTCGCATGGGGCGTTATTCGCTGGAGGTGTTTTGCCTGGGCGTCGTGCTCGCGCCATTGGCGGACATGATCAATGCCATGGCCGGGGATGCCTTGGCGATGCAATTGCTGACCGCTGTGGCCGGTGCTGCACTGATGGGGTTGCTCGCGCTGTGGCTGGAGTTCAACAAGCGCCTGGATCAGTCGCTCAAGGCAGGCGTGCAGGCGGGATAGACTGGATGGCCCGCCGCACGCAGCGGGCCATTGGTGGCGTCAGGCCGAACGCACCGGCGCCGCAGTCGCGTTGTTCGGTTGCAGCTTGAACACGTAGAACAGCACCGTGAGCAGCACCAGGAAGGCCGGCCCCACATACAACGCCACGCGAGTATCCGGGAAGTACGCCATCAGGCCCACCACCAGCACCAGGAACGCCAGCGCCAGGTAGGAACTGACCGGGTACAGCCACATGCGGTACTTGAGGCCGGCCTGTTCAGCGGGGCTCAGGCTTTTGCGGAATTTGAGCTGGGCCAGCAGGATCATCAGCCAGGTCCAGATCGCGCCAAAGGTAGCGATGGACGTTACCCAGACGAACACCTGGTCTGGCACCAGGTAGTTGAGCAACACGCCCAGCAACAACGCAAAGATCGACAACAACAGCGCCTTGCGCGGCACGCCATTGCTCGAGGTGGTGCCAAAGGTGGCCGGTGCCTGCCCGTTCTGCGCCAGGCTGTAGAGCATGCGCCCGGTGCTGAAAATACCGCCGTTGCACGACGACAGCGCCGCGGTGATCACCACGAAGTTGATAATGCCCGCAGCGGTCTTGATGCCCAAGCGCTCGAACGTCATCACGAACGGGCTGCCCTGGGTGCCGATTTCATTCCACGGGTAGATCGACAGAATCACAAACAACGCGCCGACGTAGAACAGCAGGATGCGCCAGAACACCGAGCCAATAGCGCTCGGAATCGTCTTCTGCGGGTTGCGTGCTTCACCGGCGGTGAGGCCGATCATCTCGACGCCCAGGTAGGCAAACATCACCATCTGCAGCGACATCAACACGCCTTGCACGCCGTTGGGCATGAAACCGCCATGGGCCCACAGGTTGGAAATACCCAGCGCCACGCCGTTGTTGCCAAAGCCGAACGCAATGATGCCGACGCCGCCGATGACCATCGCAATGATGGTGACGATCTTGATCAACGCGAACCAGAATTCGAATTCACCGAAGGCTTTTACTGCGATAAGGTTGATCGTACCCATGCTGATCAGTGCCGCCAGGGCCCAGATCCAGCGCGGCGTGTCGGGGAACCACACGCCCATGTACACGGCCACGGCGGTGATCTCCGCAACGCACGTTACCAGCCACAGGAACCAGTAGTTCCAGCCGGTGAGAAAGCCCGCCAACGGGCCGAGGTAATCCTGGGCATAACGGCTGAACGAACCGGCGACGGGGTTGTGCACCGCCATCTCACCGAGCGCACGCATGATCACCAGGATCGCCAGGCCGCCGATGATGTACGACAGCATGATTGCCGGGCCGGCCATTTCGATAGCCTTGGCCGAGCCGAGGAACAGGCCGACACCGATGCAGGCGCCTAAGGCCATCAGGCGAATGTGCCGCTCGCCGAGTTCGCGTTTGAGCGGACCGCCTTGAGCGGTCTCGCCGTGGGGCAGTGGGTTGCCGACTGGCATAAAGGTACAACCTCATTTTGTTATTGGAGTGTCCGCCATTGGGCAAGCTCGGCGGGGCATGCAGTATAAAAAGCCCAGCCCAGGGCCTTTCACTATAAAAGCCATCCAATTTAGTTGAAATGCCCGCGAAAAACGCACTTTACAGGAGCATCTTACCTGCCCCGAGCGACTAAACGTCGCAGGCCTCCTTTATGATATTTCCCACAAACAAAACAGATTTCCCTCACGGGCAGCCCTCAGCGACTAAGCTTCCAGCAAGTCCGATCAATCTGCGTGCAGGGATCAATCGACTATGGGCGCACTGTGGCAAACCGAATCGACCAAGGCTGCGAAAGTACACGGCAGTTCGGACCCAGCGCCGTCACCGAAAAATACCCCCAGGCCCCGTTACGGTCGCCGGCTGTTCTGGCTGATCGTGCTGATGGGGCTTATTGCCCTGGGGTTTGCTGCCGCCAAGGAGGTGCGCACCTCGCGCCTGCAAGCCCAGGAACTCAGCCGTTTGGCCCGCAGCCTCACCTACCAGGTCGAGCCCGGCCCCAGCGATACCATCGCCTACCCCCGCGCCGGCCCGTTCGACCGCCGCCTGGGCTACAGCGACCTCGACAGCTTCCTGCCGCGCCTGCTCAAGCGCGGTTATGTGATCGAGGCCCAGGCGCGCTTTTCCCCGGCCTTGATGGACTACAGCGCCAAGGGCCTGTTTGTGCCCTACGCGGAAAAGATTCAGGCCGGGCTGTCCATCACCGACTGCCGCGCCGTGCCGCTGTATCAATACAACTACCCACAGCAGCTGTACGCCAGTTTTGCCGTGATCCCGCCGCTGGTGAGCAACAGCCTGCTGTTTATCGAAAACCGCGACCTGCTCGACCCCGCCCAACCCCAGGCAAACCCGGCGGTAGACTGGCCACGCTTTGCCAAGGCGGCGTGGTCGCAAGTTGCCAAAGTGCTGCATTTGCCCGGCCAAAGCGCCGGCGGCAGCACGCTCGCGACCCAGTTGGAAAAATACCGCCACTCGCCGGATGGCCTGACCCTGTCCGGTGGCGAGAAGCTGCGGCAGATGTTCTCCGCCGCCGTGCGCGCCTACCACGACGGGCCGGACACCCTCGCCGCACGGCAGAACATCCTGCGCGACTACCTCAACAGCGTGCCATTGTCGGCAGTCCCCGGGCACGGCGAAGTGCACGGGATGGCCGAGGGTTTGCGGGTGTGGTACGGCGCCGATTTCAACCAGGTCAACCAGGCGCTGCTGGGGCCGGTGAGTGCTCAACAAGGCCTGGCGTTACGTCAGGTGCTGTCGTTGATCATCGCCCAGCGCCGCCCTTCCCATTACCTGGCCAAGGGCCGCGAAGAATTGGCGCAACTCACCGACAGCCACCTGCGCCTGCTCGCCCAGAATGGCGTGATCGAACCTGAGCTTTTGAAAGCCGCGCTGGCGAGCAAGGTCACTTACCGGGACTGGGTGCAACAACCGACGGTGCAACCGATCGAGACCAATAAGGGCATCAGCGCGGCGCGCAGCCGCCTGGCAGGGTTGCTTCAGCGCCCGCTCTACGACCTCGACCGCCTCGACCTGTCCGCCACCAGTACCTTGCAAAGCCAATTACAAACCGAGGTTAGCGCCTACCTCAGGCAACTGGCCGACCCGGCTTACGCACGCCAGATCGGCCTGTTGGGCGAACGCTTGCTCACCGCGACCAGCACGCCCCAGGTGCGCTACAGCTTCACCTTGTTCGAACTGACACCGGACGGCTCGCGGGTACGGGTGCAAACCGACAACACCGACCAACCCTTCGACATCAACGAAGGCAGCAAGCTGGAACTGGGCTCCACCGCCAAGCTGCGGGTGCTCACCACCTACCTGCAAATCATTGCCGAGTTGCATGACCAATACGCCGCGCGCACACCGGCCCAACTGAAGAAAACCGAGGTCGCCGACCAGGACCGCCTGAGCCGCTGGGCCGTGGATTACCTGACCCAGACCCCGGACAAAAGCCTTAGCAAGATGCTCGACGCCGCCCTCGACCGGACCTACTCGGCCAGCCCCGGCGAACGCTTTTTCACCGGCGGTGGTTTGCACACCTTTCATAACTTTCGCAGTCAGGACAATGGCCGCAACCCCACGTTGCGCGACGCCTTGCGCGAATCGATCAACCTGCCGTTCATTCGCCTGATGCGCGACGTGGTGCGTTACACCACCTATGCCGGGCCCAACAACAGCGCTGAATTACTCAAGGACGACAACGACCCGCGCCGCCAGGAATACTTGGCTAAATTCGCCGATCGCGAGGGTATTACCTTCCTGCAGAAGTTCTGGAAGAAGTACCAGAAAAAAGACACCCAGGCGCGGCTCGAGACGTTCCTCGACAGCATCCACCCCACGCCGATCCGCCTGGCGGCCGTGCACCGCTACCTGCTGCCCGAGGCCAGCCAGGACAGTTTCAACCGTTTCCTGCGCTCGCACCTGAGCGGCGCCAAACCCACCCCCAAACTGACCGATGAACGCCTGCAAAAACTGTATGCGAGCTACGGCCCCGGCGCCTATGACTTGCCCGACCAGGGCTACATCGCCAAGGTCCACCCTCTGGATTTGTGGATGTTGGGCTACCTGCTCCATCACCCCGAAGCGACGTTCAGCCAGATCGTCAAAGCCAGCGAGTTCGAGCGCCAAGAGGTCTATAGCTGGCTGTTCAAGAGCCGCCATCAGGGCGCGCGCGACAGCCGCATCCGAACCATGCTGGAGATCGAGGCGTTCCTGGAGATTCACCAGCGCTGGCAGGCGGTGGGCTATCCGTTCGATCACCTGGTGCCGTCGCTGGCCACGGCGATTGGCAGCTCGGGGGATCGCCCGGCGGCGCTAGCGGAATTGATGGGCATCATTCTCAACGACGGCGTACGCGATAAAGTGCTGCGCATCGACAGCCTGCACTTTGCCGCCGGCACGCCCTATGAAACCCGGCTGGTCAACGACCCCGCCCCCGGCAAGCGCGTGATGCCGATGGAAGTGGCGCGGGCGCTGCGCGGGGCCTTATCCCAAGTGGTGGACGCCGGCACCGCCAAACGCGTGGCCGGCAGTTTCAAACTGGCCGACGACACGCCGTTGGCCATGGGCGGCAAGACCGGCACCGGGGATAACCGCATCGAGGCCGTCGGTGCTGGTGGGCGTATTCTCAGTTCCAAGTCGATCAACCGCACCGCGACCTTTGTGTTTTACCTGGGCGAGCATCACTTCGGCACGCTCACTGCGTTTGTGCCGGGGCGCAGCGCCGAGCACTTCACCTTTACCTCGGCGCTGCCGGTGCAGGTGCTCAAGGGCATGGCGCCGATCCTCATGCCGTACCTGCAGCCGGGCAGCCAGACCTTGTGCCAGCCGCTGGCCGCTAACTATCTAACTCCCGGCCCGACGCTCGCCCAATAGGCTCATGACCTCGTTCATCCAACAAGGTCATCCGCCATGCCGTTACCCGATACCAGCCCTCACGTCGAACTGATCCAGCAGGCCGCGCCCAAATGGTTGCTCAACACCTCAAAGGCCCGCGCCAAGGCGCTGAGCAGCACCGCGCTGGCGATCCAGCCCTGGTACAGCACCGCCGCCGCCGAGCTCAAGCACGCCAACGCCCAGGCCTGGACCACCCAAAATACCGTCGACCAGCAATTGAGCGCGCTGCAGGACCTGCCCGCTTTCGCTGAACCGTTATTGCGCGGGGCGTTGAAAACCCACTACCAGGTCGACGTCGATGTGCGTCAGACCTACTTGTTTCTGGTCAGTGCCAAAGGCCACATCCTGCCGGGCGCCACCAGCCGCAGCGTGTCGCTGCTGGACGCGGCCCTGCATAATTTTTCCAGCAGCGAGCGTTTCTCCGACGCCAGCGACTACATCAACCAGCCCGATGCCCGTGGGCATTTCACCGTGCTCAAGCTCAAGCCGCGCATCAGCATCGCGCAGTTCACCGCCCTGTGCCGCCGCCTGGATATCGGCGCGCAGTATCAACGCCATCTCAAACGACACCTGTTGCAAACCACCTTGAAAGCATCGGTGATTGCCAGCCAAAAAGCCGCCCTGCACGCCGCTGCGCACATGGCGCTGGCGCAGCAGCACATCACGCCCGCCAGCTTTCACCTGCTGCAGCGCACCCTCAAGGGCGAGCGCGGGGTGATGCAGTTCTATCGGCTGGGCATGATGAATACCAGCCTCAGTGGCATCCTGCTGATCGCCGCCGACTTGGATACCGCTCGCGAGGCCGTCAATCTGCTGGCCTACATCCCCCACGACCCGCACACCCCGGTCAAGGAGCACGCCAACACCGTGGCCTTGATGAATGACCTCACCACTCGCCTGCGCGATGCGGACTATCGCCGGTTTTTCAGCCAGTTTGTCGACCAGCAGCAACGCGGGCATTTTTTCAGTGGCTTGGCGCAGCGCTTGAGCACGGTCAAGTGGCATCGCAAGGATGACGTGACAGACCCTCGCCCCACCTGGCGCGACACGCCCGTGAACAGTCCAATCTTGCAGTACCACGTAACCCGCATCGACGGCGACCTGTGGACCCGGCGCTACCAGCAAGCCCTGAATAAAATCCTCAACGATGCCCGTGAACTCGCGGTGTCCACCGCCGACTGCGACAGCCATGCACGCTGGCGCTGGTGGGACAACGTCAGCAAGATGCTCAGCGAGATCTTCGACGCCGCCTTACTGGTGGTCACACCTTTTGTACCGTTGCTCGGCGAAGCCATGCTGGCCTACACCGCGTACCAACTGCTGGATGAAGTGGTCGAGGGCGTGGTGGACCTCGCCGAGGGCCAGGCGCTGGAAGCGGCGCAACATCTTGTCGGGGTGGTGAGCAGCGTGGTGCAACTGGGGGCGTTTGCCGCGGCCGGGAAAATCCTGCCGTCGTTATTCGTCAATCAGCTCAAACCGGTGTGGGTCAAGGGCCGGCAGCGCCTGTGGAACCCTGACCTCAAGCCCTATGTGCATCACGACCTGACGCCGGACTCGAGCCCCGACCGCCTGGGCCTGCACACACAGCAGGGCCGTACGATCCTGCCGCTGGACAACGCGCACTACCGGGTTGAACAACACCCCGTCGAGGGCGACTACCGCATTCTTCATCCCCGCCGTAGCGATGCCTATGCACCCCGCTTGCAGCACAACGGCCAAGGCGCGTGGAGCCATGAGGCGGAAAATCCCAGAGCCTGGGATGAGGCAAAACTGCTGCGCCGCCTCGGCCATTCGGTCAGCGACCTCAGCGACACACAACTGGCTCAGGTCAGTCGCAACAGTGGCACCGAACCCGAACACCTATGCGCGATGCACACTGAACACAGCCCCCCGCCACCGCTGCTGCAAGACAGCCTGCACCGCCTGCGCCTCAACCAACAGGCGCTCACCCTGGCGCAGAACATCCGCACAGGTGTCGCCGCCGATGAGGAGACCTACTGGAGCCCCGCCATGGCCCTGGAACTGCCGGGCTGGCCCGCCAGCCATCGGATAAATGTGTTCCAGGAACCCAGCCTCACCGGGACGGCCACCGAGTTTGGCGATCCCGGCGCCTCCAAGGTCTTGGCCATCAGCCACCAGGACCTCAACAAAGGCCTGTTGCCCGAGCGACTGGTGGACTTTCTCGACGACAACACCCTGCCGGAGCCACGCGCCCAACGAATAGAGGCACTGCGCAATCGCCTTGCCGATAACCTGGCCCAGCGCCAACCCGATGTCTTCGACTACCTCTATGAAAACAGCCAGGCATCGGGCTCGGTACCAGGCGAAGTGATCCGCGCGTCGTTTCCCGAAGTGCCCACCCCCCTGGTGCGCAGCCTGCTCGAGCAGGCACGCCCGGACGAGATCGAGCACATCACCGCACAACAGCACCTGCCCCTGCGCGTGAAAAACCTGGCCCGCGCCATGGCTTTGGACGCTCGCGCCAGCCATGCCCATGAAGGTCTGTACGCCACGCAAGCGATCACTCCCGACACCGAACGGCTGATGCTCAATACGCTGAAGCTGCACAGCGATGCCTTTGGCCGCACACGCGTCGAAATCCGCCAGCACAGCCGCGTCGGCAAACTACGCTGCCAGGCCGGGCCCGAGCAGGCCGGACGAGTACGTGTGTTGGTGCGCGACGAGCACGCGCAATACCGGGTGCACGACCACGACGGCAACCTGTTGACCGCCCCCGGCGACCTCTACAGCGCCTTGCTCCAGAGCCTGCCCGAGGTGAATCAGCGTGCCTTCACCGACGGCGCGCAGCTACGCGATTGGCTGATGGACCGCCTGGCGAGCCTGGAGCCGCGGCGCCTGCTATTGGATGAGCCGATGCAAGCGCCGCTCGGCGAAAACCTGATCCCCCTGCAACGCTTTCGGTGGGTCAGCCGAATGCTCGGCGTCACCCCGCCGACCGTGGAAGACCGTGTACGTGCGCTCTACCCGCACCTGCGCGCCGAACAGGTCAACGCTCGCGCCCAGACGTTTTCAACCCCTGAAGGTCGCCTGGTGCTGCAGGATCTGGAGCGACAGAAAAAGACCCTGGTGGACGACTTGGACCATTGGGTCAAGGCCCCTACCGACTTCCATGACGGCGATGCGGAACGCCGCCAGACCGAACGCATGGTCCGCTCGCTGCTGTCGCGTGCCTTGCAACGCAGCTGGGAAACCTCCGGAGGCGGCTACATCGACGACCTTGGCGAGCGACAGGTGGGCAGTCGTCTCGACCTTGAGGGCTGGCCCCTGGGCCCCAACCTGCTGCGCATGCCGACCCTGCGCAGCAACTTCGGCCACATCACCAGCCTGGCCATGCCCAACACCGCCTTGACCGACGCCAATGTGCCGTTCCTGCAATTATTTCCCAACCTGTTGTCCCTGGATCTGACCCACAACCACCTCACCCAATTGCCGCCGGCCCTGGCCAACCTACCGCGCCTGACCCAGCTGGATATAGGCTCCAACCCGTTGCGCTGGGATGCCGCGCAACTGGAGCAGGTGAAAAACCTCAGCCAACTGAAAACCCTCGACCTGTCCCACAACCGCAACCTCACCACCGCCCCGGATGTCAGCGGCATGCGTGACCTGCGCGAACTCTACCTGGGCAATACCGCTATCGCCGACTGGCCCAACGGCCTATTCGAGCACCCGCGACCACGCGGTTTCGTGCTGGATATGCAGAACGCGCCGGTCCACGACGTGCCGCAGTTTTTGCCCTGGCAACCCGAGGCAGACCTGGTGGCGCGCACGCGCCTGGACCGCAACCAGTTGGGCCTGGACGCCGAGGAACGCATGGTCAGTTACCGTCTTGAGGTCGGCCTGGACCCTTATCGCACCTATCCACCGCGCGGCGCGCAGGACAGTTTTTTCTGGCTACAAGGCTTCGATGCTCGCGAGCGTATCTGGCGTCAGAACCAATGGAACGATCTGGAACAGGAGCACGGTTCCCAAGGCTTTTTCGAGGTGATCCGCAGCCTGCAACTGCCCGAGCAGGTCGAAACCGAACGTGACCGCGACGCGTTCATCGCCAACCGCACCGGCTTGAGCGCCAATGTGTGGCGCATGCTCGACGCGATGCATCAGGACGAAGGCCTGCGCCGCGAGTTTTTCCGCATGGCCGGCACCCCCGGCAACTGTGCCGATGCCAGTGCACAGATCTTCAATAACCTCGGCGTCGAGACGCTGGTGTACGAAACCTACCGGCGCCGGGCGCAGTTGAGCGCGGACACGTTCGCCGCACACCTGGCCCACCTGGCGCGGCAAAAAGCCCGGCTGGACCACGTCAATCGCCTGGCCGAAGCCGAGGTGAAGCGCCGCCTGGCACCGACCGGGCGCGGTGGCCTGGGCCTGCGCCTGAGCACCGAAGTGCTCGACGGTGTACGCGGTACGGTGGATGAAGTGCAAGTACACCTGGCCTACCAGACTGGCCTCAAGCAGCGCCTGGACTTGCCTTGGCTTGCCGAGCACATGGTCTACCGCGCCACCGCCGACGTGTCGGCAAACCTGCTCGACAGCGCCCATCAACAGATCATCAGCGCCGAACAAGGCGACGGCCTGCTGGACCAGATGCTCGACGTGCCGTTCTGGGACGACTACCTGGACGCCACCCACGGCGATGAACTGCAACGCAACGCCGAACGGTTCCAGGAAAAAGCGGGCATGGTCGATGATCTGCAGCAAATCCAGGACACCCTGGCGAACAAACCCCAGGCACCGGAGGAGGAAAAAGTCGCCTTGCGTCAAACCCTGAAAAACCTCGCCGACAGCCTGGGCATTCCCCACAGCGAGGTGCTGACCGGCGCACCGATGACCGACGCCACCTACACCCGCCTGCTGCAAAACCTGGCCGTCGAGCAAAAAGCCTTGCGCCGCCAATTGACGCGACGCGCACTGGCCATGGCCGACCTAACTATCTAACGCCCGGGCGTGTTTGCCGCCCCTAGGCTGATGACCTTGTTTAATAACAGGTCATCCGCCATGTCGCCACCCGATAAAGGCCCGCATTACTCACTGATCACACAGACCCTGCCCGACTGGCTGCGCACAACGTCATGGACACGCGCCCAAGCGCTGGCCAGCGCCCAACTGGCCATCGAGCACTGGCATCCGAGCGCAACGCCCGAGCTCAAGCGCGCCAACGCCCAGGCCTGGAGCACTCAGAATACCGTCGACCAGCAATTGCAGGCGCTTCAGGACCTGTATGCGTTTGCCGAACCGCTGCTGGCCAAGGCGCTCAACACACGCCATGGCCTCAACGACAGCGTCAAGGACACCTACCTGTTCCTGCATACCGAGTCCGGCACGCTGCTCAAGGGCAGCACCAGCCGCACCGTGTCGCTGCTGGATGCGGCGCTGCAGAACTTCGCCAGCCGCGAACGCTTTACCGCCAGTTCCAGCTACATCACCCGGCCCGATCAGCGCGGCCACTTCACGATCAAGCCGCTCAAGCAGCGCATGAGCATCGAGCAGTTCGTCGCCCTGTGCCGCGAGCTGGACCTGGGCAAGCAATACCAGGCGCACTTGCAACCGCCCCTGTTACAGCCGGCATTGCAGGCTTCGGTGATCGCCAGCCAGAAGGCCGCGCTCGACGCCGCCGCGCACGTGGCGCTGGCGCAAAAGGCAATCACTGCGGCCAGCTTTCATGTGCTGCAACGGCTGATCATGGGCGAACGCGGGGTGATGCAGTGCTACCGTTTGCAGATCATGGACAGCCTGTTGACCGGCATCCTGCTGGTCGCCGCCGACCTGGACAGCGCCAGTAGGGTGGTGCCGGTGATCGCCTACATCCCCGATGACCCACAGTGCCCGGTCAAGGAGTACCCAAGCACCCTGGCCTTTAAGCAGGACCTCAGTGCGCGTCTGCGCGAACCGGCCTACCGCACCTTCTTCAGCCGCTTTGTCGACCAGTCGCAACGCAGGCTTTTTTCCAGCCGCCTGGATCAACCTGCGCACTACGCCGCCCAGCATATTGGCGGCGACCTGTGGACCACCCGTTACCAACAGGCGCTGAACAAAATCCTCAATGACGCCCGCGACCTGGCCGTGTCCACCGCCGACGCCGACAGCCGCGCGCGCTGGGCCTGGTGGGACAACGCCAGCGGTCTGCTCAGCGAGATCTTCAATGCCGCGTTGCTGGTGATTACGCCTTTTGTACCGCTGCTGGGGGAGGTGATGCTGGGCTACACCGCCTATCAATTGCTTGATGAAGTGGTGGAAGGCGTGGTCGACCTGGCCGAAGGGCAGGCCCTGGAAGCCGCCGGGCATCTGGTCGGGGTGGTCAGCGATGTGGTGCAACTGGGCGCGTTCGGGATTGCGGGCGCGTTGATTCCCTCGGTCTTCGTCAATCAACTCAAGGCGGTAGAGGTCAATGGCAAGACGCGCCTGTGGAACCCGGACCTCAAACCCTACGCGCAAAAAAATCTCGTGCTGCCGGCGGAGTCGACCCCCGACAGCCGTGGGCTGCACACCCATCAGGGCCGTACGCTGCTGCCGTGGAAGGGTGAGCACTATGCATTGGAACCCATAGCGGATAACGGCCTTTACCGCATCCTGCATCCCGAACGACGAGACGCTTACTCGCCGACACTTCAGCACAACGACACCGCCGCCGCCTGGGACGAGCCACGACTGCTGCACGCGCTGGCCCCCGACCTCGATGCCTCACAGCGCAGGCAAGCGCTGACCAGCAGCGGCGTCTCGATTGACGTAGTGCGCGGCGCCTACAGCCTGCGCAAAGCCATTGCGCCATTGCTGGCCGACAGTCTCAAACGCGCGGCCCTCGACCAGCAGGCACGCCGTTTGCCCGAGCAGATCCGCGCCGGCATCGCCGCCGATGAAACCACCTACTGGAGCCCGCACCTGGCGCGGGAATTACCGGGTTGGCCGTCAGCCAAGGCGATTGAGGTGTATGAAAACCCGCAGTTGGAAGGCCCGTGCGTACGCTTTGGCGAGGCGGATGCGGACCTGGTGTTGCGTATCAGCCGCCAGGACCTGAACGCCGGATTGTTACCCGAGCGGCTGGTGGATTTTCTCGACACCGACGAGCGCCATGCCATGCTCGGCGCAGTGCCCGAAAACCGCGCGGCGCAGATCGATGCACTGCGCGAACAGCTTGCGGCGCACCTCGCGGGGCAGCAGGGCGCAGTGTTCGACTACCTCTACCGCAACAGTGAAGAGGTCACCCGCGCACACGATAGGTTGGTACGCGAGGCGCTTCCCGAGCTCCCCAAAAGCCTGGTAGACGACGTGCTGAGCCATGCGCGCCGCGACGAACGCCAGGTCATGGACGCTGAACAACGCCTGCCCCTGCGCCTGCGCAACCTGGCCCGCGAGCGGCTGTTGCAGGCCAGGGGCAGTCACGCCTACGAAGGTTTTTACCAGAAGGGGCCGTTGAGCGCGGACAGCGAACGCATGCTGCTCAACACCCTCAAGTTGCACAGCGATGCGTTCGGCGACCTGCACCTGCAAATCCGTCAGCATTCGCCCGAAGGCTCACTGCGTTACAGCGCCGGACCGCAGCAGGCCAGCCGCCGCCGTGTTCTGGTTCGCAATGATGCCGGGCGGTATGAGGTGTACGACGGCGATCAACAACCGTTGCATGCCGCCAGTGATCTCTACGAGGCGTTGCTCCACTGCCTGTCCGCCCGCCAGCGCACTGCATTGGGTTTTGCCCCAGGCGACGGCGCTGCCTTAAAAACCTGGCTGATGGCAACCCTACAACCGTCCGAGGTGCGTCGCACCGTCCTGGCCGAGCCGCCGCTGCGCGCCGACGTCGCGCCGGACGCTCTGGTGCTGACGCAAAAACCCATGCACCGCGTGCCGCAATGGAGCAGCGAATACCTGCCGCCGACGTTGGAAGACCGGGTCAAATCTCTCTACCCCTTCGCGCCCCAGCCTGATATCGAGGCCTACCTGAGCGGCCTTGAATCTCCTGCCCAGCGCCTGGTGTTCGAAGCCCGCGAACAGGAAAAACACGCCTTGCAGGAAGACCTCAGCAACTGGGTCAACCGCACCTTCGAGCCAGCAACGGCGCAAACCACCCAACGCCGTCTCGACCTGGCCCAGGCGCTGATCCGCAGTTGGGAACACAACCTCAATCCCGGTGAGGAAGGCATCGGCCTGAGTCTCGAAGGCGTGACCCTGGGCGGCCAGTTGAGCGACCTGCCGAGGTTGCGCGCCAGCTTCGCTCATGTGCAGCACCTGGACTTGATCGACGCCGGCTTGCTCGACGCAGACACCGGTTTCATCGCCAACTTCCCGCAATTGGTCTACCTCAGCCTGCGCAGCAACGGCCTGACCCGATTGCCACAGGCAGTGGTCGAGCTGCCTTACCTGACCCAGTTGCACCTGGACAACAACCCGATCCAGTGGAACGCGGCCAGCCTGGAGCAACTCGCGGGCATGGGGCAGCTGCGCCAATTATCCCTGGCACAGAACCGCGCCCTCACCCAGGCCCCGGATATCACTGGCATGCCGCACCTGCGTGCGCTGTCGTTGCGTGGCACCGGGATCAGTGAATGGCCCATCGGCCTGTTTGACCCACCGCGCCCGGCCAACTTCGCCCTCGACCTGCAAAACACCGCGATCAGCGACGTGCCGCAGTTTCTGCCCTGGCAACCGGAGGCGGAACAAGTGGCCCGCGCCCGCATCGACCGCAACCAACTGAGCCGGGAAGGCGAACAGCGCCTGGTCAGTTATCGCCTGGCCCACGGCCTGGACCCGTACCGAACGTATCCACCCAAGGGCGATATCACGTTCTGGCTGCAGGACGAAAGCACGCGGCACAAACCCTGGCTACGTGAGATGTGGAACAACGTCGAGCGCGAACATGGCTCACAGGGTTTCTTCGAAGTGATCAAGAGCCTGGAACAGCCGGAAGCATTTGAGCACGAACAGGACGAACGCTTATACCGCGCGCACCGCCGCGAGCTGACCAACAAAGTCTGGCGCCTGCTGATCGGGGCCGAAGAGGACCAGGCGCTGCGCACGCAACTGTTTGCCATGGCCAGCCACCCGATCAACTGCGCCGACGCCGGCGCCCATGTGTTCAATGCCATGGGCATCGAGCTGGAATTGTTCGCCGCTCGGGGCCTGTTACGAGGTGAATACCTGCATATCCGCCTGGCTGAATTGGCCAAGGGCAAGGCGCGCCTGGACCTGGTCAACCAAGTGGCCCAGGCCGATATCCGCCAACGCGTCACACCCGTGGCGCAAGGCGGCCAGGGCCTGCGTTTCAGCACCGAGATGGTCGACAGCCTGCCGGGCACGGTGGATGAAGTCGAGGTCTACCTGGCCTACCAAAGCGGGCTCAAGGGGCGCCTGGACCTGCCTTGGGTCAGCGAACACATGACCTACCGCGCCACCGCCGAGGTCGACGACGCCAGGCTGGATAACGCTTATGCCACGGTGCAGGCACTGGAGGCCGGCGAAGGGCTGGTGGACAAGATGCTCGAACAGCCGTTCTGGGACGAGCACCTGCGCAGCACCTATGCCGACCAGTTTCGCGCGAGCATCGAGCATGCCGAGGCACTGACTGATCGGTTGGATGATTTGCTGTTTGCGCAGAAACAATGGGCATCGGCCACCCCCGAACAACGAACGCCACTTGAACCGCAACTGCTGAGCCTGGCCGACGCCCTGCACGTGCCCCACAGCGAAGTACTGACCGGCCGAGAGATGAGCTCACAGACCTACGAACGCCTGCTCGCCGCGGGCTTCACCGACGCACAGCCCAGCGAGCAAACCCTGGCCAGGCGCCTGACCCATGAGGTCTTGCAGCCAAGTGAGATATAGCGATGTGGGAGCGGTTATGCGTTAGTTAGATAGTGGTGGTCTGTCAGACCTCTGAATCCCAGGT
The DNA here is from genome assembly GCF_900005865.1 of Pseudomonas sp. 58 R 12. Lineage (NCBI taxonomy): Bacteria > Pseudomonadati > Pseudomonadota > Gammaproteobacteria > Pseudomonadales > Pseudomonadaceae > Pseudomonas > Pseudomonas sp. 58 R 12. The sequence goes on from NZ_CVTP01000021.1 coordinate 341,300, forward strand.
CACGGTGACCAACCCGGTGTAGCGGCTGCCGCTGCCCTGGTCGATCATCTCGGCCACGGCGTCGCCCTTGACCTCGAAGTGCAGGGTGCTGGGTTGACGGTCGACGTAGGCGCTGGGGGTGATTAAGTCGGTGCCGCTGCCATCGAGCAGCAACGGCCGCCGCTGGATCGGGCGGCCGGCGCTGTCGCTCAAGTGCGGCGGCAAGGTGACGGCCACGTCCAACGGCACTTGATGCCCGGCGGGGTTGCGCAAGGCGCAGGTGTTGCCCAGGGGCTCGCCGCATTCGAGGGTCATCTTGAAGTGGGTACTGGTCCACAGGTTGAGCGGTTGGTCGCGATACAGGCGCGTGGGTTTGCGCCCCCTGTTGAGCCAGGCCTGCCAGCCGCCCTGGGGCTCGAGTTGCACGCGGTTGCCGCCTGGCGGGATTTCCACCTTGATGTGGTGATCGACTTCCAGGGTGAAGTTGAAGGTCAAGCTGTTGTCATTGGGCATCATCACATCGCCGAAATCGAAGTCACCGCCCGGGCCCAGGGTGTAAGTGATACCGCCTTCGTAATCGCCCGCCTCCATGGTCAGCGGGTTGGGGGTCTTCATGGCGTAGGCATATTCGGTGTGGCTGTAGTTGAAACTGTCGATGGTGATCTGCGGCGACCGGGAGCACACGCCGGCGTTTTCCGGGACCAGCCAAAAGAACAGTGCATAGTGGGTGAACCCCGTCGCATAACCCACGCCCTGACATGGGCTGGGCGCCTCACGCCAGAGGGCCACCCAGTTGGTGGGATGCCAGGCGGTCACGCCCTGGGGCAAGCTGTTCCAGCGATGGCCAATGCCGGCTATGCGCATCTGCACCACTTCGGTCTTGCCCGTGCCACGGTGGGTCACCGTCACATCACGCCAGTCCGAGGGCACCTTCCACATTGCCCCTTGGCGCGGGCTGGGGTGGTTGGCCACGATGGGCCCGTTGGACTGCGCGGTGATATCCGTGGTGCGGATCGTAAAGATGCCAAGCGCTTTGCACAGTAGCGGAATATGCCCCGGGCACACGCCGCTTTCCGGAGTGGTGTTAACGAAAATATTGTGGCCAGGGTTGCTCGGGTCCGGACGGAACGCGGCGGTGATGTGTTGCACCGCCGCCTCGGCGGTGGCGCATGAAAGGCTCAGCATCAAAGCCAATGTGGCGGGTAAAAACACTCTATTGCTCATGACGGAATATCCTTCACAGGCGCGGCGCAATGGCGTCGAACACCATCTGCACCGTGCCGAAATAATGGCCCGCGCGGTAATCGTCGTCGGGCTTGATCGCACGGATCTCCAGGGCCACGCGCCTGCCAGGCTTGGCCTCGGCAGCCGAGACCACTTCGACCGACGTGAGCCCCAGGGGCTGGTTGTTGAAGCGCACCTGCAGGTCGATGCGATCAGTACCGTTGGACAGGGAGGGCATCTGCTCAAGCCGCGCTTCGATAGAGCCGCCGATATTTTTCACCTCGTATTCGGCCCGCAACGGGCTCAGTTCGGACGACACCGGGTTGTAGTGCAGCGGGTTTTCGCGGTGCACCAGCTGCGGGTCCATGGGCAGCACGTAAAAGTCTTGGCTGGGAATTTCGGCGAACACTTCGAAGGTTTCCCGTTCGACGGCGGCCTGCAGCGGTTGCAGGCATGCCACAGCCAGGGCAGCGCACGTCAGTCTGTTGAACATGCCGGTCACCCTTCGATCTCGATATGGCGTGTGTCGTTGCCTTCGATCAGGTTGAAGCGGTATTCGCGCCCGGCCTGTTTATCAAAGCCAAACGAGCGCCCGACCATGATGTGGTGCTTGGTGGTGGGCCGGCAGTCGAGGCTGTCGGCCCGGCAGTCCTTGAACTCGTCCACCACGACCACGCTGTTGCCGTTGTTGCGCAGTTGCCAGCGCTTTGCGTCGTTCTGGATCACGCTTTGGAAACGCGTGTTTTTGGGCCGCACGAAAAACACCGTGCCGTAGCCGGCCAATACCTTGACCCCGGCGGACAGGCTTTGCTTGTAGTCAGCGCGCTCCTGTTCGCTGACGGCGAACTCATCTTCGGTCTCGGGCACCACCGGTACGAAGCGCACGCGGAACATGCGCTCCTTGTCACGATTGCCCATGAACAACAGACGCGTGCCCTGGGTGCCGTTGGCCGGCACGATCAGCCGTGCGGGGCTGGCCATCAGGCCGTCGCGCACGGTGGCGCCGGCCTGGGTCTGCACCGGCACCTCGCGGTAGCTGCCGTCGGCGGCGTAGATCATCTCGAGGATGTTGACCTTGACGAACGCAGTGGAGGTGCCGCCGTTGAACACGCGTTTCATATAGGTGCTCTTGGCTCCGTCCAGGTAGTCATAGACCACCCCGACGTTGATCTGCGGCCCGGCCTGGGCGCCGAGCGGCAACAGGCAGCACAGCCAGAACGCGTATATCACTGATGGTTTCATGTTTCAAAATCCTGCATAGGTTGCGGCCAGCGTGTCTGGGGTGCAGCGCAGATCGCCGATCATCAGCACGTCGCTTTCCAGGCGTGCCTGGCTGGGTTCCAGACGGAACTGGCAGAGCAATTGGTTGGCGTAGCGCACTTCGAGGGTGGGCGAGCTGGCGTTCATTTCCATGGAGAAGAACCCGTCGACTTCGCTGACCCCACGGCTGGCGTGGTTGATCACGTGGTGGCCCTTGAGCGGGTTGCCCTGGCCGTCGATCAAGCGGCCGAGCACGGTGACGGTCTTGATCACGCTGATCTTGCGGTAGCCCACCCCGCCTTTGTTCAGGTGGTAGGGGCTGCGCACCGGTTGGATGCTGGCGGCGGGTGGGTGGTTGCCATCGAAGTCGAAGCTCAGGGTGCTGCTGCGATAGGCCGTGATGGGTACGTAGTTGCGGCCCGGACGCAAGGTGGTGCTGCCACCGCTCAAGTCATCGGCACGCAGGGTGATGTCGTCGATGTCGGTGTCCACGTCGACGATCATCCCGGCACCGCCGTTGGGGTACTGGCTGCTGAGCACGGCTTTCTGCCCGCCGACAGCCAGGGTGCTGGAGAGGTTCAGGCCGCCGCTGAGCTGATCGTTGAACGAGGAGCGCTGCACGAAGGCATCGCCCGACATCGCCTCGGTCTGGAAACTGCCGCGCCCGGATAACCCCACGCCGTAGGTATCGGCAATCGCCGTGGCCGAGACGCTTTGCAGCACGTGGTCTTCAAAGCTTTTCTGGTAGGTCAGCGAGCCGTTGTTATCGCGGCCGCCGTCGCGGGCGGTGCGGGTACCGAGGCTGGCGGACCACTGCTCGCCGGGCCCGCCCAGGGCCAGGCTGACGCTGATGTCGATGCCGCGATTGCGCCGGTCGCCGGTGGTAGACGTCGCCGGGCGATCGAATACCGAGAAGCGCCAGTTGGTGTCGCTGCCGAGCAGGCTGCTGCGCAGGTTCCAGCCCAGGTCAAGGCCCACGCCTTCAATATTGCCCTGGCTGTAGGAGAGTCGCGAGTTGATCGAACTCTTGTTGCTCAGGCGATGGTTGACCGACAGCGACGAGTTGCTGGTCTGGCCGATAAACGCCGTGCGCGGCCGCAACCGTGTACCGTCGGGCAACATCTCGTAGGTGCGGCGGGTGTCGAGCCAGCTGCGGTTGTGGCTGAGCACGACGGTGCCATGCCCGTAGCTATATAGGCCTTGCAGGTCAAGACCGGTGCCGTGATCCTGGGTCTGGTAGACGTTGGCGTAGAGGCTCGTGCTGTTGGCCAGGGTCCAGTCGATGGAGGTACCGAACTGCATGGCCTCGCGCACCTTGCGAGTGGACAGGCCGAGGATCACGCGCGGGTGCGCCAGGTAGTTGAGGCCGGCGCCGTAGGTCCAGTCGCCGGTTGGCTGCTCGTCCCAGTTACTCAACAGTTTGGTCTCACGCCCGACAAAGCTGTTGTAGCGCCAGCGCTCGTCGGCGTTGCGCCAATTGTTGGGCTTGTACACCAGCTCCTGGGTGGTGGCGGTGGTGAGGCCATCTTCCACCAGGCGCACTTCCACTTCGTAGATACCGCCGGGCAAGGGCCGGGTGTCAAGGGTTTGCAGGCCGGCAGCCACCGGTTGGCTGTTGATAAGCAAGCCATTGCGGTAGATCTCCACCGAGGCCTGGCGGCTGGCGGTGACGTAGATCGGATAGACGCTGGGCTTGGGGTTGTTGATCAGCAGGCTGTCGGAGCTGCCGAACATCAGGCCCACGGCTGTGTCCGGGGTGTTGCCGAAGTTGCGGATTTGCCGGGTAAGGCCGTCGGAGCCTGGGGTGAAATAGCCCACGCGCAGGAAGTGGCCGTCCAGTTCGCGCTGGCTATAGAGTTCGTGCACGGCGTGGTAGAGCGTGGTGTCGATGCCGCCGAAGCGCGACAGTTGCAGGTTGAGCGCCTGGGTCCAGTTGCCGACACTGGCGCTGGCGGCGAGGCCGTAGCGTCCGCCGACGGCCTGGTCCTGGCCACCGTTGAGGTTGAGTTGGTTATTAATGATCAGCCCGAAGCTACCGTCTTCGGGCTGGTCGTAATATTTCTTGATCTCGACGCTGCGTTCCACGTTTTGCGTAAGAATCGAGACCAGAGAGTTTTCCAAGCTGTAGTGCACGGCCAGTAGCTGCGATGGGCAGCGACCTTCGCAACTGCCAAGGGCCATGCCTTGTTGCAGAAGTTGCTCCCACGTGTCGCGCTCGCTGGCGGCGTAGTTGCTGTCTTCGGTGTCGTTGAACTCCAGCAGGGTAATACGATCGTCGCGCCCCAATACAATCAGGGCCTCGCCAAGGAACTGCTGATCCAGTTCAACCCGTACGGCCAGGGGCACATCGAAAAAGTGTTGTTCAAAGTCGGTGGGTAACCCCTTGGACTGCGATAACAGGCTACCAGGCAAAGAACCCGGTGCCGTCGGCGCGGCCAGGGCAGTGGCGCAAAACACTAGCGCGAGCGCACCCGCAATCGGCGTCATAGAGAACATGAACGGAATACTCGCTTATACCTTCAATCGGGTCGGCGGCCAGGACAGGCCACCGACCTTTGATCAAGCTCCGGCGCAAGCCAGAGTCTCTTGCACCGGGCCGTTAAGGCGCCGGAGCACGTGGCACGGCATCGAAGATCACCGTGTATTGGGCGGTGTAGAGACCGTTCTGGGTATCCGCCGGCTTGGCCGGCGTAATCACCAGGTCAGCCTGGGTACCGGGGGTGGATTGAGGGTCGTCGACCACCTCCTGAGGGGTGGCGGTGAGCACGACACCGTTGAAGGTATTGGTCAGCGCAATGCTGTCGCTACCGTTGTACAGCGCGGCCGACGTGGGGCCGCCCTCGATGTAGGCGTGTACCGAACCGTCGGTGTTCTTGACGTCATAGGTGGCGCGCAGGGAACTCAGTTCACCGCTGACCACGTTGTAGTTCATGGTCTCGTCCTTACCGAAGTTCGGGTCGCGAGGCTGGGCATGGAACTGCTTGGTGGGGATGGTCGCCTTGATGTTGATCGACGAACGCGCGTCATCGGCAGCAAAGGCCATGGAGGAACTCAATACGGCCGCGACCAGGGGTGCTGCGACGGCAATTTTCTTAAACATGGCTGAATACCTGTTTTCTAAACGTATAGGTTTTAGAAGCGATGAAAAGCGTCATTGGGGTTCGTGCTTTCCAACTACTTGCATTGACCGAACCCATGGCTCGATCAACGCAAACAAGTATCCAAAGGCCATCCTTGTAGGTAAGCAGGGCACTTCCTTAGTTGCTGTAGCCAAACAAATTATTTGCCATAGGAAAAAGATGGCCTTTTGCCAAAACTTTTCATTCAACTGTAAGGCAAAGACTACTTCGATTAATTTATGAAGAGCGATTAACTGTAAGAACCATATTACACGGCGCTCTAGTTCGAAACGTCTCTGTCACTTCAATCGCTGTAAGGCATGTCGCTGATTAATCGAGTCGTTATTTTAATTAATAGAACACTGCTCGAGTCCTGCCAGCCGAAAGGGGTTGACCGTTGGTCAGACGCGCTTGCCCTTAAGCAAAGATATATCTTAAGTTGTATCTTACCAAAGCGCAGAGCAGAGAAAATGAGAGAACATCACCCCCATCATCATGACCGTGACGGCTTCGACAAACGCCCCGGCCGCGAACGCAGTAGCCGTGGCCCGCGGGTCTTCGCACCGGGCGATTTGAAGCTGTTGCTGCCGGCGTTGATCGCCGAACAGCCCTGCCACGGCTACGACCTGATCCGTCAGATCGAAGGCCTGTTTGACGGCGCCTACTCCCCCAGCCCCGGCGTGATCTACCCGACCTTGAACTTCCTCGAAGAGAGCGAATTGATCACGGGTGACGCCGAGGGCGGGAAAAAACGCTACACAATCACCGACGCCGGTCGTCTCTTCTTAAGCGAGCAGGCGGTGGCCCTGGACGGCATTCGCATGCGCATCGACGTAAGCAAGCGTTCACTGCGCGGCCACGACCGCCCAGCGGAAATCCACGAGGCGGTGCATAACCTGCGTCATGCCCTGCATTCGCACCACGGGCGTTGGAGCCCGGAAGAAATTCTTCGTGTCGCGGCGCTGCTCAACGGCGCCGCCCAAGCCATTGCCGACGGGAAAGCAGAATGAATACTCAAGCCATCCATCGCGTTACCCACGAAATCAAACGTCGTCGCCTCGAGGTGCTGCGTGTGGTTGATATCACCCCACGCATGCGCCGCATCACCCTGGGCGGCCCTGAACTGGCGGGCTTTATCAGCCTGGGCAGTGACGATCACATCAAGCTGCTGTTCCCGCAGAACGCCGCTGAACAGGCCGCGCTGGAAAGCCCGAGCTTCAGCATCAAGGGCGACGGCCCGCAACCGGCCATGCGCGACTACACGCCACGGCGCTTTGACCTGAGCATTGGCGAACTGGATATCGACTTCGTGCTGCACGGCGATGGGCCTGCATCCACCTGGGCCGAGCAGGTGCAGGTCGGCCAGCACCTGTACATCGGCGGGCCACGGGGCTCGATGATCGTGCCGGATATTTTCGACAGCTACCTGTTGATCGGCGATGAAACCGCCCTGCCTGCCATTGCGCGACGCCTGGAAGAACTGCCGGCGGGCCGCAAGGTGTTGGCCGTGATTGAGATCGCCAATGCGGCGGAGCAACAAGCACTGCAAAGTGCCGCCGATGTGCAGGTGAAATGGGTGGTGCGTGGCCAGGACGATCTGCTCGACACCGTACAGAACCTGACGCTGCCGAGCGGTTCGCTGTACAGCTTCGTGGCGACCGAAACCAAGTTGTCGCGCCGGGTACGGCGAGTGCTGCTGGACACGCACAAGGTCAATGAGGAACACCTCAAGGCCGTGGGTTACTGGCGCGCCGAGGGCAGCGAAGACGAGTAACCCCCTCGAACACACTAAAGATCAAATGTGGGAGCTGGCTTGTCGGGCGCCGCATCGCTGCGATAGCGGTGCATCTGTCGACAGATTCATCGACTGACGCTCCGTCATCGCGGGCAAGCCCGGCTCCCACATTAGATTTGTGGTGGCTTCAGAAACCTGTCGAGCCCCACCACCATTAATGCAATCAGCACAAACCCCGCCAAAATCCCCCCGGCATTCACAAACACCTGTGGGTAACCGAGGGTCCCCACATCAATGAACGGGTACTGATACTGCCCGAGCAAATCCCCACGCAGCAGCGCATAGCCAAAATACACCAGCGGGTAAATCACCCACGCCGCGATGTGCCTGACGTGCAAGTTGCCCTTGGGCACACATCGCCACCAGTAGATAAAAAACAGCACCGGCATCACGTCGTGCAGCAACTCGTCAGCAATAAACTGGAAACCTTCAGGCTGCCACAGGTGCCGCAGCAGCAGGTTATAGGCCAGGCCCACCACCACGATGCTCACGGCGATGCCGCTGCTGACCTTGGGCCCGAGAAAAAACCGCTTCGCTGCGCAATCGCGATTCACCCACGCATAGCTCAACACCACCACCGCCAGGGTGTTGGTGAGCACGGTGAAGAAGCTAAAAAAGTTGACCAACCCGCCCATCAGGCTGGCGCCCGACTCCCAGCGCGAATAGAAAATCAGGTATTGCTGGATCGCCAGCCCCGTCCAACCGGCCAGCGCCGCTGCTGCCACGAACCGCTTCATGGGTTCAATCCAACGGGCGTTTGGTGCGCATCAGTTTCACGTACAACCCTTCGACTTTCTCCCGCGCCCAAGGCGTCTTGCGCAAGAAGGTGAGGCTCGACTTGATGCTCGGGTCACTCTTGAAGCAGCGGATATCAATACGCTCGGCAAGGCCTTCCCATTCGTAGTGTTCCACCAGGGTGGTGAGGACGTGCTGCAGGGTCACGCCGTGGAGTGGGTCGTTACTTGTCGCGGTCATGCCAGGCCTATGAAAAATGTGTTCACGAAGGCGCACACCTTATCACCCCGCCTGCTCGTTATAAAAAGTTCCCGCCTCCAACGAAAAAGAGATGTTATATTGTAACGATAAATCTCAAATCTTTTCGTCGTTTTCCAAGGAATGTCCGATGCCCCTCTCTTCTCTGTGGCGCTTGACCCCACTCGCCGCCGCCCTGTTGATCTGCTCCGAAGCCCACGCCCTGGAGTTGCAGCCCCAGGTCATCACCGGCAACCCTCTAGGCAGCGAACAGCTTGCTTCGCCGACCACCGTGCTGGAGGGCGATAACCTGACCCTGCAACAAAAAGGCAGCCTCGGTGAAACCCTGAACAAACAGCCGGGCGTGTCGTCTTCTTACTTCGGCCCGGGCGCGAGCCGGCCCATCATCCGTGGCCAGGATGGCGACCGTATCCGCATCCTGCGCAATGGCGTGGGTGCGCTGGATGCCTCTTCGCTGTCCTACGACCACGCGGTGCCGCTGGACGCGGTTAACGTCGATCGCATTGAAATCGTGCGCGGCCCGGCGGCGTTGTTGTACGGCGGCAGCGCCATCGGCGGCGTGGTCAACACGTTCGACAACCGTATCCCCACCGAGGCCATCGAAGGCATCCACGGTGCCGGTGAATTGCGCTACGGCGGCGCCGACACCACGCGCAGCAGCGCTGGCAGACTGGAAGCCGGTAACGGCACCTTTGCCTTGCACCTGGACGCCAATGCGCGGGCATTCAATGACCTGAACATCCCCGGCCAGGCGCGCAGCCGCCATGCCCCGGAAACCGACGATGCCCCTGGCAAAAACGGCCGCCTGGGTAACAGCGACGGCCGCCAGGACGGCGGCGCGGTGGGAGGTTCCTACACCTGGGATGACGGTTATGCCGGGCTGTCCTACAGCAACTACGACGCGAACTATGGCTCCCCGGCCGAAAAGGACGTGCGCATTCGCATGCAGCAGGACCACTACGCGTTCGCGTCGGAGATCCGCAACCTGCAAGGCCCGTTTACCTCGGTAAAACTTGACGCGGGCTACACCGATTACGAACACCGTGAAATCGAAGGCGGCGAAACCGGCACGATCTTCAAGAACAAGGGTTATGAAGCGCGCGTCGAAGCCCGTCACCACCCCATCGGCCCGTTCGACGGCGTGGTTGGCGCACAAGTGACCCGCAACGAATTCTCGGCCCTCGGTGAAGAAGCCTTCGTGCCGCAGACCGACACCAACGCCGGCGCGCTGTTTATCCTCGAAGAAATGCAGGCCACCGAGCGCCTGAAACTCAGCCTCGGCGGGCGCCTGGAACACACCAGCGTCGACCCGGATGCCAAGGGCAATGCGCGCTTCGCCGGTGCGGACAAATCCAATGATTTCACCGCCGGCAGCCTGTCCTCCGGGGCGGTCTACAGCCTCACGCCAATCTGGTCCCTGGCCGCGACCCTGGGCTATACCGAACGCGCGCCGACCTTTTACGAGCTGTACGCCAACGGTGCCCACGTCGCCACCGGCACCTACGAGCTGGGCAATGCCAACCTGAAGAAAGAAAAAGCCGTGTCCAGCGACCTGGCACTGCGCTTTGACAACGGCACCCACAAAGGCAGCTTTGGTGTGTTCTACAGCCGTTTCTCCAACTACATCGGCCTGCTGGGCAGCGGTCGCACACTGAACGATGAGGGTGAAGAAGACGCAGGCGGCATCCCTGAGTACAAATACTCCGGCGTGCGTGCACGTTTCGCCGGCTTCGAAGCCCAGGATCACTGGAAACTTGGCGAAAGCGCCTACGGTAAGTTCGCACTGGAACTGTCGGGCGACTACACCCGCGCGACCAATCTGGATACCGGTGAAGCCTTGCCGCGTATTGCGCCGCTGCGCTTGAACAGCGGCTTGTTGTGGGAGCTGGACCGCTGGCAGGCACGCATCGATGTTGAACATGCCGCAGGACAAGCGCGTGTGCCGGATAACGAGAGTGGCACCGATGGCTACACCACATTGGGCGCCAGCGCCGGGTATCGTTTCAACATGGGTGGCAGCCAGTGGTTGGCGTTTGTGAACGGTGAAAACCTGACAAACCAGACGGTGCGCTACGCCAGTTCGATCCTGCGGGATATCGCGCCGGCACCGTGCAGAAGCGTGCAGTTCGGCGTCCGCACAACCTTCTAAATCTCCCCCAATCCCTGTGGGAGCCGGGCTTGCCCGCGATACAGACACCTCGGTATTCCAGTTGCACCGAGGCGATGCAATCGCAGGCAAGCCAGCTCCGACACACACCCGTTCCCATCGCCTTTTGCAGCGACATTTAGTCACTGTTACCAAATCTGAAATGATGCATCTTGCGATTTGCGCTTTCTCTAACCGCGCACTCCCTTTATCCTTGCCCGCAATAATCTGAAACGTTTCACCTCCCGGTCGACCCCATCTTGCCGAATCATACCGCCCATCAAGACAGCGCTGTCTTACACAGACCTGCGCGTGGGAATAAATCGCCCGCATGTGGATAACCGTGCTTATCCCCAGAAAAACTGAATTAACGCTGAACCAAGCCCGTGTCGAATCGTCATCTACAGTGAAGAAACACGGGGATACATAATTCCAACGCAACGGAGAAACACAACTATGAGCACTGACGGTGCCTCAAGCCCAAGTCGCCTGCTGCCCAGGCTGCTAGGCGTCTTGCTGCTGATCATGGGCCTGGCCTTGCTGGCCGGTGGTATCAAGCTGACTATGCTCGGCGGGTCGCTGTATTACCTGCTGGCCGGTATCGGCATCGCCCTGACCGGCGTTCTGCTGCTGGCTACTCGCCGCGCCGCGCTGGGTCTGTACGCACTGGTGCTGTTCGCCAGTACCGTGTGGGCCCTGTGGGAAGTCGGCCTGGACTGGTGGCAATTGGTGCCACGCCTGGCGCTGCTGTTCGCCCTGGGTCTCGTCATGCTGCTCCCGTGGTTTCGCCGTCCGTTGCTGCGTGGTCAGCCTGCCCCGCTGGGCACTGGCGCACTGAGCGTTGCCGTGGTGCTGGCCGGTGCCGCCGCCATTGCCAGCCAATTCACCAACCCCGGTGAAATCAAAGGCCAGCTGGACCGCGACGCGGTACCGGGCATGGCCAACGCTGCACCGGCCCAGGCCGACGGCGATTGGAACGCCTACGGCCGTTCGGCCTTTGGCGATCGCTACTCGCCGCTGGCGCAGATCACCCCGGAAAACGCCCACAAACTGGTGCCGGCGTGGACCTTCCGCACCGGTGACATCCCTGGCGCAGGCGACCCGGGTGAAACCACCGCGGAAAACACCCCGCTGAAAGTCAACGGCATGCTCTACGTGTGCACGCCGCACAGCCAAGTGATTGCCCTGGACCCAGACACCGGCAAGGAAATCTGGCGTTTCGACCCGAAGATCACCACACAAGGTGCTGAAAGCTTCAAGGGTTGGGCGCACATGACCTGCCGTGGCGTGTCGTATCACGATGATGCCGCCTATGCCTCCGAGCAGAGCCCGACCGGCAGCGCCAGCCCGGCCGTCGCACCGAACGCCTGCCCGAAACGCATCTTCGTGCCGACCGCCGACACCCGTCTGATCGCCCTGAATGCCGACACCGGCAAGATGTGTGAAGACTTCGGTGACAAAGGCCAGGTCGACCTGCGTGCCAATATCGGCAGCTTCGCCCCCGGCGGTTACTACTCCACGTCGCCACCGGCCGTGACCAAGAACCTGGTGGTGATTGGCGGTCACGTGACCGACAACGTTTCCATCGACGAACCGAGCGGCGTGATCCGCGCGTTCGACGTGCACACCGGCAAGCTGGTGTGGAACTGGGACAGCGGCAACCCGGACGACACCACCCCGTTGGCCGAAGGCAAGACCTACACCCGCAACTCGCCGAACATGTGGTCCATGTTCGCCGTGGATGAAAAACTCGGCATGCTCTACCTGCCGATGGGCAACCAGATGCCCGACCAGTACGGCGGCGACCGTACCGACGATTCCGAAAAATACGCTGCCGGCCTCACCGCCCTGGACATCGACACCGGCCACGTGAAGTGGACCTTCCAGTTCACTCACCATGACCTGTGGGACATGGACGTGGGCGGCCAGCCTTCGCTGATCGACATCAAGACCGAAGCCGGCGTGAAGCAGGCAGTGATGGCGTCGACCAAGCAAGGCAGCATCTACGTGCTGGACCGCGCTACCGGCCAACCGGTCGTGCCGATCCACGAAGTGGCGGTCCCGCAAGGCGCAGTAGCGGGCGACCGCACCTCCCCTACCCAACCGAAGTCCGACCTGAACTTCATGCCACCGCCGCTCAAAGAGCGTGACATGTGGGGCGTGACGCCGTTCGACCAGATGCTGTGCCGCATCGACTTCAAATCCCTGCGCTACGACGGCCCATTCACCCCGCCATCGCTGCAAGGTTCGATCGTTTATCCGGGTAACTTCGGCGTGTTCGACTGGGGTGGCATTTCCGTCGACCCGGTGCGTCAGATTGCCTTCGTGAACCCAAGCTACATGGCGTTCAAATCGAAGCTGATCCCGGCGGCCGACATCGCCAAGCAAGGCCCACGCGTCAGTGAAACCGAAGGCGTGCAGCCAAACAAAGGCGCGCCGTACGGTGTGATCCTCGAAGCCATGCTGTCGCCAATGGGCCTGCCGTGCCAGGCGCCAGCTTGGGGTTACGTGGCGGCGGTCGACCTGACCACCCACAAAACCATCTGGATGCACAAAAACGGCACCGTGCGCGACAGCTCGCCGGTTCCGATCCCACTGACCATGGGCGTGCCTAGCCTGGGCGGCACCTTCACCACCGCTGGTGGCGTGTCCTTCCTCAGCGGCACCCTCGACCAGTACCTGCGTGCCTATGACGTGAAAAACGGCAAGCAACTGTGGGAAGGCCGCCTGCCAGCGGGCGCGCAAACCACGCCGATGACCTACACCGGCAAGGACGGCAAGCAGTACGTGCTGGTCATGGCGGGCGGTCACGGTTCCCTGGGTACCAAGCAGGGTGACTATGTAATGGCGTTCAAACTGCCGGATTAAGCAACACCGGCGGCAAGACAAAGGCGGCTACCCACGCAGGTAGCCGCCTTTTTTCTGCCCGATCCCATTGCGCCTTCCCGCCGCAACCCTCGCCGTCCCCGCCGTCCCCCGCCACACTCGCCATCCTCGCCCCCCCCGTAGCAGCTGCCGAGCCCTGGCGAGGCTGCGTTTGCGGTCTGCCTGACACACCGCAAACGCAGCCTCGCCAGGGCTCGGCAGCTGCTACGGGGCTAGTAGGCGTCGTTATGCGGTCGTTATGCGGTTGTTATGCGGTTATTAGGTGGTGGTTCAGAGCGGCAGCCGCTCACGGCGCATCCACATCTCGAACGCCATCACATTCAGCGGTCGGCTGATGAGGTATCCCTGGGCGGTGTCGCAGTTCCACAGCTTGAGCAGCTTCAAGCTGGGGGCGAACTCGACGCCTTCGGCCACTACCTTGAGGCCGAGGTTATGGCTCATTTCGATGGTGGAACGCACGATCACGCCGTCGCCACTGGTGCTGTTCAGGTTGCGGATGAACGACTGGTCGATCTTCAACTCCTGCACCGGCAAGCGCTGCAGTTGCGCGAGCGAGGAATAGCCGGTGCCGAAGTCATCCACCGACAGGCTGATACCGCAGCCGCGCAGTTGCTCCAACACGCTGAGCGCCTGTTGCGGGTTGTGCATGATCGCGCTTTCGGTGATCTCGAAAATCAGTTGCTGGGCGCCCACTTGGTAGTGCATCAGCAAGGCGGTGACCCGGATCGCCAGGTCATCATCGGCCAGGTCATCCACCGAAATATTCACCGACAGCTGGATATGCATGCCCCGCTGCCCCCACTCGCCGATCTGGCGGATGGCTTCTTCGATCACCCACAGGGTCAGGCTGCTCATGCTGCCGGTGCGCTCGGCCAAGGGGATGAATTCGGCGGGAGACACCTGGCCCAGGGTCGGATGCTGCCAGCGCAACAAGGCTTCAGCCTGGCATACATGGCCGTGCTTGAGGTCGAGCTTGGGTTGGTAGCACAGGAACAACTCGCCTTCGACCGCGGCACGCCGCAGGTCACGGATCAGGGTGATCTGGCGCTGGTGAGCCAGGTCGCGGTCCTGCTGGTAGATCTGCAAATGCCCCGGCAGGCTCGCCGCGTCATGCCGGGCAATGGCGGCGCGGCTGATCAACTCTTCCACCTGCTGGCCATCGGCGGGGTAAGCCGCGATGCCAATGCTCACTTCATGGCGCAGTTCGTCATTGCCGATGCGCTGGGGTTCGGTGAGCAGCGCATAAAGGCGATCGGCGCGCGACACGGCGCGGTCGATCTCGGTATTTTCCAGCAACAGCAGGAATTCACTGCCGGTGATGCGCGCGGCGGTGTCGCTGGCCAACAGGCTCATGGACAGGCAGCGGCTGGCTTCACGCAGCATTTCTTCCACACCGGCGGGGCCGAAACCTTCGTTGATCACCCGGTAGTTCTCGATCCCCACGTACAGTAAAACCACCGGCCGCCGAGCACTGATCGCACTGCCCAGGCGCTCCATGGCCAGGGCGCGATTGGGCAGACCGGTGAGAGGATCATGCAGGGCGTTATGGGCCAATTGCCGCTCGCGCATGGCGATGCCGCTTTGCATGGCATTGAACGCCCGGGCCAGCAGGCCAAATTCATCATGGCCGCGCACCCGCACCGGCGTGCGGTAGTCACCGGCGCCGATGCGCTCGGCGGCTTGCACCAAGGCGTTAAGAGGACGCGACACCCGCCGCGCCAGGAACAGCGCGCCAGCCAGCGACACCACCAGCACCGCCAGGGCAATCCCGAGGAACTGCCGGTCCAGGGGCGCGAAGGATTCCAGGGCGTGGTCCAGCGGGCTTTGCAGCAGCACACGCACCTCGTCGCCGTCACCGGAGTTGGCCAGCGGCAGTACCTGGCTGAGCACACGCTCGCCGTAGAACAGGTGGATCTGCGGCTCGGGGTTGACGCGCGCCTCGCGCAAAAGACTGAGGGTGGTGGCCTGGTACGCCTCGGGCTGGGTGCTGAATAGCGCACCGGGTTTACCGTTCTGCACGCTGAGGAAAGACACCTCAAGGCTGCTCATGGCGCGCAGTTCATTGGCAAACAACGTGTCCATGGGAAAGCCCATGACCACGCGTGCGATGGGCAGCGGGTCGAGCACTTCGTGTTGCACCAGCAAGTAAGGGCAACCGTCCATGGCCACGATCAGCATCTGCAAGCCGGTACGACGCGCGTGGCGCATGGCATCGTCATAAGGGAAAACCTGGCCACGCGTGAAGAGGGGCAAGGTGCTGGCCATGACGTTGCCATCCAGGCCCAGCACAAACACTTCGCTGGAGCGAATACCCGTGCCATGCCGGCGCAGGGCCGCGAGCATCGCCACGGTCTTGCCCTCGGCCACCGCCTGCCTGAACGGGCCGTCCACGGTGAGCCAGTCGAGGCCGTATTGAAGGCGACGCCCACGAAGTTCCAGCAAGCGTTCGAACACTTGGCTACCGGTTTTCAGTTGAACTTGCGCCTGGTTTTCCACGGCACGGGCGGTGGCGGCCTTGACGGCGAAATAAGTGGCGGCGACCACCACCAACAGCAAGAGCGCCAGCACGCTGGCAATTCGGGTTTGAAACGTATGGCGCCAGCGCAGTGCGGTGGCTTCTGGCAGCATTCGCCTCTCTCTGCCATTACGTCCCTTCGTCATAAGCGTTCCTGGCAAATGCTGACCCGGCGTCAAAAAAACATCCATTTCGCATGGATATTTGGTTTGCGCAGATTAACCGGGACAAAGCATAAGTGCACCCAATAAAACCGGGGACTTCACTGCCATTTTAATGGCGGTAAGCCATTGACCGACGACTTAGCCGCGAGCACGCATAAAATCCCCCCAACGCCGTACCAGGTAGTTGTGTTCATCCATCACCGAATTCCACACCGCAATATGCCCCATGCGTTGCTCATAGGAACCGCCGTCGCGCACTTCACCGATATCGATCAACGGCAGGCCATCGCTGCCCGGCAGCTCCTCTCGCGCAGGCTTGCCGGCATACCAGTAATCCCACTCGGCGCGGCTCAGATGGTCTCGGCTACGCGCCGGGTTGCCGATGTAGTAACCCTGGCGCGCCATCACCGCACCGGGCCAGCCGGACAGCCACCAATTCAGGTAGGCATACGCGGCATCCAGCACCGGCCCCTTCGCATGGCGCGACAATGACAAACCACCAAACCAGGCGCGATAGCCTTCGCGTGGCACCGCCAGGCGGTATTTCACCCCGGCGCGGTGCAGGCGCATCAAGGTCGGCGACCACAGGCTCTGGATATCGATGCTGGGGCTGAGCATCAATTGCGCGGCCTCTTCGTCATCGGACCAGAACGCCGCGAAGTGCCCCTCCTTTTGTTTGCGCACGAGGATGTCGGCCAGTACATCGATCTCTTCGATGCTCATGTTGCCGATGTCCTTGAAGCTCGCCAGCCCCGCGCCCTGCACTGCCAGCGCAGCGTCCAGCGCACCGATCGCAGCGTCGCTTTGCAGGGCGGTACGTGCGCGCCAGGCCGGGTCGAGCAACCAGCCCCAGCTTTCATTGCCATGGCAAAAACCTTCGGGCAAGCGCTCAGGACGGTAGGCGAAACTGTCGGCGTTGTGGGTCAGGGGCAACATGCTGATGCGCTCGGTGACCGTGCTGCCGAGGCTGCCGTCGTGCTGCACGAACAGCCGCTCGCTGGGCACGCTGCCGCTGCCCAGGCGGTCATCGGGCGACAGGCGCCCGCGCTTGGGCAGGTCATTGATCTCGTGCCATAGCGCGATGCGTCGGGTGTCGATAGGCTGGATGGCCCGGGCCGGCCACACGAAGTCGACGTTGTGGAACCACTGGTCATACAGGTCGTAGCTGTCGGGTTGCATCACCGCGATGCGTTGCGCCTGCTCGACGTCGTGCACCTGGTAGACCAGGCGAATGCCCAGCTCCTCTTCGGCGCGTACCCGCA
This sequence comes from Pseudomonas sp. 58 R 12, assembly GCF_900005865.1. Classification (NCBI taxonomy): domain Bacteria; kingdom Pseudomonadati; phylum Pseudomonadota; class Gammaproteobacteria; order Pseudomonadales; family Pseudomonadaceae; genus Pseudomonas; species Pseudomonas sp. 58 R 12. The sequence continues at coordinate 358,643 of NZ_CVTP01000021.1, forward strand.
GGCATTCAAGCAGGGTGACCGACGTGCCGAGAACGCGGAGTGTGATCATGCAGCGAACCGCCGCGAGAACGCTTCAAACGAACGCTTGAGCAGCGCAGGCTCGAGGCCACGCAGGATAAACACCAGGCGTGATTGCCGGTCGCTGCCCGGCCATGCAGGCAAATGCACCGGCGCATGCAGGCAATGCTGCACGCCATGAATGACGATGGGGGCGTTACTGGCGTTCACGTTGAGCAGCCCTTTGACGCGGAGAATTCGTTCGCCGTGGCATCTTAACAGCATCGACAACCATACCCCGAAACCCACCCAATCAAGAGGCTGGTCGAAGGTCAGGCTGCAGACTTGCGCAGCGCCGTGGGTGGCCGTGGTGGTGTGATGCAGCTGCCAGCGGCTGACTTCCATGGCGGGCTCGGCACTGCGCAGGCCTTCGCCCAGCAGCAGTTGGTCGCCGCTATGGATGTCATGGGTATTGAGGATCGGCGTACCGGCATTGAGCGCCTGTAAATGGGCGCGCAGTGCAGCGCAGTCACCCGCCAGATCAGTCTTGCTCAGCAGCAAGCGGTCCGCCGCCGCTACCTGGGCCAGCCATTCCGGGTGCAGGCGTTCTTGCAGGACGGCATGGCTGGCGTCCACCAGGGTGATCACCAAGCCAATATGAAAACGCCCGCGCAACTGCACGTCGTTGTTCAGGGTGGCCAGGATCGGCGCCGGGTCGGCCAGGCCAGTGGTCTCCAGGATGACCCGCTTGAACGCCGGGATTTCACCGCGCTCACGGCGTTGAAACAAGGTCAACAACGCCTCTTTCAACTCGCCACGGATCGAGCAACACACACAGCCGCTGGGCAGCAGCACCGTATCCGGCGCCACTTCTTCCACCAGCAGGTGGTCGATGCCGACATCACCGAACTCGTTGATCAGCAACGCGGTGTCGCCCAGGCTTTCACCCTGCAGCAGGCGCTTGAGCAAGGTGGTCTTGCCGCTGCCAAGGAAGCCGGTGATGACGTTGAGGGCGATGCTCATCGGGCTGTCTCCAAGTGCTCCAACAAACGCGGATCGAGGGGATCCAGTGGCTGGCCGAGCATGTTTTCGGCGGCTTGCCACAGTTGATCCAGACCGCTGGCCAGCGCCTGCTTGCCAGTGGCGCCGAGCAGCAGATAGGACGCGCCCTGGAAGTCTTCGACCTTGAGCCGGAACACCGCCAGCACCTGGTTGATCGCCGCGATCCGGCGCAGGCGTTCACGGCGCCGGGGTAACTCATCACCCAGGGGATCGCTCCAGTGCAAGTCCTCGCCGAGCAGTCCGCAGAGTCCGCACATGGCTACACCTCACTCATGGCATGACATCGCCGGAGTTCGGGCCCAGTGTCTGGCCAACGAACAAGTTGCCGCCGGGCTCGCTGGCCAGCAGCACCGCCACCGGCGCCACTTCATCGGCCAGGCCGAAACGGCCCAGCGGCAACTCCTTGGCCTTGGCGCGTTTCCATTCCTCACTGATACCGCCCACCAATGGCGTTTCAATCGGGCCCGGTGCGATGGCGTTGACCAGTACGTTGTCTTTTGCCACTTCCAGCGCCAGGGACTTGGTAAAGCCGATCACCCCAGCCTTGGCGGCGGCGTAGTGAGTCAACTCGGCGCCGCCCTTGATGCCCAGTTGCGAGGCGACATTGATGATCCGCCCCCAACGCTGCGCGAGCATGTGCGGCAAGGCGCGCTGGCTGGCGACGAACACACTGGTGAGGTCGACGCGCAGCATGTCGTTCCACATGTCGATGGTCAGGTCGACGCAACGCGCCTGGGTGAGCATGCCGGCATTGTTGACCAGGATATCGATACCGCCGAACTGCTCGACGCAACGATCAACACTGGCCTGGGCGCCTTCGACGGTGCCGACGTCGGCCAGGCATTCGAACACCTCGGCGCCAAGGTTGCGGCAGGTGATCGCGGTTTCGGCGAGGCTGGCGGCGTTGCGGTCGGCCAGCACCAGGCGCGCGCCTTCGGCGGCGTAGGCACGGGCGATGGCAGCGCCGATGCCACTGCCGGCGCCGGTGATGACGGCGCGGCGGTGAGTGAGTTGAGGCATGTAAATTCTCCCGAGACAAACACGGTTCTAATGTGGGAGCTGGCTTGCCTGCGATGGCGGTGGGTCAGCCACACATGTATTCACTGATACACCGTTATCGCAGGCAAGCCAGCGCCCACATTTTTAAATGGGGTGCAGTCAGTCGGGCCAGCGTACGGTCAGGCCGCCGTCGATGACGATGCTCTGCCCGGTCAGGTAGCTCGACGCTTCACTGGTCAAAAACTGCACCAGCGACGCGACTTCATCCGCTCGCCCTACCCGCCCCAGCGGAATCGCGCGCGCCGCCTTGGCCAAACCTTCCGGCCCCAGCGAGTTCTTTGCATCCAGCGACTGCGGCGTTTCAATCAACCCTGGAATCACCGCATTGCAACGAATGCCCAGCGGCGCCAACTCCACCGCCAGAGACCGGCACAACCCCGGCACACCGGCCTTGGCCGCCGCGTAATGGCTGTGTTCCTGCCAGCCATACACGCCACCGGCAATCGACGAAATCGCGACCAGCGCGCCGCCTTCATGCATATGCCGGGTCGCCGCGCGGAAGGTGCGCATCACCCCCGTGAGGTCGACGTTGAGCATCTCGTCCCACAGCGCATCGGTCATTTCCAGCAACGGTGCGCGACGCAGCAGTCCGGCGTTGGCCACCGCATAATCCAGTCGCCCGAAATGCTGTATGGCTTGCGCGGCCAGTGCGTCGACCGAGGCAGTATCGCCCACGTCCAACGGCAGCATCAGGCATTCGCCACCAGCGGCTTCCACCAGGCTGACGGTGGTCTGCGGGTCATGGGGATCAGCCGGGTAATACCCGCCCACCACCGCCACGCGGTGGCGGGCATAGGCCACGGCGAGGGCTTGGCCGATGCCGCTGGCGGCACCGGTAATCAAGGCAACTTTACGGCTCATCACTCACTCCTTACTGAACGGTTTCCGGGCGCACATGGCGCGCGGCAAACATCAGCACGCCAGACAGGAAGCACGGCAATGCGCCAAACCACAGCGCGGCGGTTTGCCAGTCGCTGCCGGCGGACAACACTTGGGTCGCACCAAAACCTGCGACCACCGCGCCGATCGGGCCCATGGCATGGATGATCGCGCCCCCCGTGGCGCGAATGCTGGTAGGGAAACTCTCACTGATAAAGAACAGCGCTGCCGAGTACGGCCCGATCAGGAAGAACAGGCCCAGGCTGTAGAGCCCGACCACCATCGGCATATTGCTCGGGCCAAACAGCATCCCGGCAAACGCCAGGCCGCCAAGCATCCAGCCCAGGCCGATCACGTTGCGACGGCCGATCTTGTCGCCCATCCAGCCGTGGCTGAGGTAGCCGCAGTAGCCCACCAGGTTCGACAGCACGAGGATGATCAGCGAGTTCTCGAACGAGATGTGGTGCACGCTGACAATCACCGACGTCCCGAGCACGCTGAACACCTGGATAGCTGCCCAGTTAAGCAACAGTGCAGCGCCAATCACCAGGGTGGCGCGGCGCGCCGGGCCACGGAAGGCGGCCTTGAGACCGGCCTTGCTGTGTTCGTCATAGTCCACGCCGTAGGTCACGGCGACATTTTGTGCTTCAGTCACCGCGCCGCTTTTACGCAGCTGGCTGATCCGTTCATGGATCTGGAACTGCGGACTCTCCTTGAGCTTGCGCGCCATGATCGCAATCACCAGCGCCGGGATTGCAGCGAAGATGAAGCAGCCCTGCCAGCCAATGATCGGCAGCAGCAACGCGGTCAACCCGGCGGCGATCAACGCACCGACCGGCCAGCCGCCCTGCACCAGGCTGTAGATAAAGCCGCGACGCTTGGTCAACCGCGGGTCTTCCGAGGCGCCATACAGCTCGCTCAAATACGTCGCGTTGACGGTTTCCTCGGCATAGCCCAGGCCGCCCAGCGACCGGATCAGAATCAGCGGCGACTTGCCCCACGCGCCGCCGATTGCAGTCAGTGCCGAGCAGAGCGCGGAACCTGCCACGGTGAAGATAATGCCTTTGCGCCGCCCCAACTTATCGACGACGGGGCCGATGGCAAAGGCGACCACCGCCGTGCCCACCGCTACCCAGGTCGCGATTTCAGCTTGCTCCACTTCCCCCCAGCCAAAATGCCGGCCGATCTCCGGTAGCAAAGTGCCGAACAGGATGAAGTCATACACCGCGAACACCCAGGCGAAAAACGCGATCCAGGTGGCGAAACGTACTTCCTTGGACGTCAGTTGCCGGGGTTTCCAGCCAGTCAGGTCAAGCTTGTTATAGATGGACATAATCGCGCCTCAAGGGGGGAGCAAGGGTGGGTGTCAGGTACGCGGTTGGCGGCGGATAAAGTCGTCGGCGATTTCGTCAAAGGTGACGAAGCGCACGCCGGCATGGCTCTGGATGTGTTCGATCAGCCGCTCAAGCATCAACAGCACTTGCGGGCGGCCGGAAACATCGGGGTGGATGGTCATGGTGAACACGGCGTGTTCGTGCTCGCGGTAGACCCAATCGAACTGGTCGCGCCACATTTCTTCGAGGTGACGCGGGTTGACGAAGCCGTGGCTGTTGGGGGCCTTTTTGATGAACATCATCGGCGGCAGGTCGTCGAGGTACCAATTGGCCGGGATCTCCACCAGGTCGGTTTCTTCGCCGCGTACCAGTGGTTTCATCCAGATGTCGGGGTGCTGGCTGTAATCGATCTTGGTCCAGCTGTCACCCTTGCGCACGTAGTAGGGGTGGAAGTCGTTGTGCATCAGGCTGTGGTCGTACTTGATGCCTTTTTTCAGCAGCAGTTCGTTGGTGACCTTGCTGAATTCCCACCATGGCGCGACGTAGCCAGTGGGGCGTTTGCCGGTGACCTGGGTGATCAGCTCGATGGATTTATCGAGGACGATTTCTTCCTGCTCGGCGGTCATCGCGATGGGGTTTTCGTGGCTGTAGCCGTGCACGCCGATTTCGTGACCGGCGTCGGCCACCGCCTTCATCTGCTCGGGAAAGGTTTCCATCGAGTGGCCGGGGATGAACCAGGTGGTGCGCAGGCCATAGCGCTCGAACAATTTGAGCAGGCGCGGCGCACCGATTTCACCGGCAAACAAGCCGCGGGAAATGTCGTCCGGCGAGTCTTCACCGCCATAGGAACCGAGCCAGCCGGCGACGGCGTCAACGTCGACACCAAATGCACAAAGAATGTCTTTAGCCATGATGAATCTCCTTAAACGTTAAGTACGGTTTCGACGGACAACGCCGCGCGCAGCAGGCGTGCGTCTTCTCCCGCCGGGGCACTGAGCAGCAGCCCGGTGGGCAGGCCCTGGGCATCGCGGCCGCTGGGCAGGGTCACGCCGGGCATGTCGAGCAGACTGCCGGGCATGGTCAGGCGCAGGGTGGCAAGGTTGGTTTTCACGAACAGGTCGTCGTCGGCTTCCAGCGGTGCCAATGCGGGCGCCACGTGGGCAACGGTTGGGGTGATGAGAATGGCGCCGTCGAGGTCATCGATCAGTTGCTGTTGCAGACGCCGACGCGCGTCGGTCAGGTGGATCAGTTGGCTGGCCGGCAGCGAACGCGCGGCTTCGAGGCGGCGGCGTACGCGAGGGTCGAGTTGTTCGGCGTCGCGGCTGTCGAGCAACCCTTGGTGCAGGGCGAAGGCTTCGAACGAGCCGAGCCAGCCGTGGTGGTTGATCAGGTCCAGGGTGGCCTGGAAGGTCGGGCATTCGCGCTCTTCGATCAGCGCACCTTGGGCCTTGAGTTGCTCGACTGCACGCAGCAGGTTGTTGCGCACAGCAGGCTCGACATCCTGTTGCGCCAATACGAAGCGTTGGCCCTTGAGGCTGCGGGCGCGGTGGGTTTGAGTGCGCCCATGCAGCAAATCGTCGATGGCCAAGGCGTCGCGCACACTGCGGGTCAGCGGGCCGAGGCTGTCGAGGGTGTGGGCCAGGGGGAATACGCCATCGCGGCTGTAGCGTCGGCTGCTGCTGCGATAACCGACCAGGCCGTTGAACGCCGACGGGATGCGGATCGACCCGGCGGTGTCGGTGCCCATGGCGATGGGAACGATCCCGGCCGCAACGGCCACTGCCGAACCGGACGACGAACCGCCAGGAATACGGGGTTGATCAGTGCCATGGGGGTTGTGCGGCGTGCCGAAATGCGGGTTCAGGCCCAAGCCTGAGTAGGCCAATTCGCTGAGGTTGGTCTTGCCCACACTGACCATCCCGGCGCGACACAACAGGCCCACAGTGGGCGCGTCGAGCAAAGCGGCAGGCGCATTGCGGCGATAGGCGGCGCCAGCAGTGGTGGTGCTGCCAGCCACATCGAACAGGTCTTTCCAGGCCAGCGGCACGCCATCGAACACGCTCAAGGGCTGGCCGGCGCGCCAACGGGCGGCGGCGGCGGCGGCTTCACGGCGGG